>JAGLUW010000031.1 GCA_023134145.1 Sulfuriflexus sp. | reverse complement strand
CAACCTCATCATCTGCCATGACAAACTGCGTAGCGAGTAGTAATAAGCCGCTGACTATTGCCTGAATTGTGGCTGAGTTCATGTTTATTTCACCCAAAAGTGTTCCGTGACAAATTTTCTTTATATTAGACATAACTGCTCTTTAATGCCTATTAGACCTATTTTGGCTATGAAACACTACTAATTCAATAACAATAGATAATTTATACTTTATTTTTTATATCTCATATTAGTCAAGCAAACACCTAATCGAGTCTTTTTCTTATATAATAGCGCCGTCTTTACACTAACCCGATGAATTATAAGTTCGAGGAAATATCTGGCATGAAATTGGTACCCATACTAACGTTAGCTGCGCTGTTATTTTCAACAAGTATCTCTGCTACAGAGCTCGAACCCTTTCCAGTTCAGAAAATAGCTAACAATACTTATGTTATCCATGGTCCTCTGGAACAACCTAATAAAACCAATAAAGGCTTTATGAATAATCCAGGCTTTGTTGTTACAAAAACAGGAGTAGTCGTTATTGATCCTGGCTCCAGCGTGCAAGTTGGACGTATGTTACTAACGCAAATAAGAACCGTTACGAAAAAACCCGTTACCCATGTATTAAATACTCATATTCATGGTGATCACTGGTTAGGCAATCAAGCTTTTTCAGAAGCATTCCCGCAAGTAGTCATCATGGCACACCCTGATATGATCCGGCGCGCCAAAGCAGGTGAGGCTGAACAATGGGTATCGATTATGTCGAAAGCAACCGAGGGTGAATCTGATGGTACCCGCGCCGTTATTCCAAATAAAGCGATTACCGACAAACAAATTTTAAAAATAGATGGTGTGCAATTTCGAATTCACGCACCAAAAAAAGCACATAGCTTTACCGATATTATGATTGAAGTCATTGAAGAGAGCGTGGTATTTCTCGGTGATAATGTTTTATATAAACGTTTACCCAGAATGGGTGATGGCACCTTTAAAGGCAATGCTACCGCTTGTCAACTAGCTATAGATCTTAATGCAAAAATGTATGTACCTGGCCACGGCCCAAGTGGAGATAAAAATATAATCACTCCTTTTATGAATTACTTGAAAATTATTTATCGTGAAGTCGGTAAAAACTATGAAGCAGGCATGACCGACTTTGAAATGAAACCAAACGTAATAGCGAAATTACAAGACTACGTTAATTGGTCTGGTTTTAAGCAGCAAGTAGGGAAACATATATCATTGGCTGTACTGGAATATGAAGCCGATTCCTTTTAGCTTATGAGATGTTCCTATATTAGAAAAAATTGATCTCTGCTACCTATTCTTTATTAATATATAACGCTTAAATTAACGTTGCATCAACTAAAATTTAAGCTGCCCATCACCTCATTCCCTGCTCTATGGCCTCAATCACACCTTGCGTTATTTCTTTGGCAACTGCTTCCGCTTTTGAACCTTTGGCTACAAAATCAGGTCGTACAAATAATACCGATGTGACACCTTGCTTATGAGTCATTGTTAAACGCAATGGGCACAAGGCAAGAAATTTAGGATCAACATTACTGACTTTGTTAGCATACCAACCATTACAAAACACCATGCTTTTAATACGTTCAATTTTGTTTTGATTGTAGTTATCCCAGTTCTTACCGAAACGTGCGACACTCGCACCGATATCAGGTTCAAAGACAACAAAGAATTTATTCTCTTCAAGTGATTTATAAACGGATTGGTAAGTGGCCTCGAAGTCAGCCTTTTTCTCAGCCGTAAAGATCGCTGGTGGCTCGCTGGCATTGGCCGCCATTGTAAAGACTAATGTAGTGATCAGTATAAGCTTCCGTAACATGATCTGTTCCCTATTGATTTATTAAGATTTCTGTTCTGCTTTCTTCTTAGCTACATTATCACGCAAATAAACCGGCATCGCCTGTGCTGCGGCTAGTACTTCGCCTTTCTCTACTGACAATGCTGCCAACATAGCGATGTGCTGTGCTTGTGGAAAGCAGTTACCATCAATATCCATGATGCTTTCACCTACAATACTTTTAAGTTCTTGTTGATAAGTATCCCAACCACTGCCGATACCCACCCATGAATCACTGGTGGGCAGATCAACCTGATCAGGAGGACATACCTGCTCAGCAACAATTTCTTTCACGCCCGCATCATTACACTCGTAACATGCCCAGTAAACTTCACCCATACGCGCATCTATTGCGGTCATTGCATGGCTTGTCTTTTTTTCTGTCCATGCAGCAAAGGCCATTGCGGCTAATGATGAAACCGGCACAACCGGCAAGTCATGTGCAAAAGCAATACCTTGCACTACACCTGTGGCAATACGCACACCTGTAAATGCTCCTGGACCTCGACCAAAGGCAATGGCATCTAACTCACTTAATTTACAATTAGACTCTGCCAGCAACTCATCGCACATACCTAAAATTAATTCCGCATGCTGACGTGGCGCGATTTGATAACGCTGAATAACTTCACCATCTGTTAGCAATGCAGCAGAACAAGCTTCAGTTGAAGTATCAATCGCGAGTATTTTCATTGCTACGCTTCTTTCACTTCTAATTGATTGCTATTACGTTGATAGAAGGCCTGCACTTCTTCTATCGTTCTACAACGTGGCATCACCGGCATGCTTTTCAAAAACAACCGACCATAGGGCTTAGAATAAAGTCTGGGGTCACAAAGCATTAACACACCGTAATCATCGTTATCACGGATCAGGCGACCTGCGCCCTGCTTTAGACTCAATACCGCAGAAGGTAATTGAAACGACATGAACGGATTCTGTCCTTCTTTACGCATGGCATCAATACGCGCCTTTAATACAGGATCATCTGGGCTCGCAAAAGGTAGCTTATCAATAATCACACAGGTTAGTGCTTCACCACGCACATCAATGCCTTCCCAAAAACTCGCTGTACCTAACAACACACCTTGGCCATGCTCACGGAATTTCTTTAGCAACTCACTACGCGGCATACTCCCCTGTACAAACAAAGGATGATTTGTACGTTGCTCAAGAATTCTTTCTGCTTCTTGCAGGGCACGATGACTAGTAAATAGAATAAACACACCACCAGTGCTTGCTTCAATAACTGGCAGGGCTTTTTCAATTACCGCCTGCGTATACTCACGCGAATTCGGCTCCGGCATGGCTGTTGGAATATACATCAAAGCCTGTTGTTCAAAATCAAATGGGCTATCCCAGCGATGTGTTACCGGCTCGCCCAAACCCATACGATTCGAGAAATGGTCAAAACCATCGCCAACAGCTAATGTGGCTGAACTAAATATCCATGCTGCCCGACTTGATTTAATGTGACTGTCGAATGTGTCCGATACTTCCATCGGCGTCAGGTGAAAACTAAAACTACGCCGATGTGTTTCAAACCACTGCACTGAATCTTCTACTGGCGCACCTGTAAGCTGCGGCAATAACAAACCAAAAGCTTGTGCGCGTTTAAAACAATGCTCTAAACCCCGTTCACGTTCTGCAGCAGGTTCTAAAGCATCTTCTAAACCAGATATTTTTTCTGCTAAATTTTGGAGAGCCGCTTCTAATTTATCTTGTTTTTCTTGTTTATATAACGCCTGCCAACTACCGCGTTGTGATGAGCTACCTAATGCGATTCTTAGATCAGCGGTTGCCTTTTGTAGATCCTGTGCGGCGGTGTTGATCGATTTATGTTCTTTGGCATGTTTTAAATGCTCGGCAATTGCATCATTGGCTAATTCATTAAGCTGGCGACTACTTAAACGCAAACCAAAAAACTGTGCAGCAGCTTCCGGCAGTTGATGCGCTTCATCAATAATAAAAGCATTTGCAGATGGTAAAACTTCACCGACACCATCATCACGTAAAGCCATGTCAGCTAATAACAAATGATGATTTACTACAACAATATCGGCTTGTTGTGCGCGTTTACGTGCCTTGAACATATAGCAATCGTTATACGAGGGACAATCCTGACCCAAACAGTTATCTGCATTAGCGGTTACTGCAGACCAAATCATCGCGTCTTCTGATAACACACTACATTCGGCAATATCACCGCTACTTGTTTGTACTTGCCAATCTCGAACTTGTTGCCATTGCAGACGAAGATCAGATTTTTTAAATCTAGACTTCTCACCTGCTAACTCTAAGCGATGTAAACACAAATAATTTGCACGTCCTTTAAGCAAGGCAATGGCAATCGGAATATTTAATGCATCTCTAACAGTGGGAATGTCACGATGAAAAAGTTGGTCTTGTAAAGTTTTAGTGCCAGTAGAAATGACAATTTTTTTACCTGACATTAACGCAGGCACTAAATACGCGAAAGTTTTACCCGTGCCTGTACCTGCTTCGGTAACGAGAACATAATTATCTTGAATCGCCTGCTCAACAGCGAGTGCCATTTCTTGTTGTGCTACACGTGGTGCAAAATTTTCGATATGGCGTGCTAATGCACCAGCACTGCCTAGTTGTTCTGCGGAATCAAGCATGGGGAAATATTATCAATCAGGCGCTGGCGGTGGCGTCAGTGTCTTCACGGCTCCATGCCAGTTCACCGATAATTTTAAACTTGGCAACCGACATTGCGCCACGTTTGCTGCGTTTTGATTCTGACTCTTGCATCGCTTCAGAAATCACATCATGGCTGGCTTGGTATAACTCAATAGGCTCATAGTTTTCATCGAGCAAAACTAATACGACTAAATCCCAATCTTGGTCTAGTTTAAGTTGCCCAACACGTTGTCCTGAAGATTTTCCATCCGGGATCACTCGAGCTTTAATCTGCACTTTCTTACCGGCACGTTCACCAGTACCAATCGCATCATGACCGCTCACTCGTGGCTGACACAATTCAAGATTCAATAAAGTGACAGCATCATGCTCGGCAATCTCACTACTAATGCCAGCAAGTGGTTTACCCATGGTCTTGCGGTAGTCACTGGCTAGAACACGAGCCTGATTGATTAGTTTGTCGACGGCGTAAACAGACACGGGGCTAATCCCTTTCCTTATATATAGAACCTATGCGGGTGATTGTACCCTGATTCGGCTCATTATGTTTATAACATTATGGCGCTAACAGCATGAAAAGCAAATGATTTAGCGTTATTTAAATAGTAAAGAGACTTAACGTCTTCGCTGCATAATTTCCTTGGCTTTATCTGGCTGACCAAGTGCACGATAAGCCTCTGCCATTATTAACCAATTAGTTTGCCGTATAGTACGCTGCTCACCTGCAAGTGCATTAGATTTTGCAGCCATATTCAGTGCCAATCGCCATTTTTTCTGACGCAGGCGTACCGTCGCAAGTTGCTGCCAAAGCATCGCATCTCGTGGCGCTATGCGTAGTGCCCTTTCAAGAGTTGCCGCTGCACGAGTATATTTACCAGCACGATGTTGAGATAGTGCCGCTAAACGAAGCTTGGACAAAGCCGAACCTGCTTGAGGTGGTGCAGATAGAGCCTTTTTAGGTGGTGCGATACGTGTTGCAGGAACAGGGGCAACGGTTATTCGCTCTGCTGGATTGTCCTCACCTTCAACCGGCGCGAGTGTACCTCGCGAACCACAAGCTGCGACCAACAAACTA
Organism: Sulfuriflexus sp.; assembly: GCA_023134145.1. Lineage (GTDB taxonomy): Bacteria > Pseudomonadota > Gammaproteobacteria > AKS1 > AKS1 > Sulfuriflexus. Next base: position 121,618 of record JAGLUW010000031.1, on the reverse strand, counting down.
ATACCAATAATTGCGAATAATCGTGCTTGCAGCATCATTCATCTGTTCCAAATATGTTTAATAAACCATCAACTGTATCGGCAAATGCCCCACCAGCACATTCAGCATATTTACGTGGTGCCGAGCCGGCCAAAAAAGGTAGTACCAAGGCATCTTCACACTCATCACTGCCACGCAAACCCGTCTTGCGTTCAATCCACTGCTCTTCAATACTCTCAGGGGCTACTAATATTAAAGGCTGAGTACGAATACCTCGTATCATACTCCCCCACACCCGCATTGCACCACTGGCACCAGTCAAACTCGCTGCTCGATTATCATCCATACCCAACCAAACTACCGCTACATGTGACCCCGTAAAACCTGCAAACCAGCTATCTCGCAAGTCATCTGTGGTGCCGGTTTTGCCTGCCACGATCATCTCTTCGGGCAATATATTTTTCAGGCCGCGTGCCGTGCCTTCTTCCACAACAGATTGCAGCGTTGAGTTAATAAGATGCACAGACTCAGGACTAAACACTTGCTCAACCGTCAAAGGATAACGCTGCAATGCATTACCCTTTGCATCCAGCACTTCCCTAATTGCACGCAGTGGCGAACGAAAACCTGATGCCGATAAGGTCTGGTACATCTGCGTCACTTCAATCGGACTAAAGGCCGCCGTACCAAGTGGCAACGATGGGAAGCGATGCACTGCACGACGCACGCCTAATTGGCGCAATGTACTTGCGATACTATTCATTCCAATCTGCTGACCTAACCGCACAGTCGATACATTGTAGGAATGAATAAGCGCATCACGAAGTAGTACTTGTCCATGATATTGACGATCATAATTTGCTGGCCGCCAAATTTCCTTGCCACCCATATCAATACTTAAAGCACTATCATCAAGCAACGAAGCCAAGGTATATTCTTGTGAGTCGAGTGCAGCTAAATACACCGCCGGTTTTATTAATGAACCAATCGGCCGCACCGCATCCAATGCACGATTAAAGCCACCCTGTCGAACATTACGCCCACCAACCAGCGCCAATATCTCTCCTTGATCCGATGACGTAACAACCACAGCACCTTGCAATTTCTTGGCCGGCAGCTTGCGCTGTTTCTCAAGACTCGCAATCGTTGTCTTTAATGATGATTCGGCTTGCCATTGAATGTGTGGGTCAAAGCTTGTAAATATCTGCAAACCTTCTGAGCGCAAATCATCATCACGATAATCTCGCCTTAACTGGCGTCGCACAAGATCTAAATACGCAGGGTACTCCGTTGCACTTGAGCGCGGCTTCGGAATGAGTTGTAACGATTTTTCCGTTGCTCTTTGATAGCTACGCTTATTAATAAGCCCCTGCTCATGCATTAATCTTAAAACTAAATTCCTTCTCTTGATTGCGCGCTTCGGATGACGTCTAGGATTATAATAAGAAGGCCCTTTAATCGTGCCTGCCAACAACGCCATCTGCGAAAGATTAAGTTCGTTTAATCGACGACCAAAGTAGAAATTACTCGCCAAACCAAAACCATGTATTGCCCGCTGGCCTGATTGCCCCAGATACACTTCGTTAATATACGCTTCGAGAATTTCTTCTTTTTCATAATGCCATTCAAGCAAGAGTGCCATAATCGCTTCGTTAGCTTTACGAACAAGACTGCGTTGCGTGCTTAAAAAGAAATTCTTAACCAATTGTTGCGTAATGGTACTGCCACCCTGCACTGTCTTGCCTGCACGTAGGTTAGCCCACATCGCGCGTAAAATTGCTTTTGGCACAACACCGTAATGAGAATAGAAATCACGATCTTCAACTGCAAACAATGTTTTAACCAAAAGCTCTGGTGTGTTTTCTAATTGCACCAACAATCGGTCTTCTTTATGAGCAGGATAAATACCACCAATCAATAATGGCTCTACTCGTACTAAATCAATATCAGCACCCGAGCCACGTTGTCGTAGTGATGTAATTTCATCACCATCAAATCGTATTGATATTTTCTTGGCTGGCTCAACGCCATCCCAAAATTCAAACTCGCGCGTCACTAAATGAATATCATTACCGGTGCGCCAGAAACTTGCCGGGGTATTAAGTCGTGAGTTTTTCTGGAAGCCTATCTTCTTAATTTCACGCACTACTTCATTGGCGCTTATTTGTAACCCAGAATACAATTCAAGTGGCCGAGCATAAACACGTGCTGGCAATGACCAACGCTTACCTTCAAATTGGCTGCGCACCGTGTAATCAAGATAGACAACATACAGACAAGCAAAAACGGCACTCAGTGCAAACAACCGACGCAACCATTTTCGCAAAAACGATGGCTTTTGTTTTCGACGGGTTGTTTTACGTTTGCGTGATTTCTTACGAGGCACAGGAATAGGCTTTTATGTTACTGGTTAACATTAATGTAAGTATAACAAATCACTGAATTCTTCGCTGGAATCATCACCCAGACCTTCTATACTTTCTACTATGATATTCTCAACATTTCGTCACTACATACCCCTATTTCTTGTACTGCTATTTAGCGCATGCAGCAGCCAGCCGACTTATGTCAATGATAATCCTCGAGCTACATCACCACGACATCAAGCCGATTCCTCGCAGCAAGTATTAAATTTTGCGCTTCAACAACAAGGCGTTGCCTATCGCTATGGTGGCAGCCGCCCTGCTACTGGTTTTGATTGCAGTGGACTGATTCAGTTCAGTTATGGTCAAGTGGGTAAACGCATTCCCCGTACTACCCGTGCACAATATCAATCAAGCCGCGCTATACCTCTTAGCAAGATCCGTCCTGGTGACCTGCTATTTTACGAAACCGAAGGACGCCGTCCCGGTCACGTCGCACTGTATCTCGGCAGAGGTGAAATGATTCATGCACCATCGTCAGGCAAGCATGTACGTATTAGCCGGCTAAATAACCCGTACTGGCGCACTCGCTTACTCGCCGCAGGTCGTTTTTAAGCTATAAGTCATTGTTTATATGACTTTAATCTAGAAGTTCTTTCCATTTTGTGTGTTTTTTGACCTAAACCCATGTGACATTTTCACCTTCTGAAGGTGCATCTGTTCATCGCGGGTTCAGGCTCTAATCGGGATACTAGCCTCAACCACCATGAAAGAGGACAAGACCATGAACACAACACAAACAAAGCACATGCCCAATCACAGTCGTAACAAAGCTCAACGAATTTCAATGTTCTTGGTTTTAACTGCAGCGGTGATCATGCTTGCTTTTGCCAGCATGGCCACGGCCAATGAGAAGCAAGCAGCTGATCAGATAATCAGCGAAACAACCAGTAGAATGCTCGCCGCGCTTAAACAAGAACAAGACATTATTACTCAACACCCTGCCCGCATACATGAATTAGCGAACACAATAATCATGCCGCATGTTGATTTTCAACGCATGTCCTCATGGGTGCTTGGTAAGCATTGGCGTCGAGCTACTGCTGAGCAAAAACAGCTATTCCCTGCACAATTTAGAAGTTTGATCTTGCGTACTTATGCAACCGCATTATCTGAATACACAGATGAAAGCATTCGTTACTTACCTTTACGCGCCAGTGAAGATGCAACTGATGTCACTGTGAAAACTATTATCGAACGTAACACAGGCCCCGGCATCCCTGTTGCTTATCGTATGCATCAAACACAACAAGGCTGGAAGGTTTATGACATCAGCATTGATGGTATTAGCTTAGTAAATAATTACCGTCGTAGTTTCTCTAGTGAAATACGTCGCAATGGTCTTGATAACCTAATTAATAAATTGACAGCAAAGAATAACCGCTTAGCTGCCAAACATAGTCAACTGGCAAGTAACCAGTAACCTTCTACTCCTCAAGTAGTGGTATCGTGGTGGTACCTTTGGTCGCTACGGAATATTCCGCAGCGACTTTTTTTAGCCTGACGACATTGGAAATGGAGTAGGATACTTACAATGAAGCCCGAAGGGATTCTGTAAGTGCTGAAACTAGCAGCCTAAGAAGTTTATTTGCAGCACAGAAACATTAGCCTTCTCAAATAAATCTAAGATCGTTACCATATGATAATAGTTCCATTAGAGTTCTAATATTCAGCCTAACTCCCCTTACACCGCTTACACTTCCTCCTAAACTTCAGCGCATCCACATCCTTTTTAATACGACAATGATTTTTACCGCCACTATTATTAAAACAACCGGCTAATAAATGATGTGTGACACACGTCGGATCACAGTTGAGTATTTCTTGTGAGATGGCATATAAGACTCTCATATACCCACTCCGGCGGTTGATAACAATAATCCCACTCGACGGTCAAAGGCATAGCCTTGTTTATCTTTTTCACTACTTAATGGGCGGCTCTCACCATGTGCTGTTATATGCATACGTTGCTTCGGCCAACCAGCTCGACATAATGCTTTTGCAACAGACTTAACACGTTGCTCGGATAACAACTGATTATATGCATCACCGCCTTCTCTATCGGCATGTCCACTTAAATGAATATGCAGTTTTTCAACACCAGAAAATGATTTTGCAATATCGCTTAACTGCTTAATAAACGCAGGCTCTAATAAATGGCTATCACGTCTAAATTGCACTGCCATACTGAATCCAGTATCTAAGCTAGAAAAATCAAATGACGCAGATGTTTTCTTAGAAAGTGCTGTACGCTGCATAACAGCCTGACGAGCTAACTGGTGGTTAACCTTTTTTAACTTATTCAGTTTGTGCTCTGACTGTTCTAACTTGCTATACATTAATGCCAACTCTTCTTCTGTATCCGAGGCTGAGGCCGTCATGCCACCCATCACACCACCGGCAATCGCACCAATCGGACCACCTAAGACCGCACCAACCACAGCACCAAGACCTAAGCCCCCCGCTTCGTTTAATGTTATTTCTTCAAATGAGTCATCCTCACCATAAATATCTGTGGCCTGTACTGATGTGCTAGCCAATGCGATACAAATACTTAATGCCATAGTCATGTTTTTCATTTTATTACTCTCCTAGTTTACTATTGGTCCAGCGACCCCATCCGTGGGAGGCAGACGAACTATTCCATCACTGCGCCGGGATTCTTTGTCAGGAGTTATTTAAGAATTATTTCATGGCATTGTTGTGCTGCAAAAAAGGCAATATCGTGATCAAATGTGGCAGAAATATGGCAATGTGCCTTGGTTACATGACCTCACAAGCACGATCAGGTAAGGTGTTTCTCATGAATACGAAAAAAAATAACCAGTAAATTTCGCTATGAGCCGCCGTATTGCCATTGTTGAAGATGAACCCGCCATTCGTGATAACTACGCAGATGTACTGCGCCGTCAGGGATATGAGGTACAGACTTATGCTGACAGGCCAAGTGCCTTATCTGCGTTCAAACATCGCTTGCCGGATCTCGCTATTCTCGATATTGGCCTTGGTGATGATGTTGAAGGTGGTTTTGAGCTTTGTCGTGAATTAAGAAGTATCTCAAAAAGCCTACCGATTATCTTTCTCACCGCACGCGAGAGTGATTTTGATACGGTTTCTGGTCTACGCCTTGGTGCGGATGACTATTTAACAAAAGATATTAGTCTCACCCATCTTACGGCACGCGTTGCCGCATTATTTCGACGCGTTGAGGCTCTTCGCACGCCACCAGATACCGAAGATATTTTACGTCGCAATAAACTTGTCATTGATATGCAACGCATGCGTGTGGAATGGGATAGTCAGGCCATAGACCTAACGCTAACTGAATTATGGATTATTCATGCCTTGGCAAAATTCCCAGGGCATGTAAAAGATCGCGACACACTAATGAATGAAGCCAACGTCGTTGTTGACGACAGCACCATTACTTCACACATCAAACGTATTCGTAAAAAATTTACACAGCTCGATGCCGAATTCACCGCCATTGAAACAGTCTATGGTATGGGTTACCGCTGGCAAGATGTCTAGCTCATCCACTCCCTATCTTAAATTACGCGGCAAACTACTATTAGTTTCACTTGCGCTATTGGTGATCCCTTGGGCAGGTTACGAATACGTGCAAGAGATGGAAACCTTTCTCAAGCAAAGCAAACAAATCACCCTTGCCGATCGGGCGCAGACTGTTGCAATGGTTATGCATAGTCGACGAAAATTATTTGAGCCCACTGCCGACATTTCTTATAGCCTAGATGACCAACGTAATATTTATGCACGGAAATTAAAACAAGCCATTCAGCTTGATGGTTATAGTGAGGATTGGAGTGACCACCTTGAGCACGCACGCAATTATGCAGGCACAGCTCTTATCCAAGGCAATACCCCTTATGATGAAGCCTCACTTTCTTTTCAGCATTTATTTGGCAAGTACCGTCGCTATTTTTACACACTGTTAATCGTTAAAGATGACAAACTCGTTTACCGAAATCCTAATAGCCTACGGCTTGACCAAAGTGATCACCTATTAATTACATTACAAGATCCACGGGGCAATACACGTCGTTACATTCTTAGCACCCAAGCACCGGGCTGGGTTAACGCACACCTGCTTCCGGATGACCCTAATGATTTTAGACCGATACGCCCAGAAGTACGTATCAAAGGTGAATGGCAAGAAACGGCTGAAGGTTATAATCTCGAATTACGTATACCGCAATCAATGTTAGGTAATAAAATTAGTTTTACTATTGCCGATATCGAGGATGCCAATAATCGAGATACCCGTTACCTACTCAGCACCTCGGGATCACCTTCGAGTAAAGAACTCGGTAGTATATTAACGCCATCGCCTGATATAGAAAATATTCTACAAGGTCTTAATCGCGGCAATTCAAGAATTTGGGTTATTAATCGAAACCGGCATGTGTTGGCCTTGGCTGGTTCACTAACCAATACCAGTACAAATAAACAAAATCAGGATGAAGCACCTGGATTCATTTCATCTATTTTAGATCCTGTTTATCGGCTGTTATTAAAACAACCTAAGCAACAGTTTAATGACAAGCTTGATGGTGTTTCTCGTTTAAATGGTGATGATGTTATCTCCGCATTAAAAGGTCAACCAGCCATCAACTGGCGTCGTACGATTGATGAACAAGCTGTCATTCTTTCCGCCAGCCATCCCGTCTGGGATGATGGTGAGGTAATTGGTGCTGTCGTTGTAGAACAAACCAATAATGACATTCAAAGCCTACAAAATAATGCGATTAAAAACCTGCTGAATTTAACCTTGTTTGTATTTCTCGCGGCGACTCTATTTCTTATTATCTTTGCAACACGCCTCTCCAATCGAATTCGACAATTACATCAACAAACCGAATCCGCCATCAGCCCCGATGGTCGTGTACAAGGCGAAATTATCGCCTCGAATTCTAACGATGAATTAGGCGATCTATCACGCAGCTTTGCCGATATGATGTCGCGTTTACACGAATACACTCGCTACCTTGAAACCATGGCCAGCAAACTTTCTCATGAACTCCGTACACCACTGGCCGTAGTTAAATCATCTCTCGATAATCTTGAACTTGAAGATCTACCCGATAGTGCAAAAACGTATACACACAGAGCAAGTGAAGGCCTAAATAGATTAAGTAATATATTAACCAGTATTAACGAAGCGACCAGACTCGAACAAGCACTACAATCATCCGAACGAGAAGAATTTAATATTGCCGCTCTCATTGCCGGTTGTGTGGAAGGATATAAATTAGCTTACCCAACGCAAGAGTTTATTTTCACCACTGATCGAGATAAAACCTTACTGTCAGGCTACCCCGATAGAATCGCCCAGTTGCTCGATAAATTAATTAGCAATGCCAAAGACTTTAGCGCTGAAGGGAAAGCGATTGAAATAGAATTGACGCACACTGATAGCAATATAAATATTGATGTTAAAAACACCGGCCCAACTTTACCCGACACCATGCAAGGACAGTTATTTGATTCAATGGTGTCATTACGAGAAGGCGCCAAATCCAATAATCATCTTGGTCTTGGTTTGTTTATTGTTAGATTAATTTCTGAATTTCATCATGGCACAGCAACCATGAAGAACCTTGCCGACAACAGTGGTGTTGTCGTTAGTATTAACTTGCCGCGTTAAATTTATTTTTGCGCAGAAAAATCCTCTAAGACACCATGTAGTTGCTCAGAAAGTGACTTGAGATGCTCGGTTGTTTCTGATGTTTGCCTTGAACCTTCTACCGTTGATTCAGAAGCTTCCATAATATTAACAATATTTCGACTCATATCTTCAGCTGTGGCTGTCTGCTCTTCTGCAGCACTTGCAATTTGCGTTGTCATATCACTAATTGATTTAACTGACCCCGAAATTTCGGCCAATGCTTCAGCTGTTGCTTCTGTTTGAGCAGAACCACCTTCACCTAGTTCTTTTGCATGCATCATAACCTCAACCGCATCATGTGTGCCTGTTTGAAGCTTTTCAATCATCAACTGAATTTCATTGGTTGATTCTTGAGTACGACTTGCCAGTGTTCGCACTTCATCTGCTACAACAGCGAAACCACGTCCCTGCTCACCTGCACGTGCTGCTTCAATCGCCGCATTGAGTGCAAGTAAATTTGTTTGTTCTGCAATACCTTTAATTACATCAAGCACCATACCAATACTGCTACTGTCTTCCTTGAGCTTAGTAATCACAGTGGCCGCACTATCCACTTCCATTACTAGGTTATCCATTGCACACATTGCCGCAACGGCAATCTCTGCACTCTCTTGAGCTGAACTTTCAGCATCATGCACTGCTGAAGCCGCATCAGCAGCATTCTTAGCGACTTCTTGTGCTGTTGCTGCCATTTGATTCATTGCCGTAGCAAGCTGCTGACTTTCTGATTGCTGCATTGACATGTCTTCATGGCTTTTTTCTGTTACGGATGATAGTCCCTGTGTTGCTTCTTTCAATAATCCAACCGAGCCTTGTACACCGTTTATCAGTGTTTCGAATTCAGATAACATTTTATTAAAGACAATTGCTATTTGAACAACTTCTTGACTGCCTTTCTCTTCTGCACGCAAACTTAAATCTCGTTGCATACATACTTGTTTCATTAATGTAGACAGATTATGAATTGGTTGTGCAAAGTTTTTACTTATGTAAAAAACGATGCCCGCAATAAGAATAAAAATCACAAAAGCGAAAACAAGTAATACAGTCCATGCAGAACTGGCGACCAACTGTAATTCGCTGTTATCTTTCAAACCAGAATCAACAGCAATTTGCATCAAATTCGACATTGCTGCATTACTGCTAATCAGCATCAATGCTACCAACGTAAGCGTTGCCAATGCTGAAGTCACCAATGTCGTTTTCAGTGTCATCTTAGGTCTTTTCATGGTTTCGCCTTGAATGTTATCCAGTGTTATCAAATCCCGTAAATACGAGACCCCTCATAAGATTGTTATCGGCTAAATAAGGCAAAACATTAGGTACATCAGTGAATAACCTGATGCATAACACCATAAATAACAATGCGTTAGTTATTTTTCAGAAAAAAGAAGGGATAAAAACAGAAAAAGCCCGCAAAAGCGGGCTTTTTAACTGTATGGCGTCCCGTAGGGGAGGCCGTTCACGTGCGTCCGTGCACTTCACGGCACCTGCACATCCATGTGCATTGTCGACCCTCTCAACCGGTTCGACTCGCGAATTCGTTCCATAAAAAAAGGGCTAGCAATTAAGCTAGCCCTTTATTTTATATGGCGTCCCGTAGGGGAGTCGAACCCCTGTACTCGCCGTGAAAGGGCGATATCCTAGGCCTCTAGATGAACGGGACATAAGTTTACTGTTTTCAAAACTGGTGGAGCTAGGCGGGATCGAACCGCCGACCTCTTGCATGCCATGCAAGCGCTCTCCCAGCTGAGCTATAGCCCCGAGAAAACAGAGCGCGCACTTTAATGCAGTAAGCCCATTCTGTCAACGGCTATCGTAAAAGATGGCCACAGCACTCGGTTTGAAGGCTCTTAAGCCAACTCAACCTTTGTTTTGTTGCTCAATTTTTGCCCAATTATCACGTAAGGTGACGGTACGGTTAAAAATGGGCTTTCCATCTGCTGTTTGCGCTTCATCCTTGCAGAAATAGCCCTCACGCTCAAACTGGAAGCGTTCGCCCGCCTCCGCCTCGCCTACTGCCCGCTCTAACTGACAGCCTAACAATATATGCAAAGATTCATCGTTAAGATGCTCACGAAAATCTCCATCCTTATCGGCATCAGGGTTCGCTTGGCTGAATAAACGATCATAAAGACGCACTTCGGCCTCTACCGCATGTTCAGCCGATACCCAGTGAATCACACCTTTAACCTTGCGGCCTTCTGGGTTCACACCAAGCGTTGCGGGGTCATAACTACAACGTAGCTCAGTAATTTTGCCTTGCGCATCTTTAATCGCTTCATCACAACGGATCACATAACCATTACGTAGGCGCACTTCACCGTCTGTGACTAAACGTTTGAACTTTTTATTGGGTTTCACTTCCATAAAGTCATCACGATCAATGTAGATCTCGCGACCAAATGGAATCTTACGTGTACCAAAAGACTCATCTTGTGGATGATTCGCAGCTTCTAGCTCTTCAACCTGCCCTTCTGGATAATTTTCAATAATCACTTTTAATGGATTCAATACTGCCATGCGACGCATTGCCGTGGTATTCAAATCATCACGAATACAACTTTCTAAAACGCCCATCTCAACCGTGTTGTCAGATTTGGTAATACCAATGCGTTCACAAAAATCACGAATTGAAGCCGGTGTAAAACCACGACGACGTAATCCGGCAATGGTTGGCATACGTGGATCACTCCAGCCTTCAACCAAACCTTCATCAACAAGTAAAGTCAGCTTACGTTTACTCATTACTGTGTATTCAAGATTCAATCGCGAGAATTCAATTTGCTGCGGATGGCAATCAATTGAAATATTATCTAGCAACCAATCATAAAGTGGACGATGGTCTTCAAATTCCAATGTACACAAAGAATGAGTAATACCTTCAATCGCATCTGAAATTGGATGCGTAAAATCATACATCGGGTATATACACCACTCTTCACCCGTTTGATGATGAATCACACCATGACGAATCCGATACAAGGTTGGATCACGCATATTCATATTAGGCGCGGCCATATCGATCTTGGCGCGTAGCACATACTTGCCATCTTCAAATTCAGCAGCACGCATACGTGCAAACAAGTCCAGATTTTCTTCAACGCTATTAGAACGACCTGGGCTGTCTTTTCCTGGCGTCGTTAAGTTGCCTCGATACTCGCGCACTTGTTCTGCATTCAAATCACAAACATAGGCCTTGCCAGCTTTTATTAATTCAACTGCATAGTCATGCAACTTCTCAAAATAGTCGGACGAAAATAATGCTTGTCCACCCCAATCAAAACCAAGCCATTTCACGTCTTGCTGAATGGATTCAACAAACTCAATATTTTCTTTATGCGGATTGGTATCATCAAAACGTAGGTTACAGCTGCCTTTGTAATCCTGCGCGATACCAAAATTTAAACAAATCGATTTGGCATGGCCAATATGTAAATAACCGTTAGGCTCAGGTGGGAAACGCGTTATGACCACGCCATTATGTTTATTGCTCGCAATATCTTCATCAATAACTTGACGAATAAAATTACTACGTGGCTTTTCTTCACTGCTCATACTTAATACCTTATTCTATTACTAGCTTGCTGTTTCGTTAGCACGCACTTCGATATAAGCCAATGCGCGATCAATGCGTCGCAAACATGCTTCTTGTCCAACTAAAAACAATGTTATATCAATACCTGGCGATGCTGCTCGCCCAACTACAGCAACACGCAAAGGTTGTGCAACCTTACCCATTTTAACTTCAAGTGCTGCGGCCACGTCATCAATTGCTGAGTGAATTGCGTCCTCACTCCATGTCTCAATTCCAGCCAAGGCTTCGCGGATCTTTTTCATTGCCTCTGCTGCAACGGGGCGCAAATTTTTCTTTGCCGCTTTCTCGTCAAACTCTTTATAATCTTCGTAAAAGAAAGTGCTGATATCCGCCATTTCAACTAACGTATTAGCACGCTCTTGTTGAGCTTCTACAACTTTAATTAAATCTGGCCCTTGTGTTGGGTCAATGCCTAACTTGCCAAGATGCGGTGCCAATAAGTTTGCAATATGCTCAGGATCAGCTTCTTTAATATAATGTTGATTCAACCATTCTAGCTTTTCAGTATTAAAACTTGATGGTGCTTTATTTACATCATCAATATCAAATAAAGAAGTCATTTCATCAATGCTGAAAATCTCTTGATCACCATTCGACCAACCTAGACGAACCAAATAATTTAATAACGCCTCAGGTAAAAAACCTTCTTCACGATACTGCATAACACTCACTGCACCATGGCGTTTAGATAGACGTGAGCCATCATCACCCAAAATCATTGGTACATGTGCATAGATTGGTGGCTCTGCAGCTAATGCTTTTAAAATATTAACTTGTCGCGGTGCATTATTAAGATGGTCATCACCACGGATAACATGGGTGATATTCATGTCCATATCATCAACGACAACGGTTAGGTTATACGTTGGGCTGCCATCCGTACGGCGAATAATTAAATCATCAAGTTCATCATTACTGAATGCAATTTTGCCGCGAATAAGATCATTAACAACGACATCGCCACCAACAGGATTACGAAAACGAATTACATGAGGCGCATCAGCATCTTCGGCTTTGTTTTTTAAACAGTGGCCGTCATACCGAGGCTTAACCTTGTTTGCCATTTGTGTTTCACGCAGCTCATCAAGACGATCCTTGCTGCAATAACATTTATAAGCATGACCATCGTCTAACAATTGCTGAATAATTTCGTTATACCGTTCAAAACGATCCGTTTGGAAAATGGGGCCTTCATCATAATCAAGGCCCATCCACGTCATGCCTTCAAGAATGGCATTAACTGATTCTGCGGTAGAACGCTCAAGATCGGTATCTTCGATACGCAGTACAAATTGACCACCATGCTTACGAGCATATAGCCAAGAGAAAAGTGCGGTACGTGCGCCACCTACATGGAGGTAGCCAGTCGGACTGGGGGCAAAACGGGTACGAACGGTCATTATTGTGCAAATCCAGAGTTCAAAGGCCGCTATTCTACCAGCGAGCGGCCTGAAAAGGCGACTTTTGCCGCCTTTTCAGTGATTTATTTGGCTTCTGTCTCTTCTGACTTGGTTCGCATACGTTTGATGATTCGTGGAATGAACAAACTCACCGCAATTAAGGCCAATGCCAATAATCCTTTTTGAATCAATCCATCACCACCGACTGCCGCTTCGCGCCCCGCATAACCGAGGTAGGTGTATGCAACTGCTCCTGGGAACATACCGATGTATGAGGTGATAAGGTAATGTGAGAACTTTATTTTTGTTAAACCTAAAGCAAAATTTAATACATTAAAAGGAAATAAAGGCACAAGGCGAACAAAGGCAACAAAACGCCAACCTTCTTCTTCTACTCCATTCTTAAGCTGCGCAATACGTCCACCAGCTTTCTTTTCAACCCAGTCAGAAGCGAGATAGCGCGCTAATAAGAAGGCAATGCCCGCACCGATAGTCGCACCGGTTAGGTTATATAAGGTTCCCCACACCGGACCAAAGATTGCGCCACCAGCCAACGTTAGTACCGCCCCAGGAAAGAACAATACCGTTCCGATGATATACAACAACATAAAAATGAATGGACCCGCTACGCCTGCATCAGCCACCCATGATTCAAGCGCATCAACATTCAGTAAATCACGATATAAATACCCGAGCACAATACCGGCAAGAATAACGGCAAAAACCAAGCCACGAATTAATTTAGCTTTCATCTTCACCCTTCCAGTCACGTCGATTAATCGTATAACCGGCTATTTTCTTTCTAAACGGCAAACTTAAAATTCCATGCAGCCATGAGACTTGTTTCGGATCATTATAATAATGAATGCCTATCTTCATTCCATCGTGACCATGTCGTGGTTCAAGCGTATAAGTTCCAAACAAACGATCCCACCATGTTAGGTTAAAACCAAAATTACTGTTCGCTTCATCATCTTCAACTGAATGATGAATACGATGCATATCGGGTGTAACAATCACCCAACGCAATAACTTATCTATACCAAGAGGCAAACGTACATTGGCATGGTTAAACATTGCGCCAGCATTCAATAGTATTTCAAAGATCACCACTGCAATCACGGGCGCACCCAATACAACAATCGCAGCGAACTTAATCAACAATGACAAAACAATTTCAATCGGATGAAAACGTAAGCCTGTCGTTACGTCAATATCAGGATCGGCATGATGCACACGGTGCAAACGCCACAATATGGGCACGGCATGCACCAACACATGCTGCAGGTAGATCACAAAATCCAAGGCAATCACAGACAGAACAATCGCCAAAGTAAATGGGACTTCATAGACATTCATGATTCCCCACTCGTTATTCGCAACAAAACTAGCAACACCTACTGCCGCAAGAGGAAATAACCAGCGAGCAACGGCAATATTCACGGCAAGCAAAACGAAATTATTTGTCCAACGTAATAGGCGTGTTAAAACTCGTTGACGGCGTGGCGCAAAGACCTCCCAAATACCCATAATAATCAGCATGCCGAAAAAGATACCCGAACGTAGGGGCTTCTCATTCGCCATTATCCAATCAGTAAAATCCATCCATTTATCCTCTTTAATTTCACCAGCTTACAATTAATCACATGCTATACTGAAATTATGAAAATTTGATAGCAAAGCGTTTAATTTGGGCTATATTTTACCGCACAGGTTTATTATCGCAAGACGAAGGGAAAAGATAACTCACTGTAATGATTAGCATTAATAATAAACCCCACTGTGTGATTAATGCACTCTGCTTATTAACTAATACCCCTCACTCTGTGCGTGTAAAAGATCATGAATAAAAATGCTCCTCCAGAATCATACCGCCATGGCTTACGCCGAAGTTATTTACTGATCTCAGCATTCTTTTCACTGGTGATTATTACAGTCACTATTTTTTCGAGCTTACATGTTCTTGATGTAACTGCTCAAAATACAAAGGCCTTACAACTACAAGAAACAGTTTCCAACCTTGTCTTTAGTATTCGACGCGACGTTGCCACAGCCAATACCTTACTGGATGAACTTTTACTCAGCCCGACAGATGAAAGGAATGCTGACATAAAAGAATATCTTGCCGATGCGCTTCGGAAATTAAAAAAGTTGAGCTCCATACCTAACCTAGAAGAAACAGGCTTATCACCTCTTATTAACGAGCTGAGTTCACATACCGAACTGATGAACCAAAACATTCTTGAATTACTTGTATTACGCCAAGATCCACAATGGATATATCCTGTTCTAACAATTATGAATAGAGATATGCTCAACAGTAATGTGCTATTCACCTCATCAGTTGAACTTATCTTGCATGACATGGGAAACTTAGAAGAACTCGATAATAAGAAGTTTGCATTCCTAAATGATTTAACCTCAATACGTGATGCTTGGCGAATAATGATATTAAATTTTCGTGCCGTGTTACTACGTTTTGCAGGCCTGAACAAAATTGACCAAATTGAACAAGAACAAGATGTCACTCTTATTCATAAGCAAATTAGCAAAAAAATTACGACCTTAATTAATGCTTCAAATAATGATGACTATGATCTTGATGTAGAACAAGCATTAGAAGTCATGGCTGAAAACCTAGATGACTGGATTACTCACTTTAAGCGTTTCCAAACCCTGCGTGCCGCCACCATTTGGCGAGCAGATATTCACTTTACCTCAACCAACATCCGTCCTATTTATAATCAGGCCATCAATGTACTTGAGAAGTTAGATACAGGTATATCTGACTGGTCAACAAGAAACTCAGCAGCCGTTAAAGATGCCGCCTATAAAGTAAATATAGAACTATTTGTCTTATCAGCTTTAGCGCTTGCTTTTGTTATTACTATTTATATCATTTTAAATAGACTCGTCCTCCGACCAATTGCTCGCATCTCAGATTCTTTCAGTAAAGAAAGTCATGGCGAAGAATTTATTTTGCCCCGCCGTGGCAGTAGAGAAATCTATAACCTTGTTTCCGCATACAATCGAATGCGAGAAATTATTGAGCAGCGGCAACACGCTCTAGAACACCAAGCTTTACACGATAACTTAACTGGCTTGCCAAACCGTGCTTTATTGCAAGATAGACTTGAACATGCCATACAGTATTCAGATAGAAACGACAGCTCGCTGGCATTCATGCTAATTGATCTAGATCGTTTCAAAGAAATTAATGACACACTTGGTCATCAAGTTGGCGACCGTGTACTAAATGAGATTAGCACTCGGCTTCGACGCTGCCTGAGAAAATCAGATACGGTCGCGCGTTTAGGTGGAGATGAATTTGCATTAATTATTTCAGACACTGAAGCCGCACAAGCCACACAATTTTCTAAAAAAATATCTGCTGCCATCAATGAAGTATTAGTTATCGATAATCAGAACCTATACATTGGTGCAAGTATCGGCATCTCAATGTATCCAGAAGACGGTCTCGACTCTGACACCTTGGTTAGATATGCCGATATAGCCATGTATTCGGCAAAACAAAATAATTTAGATAATGCCCTGTTCAATTCCAAAATGGACAAGATGAGTGTTGACAATCTTTCTCTACTAGGTGATTTTCGTGAAGAGTTAAATAATCAAACTGGGCAACTGAAACTGTATTACCAACCTAAGATTGATCTGTTTAACAAAAAAATTGTTAGTGTTGAAGCACTCTTACGTTGGCATCATCCCCAACAAGGATTCATCTCACCAGAATTTATTATTCGAATGGCTGAGCAATCTGGCTTAATTGGAAACCTCACTACTTGGGTAATAGAACAAGCAATCTGTGACTGTGCTCAATGGCAAAAGAATAAAATCGACCTTGGTGTATCAATAAACCTTTCTGCATGGAATTTACAAGATCCTAAGCTACCTCATTTAATTGAGAGTGTTATTGAAAAAAATAAATTACTTCCCGAAGCATTAAGCTTTGAAATAACTGAAAGTGCGGTAATGAAAGATCCCACTCGGGCACGTGAAGTTCTAGAACAACTTGATGAAAGGGGTATTAGTCTTGAGATTGATGACTATGGCACCGGATTCTCATCACTTGCCTACCTCAAGTTACTACCAGTCAACACATTGAAAATCGATAAGTCATTCGTTATCGATATGCTGAAAGATCCTAACGATCTTATTATTGTCCGTTCAACCATTGAACTAGCACACAACTTAGGCATGTTAGTCATTGCTGAAGGCGTTGAAGACTCTGAAACGTTGTTGCGACTACAACAACTAAAATGTGATTCTGCTCAAGGCTTCTACATTGCTAGGCCACTACCCAAAGATGAATTATACAAGTGGGTCGACTCATACGACTTGAATGCACTACTCTAAAATATCCCATTATTTCATAACGATTTATAGATAATTCTGCTAGAATTATGCCTATATTGAAGAATAATATTCTTATCTATTAACGGCCATAATCTATACCCTTACAATTACGATTGTTAGCAGAAATAAAAATGAACAAGGAATACACATTGAGTATCCAAAATAAATTCCTCTCACTTCGTCAACATATGCAAAATACAATTGTTGGACAATCCAAATTACTGGATAGACTCATGGTCGGTCTATTAACCGGTGGTCATATATTGCTTGAAGGCGCGCCAGGGCTTGCTAAAACCACTGCCGTCAATGCTTTAGCAAGTGGCGTGCATGCCGAGTTTCAGCGTATTCAATTTACACCTGATTTAATGCCAGGTGATTTAACGGGCACCGAGGTTTTTGATCCTAAGCAAGGTTCGTTTCGATTTATCAAAGGTCCAATCTTTCATGAAATAATTCTTGCCGATGAAATTAATCGTGCGCCACCTAAAGTGCAATCCGCATTACTTGAAGCCATGCAAGAACATCAAGTTACCATTGGTGGTGAAACGCATGCTTTATCTGATTTATTTATTGTTATGGCGACTCAAAATCCACTTGAGCAAGCCGGTACTTATCCTCTACCTGAAGCTCAACTAGATCGTTTCTTACTCCATGTGACATTGGACTATCCAACTGCCGAAGAAGAACTCACTATTTTACAGCGAGATCAACAACAGCACTTTGGTGAAGATAAACCATCAGATACGAGTCCCATTAAACCTGAAACTGTTCTTAGCGCACGCAGAGAAGCGGCTGAAATTTATATCGATGACAAACTTGAACGTTATATTATTGACATCGTTGCCGCGACACGTAAATTAGAAACTATCGATCCTGAATGGAAAGATTATCTTATTGCCGGTGCATCTCCTCGTGCCTCTATCGCATTGTTACGTTCTTCATCTGCGCTGGCCTATCTTGCAAAACGAGATCATGTCATACCTGATGACATCATCGAGATAGCACCTGATGTATTACGCCACCGTATTATTCCTGGTTATGCCGCGCGTGCCGCCAATGTAAGCAAGGATGATATTATCAACCGCATATTGGAACACATCCCTGTACCTTAAAGGGAGGATGTGATTGTTGTTCAACACACTCCATAAGTTCGTCAATACGGTGCTGCATTTACCAAGTGCCGCTATCAATACGCCACTGCTCGATAAAATCAGTATCGAAAAACTTCGCCACCTTGCAGAAATACCCGCGGATAAAATGCCGCATTACCATGAAGTGGAGCATCGTCAGTACGGTGACATGCGTTCAGTCTATCGTGGTTATGGTCTTGATTATGAAGAAAGCCGCCCTTATCAAAGCGGCGATGAAATGCGCTTCATGAATTGGCGTTTATCAGCACGTAGTAATGAATTTTATATGAAGGTGTTCCGAGAAGAACGCCGACCTTCTGTTTTTATTCTCGTTGATCGTCGTCAATCTATGCGCTTTGGTAGTAGAACCCGACTAAAGGTTACCCAAGCTGCTCGTATTTCAACCTATCTGGCCTTTCGAGCGAAACAACAAAATGCGCCTATTGGTGGCGTGGTATTAAATGAAACAACGGAATGGGTACCTGAAACCAATGGTGAAGCCGGTATCTATGCGCTTCTTAGCCAAACCAATTCACCATGCCCACCAATTAACGATGAAGCGAATGAACTCTCACTCGACCACACTCTTCGTTTACTTTTAAACATGCTAGTACGTGGCTCAGTTATTTATCTTATTAGTGACTTTCATGATTTAACCAGCACCACTCATCCTGTGTTGTTGCAGCTCTCAGAAGAACACCAAGTGCATGCGATTAATGTACATGATAAATTGGAGCGAAAATTACCGGCCAATACGGGTATCAACATTGTTAACCCAGAAGCAAACGAAGACATTTATCTTGGCGACCATGAAAATATTATTCAAGGTCAATTCCAACAACGATCAGATGTGCATTTTGAAGCAATAAGAACTGCTTTTTCTCAATTTAATATTAGCTATACAGAAATTGATGCTGAGCTAGATGCCATAGAAAGATTCATATCATAATCATGGATGCCACTAACACAACAACCAATCAACTCCTCGATATCATCGGACCCGTTATTCCGCCTGAATCGATTAACTACAGCTCCGTATTTATTGCCGCTGCCACGATTAGTTTAGCTGTTGTGGTGGTTTTATTTAAACTACATCGTTCTGGTTTTAAATATAAAATTCTTATTTTACTTTTAGGTAAGAGATTAAAATCTTCCAATATCACGCCTAAGCAAGCAGCTTATAAACTTGCCGAGATTCTGAACGCCGCACACAACACCAACCGACTTTCTATTATTAAGGTAGATACCACGGAAACACAAAATCAAGATTGGCAAAAATTTATTACACAACTATCTAATTATAGATATACCTTGCATGAGGTCGGCCAACCAGAAATGCTTGAGCTCATCGCTCATGCAAAGTCATGGACAGTAAGTTCAAGGCGCAAGCATGATTGATAACATTGAATTAAATCAGCCTATTTGGTTATGGGTAATTCTCATATTACCTATTCTATTTATGCTTATACGCCAGTATAGCAACATAGATACAGGCTCATCACTAATTGACGGCTTATCCGGCTCAAGTACGCGTGTACGCCACCCTCTTTATAAATTATTAGTGCCAACTAAAAATAAAAAATCATTTAACTCCTATTCAAAAACTATATTCTATTGGTTACTGCTTTCATTATTAATGCTCGCTTTAGCTGGGCCGGTACAAATTGGCAGTAAACTTCCTGATCCACCAAGACAACGCGACATTATTTTTATTGTTGACACCTCGGTCAGTATGATTCTAAAAGACTACATACTCAACGATAAACGTATAGACCGCATGAATGTTATTCGTTCTACATTGAATAATTTCATTAAAAACCTGAAAGGTGATCGCGTTTCCATTATTGCCTTTGCTGATACAGCACATGTGCTAGTACCTCTAACCAATGACACATACTTATTACAATCTATGTTGTTGCGTCTGCGCCCAGGAATAGCAGGAAGAAGTAGCGCTCCAGGTGATGCTGTTGCACTTGCCGTAAAGCAAATTCGTAAAAAAGCAGATCGCCATCAAATTATGGTGTTACTAACTGATGCGGCATTACCCGTCGGCTCAATAACACCAATACAAGCAGCAAACATAGCGGCCGATGCAAAATTGCCACTTTATACCGTTGCAGTAGGTGCAAATACATACGATGCAGAAGAGCAGCGCACTACAGGCCTCGTTTACCATCCAGCAGATCGAGAACTATTAAAAAAAATGGCCAGCATTACAGGTGCCGAATCTTACTTAGCTGGAGATAGTCAATCCTTACAGTCTGCTATTGCTAATATTGAAAAACAGAAAACCAATCAACAAAAAATTGAAGACCGCTTCTACCGAAAAAGCCTACATCAGTGGCCATTGCTCTTGGCATTAATGCTTCTTAGCTTGTACCAATTGCGAGCTGTTACGCAAAAAGGTTTATCATGACAATGATAGATTGGCATACACCTTGGTTGTTATTGATTGGCTTGCAACCAATAATTATTATTTTACTGCGAAAACTTCTCCAGCGAAATCATCTTAATCAATATGCCCACGCAGAATTGCAGCCATGGGTCATTGTGCAACACAATAGTAACCATATTAATTATTCATTAATCCGTAATATTGCATATTGGTTAGCTTGGTTTTTATTCGCGATTGCTGCTGCCGGACCACGCATTGCCGAAGATGTTTCTGGCGCATCATCACCAAGTAGCAAGAATATTATGCTGGTACTCGATATTTCACAATCAATGCAAGCCTCTGACATTAACCCTAGTCGCATCAGGAAGGCGCACCAAAAAATTAACTACCTTGTTAACGCACTACAAGACAGTCGTATTGGACTGATTGTTTATGCAGCAAAACCTCATCTTTATGTGCCAATCACTCATGACAAAGAGGCACTGCAATTCTACCTTCGCAACCTAGAGCTGCTTGCGCCGCCAAGCCAAGGTACTCGACCTTCTCTAGCCCTTGAACTTGCTAGCAAAGAATTGACTAATAAGAACGCACCTAACCAAAGTGATGAAAAGTATATTCTACATATTACTGACACAGATACAGATGATGCTGAAAATAAGTCTCTCGCTAAAATTTCATCCGCATTCAATGAAAAAAAGATAACTATTTATACCTTGTTGATCGCCAGCAATGAGGGTGAAGCCATCCCCGCATTCAAAGATGGATGGTTAAATATAGCAGGCCGCCCCGTGATTAGTCGCCCCAAAACCTCTGTTCACCGAGAATTGAGTGACAGCACCGGTGGTTATTTATCTCGCGCTGTTGATAACAATTCAGGAATCAACACGCTCATTGAGAAAATAAAATATTCAAATTCTTCCTCGGCTAATAATGTCTCGCAACAAACCAATTGGAATGAATTATTCTTATACTTTTTATTGCCGGCAATATTATTATTAATTATTAGTATGTCGCCTTATAAATTACTTATAAATATTCCTGCTAAAGTATCTTCGATTATTATTATTTTCTTACTACTAGGCTCATTTATTAGCACTGATGTATCTGCTAACCAGAAAGATACACTTAAAGAAGCCTATCAGGCGATAATAGACGAGGACTTTCTTAAGGCGCGCCAGTTATACGCATCCATCAATAATTTTTCAGGGCGTTATGGTGAAGCCATTGCCACCTACCGAATGGCCGACTACCCTCGGGCTATTCGGTTATTTGAACAATCCGCATTACTTGCTCAATCAAATATTGAATATAGAAATGCATTATATAACTTGGGTAATAGCTATTTCCAAACTGGTAATTTCAAGACAGCAATAACAAGCTACCAAGGTGCCCTGCTCTATCATCCTCAACATAAGGCAAGTCAGAATAATATCGCTTATACGCAGAAAGCATTGCTTGCTGTAGAAGAACGGAAAAAAGTTTTAGCTATCACATCACGCGCAGGTCGAGGCCCACGCACTGCGCCTGTAGCAGATAATGTTGAACTCAATGAAAACAACAATGTCTCTCTTGATGATAGTGAATCCAGCACCAAGAACACCCAACATAATGCCGCTGACTCTTCCCTAGATATTCCAGAGTTTATTATTATTAAAGGGCTCGCATTTGCAGAAAAGTCGAATGCAAATACAACAGAAACAACGGAAAATACAGGTACAGCTTTATCTACAGCCTCATTAAATAATCAGCTAAATAAGCTTTATGATAACCAGCCCGCGTTATGGCGACGTATTTTTGAACTGGAAGAAGGCTACCCCGCGCCACTCGATGAACCGGATAAGATACCGGGGATTCGACCATGGTAAAATTAATCTCTTTAATACTTCTATTTATTGCCCCTTTCGCTTATAGCGACAGCAGCTTGCGAATTATTGCGGATAATCCTACTGTGGAAATAGGCAAACCACTGCATATAACCATCACGGCAAAAAACATTGATAAAAACTTAGCCTCAATCAATATTGAAAGGCTCGAGGAAAATTTTGGTGTTTATGTGATAGAAAGCTCGAATAAATCTGAAAATAACATCAAAATACAAGAATTAGAAATAGCCTTATACCCTCACAATATAGGGAAAGACAATATCCCACCCATAACACTCGGCCGTCATAAGAGCTTGACTGTACCTATTACTATTCTTGCTGCCAAAGAGAACAAACAAACATTAAAATTTAGTTCCTCAATAAGTTCCTCTTCGATTTGGCAACGTCAGCAGATTATTATGACCGCGCATGTAATAACACATTCAAAATTTGCAAATATAAAACTCGACGACTTCATAGAAGAAGGCTTTGAGTCATCTAAATTAGAACCTGTACGTGAAGAGCTCGGTAGTGGAATGTATCGCCTAACGTCAGGGTGGCTTATATATCCATTGGTGGCTGGCAAGAAAAACATCACTTTCCCCGCTGTTAATTACAGACTTAAAGGCAAGGTGCAACGCAAGTTTATCCCAAGTAATATTCAACTAAATATTAGAGAACTACCTTCATATATACCTCCGTTAATGCCTGTTGGTGAAATCATTATTGAGAGTAATATTACTACCGGTTCGGATAACCCAGACAAAAGCCATACTGTCACTGTCAATATATCAAGTGACTCCGCTCTACCAAGCACTCTGCCTAATTTACCGCAAAACTATATATTAGAAAGCACAATACACATCGGAGAAACAAGTTCGAATATAATAAATGTCGAAAAAAACAATAGTTCGAACACAAGCATTCATCACCGACTGCCGATCTCATTTACGAGTAGCGGGATATATCACTTCCCTGCACTGACTCTAAAATACTTTGATGTTGAGAGTGGTCGAATTATTACTGCAACAGGGAAACCCATCACCGGCCTAATATTATTGCCGTGGTTAAAAGCCAGCCTACTTATTATAGCGATAATAATTTTAGCAAAAATAATTGTTATCGCTAATAAAATGATACGTGATTTTTCACAATTGCGAAAAAGAAGAAAACATATAATAACGGCAACGCTAACGGCAAAATCGCCACATGAACTGCATCAACTTCTAAATAAATATGCGAACACGTATAACTGGGGAAACAATATGACACTCAGCAGCTGGCTAATATCATGGGAGAAGAGCCGACATTCAACAGCTAAGGTGCTTATTGATAGGCTATCGGCTGCGTGCTACTCAGGAGAAATACCGCCAAATCTAAATCAAGATATATTCTTGCTACTTTCTTCGAAGTAATAATTACAGCTGAGTATTCAGCGAATATATTGCTTTCACCGCATTACCTGCATTGTTATATTCTACAGATTCACAGATCTTCTTAACCAGCGGAATTCCCCGACCAGAAAAACCAACGTTATCATCAAGCGATACTAGTTTATCGTTATGCACAAAACCTTTTCCACTATCAATAACTTCAATAATAATATGCCAGCCAGCATCCAACATCTTCTGTGACAAATTAATTACAATGCTTCCTTCTTGCAAGTTGGCTAGACGACTTTCTTTTTTACTGAAATATTCCTGAAATCCTGTCGCATCTATCTTTAACGACGACTCTAACTCGAGTAATCCATGCTCAAGTGAATTGGTGAAAAATTCACTGAGTGTCGTGTAAATACGCTCTTTGTGACCATGGATTACATTGATCCCATTAACAAAATTTAACAATAAAGGAACGGGGTTAACCTCTCTGAGAGCAGCCGCATCAAATGATAGACTCAATACCCACTCAGATTCTAGTCGTTTGTTTTCTGCACCCTTGGAATTATCTGCATGCCAAGTATCAATATCTTTATCAATCTTAATTTCGATAAGCGAGATATCATCATTGATTTCTCCACCCTCGGCAAAAGAAAATAAACTGTCAACAATATTATTAAGCCCTACATCATTTCCCGTATCTTCAGAAAATAAATCAATATATCTAGACATGCCAAATTTAATGCTTTCACTATTCCGAACATCTAAAAGCCCATCACTACACATATAAACATGCTCATCGCCATCAAGAGAAAACATATCTACTTTTCTATCAAACTTAGCTGGTGACACTATACCTAATGCAGTATGAGATGATGCGATTCTATTTATCAGATTGCCTTTATTATCTGTAATAACAACATCAGGATTACTGCCATTCCATACACTTATTGTTGTTCTTTCCTGATCAACCTCAATAAGGCTCGCTGCGCAAAATACATTTAAAGGCAAAACTATTTTGAGTTTATCGTTTAGCTCTACAGCAATATCGCCAATTGAAAACCCTTTGCAGGTCATGCGATAAAATATCTCGGCAGCAGGAATAGCGCCAATTGCAGCAGAAAGTCCATGCCCGGTAAAGTCACCTAACATAACGTTAAAACCACCTGATGGAGTGTATGCTGTCATTAGAATATCACCATTAAAATTAGTGACTGGACGCATATATTGTCTAACTTGAGGTAGGTTTCTCTCGCCTTTTTCTAAGACAGAATCATATATATGTTCTGCAACAAGCAATTCTGATGCTGCTTGCTCATTAAGCTGTTCTAGCTTTTGCTTGTTAGAATTAAGCGTATCATGCAATTCCTTGATACGTGACAAGGCGAGTATTTTTGCATTAATAGCATCAGCATTATACGGCTTATTAAGGTAGTCATCCGCACCATATTCAATCGACTTAACGAGAGCATCTGTCTCTGTCATTGAGGTAAGGACAATAATAGGTATGAATTTTTCGCCTGCGAGTTCTTTGATTTTTTTTGTGGCATCATAGCCATTCATGATAGGCATCATGAGATCCATCAATATAATATCAGGATCGGATTCTATATATTTCTCTACTGCATCTTTGCCATCAACAGATTCAATGACAGTAAAATCATGTTTTTCGAGTATTGAAGATAAGACGCTACGACTTAAAGCACTGTCTTCCGCTATTAATACTTTCACTTAACTAATATCAAACATCGTTTGAAAATTAGCCATCTTCAACATTTCGATGATATCTTCACGACATTTTTGTATCTTAATATTAGCCGTGTCGCCACCAGCCTTTTCTCTAAGCAAAAGCAACATACCAAGTGCTGAGCTGTCTAGGTCTTCTACTGCTCCCATGTCGATTGAAAATTGTTCACCAACTTCACTTGGTGCAGACAATATCTTTCTGAATTCATTATTCATCGAGAAATCAAATCGACCACTAATGCTGATATTAACTTCCTTATCCTTTCTCACTACATTTATACTCATAGCTTCACCTAACCTAGTTATTCCCTAAAACAAATCAATGTCACCCGCTTCCATCTTATCCTGGGATACTGGTGAACATTTTATATTATCGATATGTTCAATGCTGGATTCGCAAACTTGACGAATGCTATTAATTACTTCAATAAGTTCAGCATCATCTCCCTCTGCCATAATTGATTCAGAAGACTCAATAGCCGTAGATAACTCATTCGAAACTTGAGATATATTATTGCTTCTCTCAGCAACATGCATAGCGAGTTGTGTCGCAATATCGCCAAACTGCAATAACCGTATGGCCTCACCAACAGACTGATCGATATTGCCCGCAATATCTGAAACCGCATGCATATTTTTCTCTGCTTCATTTTGAATTTCACATATTTGTTCAGAAAGGTTGGTGTTTTTTGCTTTCGCATCAATAACAAATCGCATGTCTCTCGATGCGATTGAATCAATAACCTCTCGAGCCTCTTTGATACCAACAACGGCTTCAGCAACAACATTATGTATCTGGTTGCTAAAATTACCAGAACTCATAGAAAGATTCCGTACCTCATCAGCAACAACAGCAAAGCCCCTTCCATGCTCTCCTGCACGCGCCGCCTCGATACTTGCATTAAGCGCCAATAGATTTGTTTGGTCTGATATGAATTTAAGATCTTTTAACAACGTTTCAATTGAAACCACTTTGTCGCATAAGTCATCTAATTTATAAACAAGTCGGACGCTTTCTTTGCTGGTATTAACAATTGTTTCAATGAAATAATTCATCATACTCGAAGTATCATCAATGAAATCACTCATTGAAATGCTTTCGCTTCTCTCATCAATATTATCCTGACCATTGAGAATAGCGTTCATTAACTCTTTTTGCTGCCCAGCTTGCTCATTCATCGTATTAAAGCTTTGAGCCAGTTCAGTCGTTGCCTCACTAACCATATTCGAAATGCGGTTAACCTCATCAACAATTGCAACATTTTCATCATCAATCTTTCGAGCAACCAAGGCATAACTCTTATTTTGCTCAGCAATACTTTCAGAAATAGATATTCCCGTTTTTTTATCAGTAACTGGCGTACTACCAACAAGACCACGATATATATAATATGCCGCGACCCAACCCAATGATAATGCGCTAACCATCATCAATAAAGTCTGGTCAAACTGCCATAACCCAACGATAATTGTGGTATATATGGAAATGGATAAATACAGCATGAGATGAGGTCGGCCAATTCGCCGTGTTCCCAGCATACTTTCTCCAGAATGTTCTGAATTTTCAGACATTTAAATAATTCCATTCATTTAATATATTCAACTTAATTTAGTTATCGGCAACCATGCAAAAACATTAATGTTTTATTTAAAGAATGACTAATCTGTAAGGTCATGCGGTAACCAGATAGAAAGACATATGCCTGAAGGTTCATTGCGCTTAATACCAATATTTCCGTGGTGAAGTGTAATAATTTCACTACATATTGCCATTGTCGTGTTCAAGCCCTCACTGTGCAGCATCAAATCATCTACATGAAAAGGGTCAAAGAAGTTTTGTAATTGAGCATCACTGATATCTGAACCGCTATCCTCAATCTCAAACGAGACACCGAGTATGCCATCATTATTTGCAGAACATTTTGCGCGACAGCTGACGAGAGAACCAGATACTTCTACGGCATTCTTGAAAATATACAAGAATAATTTTTGGATAAGAACAAAATTACCTTTAAAGCTCTGCCCCTCTTCCACGTCAAATTTAATCTCAATATTTTCAGGCACATCACCCAAAAAACTACTAATGTCAGAAAGCACGCTGCTTACATCAATATCATCTAAATCAGATAGCGTTTGTTGTTTTAATTTGGATAAGAACAATATGTTACTAATCTTATTGCTCAAACTATGAGCGGCCTTACTAATATCTTTTATACCATCTGCTGTTTCAGCATCAAGATCATCGTTCATTAGCAATAGATCAGATGTTCCAATTATATGATTCAGTGGCGTTCCCGTTTCATGATTAATTAAGTTAAGAAAATCTGTTTTTAACTTATTAACCTCTTCCATTGATTTAAGTTTTGCAAAAACATGCACCTTTGCATGTATCTCATCCATATCAAATGGCTTAACAACAAAGTCATCCGCCCCCACCTCATAGCCCTTAAGTCGCTCCTCCGTTAAGGCTTTACCAGATACAAGTATGATTTTTACGCCACGAGATTCATCGGAGATTTTTAACCTGCGACAAACTTCATAACCATCAACTCCCGGCATCATAATATCGAGAAGGATTACATCAGGCGATATTTTATCAACCTCCAGCAATGCTGTTTCCCCATCACAAGCAGAGTAAAGCTCAAATTCATCCTCAAGAATCTCATAGAGAATCTTTACGTTTCTTTCGTCATCATCGACGATTAATACACGTGTCCGTTTATTCATAATATTTAAGCATCAATGATGCTTTACCTCTTTTTGGAATACTTCTTCACTTACAAGAATATTAGGTATCTCAACAATAAATCGCGCGCCATCTTTTATCCCTGATTCTGCGTATATTTCTCCACCATGCCCAAACTCAACAATTTCCTTACTAATAGGCAAGCCTAAGCCTGTGCCACCTGCATTTGTTGCAGTTTGGCTACTTTGCGTAAAACTATCGAAGATAGCCTCACACTCATCGTCCGGGACGCTAACGCCTGAGTTGGAAATAGAAAAAATAAAACTGTTTTTATTTCTAAAATCTGCGCGAATATCAATCGAAGCATCAGAGCAAGAAAACTTTATGGCATTGGCATATAGATTCCTCAATACTTGCATCATTCTTTTTTCATCAAAAAGGAAACACTCTTCCTCCCCAAGACACTCAAAATCAATCTCAATACGCTTGTCTCTTGCAAGGCCCGCCATTTCTCTATTCATATTTTCGATTAGTTTTATAAAACTGTTTTCAGTATGGTGGTATAATATCTTTCCAGATTTCATCTTTGATAAATCCAATAGATCATTAATGATATCTAGTAAGTGAGATCCGCTATCACGTATTTCACATAGGTATTCTTTAGTCTTCTCAGTGTTAACTGAATCGATTTTTCTCAAAGCGATATTTGCGAAACTCAACACTCCGTGCATTGGTGTTCTCAATTCATGCGACATGTTCGAAAGAAATACAGACATTGCCTTTTCACCTGCCATTGCCGCATCACGAGATTCTTCTATGTCTTTGGTTTGCTCCTTAACCATTGACTCTAAATGTAATCGATAATTATCCAGTTTTTGTTCTGCTAGTTTGCGTTCTTGTATCTCTTTTTCTAACACTTTTTTTTGTGTTAACAACCTATCCTCTCTTCGTTCAAGAACGGAAATCATTGCATTAAAAGCAACACCCATTTTATATATTTCTTCTGCACCACCAGGTTCTACTCGCACACCATGCTCACCTGATTGTGAGTTAGCCATTGCAGTAGAGAGTTCATTAAAGGCTTTTGTGAATTTACCTATAACAATAACAGCAATAAACATAATACAAACTGCGGCTAGCATGGTAAGTAGGAATGTCCAAACAAAGGCATTTAATGCCGTACGAAAAACTATATTGCTATCTAGGCTTAACAAAATATAATTTAATTTTTCGCTATCAACATTGGAGCTTTGTGAACTAGCATCACGAAAATAATATCTCTTATTGTCAATCGTGATCGGTTGTATGATCTTATTTTCAATCATATCAAATAGACTACTCGGGATTTCTTCATCTATACCAATAAGAAACATCGGGGATTTATTTTTATCATGTAAAGAAATCGACATAATATCCTTATCATCGATAATCACGTCAAGATTTCCGCGTAAATCAGAATCACCTATATTTTGTGAATGTACTGTATATTCATTAGAAATAATTTGGATATAACGGGTAGCTTTCTGATCTAACTCAGACTCAAAATTGTTTGTGGTAATCCAGCTATTTAATAAGGATGCGAATACTGCAAATATCAGCATGACCGCGATAAACATTAACGCAATCTGACTTTGCATAGGAAGATGCAGATAAGAATGAGAAGAAATCTCCTCTTCTTTCGGTTCTGCAATAATTTCCATTTATTCCTCCTATAGCTATTGTTTTGCTATCGGCAGGAATGCAATAATCTGTAGTCTATTTTTTAGAAATCAAGAATAAAAATATATAATAAAATCATTCCATTAGGCCAAATTTAAGAGTGGGAAGTTGTTCTGTGGCTTGTTCCGGTATCAATCGTGTTGACTCCAATAACTGCGCCATCACATCAGCACTCACCGGTTTACTGAAAAGGTAACCTTGAATAATGTCGCACTGATGTCGTAAAAGCAGTGATGCCTGCTCTATGGTCTCAACGCCTTCAGCAACTACCTTCATTGAGAATACTTTCCCCAAGGACAGTATCGCCATAACCAGACGTTCATCATCCGTATCAGCCGCGAGATCTTTGATAAATGCGCGATCAATTTTCAGCGTATCAACTGGGAATCGTTTTAAATATGACAACGATGAATACCCCGTACCAAAATCATCCACTGCAATACCAACACCCAATGCTTTAAATTCATTTAGCATTAGTATTATATCTTCAGGCGAGTCCATTGCCGTTGTTTCAGTTATTTCTAGAGTAATATCACTGCCATTAAGTTCGTATTTCTCCAACAAACTCTTCACTTTTTCTAATAAGCCATGACCTTTAAAGTTTTTAGTCGAAAGATTAACTGCAACATGTGGCACACGCAGGCCGCGGCTTCGCCAAATGGATATTTGCTCACAAGACTTTTCAAGCACTCTCTCGCTAATAGGTACAATCAAACCATTCTCTTCAGCAACCGCTAGAAATCCTCCAGGAGGAATAAGACGTCCATTATGCTGCCACCGCACTAATGCTTCCATGCCAACTATTAATCCTGTCGCGGCTTCAACCTGTGGTTGATAGTGAACAACAAACTCATCTTCATCTAATGCACGATGTAGATCATTACTTAATCTAAGGCGTTCAGATACCTTGTCTTCCATATCACCTTGATAAAATCTAAACTGATTGCGACCAGCTTCTTTGGCTTTATACATAGCCGTATCTGCATGCCTCATCAATCGACCAATCGACCTGCCATCTCCTGGAGACAAGGCAATACCAATGCTCCCAGTGATTCTTAATTTTTGATCTCCAATCGTAAAGGGAACGCTTAATATTTCGTTAATACCTTGAGCAGTAATCGCGGCAACAGCTGGTGATTCAATAGATTCAAGTAATATTATAAATTCATCGCCACCTAAACGAGCGACAGTATCAAGGCCGCTGACCTGCCCTGTTAGTCTCATTGCAACTTCGGCAAGTAAATCATCGCCAACTTCATGCCCTAATGTGTTATTAATTAATTTAAAATCATCGAGATCGAGCAAAAGCAAGCCAACAACTTTATTATTACGTTCTGCTCGCGCAACGGCATGTTCAATCCGATCGATTAATAACAGTCTATTCGGCAAACCAGTTAATGCATCATGGTATACCAATTGTTTTACATGCATTTTGTTCTTTTGCGAAAGAATATTATTCTCTATACGCTTTACAAATTCGGTAGCCGAAACAGAACAATCCACATAATCATAAATACCTGCTTTATATAAAGACGCAAGAAATGATTCATCAATATCTTTATTGATTGCGATAAGACTTGTATGATCGGCAACAGGATGCCTGCGAAATATTTCGCAAAGTTCAATTGCTTTTCCATTTAAGAAGTCAAGGTCAACAAAAACTAACTGTAATGATTTCTCATCAAGTGTATTTGAGATTAATGCAGGATCATCTAGCCAACTAATCCTGTATCCATGTTTAAGCAATGTCTGCTTAAGCAATTCTGAAACAATACAGGGATCCGCAACTATAAGAGCCGTCGCTGCATTTGGGTTCTGTTCAGACATTCAACTTATCCATATCTATGTCTCTTCGTTTACCTATAGTGCACTTACCTAACCTAGATATCGTCCAAATTTAGTATTTTGTAAGGGTGCATTAGCAATAAAACACGACTGTTTATAAATGTTTACATTTATAAAAAAACCCCGGGAATAACTCCGGGGTTATAAATTCTGCAAAATTGCAGAGCTTGGGAAGCAAAACACCATGAACAATTAGAGTTACAACATGTTCATAATTTATAACGTCCCGTTACATGAAAGCTTTATAGGTAATTTAATAAAATATAGCGGTTTTTTATAAAAATTCCATAACTTGCTGTATTTTATAAATAAAATAAACATCTAAACTACAATATTCTCAAACAATAGCATGGTTATTAATATGGCTATTACTAATAGCAGCCTAGATTCAGAAAGCCTCAAGTATTTTTTCACTAGGACGATATATTAAAGAGAAGAAGCCACCTAACCAATCAAAAATGGATCATTATCATGAAAAATTTGGGAACATTGCTCGCAGCTCTTAGCTTATTTATCATTTCATCTTTTGCACAAGCAAGTGGTGGTGGTGGCAGCAGTGCACCAGTTGAAGGCCCCGGATACCTACCATTAAAACCCGCCTTCGTTGTGAATATACGTGATGGTAAACGTTCACGGTTTTTACAAGTTGAAATGCAGCTAAAACTTTCTGATATGACCCAAGGTGAAAAGATCCTTCACCACGACAGCATTATTCGCCATACCATGTTGATGTTACTTAGTGGCCAAGAAGCCATGGATCTTTTTTCTTCTACTGG
This sequence comes from Sulfuriflexus sp., assembly GCA_023134145.1. Lineage (GTDB taxonomy): Bacteria > Pseudomonadota > Gammaproteobacteria > AKS1 > AKS1 > Sulfuriflexus. Next base: position 88,620 of record JAGLUW010000031.1, on the reverse strand, counting down.
TAAGGAACGTCTACGAGTTAAAGCACTTGAAGGAATACGCATCGCATTAAAAAGCGAGTTTAAAAAACTACCTGTCGATGACCTATACTTTACAACCTTTATTATTCAGTAATATTTCAGATCTTTAAAAAATTCTCACGGTAATACTTTAATTCATCAATTGAATCTCGAACATCATCCATCGCAAGGTGTGATGATGATTTTGAGTGACCTCGATAAACATCCGGCGCCCAGCGGCTTGCGAGTTCTTTCAAAGTGCTGACATCTAAGTTCCGGTAATGGAAATAATCCTCAAGCTCCGGCATCAAACGCGCCATGAAACGACGATCTTGGCAAATACTATTACCACACATAGGTGATTTCCCTTTGCCAATGTGTTTCTCAAGAAACTCGATAGTTTGTTGCTCCGCATCCGCCGTCGTAAAATTACTTTGACGAATTCGCTCAATTAAACCGGATTTACCGTGCTGCTTGGTGTTCCATTCATCCATACCATCAATCACTGAATCTTCAGTATGAATCGCAACAATGGGCCCTTCTTCAAGGATATTAAGGTCTTTATCTGTAACAATCGTGGCGATTTCGATGATTTGGTCATTAAAAGTATCCAAACCAGTCATTTCTAAGTCGATCCAGATTAGATTTTTCGAGTTTTGTGCCATTCGTGGCTCCATTTATTTACACTTGTCAGGCCGAGTAGCAAAGGCTACCCTGCCATATTAATAAACACAATGTATATAGTATAGTTACCATTATGTCAGCATCTTTATTTACAACCCTTTTCCTTATCGCGCTCGGTTTATACACGGCTATCCAGTTATGGCTAGCCAGTCGACACATGCAGCATGTTGCTTCGCACCGAGGTAATGTGCCGGAAGCCTTTACTGATCGCATTGATATTTCTGCGCATCAAAAAGCAGCCGACTATACCTTGGCTAAAACATCACTTGAACGTATCGAGATTGTGCTTGGTGCAGCCATTTTACTCGCATGGACATTAGGCGGTGGTTTGCAGTGGCTAGATTCGCTATGGGCAGGTAGTGGCTTATCAACGCTCTGGACAGGTACGGCTTTTCTATTAAGTCTATTTGCTTTGTTATCACTGATTGATATTCCCATGTCGATTTATCGTACCTTTATATTAGAAGAGAAATTTGGTTTTAACCGTACTACGGGAAAAATATTTATTTCCGATCAATTCAAACAATTCGCTTTGTTAATTGTTATCGGCCTACCACTGATTGCCGCGATACTTTGGTTAATGAAGAACATGGGAACTTTTTGGTGGATTTGGGTCTGGGCAGTATGGACTGGTTTTGGACTTCTTATGATGTGGGCCTACCCTGCTTTCATTGCTCCATTGTTTAATAAATTCAATCCGCTTGAAGAAGGCTCACTCAAACAACGGATTCAAGATTTAATGACGCGTTGTGGTTTTACCAGTAACGGTATTTTTATTATTGATGGTTCAAAACGCTCCGGCCATGGTAATGCCTATTTTACTGGCCTTGGTCAAAACAAACGTATCGTTTTTTTCGACACCTTAATCGAAAGCCTTAGCACCGATGAAATTGAAGCTGTGCTTGCGCATGAACTAGGCCATTTCAAACGTAAACATATTATAAAACGCATCATCAGCATGGCGATCTTTAGCCTCGCTGGTCTTGCCATGTTGGGTTGGTTAATTACACAAGATTGGTTTTACAATGGCCTTGGTGTAACCACGCCATCACTGCATGCCGCATTGGCATTATTCCTTATTGCATTACCTGTATTCACCTTCTTCCTGCACCCAATCAGTTCATGGTTCTCACGTAAACACGAATTTGAGGCCGATGCTTATGCTGCTAAAGTCAGCAGTGCTGAATCACTTACGCAAGCCTTGGTGAAACTGTACGAAGAAAATGCCAACACATTAACTCCTGATCCACTTTACTCGGCATTCCATGATAGCCACCCACCGGCTGCGGTTCGCATCGCCCATCTTGCTAGCTAAATATGGCAAAAATAAAACTTACTGACCAACAGCAAAGACGTATTGATTCAAACCATCAAGCACGTGCCGAGAAAACATCTGATGGCATGCATGGTCTTGTTATAGGCCAAGCCGGTCATCAACTCGATGTTGAAACAAGCGATGGCGTCGTGCGTTGTAGTCGTCGTAAGAATATAGGTGCTATCGTTACTGGCGATAATGTTGTGCTCGAAGCCGTGCCGCCAAACGAATATGTGATTACGGCTGTACTACCTCGAACTAGTTTACTGGCACGACCTGATTTTCGCGGCCAGATGAAGGCCATTGCCGCCAACCTTGATCGTATCTTTATTATTTGTTCAGTTCGTCCAGAGCTAAATGAAGGCCTTATTGATCGCTATCTAGTTGCCGCGGAAACATTAGGCATTACGCCAGTATTAGTTCTTAATAAGATCGACCTTGCCGATGACGAACAGCAGCTTAATATTTTGCGAGATAGAGTCTCACTCTATGCCAAATTAGGCTACGAGCTAATTGAAAGTAGTGCAAAAAACCAACAAGGCATTGATGCGCTCTTAAATAGCCTGCACATGCATACCAGCATCATGGTTGGCCAGTCTGGTGTTGGTAAATCTTCATTGGTGAATGCACTGCTACCGGAAGTGAACATCAAAACTAAAGAGATTTCCGAAAGTACTAACAAAGGTATGCATACCACTAGCGCGTCGCGCCTTTATCACTTGCCGAAAGGTGGTAGCCTGATCGATTCACCTGGTGTTCGTGAATTTGGCATGTGGCAGGTCAGTGCTGAAGAGTTATTTGATGGCTTTGTCGAATTTCGCGAATACAAAGGTCTTTGCAAATTCAGTAATTGCCAACACAAGAGCGAACCACAATGCGCAATTCTAGAGGCGATTGAAGCAAAGGAGATTAGTGAAAGTCGTTATGAAAGTTATAAGCGAATACTTGAGTCATTAACAGAATAAATTTTATAATTTTCTACGCCCGCTAAAGGCATGAAATAATGTTTGCCCATCAACAAACTCAAGCTCACCACCCATCGGCACACCATGCGCAATACGCGTCACAGTAATACCATTATCCTGAGCAAGACCGCTAATATAATGCGCAGTCGCCTCACCTTCTACCGTGGAATTAGTTGCAACAATAAGCTCTTCGATTGATTCAACTGATAATCTCTTTTCAAGAATATCCAGACCAATGTCTTCTGGGCCAATACCATCGAGCGGTGACAAATGCCCCATAAGAATAAAATAAAGTCCACTAAACCCTGTTGATTGTTCTATGGCATGCGCGTCTGCTGGTGTTTCCACAATACAAAGTAAACTGCGGTTACGACGAGGGCTTTCACAAATTCCACAAACTTCAGCTTCAGTAAAAGTACGACACTCACGACAGTGACCTACTTTTTCCGCTGCATTATGTAATGCACCGGATAACAACTGCGCCCCATCTCGATCACGCTCAAGCAAATGGTAAGCCATGCGTTGCGCGCTCTTAGGGCCAACGCCAGGCAAACAACACAAGGCATCGACAAGCTGCTGAATCAGTGGGCTATGTGACACGGATGTACTTTAGAAAGGAAGCTTCAAGCCTGGTGGCAATGACATGCCGCCCATCATTCCTGACATTTTCTCAGATGATGTTTTTTCAACCATCTGTACCGCATCATTCACTGCTGCGGCAATTAAGTCTTCGAGCATATCTTTATCTTCAGTTAACAGTACATCATCAATACTGACGCGTTTAACATCATGGCGACCGGTCATGGTCACTTCAACCATACCGCCACCCGCTTTACCAACGACTTCCATATTGCCTAATTCTTCTTGCGCCTTTTGCATATTTTCCTGCATCTTTTGCGCTTGCTTCATCATTCCGCCGAGTCCGCCTTTCATGTCATTTCCTCATCTAAATTTAATCTATCGGTTTAACCGCTTGTACTGTTGCGCCAAAACGTTCTTGTAATGATTGCACAACAGTGTCATTCGCAACATCTTCTTCTGCGCCAAGCTGGCGTTCTTCTTTCTTTCGTTCGGTTTGCATTGCTGGTGTTTCACTTGACTGCGCACCAACCTGTATTTCTAATTGAACTTTAGTTTGCAAAAGTGACTGCAACGATTCATGCAACTGCGTTTCAAATTTTTCTCTGTGTAACTGCTTATTCTCTTCGCCGAGTAATAATACCCAACGAGACTCATCGCGTGAAACCAATGTACAGTGCACTGCCAATTGATGAACTAATCCCCTTAGCCCCATCGAGTCAATAATACTTGTCCAATCATCTGTTGCAGAAGGCACTGCCTTTATTGGCGCAGGTGCTGGTTCAACTGCTGCCAGATTGCTAATAGCAACAGGATTACTCGCGCTACTCGATGGCGCAGCTTGTGGTGTGGTGTTTGGGGCCGTTGCAGCCTTCGGTCTTCTTTCGCCAGAACCGGCTTCGGCTGGTTGGAATGACAACATTCTTAATAGAACCATTTCAAAACCAGCACGTAACTGTGGCGCGAGAGGTAAATCTCTACGGCCAATCAATCCGATTTGATAATAAAGTTGCACATCTTCTGCTGAGAACTCGGTTGCCAATTTTAAAATGGCTTGCTGATCACCTTGAAGGTCATCCACCGTATCCGGAGCAACTTGTGCAACAGCAATACGTTGCAACATACTTAACACATCAACTAATACCGACTCATAGTCAACCGACTGTTCCGACATTGCATGCACACAAGCTAATAAAGCCGACGCATCTTGTGCAAGTAAGCCATTCAACACATCCATAACAAAGTGCTGTTCAATCACGCCTAACATATCGCAAACATCGGCTTCTTTTAATTCACCCGCACCAAAGGCAATCGCTTGATCGAGTAAACTCAAAGCATCACGCATACTGCCCTGTGCAGCGCGCGCAATATGTCGAACGGATGTGCTGTCTGCCGGAATTTTTTCTTGTTCCAGCAGATAATCCATGTGGCCGTGTATTTGTTCTTGCGGTAATGCCTTCAAATTGAATTGCAGACAACGCGACAAAATTGTTACCGGTAATTTTTGTGGGTCCGTTGTTGCCAACAAAAACTTCACGTGCGGTGGTGGTTCTTCCAGTGTTTTCAACAAGGCATTGAAACTGTGGTTCGAGAACATGTGTACTTCATCGATAAGATAGACTTTGTAGCGACCACGCGTCGGTGCGTATTGAACGTTATCTAATAGCTCCCGAGTTTCATCCACCTTGGTACGCGAAGCGGCATCCACCTCAATAAGATCAACAAAACGACCTTCATCAACCTCAATACACGTACTGCATTCACCGCATGGCGTTGAGCTCACACCTTTTTCACAGTTAAGGGATTTCGCAAGAATACGCGCAATCGTGGTCTTACCGACACCCCGCGTACCCGTAAACAAGTAGGCATGGTGCAGCCGATCGTTATCTAATGCATTAATAAGTGCTCGCAGAATATGGCTCTGACCGACCATTTCTTTAAAGCTGCGAGGACGCCATTTGCGCGCCAGCACTTGATAGCTCATGTGGTATCTCAAACTAGAGTGATTATTTGGGATCTATTCTACCTACTCAGGCGGTTCGCTGCATCACTGATTTGAAGGTAAAAACAAAGACTTAGAAGAAAAGTGACCCACGCCAGCCACACTCCGGCACACGAATCAGTTGCTGCGGCTGCTCCCTTCCAGGCCTGACCGGGTTCACATCATCTCGTTGCGGAAGGACCGACGCGAGTCGGGCGCTATTATCGCTGAGGTAGTGCTAATGTACCAGCCTGAATATGTATTAAAACCACGAAATACAGAAAAATTTCACACTCCGTGACTATTTAACCACTTCCGCAACGGCCAGCATTGAGACTGGTGGGAAAAAATCAATTTTCTTAGCTGTGCTTATATTAACCAGTAATGAAAATTTCTTTAGTGTTTCAATTGGCAATGAGGCTGGCTCAACTTTATCTAGCAATATTTGCTTGGCTTTATAACCGGCAAATTTACCAACACTGTAATAAGTAGAAACAATGCCTAGTAGTGCACCTGACTTACGAATAGGTGCTTCGGTTGACGAAAAACTTGCCATTTTATATCTATTCGCTGTTGTAATTAAACTGTCTGCATTGGCGATTAAAAAAGAGTCTGGTGGCAGGTAAAGAAAATCAGGCTCAGACTGTGCAACACGTGCAATATTATTGAATATAGAGTCCAATTTAGGTTTGCCATTACTAGAAATTTCTAACGGTGCCTCGATTACGGAGAAGTTTTGCTTCGCTGCTTCTATTTTTAATGCGGCGACAGTCAGCATTGAATTGCGTTCTAACGGATTATAAATGACCGCAATTTTATTGAGCGGTTTAACTTTTTTCATCACTTTGATTTGCGTGTCAATTGGCACCGAATGAGAAACGCCCGTAAAGTTGCTCTTACTACTTTCCATACTTGCTGTTAGCTTGGCACCAACAGGGTCGGAGACAATATTAAATACGACAGGGATATCAAGAATGTTCTTGTCTGCTGAGCGACTCTCTAATGCACCAATAACACGACGGGTAACCGTTGTGCCAAAGGTATAAACAAGATCGGGTTTAATCGCTTTAACTTCATCAATAAAATCACTTAAGCGTGTTTTATCTTTTTCGCAATTCTTAACAATGTAATTAATGTTTACATTTTCAGTTTTAAGATAATCTATAAAACCGCGTTCTGCATCCGTCATGCCCCGCCATAGCAACATAACAACCGTGTATTGCTTTTCACCCGAAGACTGTGCAGATACAGTTATAGGGGTAAAACAAAAGGCGGCAACGATAAATAAGATGCTTAATAATTTATTCATGTTATTACTCCGCTGGTTCTTCAATGAGATCAGGTAATTGTCGATCGCGGAAGTTAAAAAATGCAAATAACAATGAAAAAACAACAATTCCTGTAAAGGTTATAGCCGCAATACCGACAAAGGCACCGGGATAACCATATACAGTAATTAGTATGCCAGAAATAATAGGCCCAGAGACATTACCGATTCTTTCAACCAGCCTGAATACACCAATTGCCGTACCCACCCCGACTTCACTTGTATCACGCTTACTTATTTCGGTGATGAGAGAAATTTGCGGTGGCACGCCTATCGCATGAGCAATACCCAGTAGAGTCATGCTCATTAATACGCCGACAATACTATTTTCAAAATACAATATCATTAAGGAAAGCGTCGATAATACTCCGCCGATAATAATCAACAAGGTATAACGTTTTGTTTTATCTGCAAGCTTACCGACTAGCGGTGATAACAATATCATTGCTATCCCGTATGCCATCATTATGCGGCCAATCGAAGACTGTTCGGTGCCCAATGTCGACATATAAAGTGGCACGGTATAATAAAGGAATCCTGTCAGCGCAATTTTTGCAGGAACGGCAGAAAACAAGGTTAAGGTTATAAAACGCGAATTTGATAACACCTTTATATAATCAGAGAAGGTCGCCTTGCGTATATTATCTGGCTTATCCTCATCCTTAGCCTCATGAATGAAACGTGCCACAAAGGCTGCAGCGGCTAAGGATAAAACACCTGACAATATAAACGTTGAATTATAACCAATATGGCCTACGAGAATGCCACCAATCGCAGCGCCACATAACGAACCAGAAAAGAAGCCAGCAAGAAACATTGCCATACCACGGGTTCGATTTTCTAAATTAGTATGATCGGTTATATATCCCTGACAAGTAATAAAAACGATGCCATAACCAACCGCGGTGATACTACGCCATAACAACAAATCATATATGCTTTGCGATAAACCAGTAAGAACAAGCCCGACTGTCGTAATTAGCGCACCGATTATAAATGACTTACGTCGCCCTACCCTATCTGACCAGCTCCCTGCTGACGGTAAGGACAAAGCCCATATCAACATAAATATAGAAATCGGTAGACCGACAACCATTTCGCGCGATAAACCATATATAGGTTCATATAAGTCATATACGAAAATCGGGAAAAAAGACAATGACAATGACTCAGAGAAAATAAGTAGAAAAAGTGCTGGCCGAATATACATTGTTAGTTCAGCAGAAACTTTATCCATACATTCTGGTGGCGTAAATAAATTAATACGTGATGCCGTATCAATATACCCACCAATAGCAGCAGACACCTTTTTCTCACCAAGGGAAAATTTAAGCTTGTTAATGCGTTCTGTTAATAAATAATAGCTGTCATTCAATTTAAACAATGCATTATTAATGTAACGAGTGAACAGGCCAATTTCATCGCTCGACTCTATCTCTACAGCGTGTGAAAAATCACCATCACTGGCATTCTTGAGAAGTTTTTTTAATGAAGCGACCGGTGTCGATATTGTAAACACCATTAAGAAGTAAAGCAGCTCTAAAGAAAATAATATCGAAACAACAATAACTGTTATTATGTCTAACAAACTATCCTGTAAACGACTTTGTATTAGCCCTTTTGCCTGGCCAATATGAATATAGCCCAACACACCACCATCCATATTATTAATGATCAACGAGGTATTGTAAAAGCCATTTATTAAAATCGTAGTCGTGTCTTGGCTCGTTAAATCTTTATATTCACTCTGCGAAATATTCTGAGTACTTCCTGCCTTATACAAAGGGGCGTGGTATGAATCTGTAATTGTTATATACGATAAATCAGCATACTCATTATTTAATTCCGCAAGAAAATCATCCATACCATTTAAAGATTCAAACCTTGCGCCATAGCCAACTATTTTTGTAACAACATCATGTAAAGATTCACCAATAGTGACCGTTTTCTTATGCATTTCAGGCGCGAGCGTTCTCTCCATATAACTCAAAGAGAATGATGATATGAATACCGTTGCCGCAAGGATCGCAAAAATTGCCAGCGCCATCATACTAATTTTAATTGGAACCCTAAACTTAAACATCGATATTTTTCTTTTCTAATTTATCTAAATCCTTAGATGCTGCATCAAAGCTCAGCAATAACTCTTGGGTTTTCTCATGAAATACTAAATAAGCATTCTCAAAGTTACCTCTTTGCTTTATTTCATCTGGATCATGATGAGAGTCCTTCATTAAGTTTGTTAACGCGGAACCCATGTCTTCTAGACGACTTCTAAATTTCTTCGTTATGAAGTACACCAGAATTAAAACCATGATAGCTATCATTGAGATACTTAATATGGAATGCTGCAAGAGGAACAGTTTTGTCTCCCACAAATATGCATTCGTTTTCTCATTAGAATAACCAATTTGCAACAGCCCCACCTGCGCAGAAAAATTGTTATAAATGGGTATCAACAGAATAATGACATCATTTGACTCTACAATTCGATAATCTGAACCGGCAACAGGCTGGCCATGCCCGACATCTAATAAAGATTCTGTTGTCGATGCTGTTTTGTCTTTATCGTAAAGAATCTGACTATTTGTTGTTAATACTCGCAAAACATCTATATCAGTATTTTTTTTGGCGAGCTCATCAATTAGCGTCTGCGTATTTCGAAGTTCATCAATATTAACGCCGACATTTAAACTGTATTCTATCGATTTCTTTAAGTTGCCGCCCAAAACTAGGTGACGAGCCTGAGTAATATCAGAGTATGCTTTATTGAAATTGAAATACGTTAAAAATGCTGTCAGCAAGACAGCAAAGCTAACAACAAAAGTAATTGTCAGCGAAAGCTTTACAACAAGGCCAACATCTCTTCGTCGAGAAGTTCTTCGATCAGACTCAGCTAAAATATCAGTTCCCATAAATACTTATTCCACTTCTTTTACAGCATACACATCAACATTTTGTGTACGCCCTTTTACTTTTTGTTGCCCAATATGAGTGAAATTAAAACTGTCTTTCTCTTTAACACCACTATAGGTTTCAGCATTAATTAAAATATTATGATCAGGATATTCTTTGGTTAATGTTTCTAATCGTGCAGCCACATTAACTGCATCACCGATAACAGTATAAAGAAATCGTTCTAGCGATCCTACTTGCCCTGCGACAACGTCACCGGTACTTATACCAATACCACTCATCACAATCGGTTCGCCACGCTGTTCTCGTTTTAAATTAATTAATGCTAGTTTCTTTCGCATTGCCAATGCAGCGGATACCGCATTAAATTCCATTTCATCTTGTGAGTCTGGTGCACCAAAAATAACCACAATCGCATCACCAATAAAGTTATTTACATAACCGCCCCACTCCTGAACCGCTTCGGTCATTCCTGTTAAATATTCATTAAGAAACTCAACAACCTCATCCGGCTCCATTTTCTCACTCATGCTAGAGAAGCCTCGAATATCAGAAAAAAGTACGCTAACTTGGCGATTTTCACCACCCAACTTAACGTCGCCCATTAATAATTTTTCTCTGACTTCTGGCGATACAACTCGGCCAAATATATCGCGTTCACGTTCACGCTCACGGACGCTGGCAACCATTAAGTTAAAGGTTCGCATTAGCTCGCCAAATTCATCTTCACTGGTTATCTTAATTTCACCATCATCATAATCCCCATCACGAACGCGATTAGCCGCCTGCATTAATGCATGAATAGGTTTTATAAATGAACGTGAAAAAAGTAATGCTATAATTGTGAAAATAATACCAACACCAACAACACTATATAGTACGTTATTAAATTGTTTATTGAGTGGTTCTGCGAAACTGCTTTGCTCAATACTGATACCTACAACCCAGCGATGACTTTTGACTGGTGCATACCCAGATATTTCCTCTTCTCCGCTTATTGGAGAGAGATAATTCACAGTACCAGAATTCTTTGCCCCCACAATAGAATCAGCTAGCACATCAAAACCAAGACTATCAATCTTATCCAGTAAAAAGCGTTTACTCTTTACTATTTTCTGGATCGATCTTTCTGACAATGGCGTTAAACTTTTATAAAGCAATCCCGAATCAGGGTGATGTATCAGTACCCCTTCACTATCAATTAAATAAGCGGTCTGCTTACCGGTATTCGCTTCATCAATAATATTAGAGACGGCAGAGCCTGCAATTTTTACAACAATGACGCCTTCAACTTTACCGGACTTACCTAACACTGGACTGGAAAAGAATAATCCAGGTTTTCGTGTTACATCGCCTACGGTGATATTAGAAACATAAACTCGGCCTTGAATTGCCGCCTGAAAATACTCACGATAAGAATAGTTCCTACCAATAAATTTATCGGCTGGCGCAGATAAAACATTCCCTTTCTTATCCATCACCAATAATAATTCGAGTTTATTATCTGTAAAAACGAGGCGTTGCAGTTTTCCTTGTACTGAATCAGCTACCTTCCGATCGTGCCCACTAACAAGCGTAATAATATCCTTCTCTGTCCCTAGGTATTTAGCAAGGAAACGAGTGTCGCTGATTAATTGATCTACGCGGTTTGCGGTCGCAACTGACAACTGTCTAAGATTACGCAATTCTGTCTCAGATATACTTGTCACACTTCCTTGCAAGTTATAGTAAGCAGTGAAAATCATCGGTAATAACGCTGTAAGCAATAATGTTACCGATAACTTGACGGAAATTGGCCATGAACGCGGTTTAAATACTTTATTTATTATCATTTTTATAATTAAAGCCTTAAGTTGGCCTACCTGAGTAACTATAAGGAACTATAGGCGAGAACCGGAAAAATGCTATAGGTAAAATGACTAATATCTAATATTAATAATATAATTTTTTATTTAATATCAATACTTTAAGTTATTCTATGTTTTAGCGTATTAACTGCAAGAATAATGAAGCCCCCCTCCTTCATCTCACATCAAAAACAATAAAAAACCGCCCACAAGGGCGGTTCATTGAATATGGCGGAGAAGAAGGGATTCGAACCCTTGATACGCTATAAACGTATACACGCTTTCCAGGCGAGCTCCTTCAACCACTCGGACACTTCTCCATAAACCTGAATATCAACAAATCAGGGCGGAAGATTGTAGCATATTAACAAGCAGAAAAGAGTAACTCGCGGCTAAGCCGCTCGTTGTGCTTCAATAGCCTTACCGACTAATTGAATAAGTACTTTAAAACGTTTATAGGTTGCTTCATCAAGGTGACAATCTTCCGTGTGACGATCTACATAGAACATCCCGATTGGTTTCTCGCCAACAAATACTGAACCAGCAAAGAATGAACCTGTATGAATAATTTCTTTTAAGGAATCAGGCACAAGTTTCCAGTATTTATCCTTATTGTCCTCATTCAACCAAATACTTTGTGATTTTTTCATGACATGGGTAAATAAATTGGTTGGTAATAGCGATATCTTGAATTGATTAAACTCTGGATCGTTATCGGTACCTGACATATATCGAGCATTAAGTTCGTCATGCTCAAGACCTTCTAACATCGTAAATACAACACGATTTAAGCCAAGCCCATCATGCAAACACCGTGTTACTAAATGCATTAATGAATTTAAATCTAAACTTTTCGCCTCTGTTTGTATTTGTAAGACAGTTTCCTTATAAATATCCAGTTGAGGCATTAAACAGAAGTGATGGTGATCCTGCTCCTGCTCCTGCTTCTGTTCCTCTGTGATAATTTGATTGCCTTCAACGTCCACCTCAAACTCAGGTATTAAAGGCAATAAGGCCGCAGCATGTATTACTTCATACCATGCTGATTCACGTGCAGCAGCAACGGCATTTTGATGTATCATTCTAATTGTTCGGCTAAAATCAAATTCAAGATAATCAGCCACATGTTGAGTGCAATCTAGCACCTCTTTCGAATACCAACCCGCCTCGGCTAATCGTGCTAACTGGCAAGCCAACATCACACCATAAACTCTAGGATTAGTCGCTTTATCCGCTGAAAGTGAATCAGTAACCAACTCAGGCAATTTCCACTTTACGGCTAAGGCATGGCTTAATTGCTTAAGACTAAAACCGAGTACTAAGTACTGCGCTTCATCAGCAGACATATCATCTTCAGCAATGACTGCTCGAACTTTATTTATTTCATCTCCACCATTTAACAAAATCGACATCGCGCCAATGTTATGTAGAAAGGCGGCAACAAAAGATTCTTTGGGAACCATGTCGGCCCGTTGAGTAGCCCAATCATAGGCTTGGTAGGCCGCATGAAATGCGCGACTCATTACGTGCACATAGGCTCGCATGTGTTCATCTACAGCAGGAAGTTCTAAGGAATCCATTTCGTCTGGTAGATGTTTGACCTTTTCAAGACCAATCATCATTGTGGCACTTTCAAGGGTCGTCACATCTGATGACAAGCGTCCACGCGGTAAGCTATTAGCCCAACGCAGCATGGTTAAAACTGCACCCGTATCATGCAACATGCTGTCACAAAAATGATCCATGGACATACCTTCGGATGATTTAATAGCCACAACACTCTTCGCCGTCACCTCAAGTATCGGGAAGCGAATATCCGCTAGCAACTCAACCCACTCGTCAAGACTGAGTTTATTGGTATCAGTATCAGTTTCTGTCATCGTGCTCATTACGTGCCTAATTTTACTCTCTAACAACCTTATTAATCGGCACCTGTAGCAATTTCATTAATGACTATTTCAAAATCCTCTACCATTACTATTTGTACCTAAAATAGACTCAAGCTTGGCATTTTGCTGCCGATAACGTCGATTAAGAAGATACAAAAATATTTGGAGTTAATATGTTAGCCATTATTGGCGTTATCGTTGTGCTGGGCTGTGTGTCAGGTGGGTATGTCTTATCCCACGGTAATATGGCTGCACTATGGCAACCTTATGAATTAGTTATCATTTGTGGTGCGGCTCTAGGCGCATTTCTGATATCGAACCCCATGAAAGTCGTAAAAGCCGCATTTGGTGGTGCGATGGGTGTTCTCAAAGGTTCTAAGTACGGTAAGAAAGAGTATTTAGAATTACTCTCTCTGATGTTCGATATTTTTGCCACTGTGCGAAAAGAAGGCATGATGGCCATTGAGGAGCACATTGAAGAGCCAGCCGAAAGTAGTATTTTCAGCAAGTACCCCAAGGTAGTCAAAGATCACCATTCGCTGGAATTTATCTGTGATTACTTACGCATCATCGTCGGCGGTAATATGAATCCATTTGAAATTGAAAATCTCATGGATATTGAATTAGACACGCATCATCATGAAGCTGAACAACCTTCTGCTGCGATCACACGTGTTTCTGATGCACTGCCTGGTTTTGGTATTGTTGCCGCGGTACTCGGTATCGTGATCACCATGGGCGCATTAAGTGAACCACCCGATGTTATCGGTGCTCACGTTGCTGCCGCATTGGTCGGTACCTTCCTCGGTATTTTATTTGCCTACGGTTTTGTTGGCCCTATCGCCACGGCGATGGAACATAAAGCCGCCGATGATGCTAAATATCTTGTCTGCATCAAGGTTTGTATCCTTTCCACATTAAATGGTTACAGCCCACAAATCGCAGTGGAGTTTGGTCGTAAGACTTTATTCAGTACAGACCGTCCTACTTTCACTGAGCTGGAAGAATACTTGAAAGAGCAAAAGGAAAATAAGGCCGCTTAAATCTGGTTGCTAAGTAATGGAAGATAAAAAACAACCGATTATTGTTAAACGCATCAACAAAGGTGGCCATGGTCACCATGGTGGTGCATGGAAAGTCGCCTTCGCTGATTTCGCCGTTGCCATGATGGCATTCTTTATGGTGATGTGGCTACTTGGTTCCGTACCCACCGAAACCCTTGGTGGTATTTCCGATTATTTTGAAAATGTTAGTTTGACTGAAGGACAAGCGACTGTCCCTACGCAAGGAATGGCTGGCCCCGGTGGTGCAAGTACCAGCATGATCGACATGGGCGGCATGATGGATATTGCTAAAGGTGAAGGCAATAAAATTAACCAACAAAGCAAGGCTGATGATGAAGCAATCACTGAATCTGAAGAAGATGCGGATGTAAATGCTGCATTAAAAGCAGAAGCTGAGGCACAAGAAGCAGAAGAAAAGAAACTTAACGAATTGATGAAAGACATGGTGGATGCCATTGGCAAGAACAAAGCGCTCTCTCCTTTCAAAGATCAATTATTACTCCAAGTTACTGCCGAAGGATTACAGATTCAAATTATTGATGAAGCAGATCGCGCGATGTTTAATAGCGGTGGTGCTGAAATACAAAACCACATGCGTGAAATACTCTATGAAATAGCAGGCTTCCTCGACACCGTACCAAACCGAATCAGCGTCAGTGGGCATACCGATGCATCACCTTTTACCGCACGAGAAGACTACGGCAACTGGGAGCTATCCGCTGATCGAGCTAACTCAGCAAGACGGACACTTGAAGAAGGCGGACTCTCAACAAATAAAATTGGCCGTGTTGAAGGTCTTGCATCATCTAATTTATTTGTAAAAGATGATCCGTTTAGTAAAAGCAATCGCCGCATCAGTATCTTAGTTATGAATAAGAAGTCGGAAGAGGCCTTAACGGGTCTAATCGAAGACCCTGAAGTTGATGATGCCAATGCTGCACCCGTTAATGAAGAACCGGAAGAATTACCACCGTTGCAATTACAACCCATTAAAGCACCACTCAACGGTGTAGAAGACACACCTCGGCCAGAAGTTAAAAAACGAAAAGTTGCGCCGGAAAGTAATGTTCTCAATGCAAGACCGGAATTAGAATCAGAACCCGTTTCACCTACAAATAGAGAAGATACTCCTTCGCCCGCTCCCTTTGGTCAGATAAAACTTCCGCCTATTATCGATCCAAGTCTATTGCCTAATAACTAGGTAAGATCTATCTGCTGCGTTCCATAGCGCACATAAAAACTCATATTTACTTGTAAGCTATTGATTTAAATTTATTAAAATCACTTAGCGTACATATTTTCCACGCTATAGTTGCTAAAATTAGTACCAGATACAGTTCTCTACTGGGATAGCTCATTGCGCCACCTAACATTATTCGTAATATCACTACTTCTCTTATCTAGCTGTGGTCAGCCGAAAACGCTGCTCGAACAGATTCAGAAAGATGGTGTGTTATTGGTTGCAACACGTAATAGCCCAACAACCTACTTCGAAGGTTCTAACGGCCCAACTGGTTTTGAGTATGATTTAATTAGCCTATTAGCCAAAGAACTTAAGGTGAAAGTTAAAATAATCACCCCCTCTAATTTATCAGATATTCTTTCACTTGTTTCACAAAACCAAGTACACCTAGCGGCGGCAGGTCTCACCGTAACGGAGTCTCGGCAACAATGGATACGTTTTGGTCCATCCTACCAAACCATTACCCAACAATTAGTCTATAGAATGGGTACCGGAGAGAAAAGGCCACGCAAACTTAAAGATTTGATTGGCAAACATATCGAAGTGGTTGCTGATAGTAGCCATGCAGAACAACTAGAAGAACTTCAAGCCTCACAACCAAAACTGGAATGGATCGAAAATCCAGAACTCGACAGCGGTGAATTGCTAAACCTAGTTTGGGAACAAGTTATTGATTACAGTATTGCGGATTCAAATGAAGTGGACCTTAGTCAGCGTTTTTATCCTGAACTAAGTGCCGCCTTTGACATAAGCAAACCACAACAACTCGCATGGGCATTTCCCATTGATAAAGATGATAGCCTTTACAACGCGGCTTCTACTTTTATTGAAAAAATTAAAGCCAATGGCGAACTAGATGTTTTGCTTGACCGCTATTACGGACATATTGAACGGTTCAATTTTGCCGGAACGCGTACCTATCTTCGCCACATCCACAAACGTTTACCAAAATACCGCGAGTTATTTGAAGCTGCTGCAAATGAAAATGATCTCGATTGGCGACTACTCGCCGCAATTGGTTATCAAGAATCACATTGGAATCCTGAAGCACGTTCACCTACTGGCGTGCGCGGCATTATGATGCTAACACTAGCAACTGCTGATTATTTAAAGATCAAAGATCGTCTTGACCCAGCACAAAGTATTGAAGGTGGCGCAAGATACATAAAGAAATTAACAAAACGCATTCCTGAAGGTATATCAGAACCTGATCGAACATGGTTTGCATTAGCCGCTTACAATGTTGGACTCGGTCATTTAGAAGATGCTCGAATCATTACTGAGAAACGTGGTGGTAACCCAGATGTATGGAATGATGTAAAAGAAAACTTACCTTTGCTCAGCCGTCGAAAATGGTACAAGCAAACCAAACATGGTTATGCTCGAGGTCGCGAGCCAGTTCGTTATGTTGAGTATATTCGTAGTTATTATGATTTATTGGTCTGGTATAGCGCGCAACTTGATGAACGAGTAACATTAACACCCGATGCGCCAGAACAAAATAATGAGGCTGTCGAAATCACTTCTCCTGCTCTCTAATAATCACTGCCAGCGCATATCTTAAGGCAGTAAGTACTTTTTTATTACACCTTCTAAATAGTCAATAGAAAATGGTTTTTCAATCGCCTCGTTAGCACCCGCACGGAGTGCGTCGGCCAACATGTCACTGGCACTTGATATGGCTACCACTGGGATCAATGGATTTGCACTTCGAATTAACTCTATAAGTTCAAGTCCAGTTATAATGGGCATTTGTAAATCAGTAATAACAATACTTGGCTTGATTTCATTAAACTTTTTCCAAGCATCACTACCATCCACCGCCATCACATATTTTATGTTAGAAAGGCCAAGGACAGTTGATATAAGTTCCCTAAAACCAACCTCATCATCAACAATTAAAACTGGAGCATTACTATTAACAGGTTCCACAAAGACTCCCAAAACATCTATAACGATACCGCTCACTCTCTCGCGAAAAAAACAATGGTATTCAACGTTTAAATATAATAATAAAAACACGTAGAGAATTTATATTATGAAATATAAATTATTATTCAATCACTTTTGATAACTCAAGTACGGACTTAATATTTAGTTTTTTCATAATATGTTGTCGATGAACTTCAACCGTTCGCGGGCTAATATCCAACATTCTCGCAATTGCCTTATTGCTCATTGAATCCGCCAGCATCTTCATCACTTCATTCTCGCGAGGTGTTAAAGTAGAAATCCTATTATCCGTAGATCCATCAACAAATGTCGAGCGCATACTTTTTTTGTAAGAATCAAATGCACAATGAATGCTTTCCAATAAAGACTCACCACTATATGGTTTTTCTAAAAAATCAATTGCACCAGCCTTCATTGCCTCTACCGCCATTGCCACATTCCCATAACCAGTAATAAAAATAATTGGCAACATGCAGCCTTTTTTATTCATTTCTTTTTGCAATTCAAGGCCATTCATTTCAGGCATCTTCATATCTAATACCAGACAGCCTTTATGAGAGGGGCTACACGATTCAATAAATTCTAATGGATTAGAATAAGCTTCTGAATTTAGGCCTGCTGAATCAGTAAGTTCCTTAATCAAATCAAGTACCTTAGGCTCGTCGTCAACAATATAAACTATTTTTTCACTCATACTACTTAACTATTCCTATTATTATCATCCTTGCGACCCATCTAAATAGTACAGACTAGGCTCGGGTGTAATTTATTTTTTATAAAATATCCAAAACCTTTACATCTGTTGTGAATCGCTTGCACTAACTTTGCCGTGCGTCGAGAACACATATTTTTATACGTTAACAGTCCGCTTATTATCTACGATTAATGTATGGTAATTAAATTGCATATAGAGGTGGAATGCAATACTTACAAGTACTTACGTATATTGCTTATTAAACAAAAAGATATTACCGGTCTGTATTTACAGGGAAATAATCAAACGTATTTGTACGTTGGTGAAAAATTGATGATATTGACAGAATTGATGATATTGACAGAATTGATTATGAAATATAAATAAGAATACAAACTAATAAAATAATAAGACACATTCAATACAACAAATGTCATATTGCTATTCTGGATTTGTTAATAATAAAACTCAGCTTCGGCGCTGTCGGAAAAAATTTCGTAATAACTGTCCACATTCTTCAGACATGATGCCACCATCAACATCAACATAGTGATTCAATTTTCGGTCACCTGGAATAGTGTAAACACTCTGTACTGCACCTGCCCGCGGATCAGTAGCACCAAACACAACTCGTTTAATGCGTGCATGGATAATTGCCCCTATACACATTAAACAGGGCTCTAAAGTGACGTATAAAGTGGTGTCAGGTAAGCGATAGTTACCCAGCTTTGCTGCTGCTGCGCGCATAACCTGAATTTCCGCATGCGCGGTTGGGTCGTGATTAACAATCGGACGATTCCAACCTTCTGCAATGATTTCGTCATTTTTAACCATCACCGCACCAACCGGCACTTCGCCTTCCTGCTCAGCACGCTTTGCCAGCTCAATGGCATGCTGCATGAATTGGTGATCGTGAGGGGTGAAGAGTGAGGAGTGAGGAGTATCTGGCATAATTAATATTTAAACAGTACGTTAGTAAGCTGAAGTGTATTGACTAATATAAAATCGCCTAACACCTTACTCTTCACCCCTCACATTTATTACTCCCACTCAATCGTGGCAGGTGGTTTTGAGGATATATCATAAGCAACGCGCGAAATGCCGGTTACTTCATTAATGATTCGGCTTGAAACAACTTCTAAGAAATCATAAGGAAGGTGCGCCCAACGAGCTGTCATAAAATCAATAGTTTCAACGGCACGTAATGACACAACATATTGATAACGTCGGCCATCACCGGTTACACCAACTGATTTAACTGGCAAGAACACAGTGAATGCTTGGCTGACTTTTTCATATAGGTCATGTGCACGAAGTTCTTCGATAAAAATATTATCGGCGAGTCTTAATATGTCTGCGTATTCTTTTTTAACTTCGCCTAAAATGCGCACGCCTAAACCTGGGCCTGGGAATGGATGACGGTAAACCATGTCATAAGGTAGACCTAACTCAACACCTAACTTACGCACTTCATCTTTAAATAACTCGCGTAACGGTTCGCAAAGTTTTAATTTCATGTAATCAGGCAGGCCACCAACATTGTGGTGTGATTTAATTAAATGCGCTTTACCTGTTTTCGCTCCAGCTGACTCAATAACATCAGGATAGATCGTACCCTGCGCCAACCATTTCGCATTGTCTAACTTATTTGACTCTTCTTCAAAAATATCAACAAATAGATTACCAATGATCTTACGTTTCACCTCGGGGTCATCCTGACCCGCGAGGCCATCAAGAAAACGTTGTTCGGCATCAACACGAATAACTTTAACACCCATGTGTTCAGCAAACGTCGCCATCACTTCATCGCCTTCATTTAGACGAAGCAGGCCATTATCAACAAATACACAGGTTAATTTTTCACCAATCGCCTTATGCAATAAGGCAGCAACAACCGAGGAATCAACACCGCCGGACAAACCAAGAATAACTTCATCATCACCCACTAATTCACGAACCGTTTCAATGCTGTCGTTAACAATATTGTCAGCTGTCCATAAACCAGCGCAGCCACAAATATCATGCACAAAGCGACTGATGATACGTTCACCTTGGTGCGTGTGTGTAACTTCTGGGTGGAATTGCACGCCGTAATAACGACGTGACTCATCGGCCATGCCTGCAATCGGTGCGCTATCTGTTGATGCCATTAAGCTAAAGCCGTCTGGTAACTCAACCACCTTATCGCCATGACTCATCCAAACATCAAGCAAGCCATAACCTTCTTTGGTTTGGTGGTCTTCAATATCTTTTAATAATTCTGTGTGGCCACGTGCTCTGACTTGCGCATAACCGTATTCATGTGTGTCCGCTGATTCAACGCGTCCGCCCATTTGTGCGGCCATGGTTTGCATGCCATAACAAATACCGAAAACCGGCACACCCATTTCAAAAACACAGTCGGCTGCGCGAGGTGACTCCCCTTCCGTGACTGTTTCTGGACCACCTGAAAGTATAATACCTTTGGGATTAAAATCAGTGATTGCCGAGGGTTCAACATCGTAAGGGTAGATTTCGCTATAGACACCCGCTTCACGCACACGACGTGCAATCAATTGCGTATATTGAGAACCAAAATCAATGATCAAAATACGATCAGCGTGAATATTCGAAGACATGGCGTAACCTGTTTAACTAGTGATTAAAAAAGGCGAACCATCTTCCGATGACTCGCCTTGTAATATTAACTTGAACGATAGTTCGGTGCTTCCTTGGTGATAGTCACATCATGTACATGACTTTCACTCATCCCCGCACTGGTCACCCGCACAAACTCTGGTTTGGTGCGCATTTCATCCATGGTGGCACAACCGGTATAACCCATGCTGGCACGAATACCACCGACCATCTGGTGAACAATCGCCAACATCGAGCCTTTATACGGAACACGTCCTTCAACACCTTCAGGTACCAATTTATCTTGATCTGAGCTGTCCTGGAAATAACGGTCACTGGAACCTTCTTTCTGCGCCATCGCGCCTAACGAACCCATACCACGATATGATTTGTATGAACGACCTTGATACAACTCAACTTCACCCGGTGCTTCTTCGGTGCCGGCAAAGATGCTGCCCATCATCACCGTGTATGCTCCCGCGGCTAATGCCTTAGCAACATCTCCCGAGAAACGCACACCACCATCAGCAATAAGCGGAATACCGTCTTTAGCGAGTGCCTTAGCAACATTACTCACTGCTGTAATCTGTGGCACGCCAATACCGGTAACAATACGCGTAGTACAAATCGAACCTGGGCCAATACCCACCTTAACTGCGTCTGCACCCGCATCACGCAAGGCTTCTGCCGCTGCTGCTGTAGCAATATTGCCACCAATGACCTGTACATCTGGGAACTGTTGCTTAACCCAGCGCACTT
This sequence comes from Sulfuriflexus sp., assembly GCA_023134145.1. Taxonomy (GTDB): domain Bacteria; phylum Pseudomonadota; class Gammaproteobacteria; order AKS1; family AKS1; genus Sulfuriflexus. Next base: position 66,791 of record JAGLUW010000031.1, on the reverse strand, counting down.
TATCGATAACACCTTGAGAATGACCATGCGCTGTATCAACAACAATAACGTCAACACCCGCTTCAACCAATGCCGTAACACGTTCGTCTTCTATCGCCGTGCCAACTGCAGCACCAACACGCAGGCTACCCTGCGCATCTTTACAGGCCAGCGGCTTCTCCGTGGCCTTGTGAATATCTTTAACGGTGATCAGCCCACGTAGCTCAAATTTGTCATTAACCACCAACAACCGCTCGATGCGGTGCTTTTGTAGCAAGCTAATCACTTCTTCCTTACTGACGCCTTCCATAACCGTGACGAGTTTATCTTTTGGTGTCATCACCTCGGAAACGGGGGCTTTATAGCGGGTTTCAAAACGAGTATCACGACTGGTGACAATCCCCACCACTTTGCCCTTATCTATCACAGGCACACCTGAAATATTATTTTTTCTAGTTAATTCAAGCACTTCACCGATAGTTGTATCCGGAGAGACTGTAATCGGGTCTTTTACAACACCACTTTCAAACTTTTTCACCCGATGAACCTCATTCGCCTGCTGCGCAACGGTCAGATTCTTGTGGATAATCCCCATACCGCCTTCCTGAGCCATGGCTATCGCCAAGCGAGCCTCAGTAACCGTATCCATTGCTGCAGAGACCAATGGTATATTAAGGGTGATATCGCGGGTCAGGCGCGTTGCCAAGCTAACTTCCTTAGGCAATACGGTAGAGTGCGCGGGCAGTAGCAAAACATCGTCAAAAGTGAGGGCTTCTTCAATAATGCGCATATCTGGCTTCCATTTTTTGGGCTGGCCAAATGCGGCCAGTTAATTAGCAGATAATTATAGAGATTGACGCGGGCGGGGTAAACTAGATAGCCTAGGTAAATCGTCAGAACTTGTAAATTTACTGTCGACTCAGACCAAATATAGAGATATATTGAAGGTTCAGTACAGAATAACTAAAATTAATATAATAACGATGCACTATCTGGAGGAGATCCACCCATGAAGAAAATTGCACTTATCGCTGCTGCGGCATGTATGGCCATATCAGGGGCTGCTTTAGCTGACGGCCATGCGAAAAAAGGACCGAGCAAAAAAGATGTTAGCGCCGCTATCCTAGCTGCTGTTAAATCAGTTGAAGCTGCCAAGTCTGTTCGTGGTGAATGGCGTGACAGTTACAAATACCTTGGTAAGGCTAAAAAGGCTTACCGTAAAGGTGATATGAAAAAAGCCATGAAGCTTGCTAAAAAAGTAGAACGTCAAGGTAAGATGGGCAAAGCTCAAGCACATGCAGAAATGCATGCGGGTGATGCTAACTACACCAAATAAACTATTCCGTATAGTTTGTTTGATAAAAGGTCGGCATTTGCCGGCCTTTTTTATGCCCTTTTCAAATTATGTGCATCAGCTGATACACTGATCACATGGATGACTTTGAAACAGAACAACCTCAACGTGAAATTTATTCTGTTTCACAACTTGCCAGTGATGTACGACAGACCCTCGAACAAAATTTTCCGCTCACTTGGGTAGAAGGTGAAATTTCTAATCTCGCTAACCCTGCTTCAGGCCATATTTATTTTTCGTTAAAGGATTCTAAAGCACAAGTACGTTGCGCCATGTTCAAAATGCGTAAACGGTTGCTCGACTTTGAACCTGAGAATGGCATGCAGGTATTAGTTCGAGCCAAGGTCGGTTTGTATGAAGCCCGCGGTGACTTCCAGCTCATTATTGAACACATGGAAGAAGCTGGTGATGGTGCTATGCGCCGAGAATACGAAGCACTCAAACGCCGCCTACGTAATGAAGGATTATTTGAAGCCAAACACAAACAATCCATTCCCAAATTACCTAAGCAAATCGGAATCGTGACCTCGCCAACCGGTGCAGCCATTCATGACATGCTCACGGTATTGAAGCGACGCTTCCCAAGCATTCCTGTATTGATCTACCCTGTTCCCGTGCAAGGTGAAACGGCTGCAAAGAAAATATCGAAAGCGATAAAATTAGCCAACACACGTAAAGAATGTGATGTCTTAATCATTAGTCGTGGTGGCGGTTCACTTGAAGACCTGTGGGCCTTTAACGATGAACATCTTGCGCATACTATTTTTAGTAGCAAGATCCCAATCATCAGTGCAGTTGGTCATGAAGTTGATTTTAGTATTGCTGATTTTGTTGCCGATGTACGTGCGCCAACACCTTCTGCTGCTGCCGAGTTGCTTAGCCCTGATCGTAATGAATGGTTACAGCGTCTAAATTCTTTAAGTCGCCGGCTTGTGTCCAGTATGCAGAATCGACTTAGCCAAAACTCGCAACGTATGGATTGGTTAAGTCAGCGCGTCAGTTCGCCACAACAACGTCTTGATCGCAGTGCTCAACGTATAAAAGAATTGCAACATCGTTTGCTTAGTGCGCAAAGAAACCAGCAACAACAATACAGCAGTCAATTACAAATATTACAAACAACTCTCTTGCACCATACCCCAACGCAACGAATTCAGAAGCTGCAACAACAACAAGCATTGCTGCAAACAAGGTTACGTCAAAGCATGCAAAAAACGCTACAAATAAATAGTGAACGACTTTCACTAACCAGCAATACCCTTGATGCCGTTAGCCCACTAGCAACACTCGGCCGCGGCTATTCTATAGCCCGTAGAATTGATACTGGTGAACTTATCCGTGATGCCGCTGCCATAAAGAAAGGTACTCGCATTGAAACCCGTTTAGAAAAAGGTCGTCTTATATGCAACGTCGAAGACAGCAAAACCGATTCATGAAATCTTTTCGCTACTTACTGCTCTCACTATTATTCTCCTTAAGCAGCACAGCGGTCGCCCTACCTGAACACAAAGCGATACCGGGTGGCGTAGCCGTTATTCCTCTTGAGAAGCCCAGTAAAAATAGCGCCCCCGTTGTTACTTATAACAAACGCCGCGCAATGGTGGTTAAAGAAAATGATAACTGGGTAGCCGTTGTTGGGATTGGCCTGACGGCTAAAACGGGTCGACATTCAATTAAAGTAAAATCAAAGGGTGACATCCCTTACACACAACATTTTGTTGTAAAACCGATGAAATACAAGACCCAGCATCTAAACATAAAGAACAAACGCAAAGTTAATCCGAATGCAGAAGATCTAAAACGTATCCGTGCTAATAAAAAAGAAATCATTGGTGCGCTTACACTCTGGAGTGACAATAACGCGGTTTCAACTGATTTTGTATTACCAGTGCAAGGCCCGTTTAGCAGTCCCTTTGGACTACGGAGATTTTTTAATAACCAAGCACGCAAGCCACATAGCGGCCTAGATATTGCCGCGGCACAAGGTACACCGATTATCTCCCCTGCTGATGGCAAGATCATTGAAACGGGCGACTATTTTTTTAATGGTAATACCGTACTCATTGATCATGGCCAAGGATTGGTAACAATGTACTGCCATATGAATACGATTGATTTAAAACCGGGGCAATTCGTAAAACGTGGTGAGAAATTCGGTACTGTTGGAAAAACTGGCCGAGTAACAGGGCCTCACTTGCACTGGGCTGTTAGCCTAAATAACAAACGCGTTGACCCAAAATTGTTTCTTGCCAAAGAAACTAAAGGAAAATAATACGTATTATTCTTCAACAACCAAGAGAGGCATAGGACAATCTAGTATTTCAGAAATTGCACGATATAGCTCAGCTTCCTTATGAGTAATCTTACCATCAGCGATTAAACACGCCGCGCATGCCTTCAACAGTTTATGCTTATCAACAGGAACTAATTGATTTAATTTATTCAGTGCAGAATCAAGAACCTTAAAACTAATTCCATCCTTAGGCTGTAAAGAAATAATCACTTCATCTAACTCACTTTGAGCTGAAGAAAAGGCTTCTGCAGCACTCAAATCAGTTTGCTTGTCGACATGTACCATTACCGTCAATAGTAGACTTACTTCATCTGTTAATTTATTAATCGAAATGTATTTTCGTGCACGACTCGATTTCGGATCAAAGTTTCGGCGTAAATGATGAATCACTAGTCGTTCAAGTATCCATTCAAATAGACTAACTTTGCCATCTAGATCAATTAGTCTTTCAATAATGCTTTTAAATAATTCATATTGTGGAAAAGATAACTGCCGTAATGATGGTAAAGATAATTCAATCAACGGCAATCGTGCATCAACCGCCAATTGGTCTCGAGCTTGCAATAACTCACAAACCTTTTCGTATACACCTGAATCAGCATTGTATTCAATATGTGACAATTGTCGTCCGCGGATATCCGCATCATCAGAAATCAATAAGGCATAAATAACAGCACGCGCACCATAGGGTTCACGCGCAGCGATAGAGAATGTTTCTGGCAATCCGGCTAATAGTTTTATTGCTACATCAAGGTTTACCTGTTCAGGCTCACCCGTTTTAGATAATTGTTCTGCACCAGCTAAAATAACAGCCGCCGTTGCCGCGATAGTCTGCTTCTTTTTAAGTTCTTCTTTAGCCGCTTTCTCTGTTTTTTTATCGGCAGCCTCGTGTTTATGCTTAGGTTTGTTCGCAACAAAAACACCATTCCATGATGGTTTAACGCGTTTAATCCTTTCATCTAAAGGAGGATGTGTCGCAAATAAACCTGAATAGAAACTACTCATGCCCGCACCAAATAGGCAATGACTAATTTCCGAACATTCTGGGTTTTCAATATTCGATCCATATTCGCTGGCACCGATATTAATCAACGCGCCCGATATGCCATCGGGATTACGCGTAAACTGAACAGCCGAGGCATCGGCAAGGAATTCACGCTGACGACTGACTGCGGCTTTAATCATATTGCCAAAGAACGTACCAGCATAACCAATAACCAAAAGGCCAATTCCAAGAACGACAAGACCAGCACCATTCTTTCTACTTCGACCTCCTGCACGCAAGATATAATAACCAATAATTCCGATCACTAAGATGCCGTGTAAAATACCAATCAAACGAATATTGAGACGCATATCACCATTAAAGATATGACTAAACTCATGTGCAATGACACCTTGTAGTTGTTCACGATCAAGGGTTGCTATTGCCCCCCGTGTAATCCCAATAACGGCATCACTTGCTGTAAAACCCGCGGCAAAGGCATTGATTCCCTCTTCTTCTAGTAAATAAACGGGAGGAACCGGCGTACCCGATGCAATCGCCATTTCTTCAACAACGTTTAATATTTTTTGCTCATCAGAATCAAAGCCACCATGTGTGAGTAACTTGCCGCCCAGCATTTCTGCAACAGCCACACCACCTGATGAAAGAGTACTAATTTTATAAAGACTACCTATAAAAATAACACTGACCACAACAGCACTGACTGATAAGAAAATATTCCAATCTAGCTGCTCAAGAATCGCCGCTGTTGATATTTCTGAGTCGAGAAAACCAAACGCAAACATAACTAATAAATTAGTCATAATGAGGAGTGACAACACCGCGAAACCAAACAGAGAAATTAATTTCCGCGTGCTCGTGCGTGCCTGTTGCTGGTGTTGGAAAAAATCCATGCAGATTTTATTCTAAAATATTAGAAAGATACTTTAGGTGCGGCCTGAATCTCTTGGCTATCCTCAAACTCAAGCAAGCTAGCATCACTAGCATGACCAAAAGGTCCTGCAACCATGTTTTGTGGGAAGGATTGCTTGTAAGTGTTGTAAGACATCACTTGATCATTAAATGACTGTCGAGCAAAAGCGACTTTATTCTCAGTCGTCGATAACTCTTCACTAAGCTGCATCATATTCTGATTGGCTTTAATTTCAGGATACGCTTCCATGAGCATACTAAATTTACCCATCGCACCTGTTAAATTCGCTTCGGCACCAACTAAGTTCTTCATCGCCTCAGCATTACCTGGATTACTCGCCAATGCATCTAAACCTGCTGATGCACTATTACGTGCCGCAATAACAGCTTCTAGTGTTTCACGTTCGTGCTTCATGAAACCCTTCGCGGTTTCAATTAAATTAGGAATTAAGTCATAACGGCGCTTTAACTGTATTTCTATTTGCGAAAAAGCATTTCCATAACGATTCTTCAACGTGACCAATTGGTTAAATATACCAATGAAATAAAATACAATCGCTGCAATAACAACCAAACTGACAATAGTTGAGATTTCCATTTCGACCACCTTATATTATTGTTTTGTAGTATTAATATGGTGTTTATTTTACACAATTCAAGTCTGAAATTCTTCAAAAATCAGTGTTTTATACTGATTTTATGATACATCACTCACACATCCAATGTTCTGATTGATGCCCACCCTAAATCTGGGCATGATAGTCACTATGAGTGAACAAAAAAAACATGAACTTAAACTAGATCAGCATCTCGCTTTGCTTGCGCGTATGACGCAAGAATTTACGACTTCACTGGATATTGAAGAAACGCTACATAATGCCATCGTACAGATGATGGATTATATGAATGCAGAAGCGGCTTCAATCTTTCTATTAGAAAATGACGATACCGAATTGGTTTGTCGTGCTTGTGCGGGGCCCATAAAATTACTCGGTCTTCGCCTTCCGGCCGATCATGGGATTATTGGTAATACGGTTAAACAAAATCAAGTGCAAATGGTTCTTGATGTCAGTGCCGATCCAGATTTTACTGCGCAGGTTGATGAGCAAACAGGGTTTACTACGCACTCTATCCTCTGCGCTCCGCTCACCGTGATGAATAAAAAACTCGGTGCTATCGAGTTGATTAACAAAAAAACCGATGATGGTTTATTTGTAACTGACGATCAGCATATGCTCACTGCCCTTGCCTCATCTGCCGCACTCGCTATACACAATGCCGCAATGGCTGCCTCTTTGGTTGAGCAAGAACGTATTCAGCGCGAATTAGAATTAGCGCGTGAGATTCAAGGCAATCTATTACCTACACCGAAACACGCGAGTTTTCCCATACACGGTTACAACTTACCCATGCGTGAGGTCTCCGGTGATTTCTACGATTACTTCACTTTGCCAGATGGTCGTATTGTTTTTAATCTTGCCGATGTATCTGGCAAAGGTATGAATGCAGCCTTACTGATGGCCAAGACAAGCAGTTTGTTTCATTGCTTAGGAAAAACTCAAACATCGCCTAGGAAACTATTAGCCATGGTGAATAATGAGGTGCATGAAAATAGCACGCGTGGCATGTTTGTTACCATGGTTGGCGGTATATTTGATCCTGCAAGTAATGAGATATTGCTTGCAAACGCAGGTCACCAACCGCCCTTGCTGCAACATGCCGATGGCCACTTCGAAGAAATTCTTGGCGAATCACCACCGCTCGGTATTCTTCCTAACATCGAATTTCCTGAAACCAAGCTGCAATTAGCTGATGGTTCACTCTATATATATACCGATGGGGTTACAGAGTCACAGCAAAATGGTCAGATGCTTGGCGAGGAAGGTTTGCAAGACATGATCAATTCCCATCGAGATAAGCCTGCCGCCGCACGCCTTGAAGCCATGTTTGACAGCCTGCAGCGTGATGGCCGCCTATTACATGACGATGTGACCGTGTTAGTTATCGAAAATTCCCAGTTAACCCCATCTCTCTGTCTGCATATCAAGTCAAACCCAAGTGAACTCAAGGGCTTACGAGATCGTGCTCGTAAAACAGTACTAGCCGCCGGATGCTCTCTTGAACAAGCAGAAAGCATCGTATTAGCGATTGGTGAGGCCGTTAGCAACATCATCCAGCATGCCTATAACGCTGAAGATGGTGATATTGAGCTCAATATTAACGTTGACCACCAGATCGAACCGGCTCAATTCATTATAGTTTTACGCGACTATGCCGAAACCATTGATATAAATGAGATCCGTTCCCGTGCATTAGATGATGTACGTCCGGGTGGTCTAGGAGTACACTTTATGAAACAGTTGATGGACAGCCTAATCTATACCGTACCTGAAGATGGTTTAGGTAATCGTCTCGAAATGAGAATAACAATCAATGCAAAAAATAAGTGACAGTCCTGTGAGTTTTGAAATTGATGATGAGCAAGGGTATCTCATTGTTCGCTTTGCCGGCGAAATCGATCTCTATGGCACACCGCATGCTCGTGAAGTCATACTCAACTGCGTTAAATCAGACCGTAATACCGTCATCGACCTTTCTGCTGTTACTTATATTGATAGTTCCGGTGTTGCCAGCCTTGTTGAAGGTTACCAACTCGCCAAAACGAACCAGCTTGAGTTCGGGCTTATCAATACCAGCGAAGCCGTAATGAATGTTTTACAACTAGCTCATCTGGATAAAGTATTTTCTATTCATGCTTCACTCAATGAACGATTACAGGCTAGCTGATTAAAATAATAGTGCTAAAGACCTTTACCGAAAAGCTTGGACAAACCACCCTACGCGGCATCGAAGAACTAGGTTATTCGCTTGCCCTACTGGTTGAATCCTTCTATTGGCTCTTCTTTGGTTTTCGCCGTCACCAAGCAGTAAAGCTTCCCTCCATTTTTAGCCAAATGATGCACATTGGCATTCAAGCCTTACCTATCGTTGGCATACTTGCCTTTGCAATCGGTATGATGCTCGCGATTCAAGGTATTGCGACACTAAAAACCTTTGGCGCGGAATCACAAGTCGTACTCGGTATCGCACTTTCGGTTACACGTGAATTCTCACCTCTCATTATTGGCATTCTTGTTGCGGGTCGTTCAGGTTCCGCACTCGCTGCGCGTATTGGTACCATGCAAATGGCTCAAGAAATAGATGCCCTACGCGTTATTGGTATTAGTCCTGTTCGTTACCTTGTTACTCCCGCCATGATTGCCATGCTCATCATGCTACCGGCTCTTACTTTCTTCGCCGATCTCATTGCTTTATTAGGTGGTGGTGTTTATAGCTCACTCGAACTGGGTATGAGCTTGCAAGCCTACGCAGATAGAACCATTGAAGTCCTCCAGATCGATGACATAACACAAGGGCTTTATAAGAGTTTAGTGTTTGCTGTGATTATTACGTTGGTTAGTTTTGTAAATGGTTTTTCCGTTACCGCAGGTGCTGAAGGTGTTGGTCGGGCGACAACGCGTTCAGTGGTGCTATCAATCACCTATATCATCATCGCCGATATGGTCTTCACCTTCTTCCTGACACATTAATGATGAGTAATCACCACACACCAACTGACCAAGCGGCCATTGAGGTAGAGAACCTCGTTACTCATTACGGCAGTACTCGCATATTAAATAATATTGATATGCAGGTGAGTACCGGTGAAATCATGGTGATCATGGGTGGTAGTGGATCCGGTAAAAGTACTCTTCTGCGCTACATGCTAGGACTACATGAAGCGACCAGTGGCAGCATTAAATTATTAGGTCAAGACATTACAGAGATCAATGCCGAAGAAATGGATGAGCTGCGAAAAAATATGGGCGTGTCTTTTCAAGGTGGCGCATTGTTTAACTCGATGACCGTTGGTGAAAATGTTTGTCTGCCTTTACGTGAACATACTCATCTCGATGAAAATACGATTCAGATCATGGGGCGCATGAAACTCTCGGTTGTTAATCTTGGTGGCTTTGAAGATCTTATGCCCGCACAACTTTCTGGTGGCATGATCAAACGTGCAGCATTAGCTCGCGCCATTGTTATGGATCCAAAACTATTATTTTTTGATGAGCCTTCCGCTGGCCTTGATCCTGTTGCAGCAGCCGAACTTGATGATTTGATTCTACGCATACGCAAGGCTCTCAATACAACCATTGTTGTTGTTACTCACGATCTTGATAGCACCTTTCGCATAGCCGATCGCATTACTGTATTGGATAAAGGTGACATCCTGATGATCGGCACCGTTGAAGAAGTGCGCAATTCAGACAATGAGCGTATTCAAAGTTTGTTAAATCGAGAAGCGCGGCATATTGAGATCGATGCCGATGAATATATTAAAGAACTGACCGGACAAAAGAGCTAAGTATTATGAAACATGAAAATGTAAATTATTTGGTAGTTGGTAGCTTTGTGTTGGCAATGATTGTTGCACTGGTGGTTAGCCTCACACTCATCAGTGGACGTGATGGCGACACCGAAAGCTATAACGTCTATTACAATAGTGTAGCTGGACTAAAATACGGCACCATTGTTTCCTATGAAGGCTACCAACTTGGTCAGGTAGAATCTGTAGAGCCGGTACAGACCAATGGCAGAACACGTTATAAAGTCACATTCGGTATTCGTGAAGATTGGAACGTCCCTTCTGATAGCATCGCACAAATTGTTTCATCCGGCTTGCTTGGTGGCATTACCATTAATATTAATGAAGGCATTAGTGATACAGCTCTTAAACCAGGTGACACACTACAAGGTCAAGAAGGTGCCGATCTATTTGCCGCGGTTGGTGGTGCAGCTGGTGACATTAAATTACTCATTGGTGATGTACGGAAATTTGTAAACACACTCAATAATGAACTAGGTAAAGAATCAGGAATACTCGACGATGCCAAACAGCTCATGCAACGGCTCGATAATAGTGCAGCAAACCTCGAAGGCATTCTGAGTGAAGGAAATGTTAAAAGTATTAATTCCACCATTAAAAATCTAGGCTCACTAGCACAACGTCTTGATCAGACTATTAGTGAAGTAGATAAAACCATTAAATCTGCCGGTAGTCTGGTAGATGAAAATCGCGATGATCTAAAACGCTCTATCCGCTTAATGAGTGCCAGCCTAGAAACAGTATCACAACACATAGATACCATTACCTATAACCTTGAAGGCACTAGCCGTAACATGAATGAGTTCAGCCGCCAAATTCGTGAAAACCCTGGCCTATTACTGGGTAGCACACCACCGAAAGATAAAGCTGCAGGAGCTGCGAAATGAAAATTCATGACAACTTCTTACGCTTCAATATAATACTCGTAACCTCCTTGCTTGTTTCCTGTGCCGCGCAACCACCTGTGCCCGAAGATAACTTCTACCAACTACCGGCTCCACAAATAACAGCCAGAGCAAAGACAATTACCAGCACCCTATCGGTAAAAAGATTGGTGTCTGATGGCCTGCATAGTGAACGCGCCCTACTCTTTAGTAAGTCAGGACAAGCTTTGCAATTAAAGCAATATCACTACCATCACTGGAGTGACACACCACCACGCATGATTCAAGAGCACTTAATTAGTGCGCTACGCAATGCCAATGTTGCTGACACCGTGGCTAACTACGATCCAGTACAGCGAACAGCATATAAGCTTAGCGGGAAAATACGTCATTTCGAACAAATCGAGCGTGGCAACAAAAATGAAGTTCTTGTTGAACTTGAGCTACGGCTAAATGATAAAAGCGGAAAACTCGTCTTGCTCAAAGACTACCGAATCACGCAAGTTGCAAATAGCGCATCACCACACGATCTGGTTAATGCCTATGGCATTGCATTAAATACAATAATAGAAAACTTCATCAAGGACTGGGTGAAAAAATAATATTAAGGCATGACCGCTATCACTGCGACTTCAACCGACCATAGGGAGATTGCTGAGGTGGCAGGTAATTGCTGGTGATAGTTTATACCACACAGCTATGTTAATCAGGCAAAATATAAGCAGTGGTATCCATCGATGGCTGGCTTTCATCGACAAATTTAAATGTACTCCAACCCACTTTCACAATATCATTGTTAGTAAGTTTCTTTGAGCTGATTTTAACATCATTCACAAAGGTGCTATTGGTGCTACCAAGATCACGTAATTCATACTCTACATGCTCAGCAAAGTGTTCATCTTGATTCCGCTCAATAACAGCATGTTGATTGCTCACAGCCAAATCATCAATATGCACATCATTATCTGTTGATCTACCGATACTTAAGCTATCACCATCGATATCAAAATGCTGACCACCTACGCCATCAACGATCAATATTAATTTAGCCATTTGAGTTCTCCTCTTAACTTATTCTTTTTATCAATATTACAGAAATATTATCACTGCCACCGGCATCGTTAGCCGCCTGCACTAAATGGCTTACCCCTTGTGATAAGCCATCCAAGTCTTTAAGTATGTTAACTATATCGGTATCTTCTATATAACTACTCAGTCCGTCTGAGCATAATAAATAAATATCATCAGCTTCGGTTGCTTGCATAGTAACTTCTGGATCGACACAGGCTTCAACGCCTAATGTTCGAGTTAATACATTTTTATATGCTGTATTTGTTGCGACTGCACCGGCAAGCCGCAGTTCCTGCTCCATGGAGTGGTCAATTGTCATTTGTTGCAACTCACCGTCACGGTAACGATAACAACGTGAATCACCAATGTGAGCAATGCATAGGTGTTCTCCATGTGCCAAGGCCATAACAATAGTGGTTCCCATGCGCCCTATTTCGTCATTTGTACTGCGTACCTTATTCACAGCCGTGTTTGCCACAGCAATCGCATCCATCGTACGCCATACCATTCTTGCGCTTTCTGCTTGCCAACCTTTACTGTCTTCTTTTATTGATTGGCAAATTTCTTCACGAGCATGCTCAACCGCTAAGCGACTTGCAACTTCACCACCAGAAAAACCACCTACTCCATCTGCTAATATGGCCAAGGCAATATCTTCTTTGGTGCTTAAATACCAATCAATACTATCTTGATTGTTTTCGCGTACTAAGCCTTTATCTGTTTCACCGTATATTTTAAATTGACTCATCGCGTCATCCTCTATGCCTTCGCTAAGGCGTCTGCCATTTCCTGTGCAGATGTATAGCGCTTAGCGGGATCTTTCTGTAACGCCTTATTAATTATCTTAACAATCTTAACTGGCAACTCAGGTCGCAATTCACGAATGCTACGCTGTTTTTTATTCGTAATTTGATATGCAAGGCTAGCCAAGTTATCACCTTTAAATGGCAATTCACCCGTCAATAGCTGATAAAGTGTCACGCCTAAACTAAATATATCCGCACGACCATCAACCTTGCCATCAGTTAATTGTTCTGGTGCCATATAACTTGGACTACCCAGTATCGTGCCGGTTCTCGTTGTTGTGGTATCCGTAACACGTGCAATACCAAAATCACTTACCTTAATGCGATCATCGTCTTCGTTATAAAGAATATTTCCCGGTTTAATATCACGGTGAACAATGCCTTGCCTGTGCGCATAATCCAGTGCCTGTGCAGCCTGACCTATTAATTTATAGATTGTGTGACAATCCAGTATTTCATCTGGATTGGTGTATTCACTAAGCGGTTTGCCTGGAATATAGTCCATTGCAATAAAGGCAAGATTTTGTTCTTCGCCAATATCAAATACGGTGACAATATTCGGATGATTTAATCTGCCGGCTGCTTCGGCTTCACGGAAGAAACGAGTTCGAATCGCTTCTGCCTCTTTGCCACTAAACTGTTTAAGGTTAATTGTTTTAATAGCAACATCACGTACGATCTTTGGATCATGCCCAAGATAAACAACGCCCATCGCCCCTCGGCCTAATTCTTGACGCAATTCATAACGTCCTAGCACGGGGTGTTCTAAACCAAGCTCAGGCATCACTAATGTGCTTGCACCATTAAAAGTACTATTTGTTACCTTCGCACCACCACCTTGCACATCGGCTAAGCTTTTTAACCTTTTCGCAACATCACTGTAACCCTTATTCATTAAAGATAATCGACTAAAAAGTCGAAAGGCTTTGTCATAACGGCGTTGGCGCTCGTACTCAATACCAATGACATAAAGTAATTCGAATACATCATTACTTGGTTTGCAATTAAGTAAGGTTGTCGCCGCCTGATCATATTCGCCAATTTCAACTTCTTTAGAACCGAGTTTTAATAAGGCATCATCCTTATCATCAACTAATACCTTTAGTTTCTTTTCATAACACAGCACTAACATCATTAAGGCGTGACCCATAATAATAAACAACATCAATATCGTTAATGGTAACCATAATTGTGCTGCCAACAACAACCCAACTTGCCCAGCTAAAATAACCGTGACAAATATACCACTAATCAATAAACCCGTCGTAAAACGAAGTGTTGGTAATAATATAAAAAGATATAAAACAATAAATAACACACCAACAAAGAACATTAAATACGCCCATGCTGGTGTATAAACACTACTACCATTTAGCATCGAGGTTAGGACTCGCGCCAATGATTCCATCTGAGTAAGGCTACCCTGACCAAAAATAATTATTTTATTATGAAATTGTCGCAGCGATTCATTTCGACTGAATTCAGTACTACTAAAATAAGGTGTTTCTGGTTTTTCAGAAGACGGGATATAAACTCGGCCATTGGTTCCCGTCAACACCTGATCTTTATCAAGGCGTAAACCTACTCCATCTTGCCAACGCAGTGCCTTAGTTACATTTCCCTTTTCATACATTCTTAAAATCAAATCTGCGATAGGCAACTGCCCTTGCCGCCAAACCAAATCATGTTGCTGTTGTGATACTTTTCCTAGTGGTACATATAATGATTTTTTTCGTAATTTACTATCAAGCGAAAGTTGTGGTGGCTGTTTTAGCAATGCGTTAAACAATGATGGCTTATAAGACAAATCAAACGGTGTAATACGTTTTGCAGTACTAAAGGGGAAAGCATCATGATTGACTGAACCTGGCACCAAACCAACAGGAATAGATAATGCCTGTAATTTTCTACGTACCGAGCTATCCAATGGTAAACCAATGAATGCCATCGCCGTTGGTCTCTCGGCAGAAACCCGTTCAATAAATAATTTTGATCGATTGCCACTCACGTCATAAGGGATCTCAATCATCACCACATTTGTCGTAACAGTTGATTGTTGCTGAAGATAAGAAGCCCATTTGAACCAATGGCTATCGAGGTATTCTGAAAGAGGTTGAGCAACCGGCGTCAATAAGACAATAGCCAAAAACAATACCAATGCCCGCGCATTACTTAGGAAGCGGCAAATGTATCCCCAAATGGCCTTCATCGGTTATTCCTTTGATTCATAGTGACACTGTAGGCGATATTAGCCGTAGAAACGTGGCCTACTTAACAAAAATGACCAATTCTATGAGAAATTAGCCATTCTTTAATCAAAATAAGATGTTTTGAAACTATTAAGCCCTTTAGCTTCGGTGCTTTTTCACAAAGCGTTTCTTTTTATTATCTTGCGTCTTTTTATACTCTTGTCGTGGTGTCAATTTACTGCGGCGACCTTCAAATGGATTATCACCACTCTTAAATTCAACACGAACAGGTGTGCCATGCAGATCCAACACCTTGCGAAAGGTGTTCGTTAAGTAACGCGTGTAACTCTGTGGAACACTTTTCGTTTGCTTACCGTGAATAACAATAATAGGTGGATTTCTGCCACCTTGGTGGGCATATTTCAATTTAATACGTCGCCCGCGTACAACCGGTGGTGCATGAGCCGTTACCGCATCTTCAAGAATACGTGTAAGACGTGGTGTTGAGATCTTGATCATTGCCGACTTGTAAGCTTTATTAATTGCCGAGAATAAAGTACCTACACCCGTACCATGTAATGCCGAAATAAAATAAATATCAGCAAAATCAATAAAAGATAAACGTCGATCAAGTTCATCTTTAATACGACTACGTTCATGAGATTCAAGACCATCCCATTTATTAACAGCAATAACGAGAGCGCGACCTTGTTCAAGCGCATAACCTAACAAACTAACATCTTGCTCGGTAATACCCTCATGCGCATCAAAAATAACCAATACAATATTAGCGGCACTAATTGATTGCAGGGTTTTAATAATACTGAATTTTTCGACCGTTTCATTAACCTTACTGCGTCGACGCACACCGGCTGTATCAATCAAGGTGTATTCTACGCCGCGTCGTTCAAAAGGAATGCTAATACTATCTCGTGTTGTACCGGGCATATCATAAACCAGCACCCGATCTTCACCGAGAATTCGATTCACTAAAGTAGACTTGCCTACATTAGGACGACCAATCATGGCAATACGAATTCCCTCATCTTGTTCGTCTTCTGGCTCTTCCTCATCGACTGCAGGAAGCGTCTCAATAATAATATCTTCGAGTGTGCCCATGCCGCGACCATGTGCCGCAGAAATAGCAAAGGGTTCGCCTAAACCCAATGCATAAAATTCAGCCGTGAGTACATCAACATTCGCACCATCACTTTTATTCATCGCAACAATCACTTTCTTGCCCAGCTTGCGAATATGCGAACCAATTTGTTGATCGCCTGACGTTAAACCATCACGCGCATCGACTAAGAAGATAACAATGTCAGATTCGTCGATGGCTTGCATTGCCTGCCCTGCCATCAATTCATCAATACCGTCTTCACCACTTAGGCCACCGGTATCAATTAGGATCATCTCCCGCTCACCAAATGTTGCGGTACCGTATTTACGATCACGAGTCATACCGGGCTGATCAGCAACAATGGCATCACGCGTACGCGTGAGTCTATTAAAAAGGGTCGACTTACCTACATTAGGTCGGCCAACAAGTGCGAGGACTGGTTTCATAACTTAGAGTCTTTAACGACTACCCACCAACACGTATTGCAGTTAAGGTACCTGCACTACTGCTAATGAATACAATATTACCTACGACTATCGGTGCAGCTACAATAGGACTACTACCAACACGAATACGTGCAGCAACTGCGCCATTATCACGTTTTAGGAAATGCACATAACCTTCAAGATCAGCAACAACGATGTGATTATCAATCGTTGCTGGCGCGGTTAATTTACGTGCACGTAATTCTGTATTCTTCCAAAAAGAAGAACCACTACGACGTTCTAAAGACCAAACTTGGCTGTCTTCATCGGTAACATATAAACGCTCTTTGTCAGCACCAATGCCTGCATGTGAAGACATTTTACGGTTCCAAAGGCCTCGTCCATTTTCTAAAGCAATCGTCGCAACATTGCCTTGAAAAGTCGCAACATGGATTACACCATCAGCAACCAGTGGATCTGCATCAATATCTACAATACGTGCAAGTTCAGATCGACCACTAGGCACGGCGATTCGTTTTTCCCAAAGTAATTCACCATTCTTTAATCGCAATGCAACCATTTTACCATTTGCTAAACCAGCAATGACGCCGCCAGCAAAGATCACCGTGGCACTTGTGCCTCTCAATGTAAGTACGGGCACACTACTATCATGAATCCAAAGTCGTTTGCCTGTTGTCGAGTTATAAGCAAAAATTCGCCCATCAATGCTTCGTGCAACGGCAACACCATCAGCCGCACTTGGCGCTGCGAGAATTTCACTTGATGCCAAGGTTCTCCAGCGTTCTGCGCCTGTGTCACGATCCAATGCAATTAGCTCAGCGTCTGCCGTACCGAGTAAGACAAGACCATCACCGACACCAGGACCACCGCGTAATCTTGCTTCAGTGTTTACCTGCCAAATTAAGTTACCGGTCTTAACATCGTAAGCAGATACTTTTCCCTTAACACCTGCAGCATAAATACGATCTCCATCGACCGCTGGCTGCAAACGCACATATAGTTTCTTTGCATCACTACCAACATTCGCTGACCAACTTTCAGAAACATTCAATGTTGATTTAAATTTAACTAACTCGGCTGGCTTTTCTGCAATATCATCACTACTTAAATAACCACGCACTGTTTCTGAAACAGATTCACTTATCGATGAACATGCGCTCAAGCCTAATGCTGATACCAGAAAAATAATTTTACTAACTAAGCGAGCATTCATTTAGCTGTCTCCGACTTTTCGATGACGGCAGATTGTGTATCTGCGTATTTCACATTAACCGAATCCCTGCCTTCTGGTGACAAGCCGTCACTTTGCAATGCTTTATCATAAGCAGCATGTGCAGCAGTAACATCACCTTTAGCAAGCAAAACATCACCACGTAATTCTTCATAAACTGCCGTATAACCACCGGTATTTTTCACCGTCAACAATGTTAATGCCGCATCATATTCGGCATCATTAACCATTAACGAAATCAGCCTTACTCTAGCTGTATGCTGAATTTGATTCTGGCGCGTATTATCTAACACCCACTGCAAACTATCTTTGGCTGATTTCATGTCATTATTTTCTACGGCTTTCTTTGCCGCCGCCAAAGCAACTAAAGGCGCATAAGGCGTTGCGGTATAATCAGTAAAGAGTTGCGACTTTAACGTTGTCATTGAATCAACATCATTCGCAGCCAAACTTTTTTGGAAGTCACTGTACAAAACAAAGGCTTCTGCCGCTTGTGTGTCTTTATACTCTCCCCAACCACGCCAACCAAATAGTGCTAAGGAACCGAGCACTAAGCCCGCAATCACTGCTACACCATTTTCTTTCCACCATCTTTTAATGGCTTCTACTTGTTGCTCTTCTGTTAAATGATCTGCCACGTCTACCCCCGAACGATCTTATTCAATTGCTCAGCTAATTCAGATTGCTGAACTGTTTGCTGTTCTGATTTTTCTCGTAAATTTTTCATTGATACTGTGCCGTTATTGATCTCATCTTCACCGATGATAATCGCAAACAAAGCATTACTTTTATCTGCTTTCTTAAACTGACTTTTAAAACTACCGCCACCACAATTCATCACTAGACGTAAGTCAGTCACTTCATTGCGTAGCTGTTCCGCCAATTGCAATCCGAGCTTTTCAGCTTCATCACCAAACATAACAAGATAAGCATGTGCAGGCCGCGTGGGGAAAACAACATTGTCATCTTCCATTAGAGAAATTAAACGCTCTAAGCCCATTGCAAATCCGGATGCAGGTACTGGCTTACCACCTAACTGCTCAACAAGCCCATCAAAACGACCGCCAGCACAAACTGTTCCCTGGGCACCTAACTTATCAGTGACCCATTCAAATACCGTTTTGCAGTAATAATCCAAACCACGTACCAATCTTGGATTAATGGTGTATTCAACACCCGCAGCATCAAGCAACTCACGCAAACGCTCAAAATGCTGTCGCGAATCATCATCAAGATAATCCATCAACTTAGGCGCGGCTTCATTCAATGCCTGCATCTCTGGATTCTTACTATCCAAGATGCGTAAAGGATTTGTCTTTAAGCGGCGTTGACTATCTTCATCCAACTTCGCTGCATGTTGATTGTAATACTCAACTAACTTTTCTCTGTAGTTGGCACGTGCGTCACTACTACCAAGAGAGTTAAGTTGTAACTTAATATCTTTAAGACCTAATGCAGGCCAAAGTCTTGCCGTCATACAGATCAGTTCAGCATCAATATCTGGACCCGCTAAACCAAATGTTTCCACGCCGACTTGATGAAACTGTCGGTAACGCCCTTTCTGTGGACGTTCGTGACGAAACATAGGACCTTTATACCAAAGCTTTTGTACTTGGTTATGTAGCAAACCATTTTCCATACAAGCACGCACACAACTAGCTGTACCTTCTGGTCGCAATGTCAGGCTATCGCCATTACGGTCTTCAAAACTGTACATCTCTTTTTCAACAATATCGGTAACTTCACCAATAGAACGACAAAACAATTCTGTCATTTCAACCACCGGCATACGAATTTCACCGTAACCATATGACTGAAGTAAATCAGAAACCGTTTTTTCTAGATGTTGCCAGCGCGGAGTTTGTTCCGGAAGTGTGTCATGCATACCCCGGATCGCCTGGATCTTCTTAGCCAACGTAACGTACCTCTAAATCTTAATAAAACAGTGCAATTGCTAACTAACTAGTTGCTAGCTGTTTGCACAGTAACTTTTAATTCGTTGTTGTTATCTTCTTTACTGCGATTCGCAATGAAATCACGGACAACGCGTTCAATCTCATCAACCAAATCTTCATCTTCAACTTTATGATCTGGTTTACCATTTATATAAAGAAGATTCGGTGAACCACCTGTAAGGCCAACATTCACGGCTTTCGCTTCACCAGGGCCATTTACAACACAACCAATAACCGCAACATCAATCGGTTCAATAATATCTTCAAACCTAGCTTCTAATGCATTCACGGTTTTAATAACATCAAATTCTTGTCGCGAACATGAAGGACATGCGATTAGATTCACACCCTTACTGCGAATATGTAAGCTTTTTAGAATATCAAAACCAACTTTGATTTCTTCTACCGGATCAGCCGCTAAAGAAACACGAATTGTATCGCCGATACCATCATTCAGTAACATGCCTAAACCAATTGCAGATTTAACCGCACCTGAACGCGCCGCACCGGCTTCAGTAATGCCCAGATGTAACGGCTGTTCAATCTGACCTGCAAGTTCACGGTAGGCCGCAACCGTTGTGTGTACATCAGATGCTTTAAGACTAATTTTATATTCTTGGAAATCTAATTTATCGAGAATATCAATATGACGCATCGCAGATTCAACTAATGCAGCGGGTGTTGGCTCGCCGTATTTCTTTTGTAAATCTTTCTCCAGAGAACCTGCATTAACACCAATGCGAATTGGAATACCATGATCACGCGCACTATCAACGACCGCACGTACACGATCTTCACGTCCGATATTGCCGGGGTTAATTCGCAGGCAATCTGCACCCAACTCAGCAACACGTAATGCAATTTTATAATCAAAATGAATATCGGTAATCAACGGCAACGTAACTCGCTTACGAATTTTTGCAAAAGCATCAGCTGCGTCCATACTTGGAATCGAAACACGAACAATATCTGCACCAGCACGTTCCAATGCTTGTAGTTGACCAACCGTCGCATCCACATCACAGGTTTCAGTATTCGTCATACTTTGAACAGACACAGGAGCATCGCCACCAACAGCAACGTTGCCAACCATAATTTGTCTCGACTTACGTCGTTTAATATCAACCTTAAAACTCATCGCCTTACTCTCCCGCTGCGCCAAGCCTAAAGCGCGCAAGATTTCCTCTCGTATACTTACCCAGATTAATCAGTTCGCCATTATACTCGATTCTGACCGCCTTCGCGTTACCCAGAAACACTTTAAATGGGGTGCTACCTGATACTAAATATTCTTTATTTGCACGCAATAAGTCGTAAATCAATCGCTTACCATCACTATCACTGACTTCAACCCAACTATCTTCACTAACAACAATCAGGGCTTTGTTTTTAACAACTAAAGGCTCAGGTACTTTTTTCACCTCTGGAGCCGCAACCACGTCTGCAACAAGAGGCACTGGCTCTTCTATTACCACTTCCTCAACCGCTACCTCAACCGCTACCTCAGGAAGATCAATATTCTCATCTATGGGCAATTCACTTTCTTCAATCAATTCTGGTAACGGCACGAGTGCTGCTACCGGCTCAACTGATTCAGGTTCTAATTTCTGATTATTGAAATCAGACAATGAGGAAAAATCAAAATCCTGACTTTGCACCCATGAAATAATTCCGGCAATCAAAACAAGCACAATTAATAAACTGGCTGTCTTCACTAATAATTTACTGTATGAAGCTTTAGGTTTTCGTGCCGCATCAGCCACTAAGATCGGTGACTCTACTTGAATCTGACTATAAGCAGCCAATAATGGCTCCGCTGGGATTTTTAATAAGCCCGCATAATTACGTAAATAACCGTTCACAAAAATAGGTACTGTTAACTTTGTGTAATCTTCCTCTTCAAGTGCGACAATAATATCCACACCCAGTCGCAATTGTTTCGAAACCTCTTCTCGAGAAAGATTCAATGCACCACGCGCACTCGCCAAACGCTTACCGAATGAATAACTGGGTTGTTCTTGCTGTGCTTCAGAACTACTGTCACTCATCTTCGTTCTGACTCCAATAATTCTTGCGATTCATCTGAGTCAGGGAATTTATGTTGTAGTAACAATGCATACTTCGCTAAGTCATTTTTACCACCCAACACTCTTTCAATTTTCAAGCCAACTAACAAGCTTTGTGCCGTATGCTTAGTCACCGCGCCATAGCGTTGAATATAACCTCGTGCTTGCAAAAAACGTTGCGCATCCAGATTGATCTTTGCCATCTGAAATAATGCCGTCGCGTGCCGCGGATTCCCCTTCAATAAATTGCGGAAATAATTTTCTGCACGCTTTGTATTACCTGCACGCAGTGCACAAAGTCCTGCATTTACTCGCACCAATGCATGTGAACGATATAATGGGTTCGCTAATGCTTTTCTAAACTTTTCATCAGCACGGTCATATTGTTTCTTACGACAAAGAAAAGCGGCATAAGCATTATGTGCATCTGAATACTGTGGGTTTATTTCTGTTGCTCGCTCAAAGTGTTTAGCTGCCGCATTTGGCTTTCCTAGGCGATCATACAATAGTGCAATCGCATAATGACCATTTGGCAAGTTGTCATCTATCTCAAGTGCCTTACGAAATTTTAACAAGGCATATTCATAGTTACCTTGCTGCATATAACCCACACCTAGTTTTACATTCGTTTCAGCTAGCTTGTCGCCTTTAGGTTGAATAATTAAATCAGTCTCATCATCACCGCCAGAATAGCCACCACTACCCGAACAGGCGCTGACAAGTAACAGCGCAGATAACACTAGGCCTGCATGAATAGATTTTTTTATCATTATTATTTTGCTCCTACCTGCATTTGCACACGTCTTTGCGTGCGCTTGGTTTTATCTTTTACACGACCGGCTAATTGCCCGCATGCCGCATCAATATCATCACCGCGTGTTTTACGCGTCATCACTGTCAAACCCTGACTAACTAAAATGTCACGGAAGTTATTTATTACCTTTTGCGAAGAACGCTCATAATCCGATTCAGAAAAAGGATTAAACGGAATTAAATTTACTTTCGATGGCATATTTTTAAGTAACGCCGCTAATTCTCGTGCATGTTCGGGCTTGTCATTAACCCCTTTCAACATCACATACTCTACTGTTAGGTAGCGATGCTTCTTATCTGAAAAATAATCTTTACATGCCGCCAATGTTTCTTTAATTGGATATTTTTTATTCAGCGGTACTAAAACATCTCGCAAGGTATTGTTTGGCGCATGTAACGATAATGCCAAACTCACGTCCATTACCTCACGTAGACGTTCTAATGCAGGAACAACACCCGCTGTGCTCAAGGTGATCCGTCTCTTCGACAGACCGTAAGCAAAATCATCCATCATGATGCTCATGGCACTTACCACATTATCAAAATTCAGTAATGGCTCGCCCATTCCCATCATCACAACATTGGTGATAATGCGATCACCGTCTTTATCAAAACCGAGCGCATGATTCGCAACCAACACCTGACTAATAATTTCACCTGCCGTCAGGTTCCGGTTAAAACCCTGTTTACCCGTTGCACAGAAACTACACTCTAGGGCACAACCAATCTGTGATGAAACACACAATGTACCGCGCGAACCCTCGGGTATGAAGACCGTCTCAATACTGTTTCCAGAATCAAGTTGCAATAACCACTTACGTGTACCGTCTTCTGATTTCTGATCAACAACAACCTCGGGCAATCTAACTTCAGCCATCGCTTGCAAATTATCTCGCAGCGATTTACTCAAATTGTTCATTTCAGCAATGTCGGTTACACGGTGCTGATGAATCCATTTCATGACCTGAGACGCACGAAAGGCCTTCTCTCCAATACTGGTAAAGAAAGCCTCCATTGCTGCTCGATCAAGATCAAGCAAATTCATTTTTTCTGACTGTTCCGGCATTACTTGCCCTAAAAGTAGACGACTCTTAGCGTTTGCGTTCGCAAACCCCATCGTCTCCAAAGAAATATTCAACCTCGACTGCGGCAGTCTCGGCCGCGTCGGAACCATGTACAGCGTTCTCATCTACTGTTTGAGCAAAATCAGCACGAATCGTTCCCTTAGCTGCATCACTTGGGTTAGTTGCCCCCATTAGCTCACGATTTTTGGCTATCGCATTTTCACCTTCCAGTGCCTGCACCATCACCGGACCCGATATCATAAACTCAACCAGATCGTTAAAAAATGGGCGATCCTTATGAACGGCATAAAAACCTTCAGCTTGCTCACGGCTCAGCTGTATCATCCTTGCTGCGATCACGCGTAATCCACCTCTCTCAAAGCGGCTAATGATCTCGCCAATGACATTCTTCGCAACAGCATCTGGTTTAATAATAGAAAGTGTTCGTTCAATTGCCATAGTACAGGGAAACTCCACATCGGAATATTACAATAACATAAAAACCCGCGGAAATACGCGGGTTTACGGGGAAAAAAGAGGGTGCATTCTAGCCCCAGAATGAGGTTAGAACAATGCCTTAAACAAGCTATTTTGGACTATTTTTAGTCCCGTTCTTCGATCCAGTGCATTTGTATCGCTTCAAGGATCTTTTCACCGGATCTTTCAGGATCATCATCAAAGTCTCCCAGTTCACAGACCCATTGGTGCAGATCAGTAAATCGTACTGTTTTCGGGTCTACCTCAGGATGGGCATCATCCAGTTCAATGGCAATATCGAGGGTATCAGTCCATTTCAGGCTCATATTCGTCACTCTATCGATTATTAATTTACTTAATTTGGCGCATATTAGCCTATGCCGAACCATCTCAGCAAGCCAATATGGACTAGATAAGCCTATGATATTTAGCTCAACTATCCAGCAATAACCTGATTCGTTTTGCCAGGTCCTCCTGACTGAATGGCTTGGTGAGGATACTCTTTTCAAATGTAGAACCACTACCTTGCAGATTCGTCTTATCGTTAAAGCCACTAATAAGTTGTACCTTTATATTTGGGTAATCTACACGTACCTGCTCGGCCAGCTCAAAGCCATTCATTCCCGGCATAATGACATCGCTGACTATGACGTCGACATGTTGGCCTGATAATATCTCCAATGCATCCTCGACCGTTGAGGCACAAGTCACCTGATATCCATATCCAGTTAAACTACTCTGAAACAATTTTTGCAAAGAAGCCTCATCATCAACGACAAGAATAGATTCATTACCTTGCAATAGATTTTCTGTCGAATTTGATTCTGCTATTGAGGTATCACGCTCTTCGTTCAAACGTGGGAAATAAAGTGTAAATTGACTTCCTTTGCCGATTTCCGATGTTACAGTAATAGCACCACCACTTCGTTGAACAAAACCATAGACCTGACTTAGACCAAGGCCCGTACCAAGATCACCTTTGCTAGTGACGAATGGATCGAATATTCTGTTCAGAGATTCAGTTTCTATCCCGCAACCACTATCCGTAAAACTAACACTAACGTAATCTCCTTCTGAAACATCCAGAGATGCCGCATCAATTCCAGATAAAGATACGTTATTGGTAACAATATTGAATGTGCCATTACCTTTAATGGCATGCATCGCATTAATACTGATATTGAGCAAGCTATCTTCAAAATCACTTTGGTCCAACAACACATCCCAAAGATCAGGAGCAAGATCAAATTCACATTTTATTCGCGCAGTGAGTGTACGCTCAATCATGAGCTCCTCATCATTAATCAGTTTATTTATATCCACAGCTTCAGCCGTGAACGGCTTCATTTTAGAAATACTCAATAATTTCTGAGTCAATTTTGCTCCACGTTCCCCAGCACGATGAATCTGATCAGCAAAATCTTTAATCTTATCTTCGCTTAATGAACCTGTTTTTATGAGTTCAGAAAAACCTATAATAACGCCAAGTGTATTGTTGTAGTCATGCGCAATGCCGCCAGTTAACTTGCCTAGTGCATCCATCTTTTGTGAGCGACGTAACATCTCTTCGGTTTGCAATTTTTCAGTAATATCTTCAGAAATCCCCAGCAAGAAACTCGCATCACCTTCTTTGCTATAAATCGGTATCTTCTTTGTGTGCAGTATCTTCTCGCCTTTGTGTGTTGATATTGGTTCCTGAGGGATATCTAACAATTCACCATTTTCTAATACATCCTTATCTTTCTCAATAAAGAAGTCCGCCTGCTCTTCAGGCCAAAAATCATAATCGTCTTTACCCAGCATTTCTTCTTTACTAACACCAGTTAATTCTTCCGCCGCCTTATTCCATTCTACATAACGATGATCTCCGGCATTTTTTACAAACAGCATCATCGGCAAATTATCAACGATGGCATCCTTTAACGCAGCCAACTTATTATATGCGGCACGCGATTCCACTTTCTTGGTGACATCACGAATCACCTCTACTGAACCCTCAAGACCATGTAGCTTCAAGATAGGTGAATGCGAAAAAGATAACCATTTACCAAGCCGGCCAACTTCTAATTCTATTTCTGAACCCCCTTTTCCTAGCATAGCTGTTTGACAAACAGGGCATTGTTCTTCTGTCGTTCCATCAGGATGATAAGTAGCATGACTACTATTACCAATAAGCTCCTCAACCTCTATACCAGCAAGCCGAGCGGCACTGAGATTTGCTTGACGAATAATACCCTCGTGATCAACAACAACCGTTGCATCAGGAATTGCATCATAGGTACTAGCGCTTCTCGACATCGCATGAAAGGGTTCCTGCAAGGTAGCGCGAATCATTGACTGGAAAATAAACCAGTATGAGAATATTTTAAAAATATGACCAACCATATTCGAAAAACCATAAACGCTTACATAAAAGGTAAATGCGAATTCTGATATCATCGTAAAAGAAATTGACAATATCAATGTATTTAAGATCCGCTTATCGATAAGGGCATGTTGGCTCTGAAGGTAGAAAATAGCTGCACCAAGAATACTCATAATTATATATTCACTAATTATTTTAAATGTAGTCAGCCCTTCCCCTTCAATGTACCCAACCGGGAATATTTCCAGAAAGATAGCCAAGATCAATATAACGGCAATCAACATATAGGAAAATAAAGCAAGAGAACGGTTTAAGCTATGGCGTAAAAACCAGGGTGCACTTAATAGTAAAAATGCCTCAATAAATCGTGTGCCAATCCAGAATTGCACACTAATATTTGCTCCATTCGATTCAAATATTGGCATTCCTTCGTAAGCCAGGGTATGCAGCATATCAAGCACCCCAACCCAAATATAACCACAGCCCAGATACATCAAAAAATTATTGCGTGTGAACGGGTACATGTACCAGGAAACCACCGCCAACAAGATGGCAATAACAATGGCAAACGTTTCTGCTAGCGTATGAAAGAGAAGAAAATTAAATTGATAAATCGCAACAAGCAATACAGATAATAAAATAGGAATAAGCAGATCAATATATCGGAAACCAAAATAATGCTGGATTCCTGTGCTGTCTAATTGAGTCTTCATATTCCCTGTACACCCTTTATTATTGTAGTTGCATCAATATAGAATTCATTTCATGTATAACGATTATATTCACATTACGAAGCCACACACTAGCATCATCGAATACGTAAGTAACAATAAAAAAGCCCTGTCACGAATGCAGGGCTTTATGAAAACAATACAAAAATTAAGTGTTAATGATTCTCTGAGACCATATTAATTGTATATTTAGGTATTTCAATTACCAGATCAGTGTCTGCAACTACTGCCTGACAACTAAGTCGCGAATCAGGCTCTAGTCCCCACGCCTTATCAAGTAGATCGTCTTCCACTTCATCTGACTCATCTAATGAATCAAAACCTTCACGAATAACCACGTGGCAAGTTGTACAGGCACACGATTTCTCACAGGCATGTTCAATATCAACCCCGCCTTTCAATACGGCATCAATAATCGTGACGCCTGGCTCGGCTTCAATCACTGCGCCTTCTGGGCAAATTTCTTCATGAGGTAAAACAATAATCTGTGGCATCGACTTATCCGTTACTCAAATTCATCAAGGGTATGACCACTGAGGGCCTTGTTAATACTGGCATCCATTCGCTTTGCAGCAAACTCCGCCGTAGCTTTATCCGCGACATCAATTGCATATTTAATCTTCGCCGCCGACTCATTATCACGTGCATTCTTAAGCGTCTGCAGACTAGTCACTATTGTCGCACGTTCCTCATCACTGAGTAGCGCATCAGCATCTTCCGTAAGCGCCGCATCAATGGCTTCATAGACTCGGTCAGCTTCAACCTGCTGCTCACGTAACTTACGTGCTTCGACATCTTCCTTGGCATGCTCGAAATTCTCACGCAGCATGCGTTCAATTTCATTATCTTCAAGACCATAAGATGGTTTAACTTGCACACTGGCTTCTGTGCCACTGGTTTGTTCGCTTGCGGTTACTTCGAGCAAACCATCAGCGTCAACTTGAAAAGTAACTAGAATACGCGCCGCACCAGCAACCATGGGTGGCATATCACGTAATTCAAATCTTGCCAGAGAACGACAATCATCAACCAGTTCACGTTCACCTTGCAGCACATGCACTGCCATCGCCGTTTGGCCATCTTTAAAAGTCGTAAATTCTTGAGCACGTGCAACAGGAATTGTTGTATTGCGTGGAATAACCTTCTCAACTAAACCGCCCATGGTTTCTATTCCCAATGAAAGCGGAATAACATCCAGTAGTAACATTTCATCATCAGGTTTGTTTCCGGCCAATACATCGGCCTGTAATGCAGCGCCAATAGCAACGACTTTATCTGGATCAATATCAACCAGTGGTGGCTTTGCAAAGAACTCACCCACTTTTTCACGTACACGTGGCACACGGGTTGAACCACCCACCATCACCACTTCTTGAATCTCGTCAGCCGATACACCCGCATCACGCATGGCGCGCCTGCAAGGAATTAAGGTTTTCTTAATCAGTGAATCAACCAGCTTATTAAACTGTTCAATATCTAAACGGCCCTTCCATGATTGACCTTCTGCAAGTTCAACGCTCAATTCAACGGAACTGGATGCCGTTAATGCTTCTTTAGCACGGCGTGCCTCATTCATCATGCGGCGTAATAAATAAGCATCATTCAACTCAACGCCAGCTTCGCTGGCCATCCATGTTGCAATAGCGCGATCCATGTCATCACCACCGAGGGCTGAATCACCTGCGGTTGCAAGCACTTCGAACACACCACGGTTGAGTCTTAAAATTGAAACGTCAAAGGTACCGCCACCGAAATCATAAATGGCATGCACACCTTCGCAGCCGGTATCTAAACCATAGGCCACGGCGGCGGCTGTTGGTTCATTAAGAAGACGTAATACTTTAAGACCGGCAAGACGTGCCGAATCTTTAGTTGCTTGACGTTGCGCATCATCAAAATAGGCAGGCACGGTAATCACGACACCTTCTAACTCGCCACCCAGACTTTTTTCCGCGCGTTGCTTTAGGGTTGCCAAAATCTTGGCTGAAACTTCAACCGCACTCACATCACCTGCCACCGTACGAATACGTGGCACAGATTCGGTTTCAATAAATTCATAACCATGTGGGTCACGCTGAACATCTTCGATGCCACGTCCCATGAAACGTTTTACTGAACTGATTGTATTATGAGGATCAGTGGCCGCGGCTTGATATGCGGCACTGCCAACGACAATTGAATTATCTTTTAGGTATTGCACGACGGATGGCAACAGATGGCAATCATCTGCATCAGCAAGCGTTATCGCTTCACCGCTTTTTACGGTTGCGACTAATGAATTAGTCGTGCCGAGATCAATGCCCACCGCCAATCTATGTTGGTGTGGTGCGGTTGACTCACCCGGTTCAGATATTTGTAACAGTGCCATGGAAAATTCCGTAATATTTAAAGCAATGCTTCTTCACGGTCTTCCGCTTCTTCACGGAGACGGTATAAAAATTGTAGTCGTAGGCTTGCGGCTTCTGCCTGCTTTAAGCTGTCTTCACTCGATTCGGCAAATTGTGCCTGCAGTTGTGAAATTAAAACTTTAATCCGCGCTTCAACATCGCCAGCAAATACTTCTAGCGATGCTAATGGATCAGAGGCATCCATAATATCATCTAATGCCTCGCGCAGTTCCATTTGTTCCATTAGGAACTCGGTGTCCATAATGGTATTCGAGTCACTCTTTACATCGATACCCTTTAGACTGAGTAAATATTGGGCACGTTTAAGCGGGTCTTTCAGTGATTGGTAGGCCTCGTTAATAATAGAGGCTTGCTGCATAGACAAACGTTTTTCTCTGTCTGTTGCATTAGTGAATTTATCTGGATGGACGCTACGTTGTAAATCCTGATAGCGTGCAGACAAGGATGCCTTATCTATTTCAAAGCTGATCGGTAATGCGAATAATTCGAAATGATTTCGATCCATCAATCTTTACCACAATACCTTTCAATCGATTCCGATTAGACGGTAAAACTTTCGCCACAGCCACAAGTGTCTGCAACATTTGGATTATTGAATTGGAACCCTTCGTTAAGCCCTTCTTTGGCGTAATCTAATTCCGTGCCATCAAGATAGATCAGACTCTTTGGGTCAACAATGATTTTGATACCATTCACATCAAAAATAGTGTCTTCTTCAGCTGCTTCATCAACAAACTCAAGAACATAAGCCATACCCGAACAACCGGTGGTTTTTACACCCAAGCGCAACCCGATACCCGAACCTCGATTATCAAGAAAATGTTGCACGCGCTCCGCAGCGCTTTCAGTCATTGAGATGGCCATAAAACTACTGTTTGTCTTGGAAGTCTTTAATCGCTGCTTTAATCGCGTCTTCCGCTAAAACAGAGCAATGTACTTTTACTGGTGGCAAAGCTAATTCTTCAGCAATGTCAGAGTTCTTAATTTCAGATGCTTCATCTAACGTTTTACCTTTTACCCATTCAGTGAGTAATGAGCTAGAAGCAATCGCTGAACCACAACCATAGGTTTTAAATTTAGCATCTTCGATAACGCCATTTTCGCCAACCTTAATTTGTAGCTTCATAACGTCACCACATGCTGGTGCGCCGACCATGCCAGTGCCAACATCTTTATCTTCTTTGTCCATGGTGCCCACGTTACGAGGATTGTCGTAGTGGTCCATTACTTTATCGCTATATGCCATGTCTTTATCTCCTGCTTAAACAGAATAAATTAAATTAGTGTGCAGCCCACTTCACTGAATCAAGGTCGATGCCTTCTTTGAACATATCCCATAATGGGGAAAGTTCACGTAGCTTATCGATACTGTCGTGAAGTAACTTAATCGTGTAATCAATTTCTTCTTCAGTCGTGAAACGGCCGATAGTAAAACGAATCGAGCTATGTGCTAATTCGTCATTACGACCAATTGCACGTAGTACATACGACGGTTCAAGGCTAGCTGAGGTACATGCTGAACCCGATGATACGGCGAGATCTTTAATCGCCATAATCAGTGACTCACCTTCAACGTAGTTGAAACTGATATTAAGATTGCCCGCGATACGTTTTTCCATATCACCATTAATGTACGTTTCTTCAATATCTCTAAAGCCTTTTTCCAAACGATCACGCAAGGCCCTAAAACGAATATTCTCTTCTGCCATTTCTTCTTTAGCAATACGGAAAGCTTCACCCATACCAACAATTTGGTGAACAGGTAATGTACCTGAACGTAGACCACGTTCATGTCCGCCGCCGTGCATTTGCGCTTCAAGACGAACACGAGGTTTACGACGTACAAATAATGCGCCCATACCCTTTGGTCCGTAAATCTTATGTGCGGAGAAAGACATCAAATCAACTTTGTTATTTGCCAAGTCGATATCAACCTTGCCAGCACTTTGTGCCGCATCAACATGGAAAATAATTTTACGTGCGCGGGTTAGTTCTGCGATGGCATCAATATCTTGAATCACACCAATTTCATTATTCACATGCATGATTGAAACCAATACGGTGTCATCACGCATTGCTGCTTCTAGTTTAGCGAGATCAATTAAACCATTGGTTTCAGGGTCAAGGTAAGTCACTTCAAAACCTTCACGTTCTAACTGGCGGCAACTATCAAGCACGGCCTTGTGTTCGGTCTTACAAGTAATAATGTGTTTACCTTTCTTCTGGTAAAAATGTGCCGCACCTTTAATAGCAAGATTGTCTGATTCTGTTGCACCTGAAGTCCAGATTATTTCTTTCGGGTCACAATTCACTAAATCAGCAACTTGTTTACGTGCAACATCAACTGCGTCATCAGCAGCCCAACCAAATGCGTGTGAACGTGATGCCGGGTTACCGAAGTTTCCATCCAGCGTGAGACACTCCATCATCTTTTCTGCAACACGCGGATCAGTCGGTGTTGTTGCGGAGTAATCAAGGTAAATAGGTAGCTTCATTAAATCAGGCTCCAAAAATAATCTTTAAATAACTAAATACTATTGCTTAAGCATTCGTATCGGTAGACGGTGCAGCAACTTCAGCACCGTGCTGACGCTCAACAACTTCCTGCACTTCACGGCGATTCACTAAATCAGCCAGTGTTATACCACTAAGGAAATCATAAATACGTTGACTTAGATCAGTCCAAAGCTCATGCGTTAAACAAGGTTGATCATCCTGGCAATTTGCCAGACCACCACAACGTGTTGCATCAACCTTTTCATCAATTGCAGTTATCACATCTGCCACAGCGATTTCAGATGCTTCACGGCTAAGGCGGTAACCACCACCCGGACCACGGGCACTGACAACCAACTCCTGCTTGCGCAGACGCGAGAACAATTGCTCGAGGTAAGACAGAGAAATACCCTGTCGACGTGATATATCAGCCAAAGTGATCGGACCATTGTCGAAATGGATAGCCAAATCAAGCATTGCTGTTACTGCGTAACGACCTTTCGTTGTTAATCTCATTGCGAATACCTTCCCAAACAAGTAATATTAGCTTGTGCTTATTTTACATACCCGAGCAATTTAGTCAAGTATTATCAACCACCACAACACACGCCGCACTGTATCGTCCAAAGTCATCCGTTTCTTGAATACAACAACGTAATATTAGGAAGTAGCCCAGTAGGATATAACCAGTAGGATATAAATAGATCTACTTTGATTTTACTCTGGAGCGTCTTTCTCAGAAACCATTTCAGTATCAATAGGTTCTGGCTCATCTGCCTGGCTAATTTTGCACGGCCCCAGCTCCGGAAGGTTCAAATCTGCAATTTCCATACCGAGGCCTTTTAAAGCCTTACACATGATTTCCATCTTGTCGTCCATGGCATGAATATGATCTAGCATGGCATTTACTGCATTTGCGACCGGATCAGGCATATCGCCATCCGAGGTCCCATAGGCATCAAAACCGATTTTCTCGGCAAAAGCCTTGCGTTTTTTGTGGTTATCTTCTTGTTCTGGCTCTTTGGCTCGCGTTTTCACCAAGTGGCCGGGAATACCCACCACGGTGCCCTGAGCAGGCACACTCTTAACCACTACCGCATTTGAACCAACACGTGCCCCTGCACCAATAATAATGGGACCAAGCACTTTAGCGCCCGCACCGACCACGACATTGTTACCAAGGGTTGGGTGACGTTTACCTTTATTCCAACTTGTTCCGCCAAGTGTGACACCATGATAAAGCGTGCAATCATCACCAATTTCAGCCGTTTCTCCAATCACCACACCCATACCGTGATCAATAAAAAAACGTCGTCCAATACAAGCACCTGGGTGAATTTCAATACCGGTAAACCAACGCACAATGGTCGATAACCAGCGCGCAAGCCAACGTAAACCCCACTTCCAGAGCTGGTGATTTACGCGATGTGCAACGAGGGCATGGAAACCAGGATAGGCCGTGAGAATATCAAAGCTATTACGAGCCGCTGGGTCGCGATCAAAAATGCAATTCATGTCTTCTCGAATTCGGCTAAACATTGCTCTCTTCCAACTTTATAGTTTCTCTATTGTACGCCATTCACAGCTTACTTACGGCCAAACTTCTGCGTTGCGGTTAATATGCCACGCAAGATATTCACCTCGGTTTGCTCCAGTCTGGCCCTATTATATAGGCGTCGTAAACGGCGCAGCAAAAACCGTGGCTTATCGGGATTTAGAAAATCGATATCAACCAGTGTTTTCTCCAGATGTTCATGAAACCGTTCCAGCTCATCTGAGGTCGCAATCTCGCTGTCATCATCAGCCTCTAAAACAGGCGTACCGACAGCCATATTCACCTCATAACACAGCACCTGCACTGCAGCCGCTATGTTCAATGAGCTAAACGATTCATTACATGGGATATGCACCAAGGCGTTACATATCGCTAATTCGGCATTGGTCAGTCCCGAATGTTCCCGACCAAACACAATCGCTACCGGTAATTTGGCCGCCTCACTCACCAATTGGCTAGCCATTTCGCGTGGTTCAACCAATGGCCACGGCAGGCTACGCAATCTCGCGCTGGCTCCAAATACAAGCCCACAACCTTCAATTGCTTGCTCCAAAGAATCGCACACCTCGGCATTTTGCAGAAGATCATCTGCACCCGATGCGCGAGCGGTTGCATCGGCATGTGGAAAGCGCGCTGGCTCAACCAGAAAAAGCTTACTCAGCCCCATGTTTTTCATCGCCCGTGCTGCCGCGCCGATATTACCGGGATGGCTGGTATTCACGAGTACAATGCGAATATTAGTCTGCATGGCGCGCAGCTTACCGCATCATTGTTGCTAATGCTTGTGATTTCAATGCACTACCGATACACTTGCGCCGTTCGTCGCCTATGATATTAAGTATCTAGGTCAGCGCGATACAGCTCTTTGTTCAATTAGCGAATACTGGAAACTAGCATGGAACCAATGCTCAATATTGCCGTGCGCGCCGCGCGCGAAGCCGGAAAGGTCATTACTTATCACCTTGATAGAATTGATAGCCTGACCGTTACCTCTAAAGCTCGTAATGATTTCGTCAGCGAAGTCGATCGTAAAGCTGAAGAAGTCATTATCCACACTATTCGCAAAGCTTATCCTGATCATGCCATCCTCGCAGAGGAGTCAGGCGCATCAGGCAAAAATGATTACGAGTGGATTATCGATCCGCTTGATGGCACAACCAACTTCCTACACGGTTTTCCTCAATTTGCGGTATCGATTGCGCTTAGACATAAAGGCCGTCTTAGCCAAGCCGTAATTTACGATCCATTGAGCCAAGATCTTTACACTGCTTCTCGTGGTGGCGGAGCCATGCTCAATGATCGCCGTATTCGCGTGACCAATGCCAAGGGCTTAGAAGGTTCATTATTAGGCACCGGTTTCCCGTTCAAGCAACAACACCATCTGGATATGTACCTCAATACATTCAAGGCACTCTTCCCCAATACAAGTGGTATTCGTCGTGCAGGTTCTGCGGCACTCGATCTTGCCTATGTGGCTGCGGGTCGCCTAGATGGTTTCTGGGAACTCGGACTGCAACCTTGGGATATGGCCGCAGGCGTATTGCTGATACAAGAAGCTGGCGGCATTGTTGGCGACTTTTCTGGTGGCCACGATTTCATGGAAAAAGGTCATATCGTTGCCGGAAACCCAAAGATATTTAAAGCAATCTTGTCGGGTATTCGTCCCCATCTAGATAAAGAGTTTCTTGCTCCCTAATACTTTCTACAAGTTTTCATTATCTTAGCCTCACAATGTATTGTGTTTTCATAAAAACACCAATACAGCATAGTGTGATCTCGGTCACCTATTAACCTAAAGTTTTTACGTGATTGTCCGACATAGTGTTCAGAGACGGGGTTACTTACGGGGCAATTTAAAATGTCTAAACAGCAGGATTACGATTTAGAACAACTTAGTAACGCTAATCATAGCCATGGTGACAAAGCTCTGGAAATGATCATGCGTGATGTAATTGATGGCATGGAAGACATCGCAAATATGGCCGGCTATTCACCACAACCAGGAAGTTGTTTTGAAGTCTTGGAAATCATTGCCGAAGAATCAGAATCTTCGCAACAAGAAGCCCCTAGTGCCGACATCGTGCCTATTGGTAGGAAATCCAAAAAGGCTGTTGCTTAAATTAAATATCAACTACCGAACATCCTTGTTCGGTATTGGAAATTAAACTTGTGAACCATCCTCACTAACACCTTCAGGTTTTACTGGTGTTAAATCAGCCTTATTGATTCCGAGTG
This sequence comes from Sulfuriflexus sp., assembly GCA_023134145.1. Taxonomy (GTDB): domain Bacteria; phylum Pseudomonadota; class Gammaproteobacteria; order AKS1; family AKS1; genus Sulfuriflexus. The sequence goes on along the minus strand of JAGLUW010000031.1, from coordinate 30,906 downwards.
ATAAGGCGCTATTACTCGCAACGTAGATTGATGAGTAAGTACCCACGATAACACCCACCAACAATGCCGTTGCAAAACCGTGAATTAACTCACCACCTAAGAAGAATAACGCAGCTAAAACCAAGATAGTCGTTAATGACGTAATAATGGTACGAGAGATTGTTTCGTTAACCGAAACATTAACCACTTCCAATGGATCCATTTTACGCAGACGACGGAAGTTCTCACGAATACGATCATAGATAACAATCGTATCGTTAAGCGAGTAACCAATTACCGCCAAGATGGCTGCTAATACGGTTAGATCAAATTCAAGTTGTAGTATTGAGAAGAAACCCAATGTAATTAATACATCATGGAACAATGCCGCAACCGCACCCACTGAATACTGCCATTGGAAACGCAAGAAGATATAAACAAAGATAAAGGCGAGCGCGTAAAGAATAGAATACGTGCCCTGCTCAGCTAACTCTTCACCCACTTGTGGGCCAACATATTCAACTCGGCGAATTTCAATCGTATCATCTGTTACACCACGTAAGATTTTCAATACACCGGCACTTAACTCAGAACTCTTAAGCCCATCGCGTGGCGCCATGCGAATCAGTACATCACGTGATGTGCCAAAATGTTGAACTTGTGCATCAGGGTATTTTTCACCCAACGCCTTACGCACACCGGCAAGCTCAACTGATTCTTTGTAACCCACTTCAATGACGGCACCGCCAGTAAAGTCGACACCAAAGTTCAGGCCTTTAGTTACCAACGAACCGATTGAACCCATAACCAATAAGACAGACAAAATAATTGTCAGCTTACGTTTACTCATGAAGTTGATCTTTTCTGAGAATACTTTTTTGACTGAACCAATCGACAGACCCGTTAATTGTTTACGACCCCACATCAAGTTCACCACAGCACGCGTGCCCATGATGGCAGTAAACATTGAGGTAATAATACCGATCGCTAAAGTAATCGCGAAACCCTTAATCGGCCCCGTACCAAAGGCAAACAATACAATCGCGGCAATCAGTGTGGTGATGTTCGCATCGGTAATGGTTGAGAAGGCCTTCTCATAACCCGCAGCAATACTCGCCTGTGGCGAATTACCTATTCGCAATTCCTCTCGAATACGTTCAAAGATAAGTACGTTGGCATCAACGGCCATACCCACTGTTAAAACGATACCGGCAATACCGGGCAAGGTCAGTGTTGCTTGAAGCAACGACAGCACTGCAATAATCATAACGAGGTTAAATGCTAAAGCGAGGTTGGCGATCATGCCAAAGCCGCGATACCACATCAGCATAAACACGAGTACTAAGACAAAACCGATAATGACCGAACGGAAACCTTGATCAATATTATCCTTACCCAGTGATGGACCAATGGTACGTTCTTCAACAATATCCACTGGCGTGGCAAGAGAACCGGCACGTAATAACAATGCCAACTGGCTGGCTTCGTTAATACTGTCTAGACCTGTGGTTTGGAAATTTTTACTGAACACACCTTGAATCGTTGCAATACTGATTACTTCCTCGATTCTGCTACGTTTACGCACCAGTTTGCCATCGATATTAACTTTTTCAGTTTTTGTTTCGATGTAAACCACCGCCATTGGTTTACCAACACTCGCCTTAGTAAACTTAAGCATGCGTTTAGCACCGATATCATCCAAGGTCACGCTCACTTGTGGGCTTCCGTTACGTGAATCAATCCCCGAACTGGCATTGGTGATCATGTCACCCGTAACAATAATGCGTTTTTTCAGTAACACTGGGTTACCATTTCGTTCTCTATATATACGTGAACCGGCAGGAACACGACCCGCTAAAGCCGCTTGTATATCGCCTTTACCATCAACCGCACGATATTCGAGAGTTGCTGTTGCACCTAAAATATCCACGGCTTGTTGTGGATCTTGTAGGCCAGGTAATTGAATAACAATACGTGACGTACCCTGCTGTTGAATAACGGGTTCAGCAACACCAATTTCATTTACACGATTACGCAAGGTTGAAAGGTTCTGCTGCATCGCAAAACGTTTCACTTCGGTTTGTTCATCTTTACTTAATCTTGCTGTTAAGAAAAAAGCACCCTCACGTTCTACTTCTTTGAACGTTAATGTTTTGTATTCATCATCTAATACATCTAAGCCCTTAGCGCGTTTTTCTGCATCACGGAACTTAACTTCGACACCACCATTTTCTTCTTCAGTGGCAGCAATACGGTAGGCACGTAAATAACGAACTTTTTCACCACGTAGTGTCGTCGTTACATCACTAACATAACGCTCTTCAGCTAAACGAACTGCCGCATCCATATCCACTTCCATAAGGAAGTAAACACCACCACGTAAATCCAAACCAAGATACATTGGCAAGGCATTCAATGACTGCAACCACTCCGGCGTTGAAGGAACCAAATTCAAGGCCACGGCATATTTGTTTTTAGTACCGCTGGATGCAAATTTCTCTTTGAGTAGGTCTTTGGCTTTAAGCTGCTGCTCATTTTCATCAAAACGCACAATGACACGATTCTTCTTCAACTCAATATTTGTATAGCGAATTGACTTTCCATCGAGTGCATCTTTAACATCACCGGTGAGCGTTGTCTCAAGCGTAACGCCCGCCTTAGCTGGCGCAATTTGTACCGCCGGTTGTCCCGGATAAATATTCGGTACAGCATAGAGTGCGCCGATGACGAGTACGAATAAAAGAAGCAGGTATTTCCAAAGAGGATATTGGTTCATGATGTTAGTTCGTTTTTATGGCTGTGCGCCATGTCTCGCAATAAAAAATGAGACATGAGCACAGCGAATTAATTATAGATTTTTTATTGTGCCTTTAGGCAGAATTGATGCGATAGCCTGACGTTGCAAAAGCACCGTTGTGTTATCTGCAATTTCAACTTCAACATGGTCATCAGCAATCTTTGTTAGTTTGCCGTAAACGCCACCGTTGGTTATGACTTCATCGCCTTTACTTAATTCAGAAACCATCTTGCGATGTTCTTTTGCTCGCTTAGTCTGAGGACGAATCAGCAAAAAATAAAATACGGCAAAAATCGCCACCATGATGAACAACTGTTCAGCGCCGCCACCGGCTGCTCCAGCTGACGTGCCTTCTGCCATTGCTTCAGAAATAAAGAAACTCATTTTAATACCCTTCTATATATATGCACCTGCACCATGTGCATATGGTGCAGGCTATTTATTATGAACGCTGGCGATAAACATGAAAACCAGCCGTTCTAGGAAATTCGGGCGTATTATGACACAGCCTCGTAGGATTTAGGCGTGTTTTGCGCGGAAATCTGCTGCAAAAGCCTCTAAACCACCGGCTTCAATCGCTGAACGCAAATTTTTCATAAGATTTTGATAATAATGAAGATTATGAATCGTATTCAGGCGTGAGCCAAGGATCTCGCCGGTCTTCTGCAAATGATACAAATAAGCACGGCTGTAATTTTGACAGGTGTAACAAGTACATTCTGGATCTAGCGTACGCGTATCCTCACGATGACAGGCGTTTTTGAGCCGTATGATGCCTTCACTGGTAAATAAATGGCCATTACGGGCATTGCGAGTCGGCATCACACAATCAAACATATCGATCCCACGACAAACGCCATCAACAAGATCTAGCGGTGTACCGACACCCATTAAATAGCGTGGTCGATCCGCTGGCATCTTATCGGCAATATTATCTAACATGGCCATCATTTCATCTTTCGGTTCACCCACTGACAAACCACCAATGGCATAACCATCAAAACCAATCTCAACCAAACCGGCCAAGGATTCATCACGCAACGATGAATACATGCCACCCTGAATAATACCGAACAGCGCAGCAGGATTATCACCATGCGCCTTTTTACTACGGGCAGCCCAACGCAATGACAATTCCATCGACGTGCGGGCTTCCTCTTCTGTGGCCGGGTATGGCGTACATTCATCAAAGATCATAACAATGTCAGCACCCAATTCACGCTGCACGGCCATGGATTCTTCTGGGCCCATGAAAACCTTGTCGCCATTCACCGGAGATTGAAAATGCACACCCTCTTCGGTGATCTTACGCAGGTCACCTAAAGACCAAACTTGAAAACCACCTGAATCGGTTAAAATTGGGCCATCCCAATGCATAAAGTCATGTAGGTCACCATGCTTGGCAATCACCTCCGTGCCCGGACGCAACATCAGATGAAAGGTGTTACCCAGAATAATGTCTGCATTGATCTCGCGTAACTCTTCCGGCGTCATTGCCTTGACCGTGCCGTAAGTTCCCACGGGCATAAAGGCAGGTGTTTGAACCGTGCCACGCTCAAAGGTTAATTCGCCGCGACGCGCGACGCCGTCAGTTGTTTTTAATTCAAATTTCATGCTTTCAAAGTATCCAATTATATTTTCTAAGAACTAACTCTATTAGCAATAAACATAGCATCACCATAACTGAAGAATCGATAGCGTTCAGCTACTGCGTGTTGGTAGGCATCCAATATAAATTCACGCCCGGCAAAGGCACTAACCAACATCAACAAAGTCGACTCAGATAAATGGAAATTTGTCAGCATGGCATCGACCACCTGAAATTCATAACCGGGGTAAATAAAAATATCTGTCTCACCCGCGTACGGCTGCAATCCGCCGCTACGCGCTGCCGTTTCCAATGAACGAACACTGGTTGTACCTACAGCAATCACCCGCCCACCACGCGCCTTTGTTTCATTAATGGCTGTAACGGTCGCTTCACTCACTTCGAGATATTCGCTGTGCATAGTATGGTCACGAATATCATCTGTGCGTACCGGTTGATAGGTTCCCGCACCAACATGCAAGGTCACCTCAGTTGTGCCCACACCCAACTGCTCTATTGTAGCCAAACACTCTGCATCAAAATGCAGGCCGGCTGTAGGTGCTGCCACCGCACCAGGATTGCTCGCATAAACGGTTTGGTAACGTTCTTGATCAACCTCATTATCATTCCGACTAATATAAGGTGGTAATGGCATATGTCCAACGTCTTCGATAATTGCCATCGCATCTTGCTCGGCAGGAAAGCCAAGTTTAAATAAAGCGCCCTGACGTTCTAACATCTCCAATTCCACGCCATTCTCAAGCACAATTTTACTACCCGGTTTGGGGGATTTACTGGCGCGTACATTGGCGAGCACTTCATGCTGATTTAAAACACGCTCAATAAGAATTTCAACCTTGCCGCCGCTATCCTTGTGAGCCAGCAACCGCGCGGGGATCACACGAGTGTTGTTAAATACCAACAAATCGCCTTTATTTAATAAATTTGGAAAATCAGCAAAAATCTTATCTTGGATCTGTTGCTGGCTTGGATCGAGACACAATAAGCGACTTCCACAACGTTCACTGGCCGGTTGTTGGGCGATTAAGTCATCTGGTAATTCAAAGCTGAAATCGGAGCGTTGCATGCGCGAGATTCTATCAAAATGACGCTCGAGAAACTTAAAAAAAACCAATAAATGTGAAAATGGCTTGAGCAAAACATCAAATGCTATACACTACGCCACTCTTTACCAATGCCAGAGTGATGAAATTGGTATACATGAGGGATTCAAAATCCCTTGTCCTCACGGACGTGCCGGTTCGAGTCCGGCCTCTGGTACCAAATTTATTCAAAGAGTCAGTGTACGAAAAGTTTAATATACTGACTCTTTGATTCTTTTTTCTTCCCCTATAATTTATAAAAATCAGAATTTATAAATTTCGATTTGTCGTTTTTTTAAACAAAATTTTACAAACCATTGAATAACCATATATAATCATTTTTTTATTTAATCATATGGAAAATAAAATGGCTAAAAAAGCAAAAAAATCTGTAGCAAAGAGTGCTTCAGTTGCAAAGGTAGTTGATAACTCAGTTGCCGCCTTAACTGCTGCAAACAGTGACAGCGAGAAAGCTGTTGCCGCTTTATCAAAAGTTGCTAAAAAACTGACTTCTGAAGGAAAACGCTTAAGCAAGAAACGCGCTACCTTGTCAAAACGCAAAAAAGCAACGACTGCTAAACTGAAGAAGAACAGTGATGCAGCAACGAAGAAATTGCTTACAGCAACAGTAAAAGAATTAAATGCTGTCAAGAAAGACGCTGCTAAATCATCAGCGGCTAAAGCGGCTAATGCTGCTGAACTAGGCGGCCTGAAAGCTTCTGCAAAACGCACTAAAGCTTACCTTGCAGGTATCGCTAAGGCAGATAAGGTTTTAAACAAACCTAAGAAAAAGAAACGTAAGAAACGCGCTAAAAAAGCAGCTTAAGTAATTCTGCTAAGTGCTACGAAAACGCCCCTTCTCGGGGCGTTTTTTTTTGTTCACAATAAATAATATGCGAGCGATATCTCGAATTTCCACCAATCACGATTAATATGATCAGGGATGGGTGTGAATTGCCCCACACTGCTTACCGCATTCATCGCGGCCTTATCAAGAATTCGTACTGATGAGCTGCTGACAACCCGAATATTCTTAATTTTTCCTTGTCTGCCTATACTAAAACCAACAATAACCTCACCTTCTCGAGCCTGTCGCTTTGCCCTCGATGGATAATATTTCTTTGATTCAATCGCTTGTTTTAATGCAACTGTGTACTGCTGTTCTAATAGGCGAATATAACTATTATCTGTTTTTGAAATAACAGAATCTGCCTTATTAACGACTGCTGCTTGGCTTTGCTGAATTGTTGGCCTAGAAACTTGAACAGGTTTTGGGGGAACTACTTGTTCTTCAACAACCGTTTTTCTAATAATGCTTGATTCTGAAGCTGTTTCTAAAACTGGCTCTGGCTCTAAAATTTCCTTAATAATTTTCTCTGGCACGGTTTCTGGTTCCGGCTGACTTTCCTGCTCTGGCGAAAACAAGTCTAATGCCATCACCAATGTCTTTTCCTGTTCAATATCTGTCGTGCGCCCAGAAGTCTCCACACCTAATATTAATGGTAATAACACACCAATATGAATAATGGCGGAGATAAGAAACCCAAGGCTCCCCGGACTCATAATCTGCGACGTGTTTTTATAGTCAAATGTTGGAAATCTTCAGCCTTAAGTATGTCAACAATGCTAACAAACGATTCAAACGGGACACTGGCATCAACCCTTAATATAATTGGCGTTAATTTGTCTTTGTTGGCCAATTGTTTCTGTAATTCAATAAGCTTAACCGCATTGTTATTTACATATATGTTTCTGTGCTGATCGATGCTAATTTTTAGCGTACTAAGATCTGATTCATTTGTGGATGTGCTCGCTACTGGTAATTCAATCGCGATCTTGCCTTGCGCAACAAAACTAGCCGTTGTTAAAACAATCGCGAGTAAAACCAGCATGATGTCGATAAATGGAATGACATTAATCGAATCAAACTTTTTCACACCCATACTCCTTACGCCACTGTGCAGTTAATACATCCACCTTGCGTAATAAGCCGTTGTAAAAGGTAATAGCAGGGATAGCAACAAATAAACCCATCGCTGTTGCTTTCAATGCAAGTGCCAATCCCAGCATAATTGTATTTACATCAACCGTGCCGCCCTGCCCCAGATCATAAAATGTAATAAGTATTCCTATTACCGTTCCTAATAAACCGATATACGGAGCATTAGCACCGACAGAATATAGAAGTGTCAGATTACGTGTTAATCCTATATTGAGTTCATCTGGATGACTAAACTGACTTAACACCACACGCTTGAAATAGAAAAACCTTTCAACCACAACCCAGAGCATAAGAAAACTCATCACTCCAAGAACCGTAATGACGAGCATATCCAAATTATTTTTTAAAAACTCCATAGCCAAACCCTAACGTGAACGTTTTGACAGGTACATCGCTATGCCTAATATAACGACTAATACATTTAACAAGATGAATACAGCAATAACCGCATCACGGCCATTCTTACTAAGTGCGTCTGCGAACCGCCACTTATGAAACATACGAAAAGTAAATTTCTCAAATCGTTTGCTGTCATTGACCATGGCCGATAATTTTCCTGTTGCCAGATCAACATAATAGGTAGGGTTACCTTCTGAGTTAAATCTTACCTGCATTACTGGAAGGCGTCGGTCGATGAACCCATATTCAGCACCAAATCGGGTTATTGGCTTTACACTACTTATTTGCGTAGTTGCAAGGCCAGCGATCTCACTCGCCACCTGTTTCGCATACGGCTCATCCGCATTAGACAATATTTCTCCGCGTTGGCTATGTACATAACTAGCAAGATTACCTTTCATGTGTACAAATCTATAATACGGTTGGCTATCAATATTCACTAAAGACACAGACTTAACCGAGCCTTTCTGTTCAACAAGATCAAGTGCTTTCCTCAAACCTATACTGAGATCGGTACGGAGAAAATTACTATCAATAGATCTTAGGTGACGGTTATCTTGCGTTAATTTATGCCAAACATGCATGCCACCACTAAAAGAGAACATCAGCATTGATACTGAAATCAATACGCCTACCGTTCGATGGTAATAAGCTGTATTTCGTTGCGTTGCCTGTTTTAAGGATTTATATCGTAAGCCATAAAGTATTATTCCGGTCAGACCCAATATAAACATCGCCAACATGGCTAACAAAAATATGGTGATACGCGGTAAATTGGATTTATCTAAATAGCTCCAATTATGTAACGCACCAAACCACCATAATAACTCGGCTCGCAAATCATTTACTGATGCTGCTAAGCGTGAACTTTCCGTATCAACATATAAACGTAGAGCATCATCTTTAAGGAAGTTAACGCGCCACACTGGAAGAAAACGATTAATCGTTGTGTATTCATCATTAAATTCTGTGATTTGTTCAGTGTTATAAATAGTGACTCTTTCATTACCCAGATATTGCTGTGCTAAGTATTCTGCATAACGTTGTTCACCATTGACCAATTCATTCGACGTTATGCTATCAAAATAACGCACACCTTTATTGGGCAAAAATAATTGATAGTATTGCCGCCCCTTCATAGCAATGATTCTAATATTGCGTACTTCATCAATATCATAAAGCTTCATTATCGAATAAGGTTCAATCGCAACTTTTTTTACATCTAGTGGCACTGGCGCAAGTTTATGTGCGCCAATCACTGGTTTGGTTAACCGTAAGGTCGGGTGCAACAAGCCACTCAGCCCCCACAGTATTATTGGAATACAAATAATCAAGCCAATCCATTTGTGCCATTTATACATAGTCTGAAGCATTATTACGTCTCACTTAAAATTTGTATTTCATACCGACGTATAATGTGCGTGGTAGTCCTGGCGTTAGTTCTTCTCCACGGAACTTACTGAATGATGCGCTTGTTGAATAACGTTCATCTGTTAGGTTATTCAGACGACCATATACTTCCATATCTTGATTAACTGGATAGTTAACCAATAGATTTAATAAATCATGTCCTTCGTATTTATTGGTGTTTTCATCATCTTCCCAGTATGAACCTAATTTCTCCCAATTTAATTCAACTGCACCGCCATTCAACACCGCTGCTTTATAAAGAAGGCTAATGCCCGCTATTAATCTTGGTGCGCGTTTAAGTTCATTGCCATCATATGTGATGCCCGACTTTGGACTCCAATCTTCAAATGTGTGTTTGGCATATGAAATATTGGTGCTTATTTTAAGACGTTTAGTCACTGCCATACCAAGTTCAGCTTCAATACCACGATGTAATGTCTTGCCTGCATTTAATGTTTCGCGAGTACCATCATTGGTGTTGGTAAAGCTAAGAATGTCATCTCGTTTAGTTAGATGGTATACCGCTAACTCATAGCTAAACTTATCTCCTGACTTACCGCGCAAACCTATTTCAAAACTGTCAGCCTTAACAGGATCGAGGTCAACCGTATTCTCAGAACGTCCTTGGCGGAAAAGCTGGCCCTCTGATGGTGCACGGAAAGCATGTTTATATGAGATAAAACCATTGAGGTTATTAGTGAACCGATAGGTTGCACCTAGCTTTGGACTAAGGTGTTGGAAGTCCACTGACGTATCAGATGGGCGACGATGCGATCCCGTCGTCACAACACTGAGATTATTGTCATAATCATATGATAAAACATCATAACGAAGCCCTGCATTGAGTCTTAAACGATCCGTCGGCGATGTTTCAATATGTACATACGGAGAGAAACCCGTAAAAGCCACATCATAGTCATACACGGTTTCGTCTATCGCAAATGAAGTATAAATACTGCCCTGTTTAACCGTGGTAATACTCTTCTCATCTCTACTGCCTGGGCTGTAATCAATATCGGCACCCACAATAAGACGTGTTCGCATTGCCGCATAATCGCGTCGATGTTTTAAGAGCAAACCAAATGAATCATTTTGAGTTGTATATACAGTTGGGTCATACGTTAACTGCCAAACAGGAAAAAGATCCAAAACATTATGTCTAAAATAAGGCGTCACACTCGTTAAGGTATTGGCTGTTTCGTGTTCATAGGCCGATGACAAACGAACCGCCTCAACACTTCGGTAACCAATGGGTGTGTAGTTCGTTGTCGGATTTTTTTCGTAATCATCGCGGGAAATAGCGCCGGTCTGAGCTTGATCGATATAAGAAGCCGCTAGAACTGTTTTTAATGATGCGCCATTATTAAGGAAACGGTCCCAACGTAGGGTTGCGCTCTGACGGTCATATTCAGTGCTATCTCGCCAACCATCTCTGTGTGTAATATTTAGATCCGCACGAAAACCATTATCTCCCCAGCTATCACCGCCTGTGAATAAGATACGAGCCCAACCATAACTGCCCGCTTCCAATGTGGCTTCTAGTTCAGCCTCGGCAGGTGCTGGACGCGTCATTACATTAATAATTCCACCAATCGCATCACTACCATATAGTGCCGTACCAGGTCCTTTTAATACCTCAATCGCAGCGGCTTGCGGCACGTTCACCTCATACAAGCCATTATGATTAAAGAAACCGGTTGACCGTGTCGGGATACCATCTTCAAGAAATAAATATACAGGCGAAGTTGAAATAGGTTGGCGAATTGCCGTCATGTGCCCTTCACCACTGGTTACATTAACGTGAACACCTGATACTCGATTCATCACCTCAGCCGGATGCGTAGGTCGAATACGCTGAATTTCTTTCTCCTGTATCAACACTGTTGATGCAGATGATTCAGACTTGGTTGTCACTTCACGTGTACCCGTAACCGTAATATCGTCTAGTGATGTTGTTTCTTCAGCCGCATTTATACTGGTTGCGGAACTAGCACAAAGCAAGAGGCCAAATGCCGGTAGTAATTTCATAGTCATAAACGAACCATTCTTAGTAATTATTAATGATTCGGAATGTTACAGAGCGTCACAAATATGCACCATGTGACATATTGTCGCGGCCAACTACCAAGCTGAATAGTCAAAACATTATTCAGACAAGCCGATGATAATTCACCAGCATAATGTAACTTATTGTTACTTCTGATTAATCAAGGTGCAGCTTGCACCATTGCGGTTCTGCTCAGATAGGTGAATACTTAGCCCTCTGAAGACCTCAAAAAAAAACATAAGAACTCAGCCCCAAAGGGAACAATAATGAGCGGCACACGATTTTCACTCGAAGTTCAGGCACGTATTCCAGAACGACTCGAACGCCTAAAAGAACTTTCTAACGATCTTCTCTATAGTTGGGATCGTGAGGCTCGAAACCTATTTTATCGACTAGACAATAAACTTTGGGAGAGTTCAGGTCATAACCCAAAGGTCTTTTTACGACGGATCAATCAAGAAAAGCTTAATCATGCCTCTGAAGATCGTGTCTTCATGCAAGATTTCAACCGCGTACTATCTAGCTATGACAGCTACATGGAAGAAAACACCAACTCGGCTGTTAATGATTATCTCGACCCTGAAAAAGATTTAGTTGCCTATTTCTGTGCTGAATTTGGTTTGCATGAAAGTTTTCCGATTTATTCCGGTGGACTCGGTATTTTAGCAGGGGATCATTGTAAAGCCGCCAGTGATCTCAATGTGCCATTTATTGCGATTGGTTTGCTCTACCGGCAAGGTTACTTTACGCAAACGATTGATGGTCAAGGTCAGCAACAAGCGCATTATCACACAACTGACTTTAATGATTTGCCAGTAAAACCCGCCACTGATGAACATGGCAATGAAATTCATATTCATATTGATCTACCCGGACGAAATCTCGAAGTAAAAGTCTGGTATGCACGTGCCGGCCATATTAGCTTGTATCTGCTTGATACCGATCTACCTTCTAATAGCGAAGAAGATCGTGCCATTACTTACCAATTATACGGCGGTGATATCCATACCCGTATTCAACAAGAAATCGTACTCGGTATTGGTGGTATTCGTGCTATCCGTGCGCTGGGACTTGAACCAACCGTTTGGCATATTAATGAAGGCCATGCGGCATTCATGATTGTTGAACGCTGCCGTGAGCATGTTGCCAGTGGTATGAAATTTGATAGTGCTCTAGAGATTGCAGCAGCGGGAACCGTATTTACCACACATACTCCTGTTCCTGCTGGCCATGATATTTTTAAACATGACATGTTCATTAAATATTTTGCGGCCTTCTCTAAACAGCTCGGCATTAGTATGGAAAAATTCCTTAAACTAGGCGCAAGCCCACTCCATGCCAAAGGCTTTAACCAAACTGCCTTGGCATTACGTGGTTCTCGTTATCATAATGGCGTGAGCCGTATTCATGGTCGTGTTGCTTCTGGCATGGAAGAATATATCTGGCCAGATATTCCCGAAACTGAAAATCCAATGCGCCATGTTACCAATGGTGTACATGTACAGACTTTCCTCGCCAGAGAATGGGTTGGTTTATTTGATATGCGTTTTGGTGGCGGTTGGCGCAATGAGTTACTCAATGAAAAGTTCTGGGAACAAATTGATGACATACCGGATCAAACATTTTGGAGTCTCCGGCAAACGCTAAAAACCACCATGCTAAAAGATGTACGCGCGCGCGTCTTGCATCAACACCAACGTAATGGTTCTAGTGCTCTACAGCTTGAAAGAAACATTCAATTCCTTGAACCCGCTCGAAATGACATATTAACTATTGGTTTTGCTCGACGCTTTGCCACTTATAAACGCGCTGCCCTGCTATTTGCGAACCCTGAGCGTTTAGAAAAATTACTCAATGATCAGGATCGTCCTGTTGTATTTGTATTTGCTGGCAAGGCTCATCCCAAGGATGAACCGGGGCAAGAGCTTATTCGTACCATTTATGAATTTTCTCAACGTCCTGAATACTCAGGCAAGATCATCATGGTCGAAGGTTACGACATGTCACTCGCCCGTAAACTCGTTTCCGGTGTCGATGTTTGGCTTAACACGCCTGAATATCCGCTTGAAGCCAGTGGCACCTCGGGAGAAAAAGCCGGTATCAACGGCGTTATTAACTTGAGTGTCCTTGATGGTTGGTGGGGTGAAGGTTATAACGGTGAAAATGGCTGGGCTATCTCGCCACATGAACCTGAGTTTGATTCACACTATCGTTATCATGAAGAGGCGAATGAGCTTCTTGATATCCTCGAGAAAATGGTAATACCAAGCTATTACCAACGTGATGGACACGGTTACTCTGAAGAATGGGTGCATATGTCCAAGGCATCAATGAAGTCGCTCATGCCTCGTTATAATTCACAGCGTATGGTAATGGACTATGTACGTGATTTTTATTCCCCCGCAAGTAAGCAATGTCCTTTAATTAAAAGCGATAATCATCACCTTGCCGATGAACTCGCGAAATGGAAGAACCACATTCAAGCTTGCTGGGATGGCGTAACAATACGGCGTCTCGATGAAAATGAATCTGCTATTCGTTCAGGTGAAACACTAACCATTGAATTAGCGATGAATCTAAATGGCCTTAACGTTGGCGATATTATCGTTGAATGTTTAGTCAGTGCTGATGCCGAATCTGATGAGGTTCATGAAACATTACGTTTTCACGCAAACCGCAATATAGATAGTGGTGAAACCTTGTATCGACTCGAATTTAATCCAAGTCTATCTGGAATGCAGTATTATCGAATTCGTACTTATCCTTGGCATGAGCACCTGTGTCACCGATTTGAGACAGGTAGGATGCTTTGGTTATAAAGGATAGTGAGGAGTAAGGTTTTTCTCTTTATACCTCACTCCTCCCGTATAATTTATTCATTTTCAATAAATCTTGAGATAAATTTTCAGGTACTTGTCCCCAGTTAAATCGCCATTGCCAATTTCCTTTCGGAACACCCGGTACATTCATTCGCGCACTATTATCTAAGCCCAGAATATCCTGCATCGGTACAATTGCTGTTTGTGCAACCGATGCCAATGTCGCACGCACCATAGGCCAAGGCATATCCCTTTCGCTACAGGAAAAATAATCATTCACCCTTGCTTGGCTATTTGAATCTAAGCCACGATACCAGCCCAAAGTAGTATCGTTATCATGCGTGCCTGAATAAGCAACACTGTCTTTTTCATGCTGATGCGGTAAATAGGCATTATTATAATCTTCAACAAAAGCAAATTGCAGTATCTTCATTCCTGGTAAATTAAACTTCTTACGCAATGCCGTCACTTTCGGTGTTATTACTCCTAAATCTTCCGCGACCAACGGTAATTGCCCTAGATGCTTAACCAAACTTTTGAATAATGCCTCGCCGGGTGCTTTAACCCACTTACCTTTAACCGCGGTTTCCTCGCTAGCTTTAATTTCCCAATAAGCTTCAAGGCCACGAAAATGATCGATGCGAATAATGTCGTACAATTCTAACTGACGCTGCATACGTTGCCGCCACCACGCAAAATCGTTTTTCTGCATCGCCTTCCAGTCATAAAGCGGGTTTCCCCAGCGCTGTCCCGTTTCAGAGAAATAATCAGGTGGCACCCCTGCAACCACTTTAGGTTCACCATTTTTTAATAAATGAAATAACTCGCGATTTGTCCACACATCAACGCTATCATGTGAAACAAAAATCGGCAGATCACCAAATATACTTATGCCTCGTTCAGCAGCGTACTTTCGTAGTACTTGCCACTGCCTGTCAACGACAAACTGGGAGAAGATTATTTCTTCTATCTCTATTGCGTGCTTATCTCTTGCTGCTTGCAGTGCTTTCGGCGTTCGATCACGTAATGCCGCAGGCCACTTATGCCATGGCAAATTATTTTCTGCTGATTTTATACTCTTAAACAAAGCATAATCCGGTAACCAATGTGATTGGTCTACGTAGAATTTCTTATAACGCCGCTTATCACCTGCTGATGCATTATCTTTAAAATATTCACAAGCTATTGCCAATATGCTATCCGAAAGGCTACTCGCTTCTTCTGGTAACCAATTCCACTGCTTCAATAAAAATGGACTAATCAATTTAGTACTCAACGCCAGTGAAGAACTACTCGTATAAGGAGAGTTTTCATCATCCGTTGGATTTAGGGGCAATATTTGCCACAGTGTAAAACCTGATAACTTAAGGAAATTGATAAAGTGATATGCATCAGGTCCAAGATCGCCGGACGGTAATGATGTTGGATGGCACAACACGCCAGATTGGCGTTCAGAAAAAAATTTAGTACTAGGCTTATTCATGACCACGTCGCATTGCACCACCGCCTTCAGGATCACCGTGACCATGTGTAAATACATGCGATAGACTCTCGGGAGGTTCAACACCGAGGATGCCATATAAATGCGCTAAGTGTAGGCGGAACAAGTGCTCAAAATCACTCACTGCTTCGGCAGGGTTGTAGTCGCCAAACCACCAGAACCAATCGGAACCTTCACATAATGCTAATTGCTCTGTTGCCGCATCACGGTCTGCTTCAGCAAGATGTTTAGATGCCATCACCACATCATAGGCACGCTTTGCCTCAATCAACATATCCCAAGCGCGATTCTTATCTTTATCACCTATCCATGTTGAGAATGAGCCATAGACCCAGCTTCCGGCCATCAAGCTTTCTATTTTCTGCGGCTGAAAATTAGATGAAAGTGATTCAGAGAAGGTCGTTAACTCAAGATCTGGATGTTCTGATAATTTTTCATATAAGGCATTAAGAAAATAATAGCCGTTATTCGGGTAATGCTCCCAGGCATTTTCCCCATCCATAATAATCGAAACAACTTGTTGCTCCGGGTCATCGCATGACTTGGCAATATTCTCAATGTGACCCATAAAATTGGCAACCGCATCATCGGCATGCCAATCCGAATAGGTAAAACCAATCAAATCAGAAAGCCCATCGTCACGGAAAAAACAGGCCACGTTACTCTCTGCGACATAATATGGTTTATGTAAACCCTTCGCATGATCCATTTCATCAGTTCGATTTAATTCATGCATACTGCTACGCAGAACGGCTTCACCCGTTGCAGCCCATTCAAGATTGTACTCACCCAACAACGCTAAGGTCGCCGTACTAACCGCTCCTTCTGAAGGCCAACATCCTTTCGGTTTAAAGCCAAAGTATTTTTCAAATATTTTAAGACCGTGCTCAATATGCCAACGTGCACGTTCTTCACCATTGGGATAGTGTCGTGCTCCCGGCATATCTGTGTCAGGCATTGCATCATAGGTACTTGAGAAATCAATTAACAAAGGAATAATTGGATGCGCATAGGGATTCATTGAAAGCTCAATCTGTCCCTGCTCAGCGAGTTTTTTATAACGTGGTATCACGCTATTAATTAGGCTATTAATTATTTTTAGTAATTGCTGACGATCATGTAGATTATAGTCATTCCCTTTAGCAACTAATTCAGCAATAACCGGTTCACTTCGATGTGCAGATTCTGCAATCCAAACCAGATGATACCAAACCAATATATCAACAACATATTGATCAGAAATATAATGTAGAGTTTCCGGATCATCTTCAATATTCTTTGCTATATCAACCAAACGTCGATATTTTTCATTTGGCAAAACTAAATGTTTTTCATTGGCACGCGTGCATTGGCGAATTAAATCCAACTTCTGTTGTTCATGATTTGGCAATGCTGGCGAAGCCAATGCAGCTAAAAGTGGATCATGAATTGCGTGTCCATGCTCTATAAATCCATTTAATTGTTCGGCATAGTCTGAAATTTGTTCAAGCAGAATAGGTGCAAAATTCACGACCGCCTTGGCCTTACTATGCTTCTCAAGAATATCGACCATGTCGATATAGTCTTTCATGGCATGTAAGTAAGTCCACGGCAACAAATATTGGCCACTCGCCGTATCACGATATTGTGGCTGGTGCATATGCCAGCATAAAACGACTTTAAGGCGTTTACCTGACATGATGGAGTTCTTGTCCAAGCATCTCTGGTGTTACTAGAGTCACACCATTGGGGCTGACATAAAAACGCTCTGCATCCGCTTCTGCATCTTCACCAATCACTGTGCCATCGGGAATAACACAGCCTTTATCTATCACGACGCGTTTTAAACGACAATTTTCGCCAATATCAACATCAGGTAAGATCACCGCATCATTAACCGTACTATAGGAATGAATGACAACATTCGAGAATAAACACGAATGCCTTACGGTCGATCCAGAAATAATACAACCACCCGAGATCATTGAATCAACCGCCATCCCCCGACGCTCATCACTATCATGCACAAATTTTGCTGGAGGTAATTGTGACTGATGTGTCCAAATCGGCCACTTGTCATCGTAAAGATTGAGTTCTGGCGTCACGCCAATTAACTCAAGATTCGCCTCCCAAAATGCATCAATTGTTCCAACGTCGCGCCAGTAGGCTTGCTCATCGGTCACAGGATCCCTAAAGGGATATGCAACTACCCGATTCTTCTTTATTACCCTAGGTAAAATATCGTTGCCAAAATCATGTGTTGAATATGGCTCATCGGCATCACGAATCAATTCTTCATAAAGAAATTTTGCATTAAAAATATAGATCCCCATTGAAGCCATCGCATGAGTACCACTACCCGGAATTGGCTGTGGATGTTCTGGCTTCTCAGTGAATTCACTAATACATTGATCTTCACCGACGGTCATCACACCAAATTGCGTTGCTTGCATTAACGGCACTTCTAGACAACCCACGGTGAGATCCGCACCATGCTCTACATGATGTGCAAGCATGGGGCCATAATCCATTTTATAAATATGATCGCCTGCAAGGACTAATATATATTTTGGTGCATGTGTACGAACGATGTCGAGGTTTTGATAAATCGCATCAGCCGTACCGGCATACCAAGATGTTTCGATACGTTGCTGCGCCGGCAATAACTCAACAAATTCACCAAACTCACCGCGAAGATAACTCCAGCCCTGCTGTACATGACGAATTAATGAATGTGCTTTGTATTGTGTAACAACGCCAATGCGTCGAATCCCAGAGTTGACGCAATTTGATAAGGGGAAATCGATAATGCGAAACTTGCCACCAAAAGGAACTGCGGGTTTGGCTCGCCATAAGGTCATTTGTTTGAGACGAGAGCCACGCCCTCCTGCCAGAATTAAGGCAAAGGTGTCTCGGGTTAAACGACTAACAAAACGTGGTGTTTGTCCTAACTTCACTTCATTTCTCCATTGCATCCATGAAAAGAGCGTAAAAATAACTACCTGTCATGCTATGGTATCCTAGTAGACAAGGCAATATGATTAACGTAATCATATTCATACAGATGACTTAACTATAGCGGAAAGAGTGTGAAAAGGACGATGAAAACTCAAGATAAATCTGCTTCGAATAAGATCACTAATGGTGCTGAAATAGCCGATATTAGTGCTGCTCGTCATGCCGATCCCTTTTCCATACTTGGTAGACACATTAATGACACTAATGTGACCGTACGTGCCTTCATGCCCAATGCTGAAGAGGTACGCATCGTTGAAACCGCGACACCGTTAAAGCGTATTGCTGGCACCGATATGTTTGCTGCCGAGAATATAGATAAAGACTTGCCTGAGCATTACCAACTTTCATGGATAGATAAACAAGGTAATAGTCACCAAGCTTACGACCCTTATTGTTTTGCACCTCAACTCAGCGACTATGATATTCATCTACATGGTGAAGGCCGACATTGGCGTACCTGGCAATGGTTGGGCGCACATATCCATCAAGTAGATAATGTTAATGGTGTGCTTTTTTCAGTTTGGGCACCTAGTGCAAGCCGCGTAAGTATCGTCGGTGATTTTAATCTATGGGATGGTCGTTGCCACCCAATGCGGTTACGTGGTGACAGTGGACTATGGGAATTATTTATTCCAGACCTATCCGCTGGCCAGTTATACAAAATAGAAATTCGCACTTCCAGTGGAGAGGTTCACCTCAAGAGTGATCCTTATGCCCGTGAATTTGAATACGCATCAGGCACTGCCAACCGCATTACCGCCGAGACTAACTTCGTATGGTCTGATAATGATTGGCTAGCTAAACGCACAGAATCAGATTGGCTGCATTCACCACTGTCTATTTATGAAGTGCATCTTGGTTCTTGGCAACGCGATGCCGATGGCAACATCATGTCGTACCGAGAACTGGCTGAACGTTTAGTGGAGCATGTGACTTATATGGGCTTCACCCATATTGAATTACTGCCCATTACCGAACACCCCTTCTATGGCTCATGGGGTTATCAAACTATTGGCTATTACGCACCTACCTCACGTTATGGTAGCGCGGATGACCTGCGTTATCTTATCGACCTTTGTCATAAAAATAATATTGGTGTGTTTGTTGATTGGGTACCTGCACATTTCCCTAAAGATGCGCATGGCCTTGCACGCTTTGATGGCACGGCTTTATATGAACATGCTGATCCTCGTCGTGGTGAACATCGTGATTGGAATACGCTGATCTTTAACTATGGACGACACGAGGTGCGGAATTTTTTAATTGCCAATGCTCTTTACTGGCTAGAAGAATTTCATTTCGATGGCCTGCGTGTTGATGCTGTTGCTTCAATGTTGTACTTGGACTTTGCACGAGAAAAAGATGATTGGTTACCCAATCAATATGGTGGCCGAGAAAATCTTGATGCAGTTGAGTTTATAAAGCAACTAAACATTGTCACGCATGAGCAATTCCCCGGCACACTTGTCATGGCAGAAGAATCTACCGATTGGCCAAGGGTGTCACGCCCGGTACATGAAGACGGCCTAGGTTTTAGCATGAAGTGGAACATGGGTTGGATGCATGATGTTTTAGATTATATGAAGCTTGATCCAATTTATCGTCAATCCCAACACAACAAATTAACCTTCGGCATTATGTATAATTACAATGAGAACTTTATTTTACCGTTCTCACATGATGAAGTTGTACATGAGAAATGTTCACTGCTTTATAAGATGAACGGTGATGAATGGCAGCAATTCGCTAACCTGCGCCTGCTTTATTGTTTGATGTATACCTTCCCCGGCAAACAATTACTCTTCATGGGTAATGAGTTTGGCCAAGGCCCTGAATGGAATCATGACAAATCTCTTGATTGGCATCTACTCGAATATCCTTTACACAAAGGCTTATTAAAATCAGTTAGCGATCTTAATCATCTCAATCGTGAACATCCCGCCTTACACTATTATGATTTTGATGCTCAAGGTTTCCAATGGTTAGATTGCAATGACACAGAGAAGTCCGTTCTAAGCTATCAACGCATGAGCGATGATGAAGTCATTATTGTTATATTGAATTTCACACCCGTGCCGAGAGATAACTATCGTGTAGGTGTAGATAAACCAGGCCATTATAAAGAATTATTTAATACCGATTCAGAGTTTTACTGTGGTAGTAACCTAGGTAATGGCCTAGGCAGTGATGCAGAAGAAGTACCGTGGCTCGACCATCCTTGGTCTATTAGCATCAACCTGCCACCGCTGGCAGGTATTATTCTTAAACTAAAATCTAAATGATTATTACTGCCTAAGCCATCAACTCATCGGCAGATACAGCTAGGTCATAACGTTCTTTAGCAATCTTCATAATATTTTCAGCGAACTGAGGATGGTCTTGTAGGATTCGACCAAAATCAGATTTCTGTAATACAAATAGATCACAAAGTGTTTTAGCACGAATTGTCGCCGTACGCGGTGTCGACATAAGAATGCCCACTTCGCCAAAGAAGTCACCATCTTTAAGTGTCTTTAAGACATTACCACCGGCATCAACCACTTCAACTTCACCACGACAAATCAAATACATTTCTTTTGCCATATCACCTTGTTGAATAATCACTTCACCGGCTTCTGCTGCATCTGCATGCAATGCCATGATGATCGAATTCAATAATAATGGATCAGCACCTTCAAACAATGGCAGTTGTTCTAATACGTCTGGCGTAACCACTTCAAACCAACGTCGACCATCTTTCTCGATGAGATCATTAGCCGATTTTGGTCCCCACGAATTACGCGTGTAGTTCGGAAAATCCTTCGCTGGGTTTTCAGACCAGTAATCCATAATCGGTTGAGCAATACGCCATGCTGCTTCAACAAGATCACCACGAGAGAACAAGGTTGCATCACCATGCGTACAAGAATAAATCATTACCTCATAACCGGTGTAGCGTGATGCCTTAAAGTTATCGCCATAATTAAATTCCATATCAACATTTTGCAATTGCAACGTTGGCCCTGGAATTTTAGCTTGGAAAAGCAACTCAATTGCTTGATATGGTTGCACGTGAAATACCAAACGGTTGGCTGTTAAATTTTCAACGCTTGTGCCTTTAAATATTTGCTGTGGTGGTTTCTTAAACTCAACCACAATTTCAGTACCGCGTTTCCACAAGGCCTTACCTGAACGCAGGTAAATCGGAACACCTTCCCAACGCCAGTTATCAATTTGGAATTTAGCCGCAACAAAGGTTTCTGTACTTGATTCAGGATTCACATCTGTAGACTGACGGTAACCCGGTTGATCAACTTCACCATCGTCAGTAAATGATGGGCCATACTGTCCACGGACAATATTTTCAGGTACGGAATCTTCATCATAGATGCGGACTGATTCCAATAATTTAGCCTTTTCGTTACGAATTGAATCAGGCTCAAACGAACCCGGCACTTCCATACATAAATAGGCCAACATCTGGAACATGTGATTTTGCATCATGTCGCGTAATACACCCGAGCTATCGTAATAACCACCACGCTCACCGACATCAACAGATTCACAAACATTAAACTGAATATTATCAATATTATCTTTGTTCCAAAGCGGTTCAAACATGCCGTTCGAGAAACGGAAGGCTAATAAGTTTTGAACGGTTTCTTTACCGAGATAATGATCAACACGGAAAATTTGATCTTCACGCCAGTTCGCCAAAATTGCCTTGTTTAATTCAAGCGCCGATTCAAGATCAGTACCAAATGGTTTTTCAACAATAATACGTCGCCAACCTTCGCCACTTTGAAAACCTGCTTTGTACAGATGATCACAGATCATGCCGAAGAATCGAGGTGCCATTGCAAAATAAAAGAGAACATTACCTTTGGCCTGAAACTTTTCATTCAGTTCATCGACCTTCTTTTTCATGTTCTTGTAATTTTCAGGGTCATCAAGACCACCGGGTACGAAATGGAAGCGGCTCATCAATTCATCACAAGCAGGCTCATCAAATTCATTCCGCGTATGGAAACCACGCAGACCATTTTCTTCACTAGACATAGATTCGCGGAATTCGTCATCGGTAATTTCACTTCGGCCTGTACCGAGCACAGCAAAATTTTTGGATAATAAATCATCACACGCTAAATTATATAAAGCGGGAACCAATAGTCGTTTTGTTAAATCTCCTGACGCGCCAAAAATAACCATAACGCAAGGTTCACTGGTTGGATTATCCCCTTGTGACTCCATTCCAATTGAACCAACTACTTGTGCACGATCTGACATACCCTTCCCCATTTTAATCTTCTATTTCCAGCTCAAGTGATGCTGAATTAATACAATATCTTACGCCCGTTGGCTGTGGACCATCATTAAAGGCATGCCCCAAATGTGAGCCACACTTTTCACAGTGTACTTCTTCACGACGCATACCAAATTTCGTATCGATTTCTGATTCAACAGCAACATCATTAATTGCTTTCCAGAAACTCGGCCAGCCAGTACCAGAATCAAACTTAGTCACAGATTCAAACAACGGTTCACCACAGCATACACACTTATAGATACCACGTGTTTTACAGTCATGATATTTACCCGTAAAAGCAGGTTCTGTTCCCTGCTCACGACAAACATTAAATTGTTCAGATGTTAGTTTACTACGCCACTGTTCATGGTCTTTTAATTTCTCATCACTCATTACTGTGCTTATTTCCTGTTTTTCTTATAGTGATTAATCAAACTATTTGTAGAACAATCATGTGATTTTACATCATCATTGCCCTTGAGTTCAGGCTGGATAGATTGAGCTAATTGTTTACCCAGTTCAACCCCCCATTGGTCATAAGAATTAATACCCCAAACCATACCTTGAACAAAGATCTTGTGCTCGTACATCGCAATCAACATGCCGAGGCTATGCGGTGTGATCTTTTGTAGCATGATTGAGTTAGTCGGTTTATTACCTGGGAATACTTTGTGCGGTAACAAATCATCAAGCTCACTACCTGACATACCTGCTGCTTCTAATTCAACCTTGGCCTCTGCTGCGGTCTTACCACTCATTAATGCTTCTGTTTGTGCAAAGAAGTTCGACATCAAAATCAAATGATGATCACCAACAGGATTATGTGTTTCAATCGGTGCAATAAAATCACAAGGAATTAACTTGGTGCCCTGATGTATTAATTGATAAAAAGCATGCTGACCATTCGTGCCCGGCTCACCCCAGATAACAGGGCCGGTTGAGTAATCAACTACTTCGCCATCACGGTTAACCCGCTTACCATTACTTTCCATGTCACCTTGTTGGAAATAAGCAGCAAAACGATGCATGTACTGATCATAAGGTAGGATAGCGAGCGTTTGCGCACCAAAGAAATTATTATACCAAAGACCTAACATGCCCATAATCACAGGTAGGTTATCTTCGTATTTAGTATTTAGAAAATGCTGATCCATGTCATGTGCGCCAGCCAACATCTCTTCAAAGTTATCCATGCCAATGGCAACAGCAATAGGTAGGCCAATTGCACACCACAATGAATAACGACCACCGACCCAGTCCCAGAACTCAAACATATTCGCTGTATCAATACCAAATTCAGATACCGCCTCTGCATTAGTAGATAGCGCAACAAAATGTTTAGCAACGGCAGACTTATCTCCTGCCGCAGCTAGCAACCACTCACGTGCTGTCGTTGCATTAGTAATGGTTTCTTGTGTGGTAAATGTTTTTGAAGCAACAATAAATAAAGTAGTTTCAGGATCGCACTTCAACAAGGTCTCTGCCATGTGCGTGCCATCAATATTTGAAACGAAGTGAACAGATAAATCTCGTTGCGTATACGTCTTTAACGCTTCGGTTACCATCACTGGACCAAGATCCGAACCGCCAATACCAATGTTCACGACATCAGTAATAGACTTACCCGTATAACCTTTCCATTCACCACTACGAATAGAATCCGTAAAACCGCGAATCTTATCGAGCGTGGCATTCACTGCCGGCATAACATCTTCGCCATCAACAACGATTGGCGTATTGCTTCGGTTACGTAATGCTACATGCAGAACCGCACGTTTCTCCGTGCAATTAATCTTTTCGCCCGCAAATGTCTTTTCTGCTAAATTTTTAATGTCTGCTTGTTTAGCAAGATCGAGTAATAGCCGAAAGGTTTCATCAGTAATGATGTTTTTTGAAAAATCGAGAAGAATATCGCCATGACTACGAGAAAACTTATCAAAACGCCCATCATCGGCAACAAATAGTTCTCGCATATGTTGTCCGGATATCTTTGTATAATGTTCCTGAAGCGCTTTCCACGCTGGTGATTCTGTCAACGTCGACATCAATATTCCCCCACAAATTATTTTCCTAACATCCCAGTTAGGATTGAATAGTATTATTTTTCTAATTAATTATGTTCAGCGACAAGAATTTTTTCAATCTCACTAAGAATAGTTTGAACATCATTTTCTGATTCAGGTCGTGTTTTTGCAAATGCTGTACGTTCTTTTCGTTCATGCGCAACAAGATCAATGCTTTCTCTAATGTTTGGATACTTGCGAATGAAATCCAAAAACTCTTCACAACCTAATCGTACCGCTTCTAATTGCGTGATCGCCGATACAGATGCGGCACGTGGTGCACCAGTCAGTAATGACCACTCACCAAAATATTCTCCAGGTCTTAATAAAGCAAGGTTAAGCTCCGTACCATCAACCATGGTGAATACACGCGCCACACCGTAGTTAATTATATAGAGTGCATCACCCAACTCACCTTCACGGATAAGTTGCTCACCTTTCTTCGTAACCACTAGCGATGCGGCTGCACCAATATCATCTAATGCGTCATCATCTAGTGATGAAAATATAGCTACAGATTTCAATGCGGTGTTAATAGTACGGTGATGATAGCGTTCAAAAACAGCATCGCGCAGTACTGGCACTTTCTCAATTAAATCACCTAATACTTCACCAGGGATTTCTAAAACAACCGAGCTTTTAATCACTGTTACTGTTGCGATGCGCGGCATCATAAATAAGGCCGCAATTTCGCCAAACACTTCCCCCGAATACAATTTACATAATGATACTGTGGTGTTTTTTACTTCTTCTGTTACTTCAACCGCACCATTAAGTAAAACAAAAACATTACTGTCACGTTGATACTGTTTACAAAGCACTTCACCCGGTTCAACAACTCGAACTGTACCTCGGTGTAATAAATATTCGCGATCTTCCTTACTCAGCAAGTCACCAAATATTGGATTCTTTTTCATCGCACTATGCATCGAATCAAAAATCGCATTCATATCAGGCATTTTCTATTCCTTTAAATTATTTAATCGGCATCTAATTGTCGCCAACTCTACTCTAATAAACGTTGACGCAGGTCACGCTGTTATTATTTACGTACCCTTCGGCCATGCGGCCTCATCTAGCATAATCAATGTATTCTCAGCATTAATCGTTGCAATCGGCAGTGCCTCCCCTGCCTGCCAACGAGCTAAGGGCTCTTGCTTGCCCGCACCTGTAATCAACATTAATAATTCACGGGTACTTGCTAATGCCGCAGCACTCAAGCTCACTCTGTCAGATGGTGGCTTGGGCGCATTATGCACGGCATGCGTCGTTTCATTTTCATTATGTTCATGGCCGGGAAAAAGACTCGCGGTGTGGCCATCTTCACCCATGCCTAATAGAACCATATCAAAAGGCAGTGCTGCATCAACAATACTGGCGTAGGCTTGCGCGGCAATCTCTGCACCCTGCTCGGCAGGAATTAAATAAACTTGTTCATCTGGAATAGCAACATGTGATGTTAAAGATCGCGCAGCCATCACACTGTTACGTTCTGCATCGTCAGTCGGCAGGCAACGTTCATCACCAATATAAACATGCCAGTTTGCCCAATCAGATTCACTTGCAGCCAATGCGCGATAACTCACTTCTGGCGTAGAGCCACCCGCCAAAACAATTTTAAAAGCACCACGTTCGGCAATCGCCTTTTTTGCTGCCGCTAAAATACGTTGGCATGCTTGTTCTGCTACTGCCGTACCATCAGCATAAATTTTATATTCAGGAAATTTCACTATTCTCACTCTTTACCATTATCTTCAGGTTCAAGGGAATGACGCCAATAATGTGTTTCACTATCAAATAGGCGTCTTGATTCAGTTGGTCCCCATGTACCTGCTTTATATGTATTAATATATTCACGTTCAGTCGACCAAACTTTTAATATGGGATCAACCGTACGCCATGCCCATTCAACTTCGTCATAACGTAGGAATAAAGTACTGTCGCCTTCGATAACGTCTAATAATAAATCTTCATAGGCATCGGTTGGCGCTTCATCTTCATTGCGAAAACTTGCATCAAGGCTGGTAACACGTGTTTTCATTTCCAAACCAGGTTCTTTAACCGATAATTCCATACGCAAACATTCAGTTGGCTGAATACCTAATAAAACCCAGTTAGCATGCATGACTTCAATTTGCGTGTTGCGGAATAATTGTTGCGGTGGATGTTTAAATTTAATACTCACCGCTGACTGTCCTTTTTCTAAACGCTTACCCGTACGCAAATAGAAAGGTACACCGGCCCAACGCCAGTTATCGACATACAACTTCACCGCGGCATAGGTTTCCGTAACACTGTCGTTCGGTACTTTATCTTCTTCCAAATAACCATTAACTTTTTCACCATCAACCATGCCGCCGGTGTATTGCGCACGAAAAGCATGTGCATGCACGGCATTTTGTGGAATAGGACGAATCGACTTGAGCACCTTAACTTTTTCATCACGTATCGCTTCCGGCTCCATCGATACAGGTGGTTCCATCGCTACCATGGTCATCAGTTGCAGTAAGTGACTTTGAATCATGTCACGTAAAGCACCTGCACCATCATAATAATCTGCACGCCCACCAACACCGAGATCCTCGGAGTGAGTAATTTGTACATGTTCAATATAATTTCGGTTCCAGAGAGGTTCCATTAACAAGTTTGCAAAACGAAACACTAAAACATTTTGTACCGTACCTTTACCCAAGTAATGGTCAATACGGTAGATTTGATCTTCTTTAAGATATTTCTCCATACTTTTTTGCAGCATGGTGGCACTTTCTAAATCATAACCAAATGGTTTTTCAACAACCACACGTCGCCAGCCATGATCTTCGCTCAACAATTCAACACTACTTAATAGGCGAATAACCGTACTAAAATCGGCCGGTCTTATCGACATATAGAACGCGATATTCTTCGGGAATTTTTCTTCTCCCATTAGCGTGTCGTGCATTGCTGTATAACTTTCAGCAGATGTTAGATCACCTTTGAAATAATAAAGACGCTTTGAGAATTTTTCAAAAACGTCATTATCAATTCCACCACGCGCCTTAGCCGTTACCCACTCACGCACTTCATCGATGCATTTTTTCTGATCCCAATCACGGCGACCAACAGCAACAATTCGTGTTCCTTCGGGAAGATAACCAGCCGCTTCTAGATGATACAATGCAGGCATCAATTTAAGGCGCGACAGATTACCTGTCGCGCCGAAAATGACATAAGTACATGGTTCAATCATACGCAAGTCCTAAAATGTATTGGGTTTATTAGCCCATTCTTTATACATTATAGGTGCTAGATGAAACATTGCCTCCACTACCGATCCAATCGGTATGGAACATTTCACCACGTGGCTTATCAGTACGCTCATAAGTATGTGCACCAAAGTAATCACGCTGTGCCTGTAGCATATTTGCAGGTAGGCGCGCACTGCGGTAACCATCGTAATAAGCTAGTGCTGAAGAGAAAGTCGGTGTTGGAATACCCATTTCAGCACCCTTGGCAACCACTTTACGCCAGCCGGCTTGTGCATTATGAATCGCATCGCGGAAGAACTCATCCAGCAACAAGTTTTCAAGCTCAGGATTCTTATCAAAGGCTTCTTTAATATTACCGAGGAAGGCGCTACGAATAATACAACCACCACGCCACATCAACGCAATACTGCCGTAGTTAAGCTTCCAACCATATTCCTTAGCCGCTTCACGAATCAACATGTAACCCTGTGCGTAAGAAATGATCTTTGATGCATAAAGTGCATCATGGATGTAACCAACAAACTCTTCAACATCACCATCAAAACTTGGTGTAGGACCATCAAGGAATTCAGCCGCTTTAACACGTTCATCTTTCATTGCAGAAAGACAACGAGCAAATACAGACTCACCAATCAGCGTTAGTGGAATACCTAAATCTAATGCATTAATACCTGTCCATTTACCTGTACCCTTTTGGCCAGCACGATCAAGAATACGATCCAAAGGTAAACCTTCATCATCTTTGAAGCCAAGAATATTAGCTGAGATTTCGATTAAGTAAGAATCTAATACGCCCTTATTCCATTCACCAAAAACACTTTGCATCTTTGCTGCATCTAAACCCAAACCGCGTTGCATAAAATCATAAGCTTCACAGATTAATTGCATATCACCGTATTCGATACCGTTATGCACCATCTTCACATATTGGCCAGCACCTTCGTCACCTACCCAATCACAACAAGGCTCACCATCAACTTGTGCAGCGATAGATTGGAAAATATCTTTTACATGTGGCCATGCATCAGGATTACCACCTGGCATAATTGAAGGTCCAAAACGTGCGCCTTCTTCACCACCAGAGATACCCGTACCAATATAAAGAATGCCTTGCTTAGCTAGGTCACGAGTACGACGATCAGTATTAGTGTAAAGTTCGTTGCCACCATCAATAATGATGTCGCCTTTATCTAAATGAGGAACAAGTAGATCAATAAACGAATCAACAACATCACCGGCTTTAACCATCATCATCACGCGACGTGGTTTTTTCAGACTGCCAACTAATTCTTCAATTGAATGTGTACCAACAATATTCGTTCCCTTCGCACGACCTTCCATGAAGTCATCAACTTTTGATGTTGTACG
This sequence comes from Sulfuriflexus sp., assembly GCA_023134145.1. Lineage (GTDB taxonomy): Bacteria > Pseudomonadota > Gammaproteobacteria > AKS1 > AKS1 > Sulfuriflexus. The sequence continues at coordinate 1,300 of JAGLUW010000031.1, read as the reverse complement.
ATTAAATACTGCTACCTTGATGTCATGATCATTCATGTTCAAGACTAGGTTTTGCCCCATTACGGCTAGGCCAATTAAGCCGATATCTGCTTCAGACATACTCTTTTTCCCTTTTATTATTTATTAGTTTTATGCAGCACCGCGTAATACACGTTCTTGCACATAATCTTCTAATTTCAATAAATCCACAGTAAAACCGCGAATTCCTTGAGATAGTTTTTCCACCGCCATTGCTTCTTCATTATGCATCCAGCGCATGTTCTTTTCATCCAACGTAATTTTTTCAATCTCCATTGCGGCAGCCGCTTTTGCATCAAGGAATTGTGTTACATCTCCTTCTGCATTTTGTAATTTATCTAAAAATTTCGGCGCAATCGTTAACAGATCACAACCAGCCAATTGTAGAATCTCACCATCATTACGGAAACTCGCACCCATTACCTGAGTTTCATAACCGTGCTTTTTATAATAGTTATAAATATCTGTAACTGATTTTACACCGGGATCTTCATGTGCTGCATAACCATCAACACCTTCATCGGCTTTATACCAATCCATGATGCGACCAACAAAAGGAGAAATTAATCTTACGCCTGCTTCAGCACATGCAATTGCTTGAGCAGAACTAAATAGCAAAGTGAGGTTACAATGAATACCTTGCTTCTCTAATTTTTCAGCTGCGCGTATTCCTTCCCATGTTGCTGCCAACTTAATTAAGATACGTTTTTTATCTATACCAAAACCGGCATACATATCAATTAATTCGTTCGCTTTGCGAATACTGCCTTCAGCATCAAAAGATAATCTTGCATCAACTTCAGTTGATACACGACCGGGTACAATGGATAAAATTTCACGTCCAAATACTACCGCTAGACGATCCAGGATCAAGGCTGTTCTCGCATCACTGGATGATGCATTGCTTAGGCCGTATTCAACGGCTTCATCAACAAGGTGTTGATATTGTGGTAACTGTGATGCAGCATAAACCAGCGATGGATTGGTGGTCGCATCCGTAGGTAGATACTGCTTAATAGAATCAAAATCCCCAGTATCCGCAACCACTGTTGTTAATTTTTTTAATTGCTCAAGCTTATTCATAACACCCTCCATGTCCGGTATTCCTTACCGGTTGATTTGAACAAAGATTTCCAGCACAGCTCGTCAAACGAGCGGTAGCGAAAATATTGTGTTTATTCAATTGCTATGTGGACTACTTCAAACCGATGTAATTGCGCCAACGCCCTTGGCTACTCGGTTACGCACACCAATAAATGCTTATATTCTTGTTATACTAGTC
>JAGLUW010000030.1 GCA_023134145.1 Sulfuriflexus sp. | reverse complement strand
TCCTCAGCGACTATACGAAAATGCTGACAAATAAGTATAAAAACAATGAAATTAGCAAAAACCCTACAAAGTTTGTTTGTCACCAGTGAAGCCCACCCTCTAATCAAGACGGGAGGACTGGCTGATGTCGCCGGCAGCCTGCCTCAAGCACTGGCAACACTCAAAGCGGTTCGACAACAAGCCGCTGTAAATCAGCATATTTTACTACCTGGTTACCGTAGTGTTTTAGCACAATTTGATGATCTCAAACACATCGCCGACATTGAACATACCGGCCATCATGGCGTTGTTAGACTACTCGAAACAAAATTCCCAGACAGCGATATCACGCTTTGGCTTGTTGATGCGCCCAATTGCTTTGATCGTGATGGTGGCCCCTATGCTGACGCCACAGGCCAGGACTGGCCTGATAACGCGGCACGATTTGCGGTATTTAGCCGTGCTGCGGTTGCAATTGCGCTTAATCAGCTCGATCTCGATTGGCAACCGGACATTGTGCATTGCCATGATTGGCAAACAGGCTTGATCCCAGCCTTGCTGTCTCTGCATGAACAGCGTCCGGCGACGCTGTTCACAATTCATAATCTCGCCTACCAAGGTGTTTATTCTGCTGAAACCTTCTTTAACTTAGGTTTGCCGCAGGAATTGTGGCATATGCATGGTTTGGAATATCACGGCAACATGGCCTTTATTAAAGGTGGCTTGGCCTATGCGGACTGGTTAACCACCGTTAGCCCAACCTATGCCCATGAAATTCAAGGATCAGAATTCGGCTTTGGCCTTGATGGTTTATTGCGCCACCGTACCGAACAACTCAATGGCATTATCAACGGCGTCGACTACGATGATTGGGATCCTGCCACCGATCCTGCACTGGTTGAAAATTACGATGTTGAGCATTTCGAGAAGAAACTCAGCAACAAAACGGCTCTACAGAAACAAGCCGGACTACCTGTTGATGAAGATATTCCAGTATTGGCCTTTATCGGGCGGCTAGTTTGGCAAAAAGGCATCGACGTATTGCTCGAATCTCTCCCTCAATTACTCCGCCTCAATATCCAGTGCATTATTTTGGGCAGTGGCGAACATAGCCACGAACAGACTCTGCGTAAACTGCAGAAGCGTTTTCCGGATAAATTAGCCGTCACCATTGGTTATAACGAGGAATATGCCCACCAACTCGAAGCCGGAGCCGACATGTTTTGCATGTTATCTCGCTACGAACCCTGTGGACTTAACCAACTTTACAGCCTGCGCTACGGCACCGTGCCTATCGTAAGGCGTACTGGTGGCCTCGCCGACACCGTCATTGATGCTAGCCAAGGTGCTCGAAGTACCGGTTTTTGCTTCAATCAAACCACTCAAGCTGACTTTATTGATGCCATGCAACGCGCGCTGGCCCGCTATAACAAGCCAAAACAGTGGCAAGCACTCGCCGAACGCGGCATGCGACGCGACTTTGGTTGGCAGCAAAGTGCTCGTCACTACCTCGAACTCTATATAAAGGTATGCCAACAACGCCCCTAAACCTGCGAAATGCCACATAAATCAGGTATAATGCGCGTCCTTATGCTGGTGTGGCTTCAAAACCGACTAGCCAACACGGGGCAGAAATTCTCCAACACATTGAAATACAGGGTTTTTTCAATCCATGAGTACTCAGATCAGCGACAAACAGTTGCGCAGCCGAGTTAAGCTACTCGGTCGCCTATTAGGTAATGTTTTACACGCACAGGCCGGTGAACGCGTCTATAAGACCGTTGAAACCCTGCGCAAAGGCTATCTGAGCCTGCGCAAAAAGGATGATCCTAATAAACGGAAACGTTTAAAGAAGATTATTAAGAATCTTGAGCCGAGTTTAGCCACTCACGTGGTTCGCGCTTTTAGCACCTATTTCAGTCTGCTGAATATTGCTGAAGAGGCCTTCCAACATCGCCAACGCCGTCGTGATGTCCGTACCGACAGCGTGCTTTGGAAAGGTTCATTCAACCACACCCTGCACGAATTTAAAGAGCAAGGCATTACTGCTGATCAACTACAAACCCTACTCAACAGTCTGAATTACATGCCTGTTTTTACAGCGCATCCAACGGAAGCAAAACGCCGTACTGTACTTGAAACATTGCGCCGCATTTTCGTTAGCAGTGAGCAGCTCAATGATCCGCGTCTTGGTAAAGGCGAACGTGATGCGATTAGCACTAAAATAGAAAATCAGGTGCAAGTGCTTTGGAAAACAGATGAAGTACGTGTTCACAAGCCAAAAGTGATTGATGAAATCCGTAATGGCCAATATTACTTCCGCCAATCATTATTTGATGCAGTACCGGTTGCCTACCACTACCTCGATAAAGCAATTAAAGATGTTTACGGTGATGAAGCTCGTGATATTAAACTGCCAACAATCATTAGTTTTGGTTCTTGGATCGGTGGTGACCGCGATGGCAACCCATTCGTAAAACCAGAAACAACTGTCATGGCATTACGCATGCAAAAACGCGAAATGTTGCTTGAGTATCTAAACCGCGTACAAAAACTCAGTCACTTGCTTACTTTCTCTAGCCAACTTTGTACGCCTTCTGAAGCAATACAAAAAAGTCTCGAGTGTGATGACGTTGTTTGCCAAAGTGCCTTTGCAGAAAACCCAAACCGTTTCAGTCACGAACCTTATAGACGCAAACTCCACATCATGCATTATCGTTTGGAGTTATCACTGCGCACCATTAAAGGTTTGTTAGAAGGTAATGTTCGCGAACGTTTTGAAGGTCGTTACCTTGATGAACAAGAATTCCTTGATGATCTGGAAATGATCCATGCTTCTTTATGCGGCCACGGTGATGAAGCGATTGCCAATAGTGAATTACAAGATCTCATCTATCTCGCTAAGACTTTTGGTTTTTATCTTGCCCATTTAGATATTCGTCAAGAATCAACACGCCATACCGATGCGGTAAATGAAATTCTTGCATCACAAGGTATCGACTACGCTGATATCAATGATGAACAACGCATTGAAGTGCTTAGTAAACTACTCAATGACAATCCTATTGAATTTGATGCCAGCGGCTTTAGTGAAGACACACGCGAAACATTAGATGTGTTTGATGTTATGTCACGCATGCGTAATGAAATCAGCCAAAAAGCCTTTGGTAGCTACGTTATTTCCATGACACATTCTGCTAGCCATATTATGGAAGTGATGTGGCTGAGTTCGCTCGCAGGACTCGCGGGCAAGAAAGACGGCGAACTATTCTGTGATATTGAGATCAGCCCACTGTTTGAAACAGTCGAAGATTTACAACACATCGATCCAGTGATGCGCGCATTATTTGCTAACCCAACCTATGCGAAACTATTAAAGATTACCGGTAACCGTCAAGAAATCATGCTTGGCTATTCTGATTCATGTAAAGACGGCGGCATCCTTGCATCAGGCTGGAACCTTTACCAAGCACAACAACACATCACTGCACTTGCACGTGAGTACGGTGTTGACCTGCGCTTATTCCACGGCCGTGGCGGTACGATTGGTCGCGGTGGCGGCCCAACGCATGATGCCATTCTCTCGCAACCTGAAGACACGGTGCACGGACAAATTAAGTTTACTGAACAGGGTGAAGTACTTTCATCTAAATACAGTAACCTTGAAACTGCCAGTTACGAATTAAGCATGGGTGTAACCGGCTTAATGAAAGCAAGCCGCAGTTTGATTGTGCCGCCACAAGCTCATAATCAAGAAGATCTTACGATTATGAATGATCTTGCTGCCAGTGGTGAAGACACTTACCGTGACCTCATTATGCGTACTGAAGGTTTCATGGATTATTTCTATGAAGCAACACCGGTTACCGAAATTGGTTTACTGAATATCGGTTCACGTCCTTCGCATCGTAAGAAGTCAGATCGTTCGATGGGTTCTATTCGTGCCATCCCTTGGGTATTTGGTTGGGCGCAATCACGTCATACGCTTCCTGCTTGGTATGGTATCGGCAGTGCACTTTCAAAATGGCACGGTGGTGATGCAGATCGTATAGCCAAGCTACAAGACATGTACAAAAACTGGTCGTTCTTCCAAGCACTCATGAGTAATACCCAAATGGCACTTTATAAAGGTGACATGGATATTGCCGCAGAATATGCAGAGCAATGTACCGATAAAGCCATGGCCAAGAAACTACATGGCAAGATCAGTGCGGAATACGCAAACACGGTTGAGCAAGTTAAGTTAATTGCCGGTGTTGAAAGTCTCATGGAAGAATCACCTGCTCTCGCGGTATCACTACAACGCCGTAGCCCATACCTTGATCCTCTTAACCACATTCAAACAACCTTGCTAGAACGTTGTCGCGATGAATCTCTTGGTGAAGAAGAACGTGACGAATGGCGTAACCCGCTATTAAGAACGATTAATGCGATTGCACAGGGAATGCGTAATACGGGTTAACTAGACGCCGTCATTGCGAGTTGCATTAATAGCGAAGCAATCTCTCAAAGCCCTACCAATAAATCGGTAGGGCTTTTTTATTCAGTGTCATGATTAGAAATAATCGTAAACGGATGTCTGCTTCCGGCTGCGACTTCAACCGGTCGACGCGGTGGCCTCAACCGGTCGATGCA
>JAGLUW010000003.1 GCA_023134145.1 Sulfuriflexus sp. | reverse complement strand
CATGACCACAATCGATGGCATCAATTGTTGAGACTAGACCCGTATCAACCGCATTTGCTACGTCTTGGTTACCTTGGCATATTTCCAAGCCATATTTCTGCCAAATCAAACCAAATGAAGAATAAGGAATACCGTTTTCGCGCTCACCTGCACCACCACGTTGATGATGATCAAAACGGTCAGTATCTGGGTCATATTCACCGCCCACATCAAGCACAATATCTGCCTTGGCGATAAGTTCTAAATCACGTGTGCGAACGAGATTGAAAGAAGGGAATATGCTCTTAAGTGCAGCGATACTGAAAACATCATCTGCATGAAAATTACCGTTATGAGTTGCTATCGTTTTATCATTCATTTGTTTTGTGTCATCTTTGAAAGGGATTAAGGTGTCGCTAGTTAAACGTTATGTTTTGGACAAAAATTCAATGGCGGATTCTATACGAAGACAGCGAACAAAAATACTTGATTTTTAATGGTAGTATTAATCAGCGTCAGAGAGAAAACCTTGATAATATTAGAAAAACTGAGGATCTGAGCCCATTTATTCATAACGCAAGAGTAGAAGATTATGTCCCTAAGAATACTGATAGCAGGCGCTGTTGCACTTACATTCTCATCAGCGGCGATGTCACAAGAGGCACTTAAAATAATTACCTGGAAAGGTTATGCCCTCAAACCGATTGTCACTGCGTTTGAAAAAGAAACAGGTATCAAGGTTAAGGTCACCTACAGTAACAATGAGGAGATGATCGCTAAACTTCGTGCCACAAGGGGAGCGGGATTTGATTTAGCACAGCCTAGCCAAGATAGGATCGCTTTCGTACAAAAGAAATATAAGATTTATCAAGCAATTGATTTTACCAAAGTGGATACAAACCTATTAATTGACTCGATGGTTGCTGCGGTTAAGAAGAATACAGAAGTGAATGGAAAATCCTATGGCGTTCCACACGTCTACGGCACTACAGGTTTAATCATTAACAAAAAACAAGCACCGGGAGCAAATGATTGGTCTGATCTATGGAACCCCAAATATGCGGGGAAAATCTCATACAGACTAAAAAGACCCATTTTGATTGGTGCTGCTTTTGCTATGGGTGAAGATCCCTTTGCGCTGTATGGTGATAAGAAAGCCTACAAAGCATTAATTAACCGAGTTGAAAAGAAGCTGATTGATTCTAAATCACTGGTAAAAAATTATTGGACAAGTGGTGATACGCAAGTCGAGATAATAAAAAGTGGTGACGCCAACGTTATTTCTGGTTGGGATGCAAAGGGTTGGGCTCTGCATAAAATCAATCCTGATATTGATTTTGTCGCGCCAAAAAGTGGTGCATTAGGTTGGATTGATACCTTCGCCATTCCCGCAAAGGCGAAAAATGTTAGCGCCGCTTATAAATGGATTAACTTCATTTCAAGACCTGAAAATGCAGCATTGATCACTAATAAAGAAAAGTATGGCACGGCATCTAAAGATGCGTCCAAATATTTAGAGCCATCTATTAAGGCCGATTTCGAAAGGTCCTTCTCAAAAGCAGATATTGATAACATCAAATGGCATCCTCCGATTCCTGCTGGCTTTGATAAGATTGAATCAAAGGCCTTAGATAGAATTAAAGCGGCTAACTAATGGGGTTTTCTATAACGGCATGAACAACATATTAGAAATAAAAAACCTTTCAAAACATTTTGATGATGTGACAGCCGTTAAAAATGTTGATTTTGCTGTTGAAGAAGGTGGCTTCTTTTCGATCCTTGGTTCATCCGGTTGCGGCAAAACGACCTTGTTACGCATCATTGCAGGCTTTCAACAAGAGTCAGAAGGTGACGTGATAATACGCGGTCAATCCATGAAGGGAATCCCCCCTGAAAAACGCCCCGTCAATATCGTATTTCAAAACCTCGCGCTCTTCCCCATGATGAATGTCAGAGAAAATGTCGCGTTTGGACTAAAGAGACAAAAACTACGAAAAGGCGACATCAATTATAAAGTTAACGAAATGTTAGAGCGCGTTGGTCTGCATGGTTATGAAAATAAAAAAGTCACTGACCTGTCAGGTGGCCAAAGACAACGCGTAGCTATTGCGCGATCCTTAGTAATGAACCCTTCCATATTATTGCTTGATGAACCCTTAGGCGCATTAGATAGAAAACTCAGGGAACATATGAAAGTGGAGCTTAAACTTCTGCAAAAAGAAATAGGTACCACCTTTGTTTATATTACCCATGACCAATCAGAAGCATTAGTGATGAGTGACAAAGTCGCCGTCATGCATGACGGCCAATTTGAACAGATCGATACGCCGCGTAATCTATACAAAAATCCCAAAACATCGTTTGTCGCTGGGTTCGTAGGAGATTCTAACCGCTTTGAGCTGCAGTCAACCGAGGCTGGTTCAATGACAACTAAAGGGGGGTGGACGTTGCCACAGCCTGATCTTAATGGCTCAGCGAAAGAACTATATATTCGCCCCGAAGCGTTGATTCTCAACCCAGCTAATAATCTTAATGACGTTGATCGGTTTGAAGTGACGATTAAAACGATTCTTTTTGATGGCTCCAGTACAAAACTTTCCACCATGGTCAGCGGGAGTAATGAAGAACTGCTGATATCACTGCCACAAAATGCGCAATTTGAAGGCATCGAAGAGGGTCACACCTTGAACGTGGGTATTCATCATAATGATCTAAAGTGTTTCTAGAAGATTATGATGCGAAATAATAAGCATAGTTTCAATATCACTTTTTATTTATTGATCGTCCCCGTTTTAATCTGGCTCATCTTCATGATTGTCATCCCGCATGCCGAACTGCTTATCAGCTCTTTTCAGGTTGAGGATGATAACGGAGACATGGTTTTTTCATTTGGTAACTATATCGAATTCTTTACGCAAAAAATCTATTGGCTCACCTTTGTAAAAACGGCTGCTTACTCCATTGGTGTCACCCTATTGGCTTTCATCATTGCCTTTCCTATTGCATTTTATTTAACCAAGGTTACCTCGAAGAAGAACGCCGCCTTTTTAATGCTGCTGTTATTAATTCCTCTCTGGGTAGGTGAATTAGTAACCGTTTACGGCTGGATGGTACTGCTTGGCGATCATGGCGTTATAAATCATTTCTTGATGACGATTGGTATCATCAACGAACCCATCAATATGCTGTATACCAATTTCAGTATGGTGGTTGGTCTGCTTTACATGTCCATGCTGTTTATGGTGATCCCCGTTATGTCTACGCTACAGAGCATGGATGATTCACTGATTGAGGCCGCCTGTGATCTTGGCGCATCAAAATGGGATATTTTTACAAAAATAATTATTCCTTATTCAATGCCCGGCATTACTTCTGGCGCCATTATCGTGTTCATGTTGGTCATCGGTGATTATCTGGCGCCTAACTTATTAGGTGGCAAGAATTCATTGTGGTTTACAGAACAAATTTATAATGATTTTCTGCAAACCTTTAACTGGAATGAAGGAGCCGCATTCGGATTCTTACTGCTCATGCTCTCTTCTGGCATTATCTGGCTTGCACTTAAATTATCTGGTCAAAAACTAGAAAAGGTGGGGGCATGATTCGTTCACTGCCTAGCTCACCTCTATACCGAATAAATTATAGAATTTATGTTTTCCTATTTTTTACATTTTTGCTCATGCCGCTGATTGCTATCTCTGTTTTGGCATTTAATGATTCTAATTTCATTTCGCTACCTTGGAACGGATTTACAACGGACTGGTTTTTTTCTGCAACTGATGAGCGACAGGGACTTTTTTCTGATGAGGAATTGATAGCGAGTATTTTCACTAGTCTCAGTACCGGTTTTTTCGTCGCTGCCCTATCCACGCTTGTAGGGACGCTTGCCGCATTACTCTTTGAAGAAGAGCAGTTCCGATTAAAAGGCTTGTTATACTTTTTGGCCTTAGCGCCCTTAGTGATTCCCGGTGTTATTTTGGGCATATCACTCTTGCTAACCGCTACGTCGGCAGGCAACCACATTGAGGATTCATTTGGTCTGGATGTTGAATTGTTTAGGCCCAGTTATTGGCTGGTTGTTCTCGGACAATTTTCCTTTGGTGCGACCTATGTCATGTTACTTGTTTCAGCACGTTTGAAAAAGTTTGACCGGACGTTGGAAGAAGCAGCGCTGAGTTTAAAAGCGACTCGATTAGAAGCCATATGGTATGTGACACTTCCTTTTCTTCGTCCCGCGATAATAGGGGCTTTTGTGGTTGCCTTTATATTAAGTTTTTCAAATATAAATACGACCATCTTTTTGATCGGTTCAGACCCTACCCTGCCTATCGATTTGTATTCTCGGATTCGATTTAGCTCAACACCAGTACTGAATGCGGTTTCATTCTTGATTGTGCTGACAATCAGTGGTTTCGCTATTATCAATTTATTTGCTAATCGCTCAAACAAATAATTTCCATTTCACATAAGCCACATCGAGGTCTGTCCCCTGTTTAATAAAAAAACAACGCAGGACTAATATCAAATCGCACAGCTAATTTTGTAATATGATCTTTGGTAAGACTACGACTGCCATTAAGGATTTTTGATATTAATGTTTTATCCCCAATTTCTGGAAAGTCTGTTCCTTTAAGTCCATGTTGTTCCATAAGCAAACGTAACATAGCAACATCTACCGTTGTGTTTGCTGCCGCGGCTTCAAACTCTTGTACTTCTGGAAGTTGATTTTCATAACTCGCAATCGCTTTTGCAAAACCTTCGATAGCCCAGTTTAACGGTGAATTGGGATCATCTTTAGCTACTTCCATTAAATTGCTTACGATGGCTAAAGCACCTTGATAAGCTTCATCGTTTTCAATATGCGTGAAGGCTTCTGCTTCTTGAGCAAAGGTAGTTACACTTTGTAAAACGGTTGCTTGTGACATTACAACTCACCTTTTTGATAACGCTGATTTAACTTATCGTACTCTGCATGTGAAACAATGTGTTTTACAAATAGAGTTTGTACTCCGAATAATATACAGGCGATTAGCCGTATATTATTTCCTCCGATATTAATAACCCACCACTTCTCTTTATGCTTAAAGTTATCTGCCGAAGGAAACACATTCCTTAATGCATGCGGATCTTTAAACATTCCTGACTCAAGTACTTTATAGGTATCCATAATTGCTGTGGCATATGCAGGATATTTTCTCGCGGCCTCTGCAAAAGCCGGTTTAGCAATAATGTGCATCCGTTCTCTCATTGCTGTATTTGTATGGTCAAACTATAGTTAATGTTGACATATTGTCAACCTCTATGTATTAACTATTGAATGGAACAATACTGTAGAAAATGAAGCTATACATAGGATTAGTGGTGTTTTGCACAAAAAATCCCACATATTCAGGCTTAAAAATAATACTTTTTAAATGGATCTGACCCCTTTTACACCTTTTACACCTTTTACTATAGGATGTGCACCACAGTCATATTCAGTAGAGATTTGTAATGAAGTCCACTAAAAACGCGGCGCTTGATCGCGTCTTACTTGTTTCCATCCGTACCGCGAAAATTAGAGATGCTGAGGCTGAAGCGTCTCTTGATGAGCTTAAACGGCTGGTCAAGACCTTGGGATTTCGTGTTGTGGGGACTCAGTCACAGCGGCAGTCTTCCACTAGCAAAATTACGGTTGTCGGCTCGGGTAAGTTGCAGGAGCTAGTGCGTCTTACCGGTAACAGGGGAGCAGAGGATTACGTTGAGGATGACCACGACGACATTCCCGAATCCCCGCCCGAGGAAACACCCTTTGAGATGGCCGATGTGGTGGTGTTTGACTGCGACTTAAGTCCTTCGCAGATACGACATCTAGGCAATGCGCTGGGTATTGAGGTATTAGATCGTACCGGCGTAATTATTGAAATTTTCAGCCGTCATGCGCGTACCCGTGCCGCGCGGCTGCAAGTTGAGATTGCGCGTTTAAATTATCAAGTACCACGGCTTCGGGATGCCGATGACGGTGGTAATGAGCGCTTTATGGGACAAGGAACGGGTGAAAGCGCTTTGGAGATAGATCGACGCAGAATCCGCGATCGATTAGCCGAGCTCCGACGTGAACTGGACGATGTACAAAAGGTAATGAAAGACCGCCGCACTCAGCGCTCGGCACAATTTAGTGTGGCGCTGGTGGGCTATACCAATGCTGGCAAGTCCTCTACTATGCGCGCGCTTACCGGCAGTGAAGTTTTGGTAGAAGACAAGCTATTTGCAACCCTCGACACGACAGTGCGGGCCTTGCACCCAGAGACTCAACCTCGCATTCTGGTATCGGACACAGTGGGCTTTATCAAAAAGTTACCTCACGATCTCGTGGCGTCATTTCATTCAACACTGGATGAAGCACGTGATGCTTCTTTACTCCTATACGTTGTGGATGCCGCCGACCCTAGCTTTCGTTCGCAGTTGCACGTGGTAAACGAAGTGTTGGAAGAAATTGGTGTGGAAGATATTCCAAAATTACTTTTACTTAACAAGTCAGATCAACTTAACGACACTCAGAAAGAAATTCTCATGGAAGAGTTTCCTGATGCCATGATGATGTCGTCTCGCAATCCGGCAGACATTGCGATTTTGCATGAACGTATTGTGATGCTTTCAGAAGGTGATATGCAGGAAGAGGAACTGCTTGTTCCTTACACCGCAAAAGGTGTCATTGGTGAAATCCGCGCGAACATGCGTGTTCTTAAAGAGGACTACGAGGAAAGCGGTATTCGCCTACAGGTACGTTCCGGAGAGTTAGAGCTTGAACGTGTGAAAAAGATGCTTGAGATTTAAACGCAATATCATCCGCTTTGACCTAGAGCGCATTATATATTCTGATTAAGCGGCACGTTTTGTTTCAGTACAATCTTCGGTAAGTGCCTGATGTTGACTGGTCACCGCAAACACAACATTTGATGTCACAGAGTCATTATCGTTAACAGTCGTGCTTGTTAAAGCATCCGATAATACTTGATCCTTTCTTGATGAAGACAGCATTTCACCGCTATGCTCATAGGCAAGCCCACTAAATACTTGCTGGAACATTTCACGCACAAAACCGACTTGCTTCTTCATTTTATACCCCAGACCCCATTAAACGAGGCGGGATTATACAAAGACCATGGCTTTTATTGAAGCATATATCTTCAATGCACCCATAAATAAATACCAAGATCCGGTAAGGTCATCAATATGGGGCGCTGATTAACTAACCGGCTCTAAATTTTCAACCATCGCTAGTAGCTCTGTTGTAATTTCTACCAACTCTTTAAGCAATTGTGGCGTAATTTCTAAATGTCCTTCATATTCAGCTAGATTCCGTTGATTGTGACATTTAGCCAATAGTCTCCATTTTGCTTTTTCAAATCCGATCGTATGCTCTAGGCATTGGAATACTAAATAACGATTATCAGAACGATAACCATGCCAGCGCATCGCGGCTAGTGATAATACATGCGCCGCACCATACGCTAAGAGAAAACGTCCTTCTTCAGATACCCCTTCTACCTTAGCATCCTGTAAACGTCGTTTTGCTGAACACACCATTCCATCAAACTCAATTTGATCCGGAGGCTCAATTTTTAATTTATTTATCTTTACCAGATTGTCTAAATTCTTTAATGTCATCGTCACTTCCTTTTACCCATAATTTTGGCTGTTCCATCAGCCGGGTTAAAAATGCATTTTTTTGTTTAATTTTTTTCTTAATTTGTTGTTCCGTGTAAATTGACGGATTAATAGGTCGGCCAAGATGTGTCTCTGCATCAGTGAGTACACTCATTAAATCAGCATACGCCAATGATTCTGTTATAACCAACAGATCAATATCACTATTTGCCGCCTCTTCGCCCTTCGCAATCGAACCATATATAAAGGCAGCATCTATGTCTGAGTTCACCGGCAGAAGTGCTGACTGAATCACATCAACAACACCAAATGTTTTCTTTACTACACTCAGTAATTCTTCATATATCGGGCATGCTGGGTTTGCCTGATAGTGATGCTGGTTGCCAATCCGAGTCATACTCAAAATACCCGCTGCCAACATACGATCCAACTCACGCTTAATCGTCGCAACCCCCATGCCAGTAAGCCGTAGTATTTCCTTTAAATAAAAACTCTTGTCAGGCTGCACATATAGCAACCCCAACACTTTTTTCTGAGTTGTTGTAAATAAAGCATTACCTAGCTGAGACATAAGACCGACCAATAGTTCATATTAAGTGAACTATAGTACACATATTATGAACTATCAACCAACTACCGTTCTTAATCACCTAAACTTTTCTTTCGCATCCAAGGTTAAACCAATCCCAACGCTATGCAGCATGTCACCGGTTAATGCCTTGGCATTGGGGAGCATTTGATTGATGGTGTTTTGCACCATGGGGATTAGGGTTGTCCCCCCTGTATAGAAAACATAATCAATATTGTCATTACGCAGACCGCACTGCGTGACTAGCTCATTGATTTTGTCTCTGATAGAGGAAATGGTGGGGCCGATAGCCTGCTCAAGCTCGCCTTTGCCAACCTCTATATTTAGGCCAACCTCGATGGCGTCTAATGATATTCCGGCTGTGCCTGAATCTGATAAACGCCTTTTACAGTGTTCGACATCTTCAAGAATACGATGACCCTGTTTTTCCTTGAGGGCTTTAATCAATCTGTCGGTGCGGTTTTTATCCAGTGTGGATATAAGTGCATGTTGAATGCTTTTAATCGTGGACGGGTCATACAACCTGTTGATCTCATGCCATGTGGAGAGTTGATGAAACCAGGCAGACGGTATGGTGATATCGGTGCCGTTCATGGTGCGCATAAAGGAATTCATCCCGAGCTCGGGCATCACTTTGTTCAGTGCTAAGACTTGATCAAGATTAGTACCACCGAGATGGATGCCTGCCGTTCCCAGTATTTCAAAATCCTGGCCGGGGTTTGAGGTATTAGATCTCAAGATGGTGAAATCAGATGTACCACCGCCGATGTCGACGATGAGCAGATTGCCTTCAATATGATGGTTCGATTGAAACGCTTTCGCCGCAGCAATCGGCTCTAATTGAAATTCAATGTTTTTGAATCCCTGTTTTTCAGCAACCTCACGCATAGCATTCTCGGCCTGCGCATCCAGCTCGTCGTTATCATCGTTAAACCTGACGGGGCGCCCCAATACAACATCGGTAATGTCATACCCGCAAACCTGTTCGGCACGCTTTTTTACTTCTGAAATAAACAGACCAATGATGCTGGTAAACGGCACCATTTCGTTAAGTACATTGGTTTTTTCATGCATTAACGGTGTACCAAGCACAGACTTGATCGACAACATCAACCTGCCCTCATCACCGTCCAGATAGGAATTGACGCCCTCGCGGCCATACAGGAAAGCCTTTTCTTCATCATCAATAAAGATCGCGGTACGAATGAGTGACTCGCCTGATTCCAACGGAATCATTGCCACTTCATCATGATTGACAACACCAATCGCTGAATTGGATGTGCCAAAGTCTAAACCACAAAAAGACATTGTTGAACCTTACTTAGAGAAATTACCAGTGCGGGGAGTATATCAATATAGTTTTTTTGCACCACAATCTCTTAGACGTTGCAGATCATCATCACGACCCTTAATTTCTTTCACTGCCTTTTTGAAAACCCCACGCAAGTGTCCCTTCAAGTGTTTGGTTATAGCGGAATTAGGAATTTCTTTTAATACGGAAAAGATAGCCAGTGCATAAGTGGCTTCACGTTCAGAAAGGGTGGCGTCGCGATTGGCCGCTGGATTATAACAACTACCGCAACCACCACGGAAAGTGAAGGCACTATTGGCGAACATCACACCAAAACCTGTATAGATCGCCAACAACTCTGTTGCCTGTGGCCAATACTCATTACCGCCAGGAGGTGGTTCGTCTGCCATCTGCCCCAGGTGATGCGAGATGATATGAGCGAAGCTTGAAATCATCCCTTCAGGATTACTGATTTGTTGTGGGTTATACAATATTGGCAGCCGGTGTGCATCATCAACTGAATCATCCACAATGCCACCCGCACCGCGTAGCGCACCCTTGATTTCAACGTTGGGGGCTTTGAGAGAAGGTGAATCGCTATTATCTATAAGCCGTGTTGGCCAATGGCTAATCCCCGCATAAACTTTTACCCGATCGAAAATCAGATTTGCCATTGTCTCTTGGCTATCTACACTACCCGGAAAAAACGTATTATTCGGCAACACCAATACTGACTCAGTGTAAAAATATTCAGCGTCAAAATTGTCTAACGCCCAAGCAAAGGCATCAAATAACCACTGCGACGAACGAGGCTCTAATACTGGGTCGGTGTTAAATAAACCTAACATCAGCAAGGCAACTCTATGGCTATCATGGCAGAAAAAATCATATACCCATCATAAATGTTCGAGCGCGAGATAAATAGGTATACTGTCCACGGATTTCATCGCTTAGGTTATTACAGGCAATGCTACTTTATGAATTCGTCACAAAAAAACAATCCCCTGCACGGCATCACCCTGCAACAGGTCGTCGAAAACCTAGTTGAACATTATGGCTGGGAAGAGCTAGGCCAACGTATCAACATTAAGTGTTTCAACAAGGACCCATCCGTCAAGTCCAGTCTGAAATTCCTACGTAAGACGCCTTGGGCAAGAGAAAAGGTCGAGAACTTATACATTAGCACTCAGCAGAATAAAGATTAAACTAAAGAGATCCGAGACAAATGGAAATCCATGTCTCCATTAGATGCATTCGTTTATGCTTGTGTGAATTTTGGTTGTGTGGATTATAAATCACTTCACGATTTTTAAAATGGGTGGTTCATGAACAGGAGGCGACTCAATGACCTCCTCTACCTCTTCATTAATATTTTGCTCGTCATTCACTAAATCAAAGCCTTTGGCTTTATATTTTTGCACTAGTGTCCGCGCTCTATTATTTGCTTGGTAGAGATCCTTACAGCAACGGATTGAGGGTGCACCTTCACCAATATCATCACCAAGAACTAAACTTAATTCAACGAGTTCATCTTCAATCGTGATTTCAATATCAACCGTTTTCGACTTCATTTCATGTACAAGATTATGTCTAGACTTGATGTATTTCAAGGTAGCATCTCCGTAATATAATAAGCTCGTAGATTACAGCAATTGGCAAAATAACGGGACCAGAATACCGAGCCCTTTTATTCTTTATTCTTTAAACAGCGACCTCTAGGTTCATCACCCTCATGGAGTACGACCTCGGAATGCAGGAACTGTGCAGCCTCTGCTGAATCCTTCACTTTTGTCGCACTGCGTTGCAACATTTCTGATTCAAATTCAGTTAACACACTTTGTCTCACGCCAGCTTCCCGCCATTCAGATAAGGGTCTGCATCCACTTGTGATCCCCCGAGCAAGCGCCAGCGCATCCAGCAGAGCTTGATTCGCTCCCTGTCCCTTGAATGGGCTCATAGGGTGAGCCGCATCTCCGATCAAGGTCACTTGAGCCCCTTTCTCCAGTAATTCTGGCTCGAGTGGTGCTCGGTCATACACAGGATAACCAGAAACCTGCGCATCCAGCGTCGCCGCTAAAATCTGTGGAATCGGATCGTGCCACTGACATCGTCGACATGCTTCTTCCTTAAGAGCGTGAGCGCCTTGAGCACTCAAGCCCGTAGCCTCTTCTTCTGGCATGGGGAAACTAAGCTGCCACATCACCGAGTCTGATGCATAAGGCATGATGTAGATCCGTTCATTACCATTGGCGGTTTGGAATACCGTTGCCGAGTCCAGTAAAGAACGATCAACAGTGTCAATACCTGCCAAAGGACAAATACCCAAAATCACAATACAACCTAAGTAACATAATGGTGAGGCCTCCTCACCAATCAACAAGCTGCGCACCGCACTACGAATTCCATCCGCGCCCACCACAAGATCTGCATGGGCGTGCTTCATCTCACCCTCTACTTGAAAGTGCAAATCCACACCTTCACCTTCACGTTCTTTAAAACCCACCAACTGGTGCCCCCACTGCACCGCATCATCTCCACCTAACTGCTCAAGCAAAGCTAAGCGCAGCGACTGCCTGGCTATATGCACATTGGTACGTTTCGGTGACGTTCTCGACTCTGACCGCCCCCACTTTCTCATTCCCCATTCAGCGATCTCTTTTCCATCAGTAGTATGAACCACATGTCTGTTTGAAATCACGCCCGCATCTAACGAGAAAATCCCCAGTCCCTCGATCGCTCTACTCGCTTGTTGCAGAGTGAGACCATAGCCCTGAGATCGTACATCGAAGTCACGATCCCATTCATAAAGCGTAAAGGGAATGCCGCGATGCAAACAAGCCACGGCGAGAGCCACGCCACCTATTCCCCCGCCAATGATGGCAAGGTGAGGGTAGTTTTCCGTATCCACTAAAGGAGGGGTAGCAGAAGGAACCAAGCCGGAACCTACGCAATTCGAACATGCATCGAGGTGACCCTTAGGTCGAACAGGCGCAGTGCCTTCGCTGTTGGTTTTTTCAAATTGATCCAACTCCCACTGGTAGCGAAGTCTCAATTTCTTGCGGAGCCGCTTGTGTTTTTTCCCGCGCCCGTGACATGCCGGACAAATAGTCCAGTGGTCCTCTTCCTTTTTCACCTTTTCCACCTGCTTCTAAAAGAAAAATCTCAGCCGAGTCGACTGACGTTGAGGCTGATACTCAAGTTGTGATTATAACTTTCATTACTATCTATGACCGATTAAGTTGAGAAAATTGGGGACAACGAGTCGTGCGCGTCTAGGCATTGTGGACCTCCTTGTCCGTAATGCGAATGAATATGTTTACATTAAACCATCAAATGATTATTGGGAAGAAAACGTGGTCTGTCCCCTATTTGTTCAGAATGAGATGCGTTTGTCACTGACCCCTTTTATTTCTGGCGTGTCAATTTTTCAGTGTCGGAATTATTCCGTGGGACAGTGACTGTAGTTGAACCGACGGTGTTGAGTCCTTGTTGATCTGTACATGTTACTTGTACAGTGTAAATTCTACTCTTGTGCTTTTCATTGCGCTCCGCGCGTAGGTTAACGTTAAGAGGACCCGTGATCTTCCAATCCGGTGCCCTTTTATTTTCCTTATCTTGCACAGGTTCGTTACTGCTAACCTCGGTAATTTTACAGACCGGAGCGCTAACACTGCACGCATCGGTTGCGAGTGCGCTTATAGTAACTGCTTTCATTTTATGATTAGGCGGCCACAAATTTTTCCGTGAAGCCGTAACACTCGTGATGGCTGGCGGCGTGGTGTCTTGGATTTTAACTGTACTCGCACAGCTCGTGGTTAACCCCTGTGCGTCAGTCGCGACGTAGCTCAACGCAGTGGTGCCAAGAGTAAATGATTTCGTTCCTATGGTTGTCAGCTCTACCAATGTTGAACAGCTATCAGAGCCTGTTGCAACGCCAGGTGTAACCGTTGCAGATTGCTTGCTCGTACATTCGGCAATTATGTCTACCGGACAATTAATCACAGGTGGTGTGGTGTCTACTACTTCAACTAATTGCTTTGTGGTATTGACGTTATTACTATGATCTCTCGCTGTCCATACGATCTCACTCGTTTTCCTCACTGGAAATATTGTCGGTGCATTATTCGTAATCAACACCGTGGCATCGCAACTATCCGTTCCCGTTGCTTGGCCTATAGCAGGTGAAGCACCTTGCGGTGACGTACACTCCACTTTTGCAAGGTTTGCTGGCGCGGTAATGTTTGGTTTCGTTGTGTCTTGAACCGTAACTTTACTGTTACAACTTGCCAGTAGACCTTGCTCGTCAGTCGCGGTATAGATCAACGCTTCTGTTCCGAGATTAAACTTTTGTTTTGGATGATTCGTTAATGAAACCGACGTTGAACAGCTATCAGAGCCTGTCGCTAAACCGGGGATGACTTCAGCTGTGTTATTGCTCGTACATTCTGCAACCGTGTCTGCCGGACAATTAATCGCTGGTGGTGTGGTGTCTACTACTTCAACTAATTGCTTTGTGGTATTGACGTTATTACTATGATCGATCGCTGTCCATACGATCTCACTCGTCTTCCTTACTGGAAATATTGTCGGAGCATTATTCGTAATCAACACCGTGGCATCGCAGCTATCCGTTCCTGCCGCTTGGCCTATAACAGGTGAAGCACCTTGTGGTGACGTACACTCCACTTTTGCAAGGTTTGCTGGCGCGGTAATGTTTGGTTTCGTTGTGTCTTGAACCGTTACTTTACTGTTACAACTTGCCAGTAGACCTTGCTCGTCAGTCGCGGTATAGATCAACGTTTCTGATCCGAGATTAAACTTTTGTTTTGGATGATTCGTTAATGAAACCGATGTTGAACAAATATCAAAGCCTGTCGCTAAACCGGGGATGACTTCGGCTGTGTTATTGCTCGTACATTCTGCAACCGTGTCTGCCGGACAATTAATCGCTGGTGGTGTGGTGTCTCGCACGCCCACTAAGAAAGCGCAGCTTCCCTGATTATTCGAGGTATCGGTCGCGGAGCACTTCACCTGCGTGTTGCCCAAGCCAAAGTAGGAATTGGATTCTGCGGTGCAAACAGGAGAGGTTGTTACACCACAGGCATCAACCACTTTTGCCTTGTTGAACGGTACCTTAGTTGTGGGACCGGTACATTCTCTCGCTACATTACTTGAGCATGTAAGCGCTGGTGCCACGTTATCTGGTGTACATGCATCTGTCTTTTCCTCGCTTTTTGCAAGCCATGTTCTCTTGAAATCAGCCTGCTCAGTTGAACAACTCAGCTCATCGAGCGGCGTCGGTATTGCTACTCCTTCGCTAATGGCTTTCGCCCGTTCCCAAACCCGGACATACTCCTCGGCTGAATTGAACAAGGCGGACAGATAATTCCCATTCAGACCAACATTGTCCATATCGTTAACCATATCGGGCAACAGACCAACGTGAGCGAGACCGTCTACATTGAAGTCAAAGGTTTTTTGCCCTGTCACTTGTTTATCAAAAGTACCAAAATACTTGGAATTAAAAGGATAGAGGAGCTTTTTGTCATACCGAAGCTGAGTGCTACGTTCGATGGCTGAACTTGCCTCTACCGAGAAAGGAAGGTCGCCGCCGCAGGCGTCGTTCCCATAACGAGGGCCGACATGTCCTGCGACACCATTAAAATCAGTACCAAACGCAACGGGCGCGCCCATAATATCCACGGCGTACTGATAAGCTTGTGAAAAAGTTTTAGACGAATGCCTGCAATCATCGTCAATAACGCCGCCCAACAGCGGAGTCGCATACGGCACATGAAGTTTTTTACCCTGATTGCTACTACCCTGCTGATCGTCTGCGGTCATCGCTGCAATCATGCCGCCGCTATCCCGTATCGATTTCAACTGTTCCCGCGTGCGCATCCGTTCATGTCGGCCAGCATTACCGCCGAACTCCATTTTATGCAAATCATAAGATTGCACATGGCTGGCAACCACAGGATATTGAGGGGTTTTGGTCTTGATCAGTTCAATAGTTTCATCAAATGATTTTCGAGACATATGGTCAATATCAATGAGCATACCCTTTTTCATCAAGGCATTGACCAACTCAGCGCCCAGTCCCCGTTTATCTGGTCCTGCACTGTTACTATCCAAGTTCAAGCCGTATTTATTGCACGAAGCAAATGCTGGGGAGACAACACCCGATGTGTAGTATGGTATCGGGTCTTCGATTTCGCCTCCAAAACCAAAAGTGTTCAAAAAGGAAGAAAGGATATTGTCGATCCAGTAACCATAGTTGCCATTACCGGTTCCGCAGTCTTCGACTTTCCACCATCGTTGTTCGGAATAGGCATTGCCGGCTGCAACCGCATCCTGCCAAGTGGCCGCCGCTCCGAAAGCATTGTCGAAATTATGAACCGGAAATACATGCCTTACGCCTTTATCATAATAATAGGCGACTGCTTTATCGATAGTGTCGATTGTTTCGCCGGCCTCATTTTTAATCAGTGCGCCTGTACTATCGCGCATATTCGGGCAGGATGCATTTAGGCGATTATGATTCTCCTCCTTGCAGTTAAATAAATTATCCACTTCAATACCCAGTATCACGGCAAGCTTTCCGTCGGCAATCACTTGGCGTGCTTGCGTAGGCGCTGTTACGATTCGGAACCAGCCTTTCCCCGGTCCTCCATTTTGCGTATCAATAAAGGTCTCGAAATCGTATGCGGCATCTAGTTGGGCGTCGATAGGCCCCATGGAGTTGGCGCAGTCCGTTCCACCGGTGCTCTTGCATAAGGCTTCATTGGTGACCGCCATCATTACCGTTAAGCGCAATCCTCCCCGGTAAGCGCGTTCCAGCCATTTGTAGTACAACTGCTGGTGCGTCGTACTCGTCCAGGTTGGCCAGCTGTTGAAAGCCGGAGCGCCATTGTTGCTAGTTGATCCATCATTAGTGCCATCGCCTATTATGTCGCCAATTAAACCATGATTGCCTTGATGAATAGCCCTATCATTTGAGGACGAAAGCGCGGTGTTAATATTGTAATCGTTATCGAACGTAAATTTCCCGAACACATTAGTAGGGGCCGGTTGACCCGCGAATAACTTACCACCGTGAGCCAAATGCGCGTTCAAGTGCATGTGTATATCAGCATAGCCCTGCAATGGGCATGTTCTACCACGTCCAGAACCTGGTGCTACCCAATTGGTGTCAGGTTCGGCAATTTTTTCAATGACCACGCATGAGCTATTGGATTTACCGCCGCCACAAATACAATCACCTGTACAACCTGGCGATTCATCCAAGCCGGCTTGGCACGCTCGACCTTCAGTGACGCAACAGGCGCGTTGTCCTTTACCACCGCACGCAGTCGGCTTAACACAGGTGTGTTCCGACAACGAAAGGGCAGTACCAAGGCACTCGTTATCACCTCCGGCGCAACCCTCTATGCTTACCAGACCTTTTTGACACTGCGCTCCTTCTAGTAACGTACAGGCACGTTGATTTTCACCTCCGCAGGGCGTGACCGTTTTACAACTGCCCAAAGCATTCACACCAAAAATATTGGCACCACCGCAAAGGCAATCTCCCGTACAGCCAGGAACCTCGGCAGCTCCAGTGTCGCACGCAGATCCCGCGGTTACTTCAAAGGTTCCCGCGCAACACGCGCGTTGGCCGTCAGCACCGCAGCCACTAAGGTTATCAGCCTCATTTGCATGGACAGGAGTTGACATCGACATTACTAAAATGACAATAAAGACATTCCATAGCTTCGGAGTACTAAAAATGTTGCGTATACACATGATCTTGGTTTTCTCTATTCTGGTTAGCTAGCTGAATACAATATCGTCAGAAGGCTCGACGCGCCGTTTGATATATTAAAACGCCTCGGCCTATGGATGAGGGTGAAAGTAGCTTTGGGAAATTAAGGAGGAAAGGGGTCAGAACACTTGATATGCCACTTCATCTTAGTTTGAAGTTAGCGACACACATTAAGTTCAAGAGTTTTTAGCTTTTCTAATTAATCGCCATAAATACAGCTTCATTCATAACCATAAGGATAGTTAATCATCTCTCCGCGATTCTTTTTATTCTTTTTATTCTTTCCATGTTCTTTAATACAGAGGGAATTCATATTAGCACAATAGATATGTTATCAAGCAATTAAAAAAGCCCGCATAAGCGGGCTTTAATATAGCTATATACTGCAATATAAGGGCTATCCCCAAGCACATAGTTACCATTGGTTGATTTACGAATATCATCCAGTAACCCAGGCTCAAGGTGCGCTTTAAATAATTCACGGTAATGGTTTATACGCAACTTATCTGTACTACCTAACCTAAGATATTTCTCGTGTTGCGTAACCATCTCGCTACTTCTACCCTCTCCATTTATTCTGTAACTTGGCCAAGGATATTCCGCAGGATGCTCAACCATCTGTGCGCGAACCGGATTTAACTCAATGTAGCGATAACATGCCAACACGTAGTCTTCACTCTGTGCAAGACATGAACGAAACCGCCCCTCCCATAATGTACCGCTGCGTTTATAGGTACGATTAATATATTGAACATAGCGCTGCCCTAGATGCTTCATAAGCAGAGCGGCACTTTCTTGATGCATCGGTGTTAATAACAAATGGACATGATTGGTCATTAGGCAATATGCATGAACCACGCAATCATACTTCTTGGCCTGTTCTTTTAAGGTATCAAGGTAACGATGGTAATCCTCATCAGCATAAAAACATGCTGAGCGATTATTACCTCGCTGAATGATATGCCAGGGAATACCGGGTACAACGAGTCGTGCGCGTCTAGGCATTGTGGACCTCCTTGTCCGTAATGCGAATGAATATGTTTAGACTAAACCATCAAATGATTATTGGGAAGAAAACGTGGTCTGTCCCCTATTTACGTTTCTTTTTAGTTGTAGAACTTATATGCGTATATTAATGATATTCTCATTCGTATCTTAATTTATGGTGCAATATGCTTAAGCGATTTATCTTTTTTCCACCAATCGTTCAGATCTTGCTGATTCTAAATGGCATTTCATTTGTTCTATTAATTGCCGCTACTGACCAGGGCATTGAAACCTTTGCACTTTGGCCGTTGGGTTTAACGGGTGAAGCGCTGTTCGACGGCATCGCACCCCGCTTTGAACTATGGCAGCTGGTTACCTACTCATTCCTGCACGGCGGTCTCTTTCATTTGTTGCTCAATATGTACGCGCTGTGGTTGTTTGGTTCACGGATTGAGAATGCCTGGGGCTCTAAGGCTTTTGTTATTTATTATTTTGTTTGTGTGTTCGGTGCTGGCTTGGTGCAGTTATTCATTGCCAGCCAGGCAGTAAGTGATGGCGCTATCTATCCTACTGTCGGTGCCTCGGGCGGTGTGTTTGGCCTGCTGCTGGCGTTTGGCCTGACCTTTCCAAATGAACGATTGATGTTACTCTTTCCGCCCATCATCTTGAAGGCAAAGTGGTTTGTATTGATCTATGGCTGTGTCGAGTTATACGCAGGGGTGACAGGCACTCTGGCAGGTATCGCCCACTTCGCTCATCTCGGCGGAATGTTGTTTGGCTTTTTATTATTATGGTACTGGGGTAAACACCCTTTTAAACATTGATAGTGATTTTTGAAAACCAGGGTCAGATCCCAGTTTTTATTCAAGTACTCTGACCCCTTGATTTTTTACACTTTAATAATCGTTTCACTAATTAGGGGACAGACCTCTTTTATTCAAATGTTAATTTCTAATGGCCGTGATAAGAACGGCTCTTCTTGCGTTTGGCTTTCTTCAACATGTGTTTATCGAACGCAACTTTCTGTTCCGGCTTCAGTTCCTTGCGCACTGCGATCTTGTGGGCGTATTTTGCCTTCAACAGATTTTTTTTCAGCGCCAGTAATTCATCAATCTTTGCATTGATGGCCTTCTGATCAGGCGAACCGGATGTCGCCAGCACGGCGAGATCTATCTTTATGGTTTTCATTCTGGCCTTCATCGGGTACTTGACCTTCAGGAAATCCACTTTCATTTTTCTAATCTTTTCTTTCTGCACATCGGTCAGTGATCCCTTCCACGATGATTTATGGCAACCCTTAGACCCCTCCTGCATCATATGATGTCGGCCATAACCATCACCTTTGCCTGAAGAAGGATCAGCCATGGTGGTAGTGCCAAATGCCAGACCCACAAACAGCGCAATAACAACTGGTATTAACATTGAATTTTTCATGGTGTCTTCCTCTTTTGGTTTAAAACGGGAAGACTAAATTACACCGAATTTAGATATCTGCAATAGGGGATTACACATATAGTTGGCTATAGAAAATAACTATGAGTCGTTAAAGGGCACAGAGCAGTTAAAAATTGATCCCCCTGTGGCCTTTTCTCGTTATGATATTACTATGCTTGCAGGAAGCAAAAATACTCGGGGTGATCGTCTTGCCGACCTTAACTGGTTGCAAGTCACCGAGGTCATGCAATCCTGTGCCACCGCACTCTTGCCGATTGGGGCCGCCGCCAAGCAACACGGTCCGCATTTACCGATGCAAACAGATTACCTGCAGGCGGAATGGCTGGTAGATTTACTTATCCAAAAATTGAATGTGTTGGCCTGGCCGACACTGACTTATGGTTATTACCCCGCCTTTGTCGACTACTCGGGCAGCTGCAATATCGAACGTGACACATTTATTCAGACCGTCATTTCTATCCTGGAAACCATGCAGCATGCCGGCGCGCAAGCCTGTGCCATAGTCAATACTGGTATTAGCACTATCGAGCCACTTGAACAGGCGATTGAGCAAAGCGCCATGAACAGCTCATGTCAATTAATCAATGTCTATAGTGGGCAGCGATACCGGGCCGCTGTCGACAAGGTTATTGAGAACCAGCAGGGTGGCCATGCCAACGAAGAAGAGACCTCTATTATGCTGGCCATCCATCCGCAGCGCGTACACATGGAACTCGCCTCACCTGGCCTGTTGACGGAAAAGACCGCCGGTCCGTTTAACCGCAGCGACCCGGCAAAGGCTAATTATTCGCCTAACGGCGTAGATGGTGATCCTCGCAGGGCCAGTGCGGCAAAGGGTCATGCCTTGATCGAGGCCATGTTAGAAGATATTTGTAAGCAACTGGGATCGCCATGACAACACAGGTTTGTGTCTACAGCGGAGAAGCATTGGCGAGCTACAACTTTGGGCCATCACACCCGTTTGGCCCGCAGCGCCATGCTGCCTTTGTCAGTGAATTTGAACGCCAGGGACTCAACCAGCGGGTCTGCATCTGCGAACCCGTCATGGCCGGGCGCCCCGCCATCGAGGCCTTTCACAGCGAAGCCTATATCGACAAGGTCATCACACTTTCCGAAACCGGCACGGGACTGCTCGACGCGGGTGATACCCCTGCGTTCAGAGGTATGTACGAGGCCTCACGATTTGTCGCAGGCAGTGTGCTCGATGGTATCGACCAAATCATGAGCGGCCGGTGCGCACAGGTGTTTGTGCCTATCGCCGGCCTACATCATGCACGCCGCGATTCGGCAGCCGGCTTTTGCGTGTTCAATGATTGTGGCATTGCTATCGAGGCACTACGCCGCAAACACCATATCCGTAAGGTCGCCTACATCGATATCGATGCCCATCATGGCGACGGTGTGTTCTACGCCTTTGAAGACGATCCCGACCTCTGCTTTGTCGACTTTCACCAGGATGGTCGCACGTTGTATCCCGGCACCGGTGCGCTGGGTGAGATCGGCAAGGGGGGCGCCGTAGGCACAAAGATGAATGTGCCCATGCCACCGGGTGCGGATGACGAACTGTTCATGAAGTTGTGGCCCGCAGCCGAGGCATTTATAGAAAAGGCCGAGCCGGAGTTTATTATATTGCAGGCTGGTGCTGACAGTCTCAACGGCGATCCGATCACACAGATGCAATACAGTGAGGCTGCACATGGTTATGTTACAAACCGCCTCAAGGCACTGGCAAACCGGCTTTGCGATGGTCGCCTGATCGCATTGGGGGGTGGTGGTTATGACCTTAACAACCTTGCCAAGGCCTGGGCTGCGGTCGTGGCGGCGTTGCTAACTTGATTCTGTAAACAGGGAAATAATACCGCGGAGGTAACCCCAGTACTGCCCCCTTTATTATTAGGGAATTAGCTGACCGGCAAGTGCCGTGTAGCTTTCTTTTTGCACCACATGGTTCATAATCTAATTAGCTAGTAACTAGTATAGATCAAGGAGGTAAGTGTAATGCCAACCGAAAATGATCCGATTGTTGATAACTGGTATTCCCACCGAGACAAGGGCCAGCTATTTATGGTCGTCGATGTAAGTGAAGATAGTGTTGATATCCAGTATTTTGATGGTGACCTTGAAGAGATGAGTCTCACTGCATGGTACGGCATGAATATTGAGTCAAGTGTAGAGCCGGAAAACTGGTCAGGTGCCATGGATATAGCCGAGAAGGATGATTATGGAACCGGGGTAACAGACACCAGGGCAAGTGACTGGTCTGAGCCTGCGCGGGAACACAGGCAACCCGGAGCCTCGGCTAGTCCCGCGGACGACTGGGCTGAAGGGAATATAAAAGAAGAACCTATGGAAGGGGAAGAGTAGCTGTTCACCAGGGGCAGAAAAAGGTTATGCCTCTGTACTCTTCTTCTTCGCACAAAAGGGGTCGCGCACAAAAGGGGTCGGAGTGATTTAATTTTAACCAGCAGCCCCTCTTGCTTTCGGGCGGCCCCTCTGTTTTTGTCCAACTTTCCGACCTAATGCTATTTCTACCTGCTCTCTAAACCGTTCATGCCCCAACGGGTAGTTATATTTCAATCCTTCGTTTATAGCGTGAAGGTCCTCGTCGGGAATTTGTGTTTTGAATAACTCTCGGTAAGCATATTGTTTTGTTTCTGAATTATGTCCTAAGTCATCATATAAAGAGTGGTCACTAATAATAGAAATTGGTTTACCCCATGCATGCCAGCAATAGGAACTCCAACGATACTGCTCAGGTGTATCCACCATACTTGCTGCAACAGGGTTCATCTCAATATAGCGATAACATTTTAATAGATAGTTATCTGCGTCGACTAAACTTGCTTTATGCCGTCCCTCCCACAAGGTACCGCTCCTTTTATAGGTTAAATTAATATATTGAACATATCGACGACCTATATGTTGCATCACTCTTGATATACCCAGAACATCCTCTGGTGTCATGAGCAGGTGAACATGGTTCGTCATTAAACAATAGGCATGAAGTTTGACGTGATAACGACGCAACCCCTGAGCGAGAACGTCGAGATAAAAAAGGTAATCATCATTAGAGAAAAAACAAGCATCACGGTTATTACCGCGTTGAACAACATGAGCGGGGATATTCGCTAAATACATCCTTGGCTTACGAGGCATAACACACTCCTTGTATTAGATATGAAATATTTCAACTGGCTTCCTGCCAATTTTAAAACTATAACAACTGGTCAAAATTAAATCACTCCGACCCCTTTAATTTATTTAACAAGCCATAGAGTGTCAGCAGTAACGCCACCATAATAGTGACGCCACACAACAAGAGCATCCCTGTCACGTACTGATTATCACCACTGACAGGTGGTGGGAATTTCTCTGTTATCGTTGGCATGAGTCTCGACGAAGCACCTATAAATGCACCAATGAAACCGGCTGTACCATTCGCCCATGTACCAATAACCAATGTCACAAACCACACTTTCAATGCCACCGAGCTCAAGCGAAGTTCATTGACCAGAAAACCAAACACGATCATCAAAATACCATTAGCAGTAAATTCGATATGCGCCATCACAATGCCGCGAAACCACTCAACAGCTGAAGGGGGTATAAAGCCAATGGCACAACCCACCGTTATCTGAAGAACACCTAGTATCAAAGTCCAACGTCTAATCGTTTCTTTTAAGTTATTAATGCCACTTTCCATGATGCTCTCCCGGTTGTCTTCTTAAATTTCAGGTCTTTGCTCGGATATACAAGAAAACGTGGTCTGTCCCCTATTTGTTTTGGCTTACGAGGCATAACACACTCCTTGTATTAGATATGAAATATTTCAACTGGCTTCCTGCCAATTTTAAAACTATAACAACTGGTCAAAATTAAATCACTCCGACCCCTTT
>JAGLUW010000029.1 GCA_023134145.1 Sulfuriflexus sp. | reverse complement strand
CTCGGACTCGGACTCGGACTCGGATTTCGGTTCTGTTTCTTGTTCAGAACTTTCTATAGACGAGTAGTCGATTGCTTCCAGCTCACCATCATCTAGTTCAGCGGGTTCAAGTTCGGGTGCAGTAATTGAATCAGGGATCTCAAGCTCACCCACTTCGATTTCAACCTCGTCGAGTTCAGCGACACTGATGTCATCAATCACCAATGTTGGCGTATCCACATTCTCTAGTGCATCTATGTTTTCTGCTTCAGCAATGACTTCAGCTGTGAATACGGTATTACATTTGCCACAGCGCACTTGTCCCTCGGCGGCCTGCAATTGTTCGTCGGTGACGTGGAAAAAGGTATGGCAATGTGGGCATTCAGTTTGCATAGAGGTTAACGATACCATTGATTCGCAGCTTATGTATGAGCCTTAGCGTTTGGTTCCACTTAGGCGAATCCAATCACCTTGTTGGCTTGGCTCGCTCATATCGCAATGTTGGCTATACGCCTTGGCAACATTGTCGGTTTGTTCGGGAAGAATGCCAGATAAAACTAATTGCCCGCCAGGACGTAGTGCTTGGCACAGCATGTCGGCGAGTTCGGCTAAAGGACCGGCGAGGATATTTGCCAATAACATGTCAAAACCGGCATCAGGAAGATCCATAGGTAAGTGAGTCGAGATAAAATCAGTCACTTCGTTACGCTGCGCATTATTTTGTGTGGCTAATAGGGCTTGTGGATCAATATCAATGGCCATGATCTTCGCCGCACCTAATTTTGCAGCGGCAATCGCGAGAATCCCTGAACCACAACCGTAATCGAGTACTTGTTTACCGACTAAGTCTTGCCCATCTAACCATTGTAGGCATAACGAGGTAGTGGGGTGGGTTCCTGTACCGAAGGCGAGGCCGGGATCGAGCAAGATATTAACGGCATCAGGTTGTGGCGGCTCGCACCAACTCGGTACGATCCAAACATTTTCACCAAACTGCATGGGGTGGTAATCATCCATCCAAAC
The DNA here is from genome assembly GCA_023134145.1 of Sulfuriflexus sp. GTDB lineage: Bacteria > Pseudomonadota > Gammaproteobacteria > AKS1 > AKS1 > Sulfuriflexus. The sequence goes on along the minus strand of JAGLUW010000029.1, from coordinate 39,002 downwards.
ACGGGACCAGTCTTTATCTTCAAGTGGTTCGAGGCGTCGACTAGACATGATTTCAGCAGAGAGTTGTTCAGTTAGCTGTTGGTCTAAGGCTTGGGTATCAATATCGGCTTCGAAAAGACCGGTAATTTCTAGGTTGGCCCATAAAGGGGTTTCACCGGGTAGCGGTTCAAATATGGGTTTGTTTTCAGCGTCAATCAGAGTGATGGCCTGTGCGCCAGCTTGTTCGAGCGCATCACTGACCTTGTCAGCATGTTCGGTATCAGTGTGGAGTGTGAAACGTAACCAAGGCATATGAGGTTAATAGAAGGGTAGTTAGTGAATCTTCACTAACCACCCTTCATCATTATGACAAGCCGAGTTTCTTCTCAAGGAAGTGGATATTCGCACCACCGGCTTGGAAAGCACTGTCGTTAAGAATATCGAGATGCAATGCGATATTGGTATTAATACCATCAATCACAAGTTCACTTAACGCACCGCGCATACGAGCGATTGCAATATCACGTGTATCACCATGCGTAATGATCTTGCCGATCATTGAATCGTAATTTGGCGGAACGCGGTAACCATTATAAATATGTGAATCAACGCGAACACCAATACCACCCGGTGCATGGAAGTTATTAATCGTACCTGGTGACGGAATAAATGTTTCAGCATGTTCAGCATTAATACGACATTCGATGGAGTGGCCATTGATAGTCACGTCTTCTTGTTTGAACGATAATTCCATTCCCGCAGCGATACGAATTTGTTCTTTAACAATATCGATACCAGTAATCATTTCTGTCACAGGATGCTCAACTTGAACACGGGTATTCATTTCAATGAAATAGAACTCGCCGTTTTCAAATAAGAATTCAAATGTACCGGCGCCAAGGTAATTTGTTTTACGACAAGCTTCAGCACAACGTTCACCAATAAAGGCACGTTGTTCTTCAGTAATACCTGGGCCTGGCGCTTCTTCAATTACTTTTTGGTGACGTCGTTGTACAGAACAGTCACGTTCAGCTAAATGAATCGCATTGCCGTGTGAATCAGCGAGTACTTGAATTTCAATGTGACGTGGGTCGCCAAGGAATTTTTCCATGTAGACGATGTCGTTATTAAAGGTCACGCGTGCTTCATTACGTGTGAGTGAAATGGCATTAAGTAACGCAGCTTCACTGTGTACAACGCGCATACCACGACCACCACCACCACCGGCGGCTTTAATAATAATCGGGTAACCAATCTTGCGGGCTTTATCAGCAGCATCACGATCATCTTCGGTAACAGGGCCATCTGAACCGGGTACACAAGGAATGCCGGCTGCCTTCATTGTTTCAATGGCCGTGATTTTGTCACCCATGGTACGAATAGCTTCTGCGGACGGACCGATGAAGGTAAAACCACTTTGCTCAACACGTTCAGCAAAGTCAGCATTTTCAGAAAGGAAACCGTAACCAGGATGGATCGCCATGGCATCGGTTACTTCAGCTGCACTGATCAAAGCAGGTACGTTTAAGTAACTATCTATAGAAGGTGCTGGGCCAATACAAACAGCTTCGTCAGCAAGACGTACATGTTTTAGATCTCGATCAGCAGATGAATAGACTGCAACGGTTTTAATTCCCATTTCACGGCAGGCACGTAGAATACGAAGTGCAATCTCACCGCGATTGGCTATAACAATTTTTTCAAACATAGTTGTAAGTTCTTCGCTAAGGTTTATTCAATGCACAGGTTTATTCAATAATGAACAAAGGTTCATCGTATTCAACCGGCTCACCATTGTTGGCGATGATTGCTTTAATGACGCCGCTTTTATCCGCTTCGATTTGGTTGAGGATCTTCATCGCTTCGATGATACAAATTGTTTCACCTTCACTAACCGTTTGGCCAACTTTTACAAATTCAGGTGAACCTGGCGCAGGTGAGCGATAGAAAGTGCCGACCATCGGTGATTTCACCTGATGTCCACTTGGAATTGCGTTGGCTTCTTCAACAACTTCAGCAGCAGGTGCAGCGGCTATTGGTGCAGCAAGGGCTGCTACAGGTGCGGCCATCATTGCAGGGGCAACACTGCTGTGTCGAGTGATGCGTACTGACTCTTCACCTTCTTTGATTTCGATTTCAGCAATGCCAGATTCTTCTAGCAGCTCGATTAATTTTTTTACTTTGCGAATATCCATAGTAATTTTTAACTCTTAAGTAATTTAATTCTTATATCTTAATGTTCAGCTTGTTGCAGATTCAGCGTGTTTAATCGCTGCCTGCAACGCCAATTCATAACCTTGTGCACCCAAGCCACAAATAACACCAACTGCGATATCTGAAAAATAAGATTCGCGGCGAAACTCTTCACGGGCATGGACGTTGGATAAATGTAATTCAATAAAAGGAATTGCCACGCCGGCCAATGCATCACGAACGGCGACACTGGTATGGGTAAACGCGGCTGGATTAATAACGATAAAGGCAACGCCTTCTTGTTGCGCTTGTTGAATGCGGTTCACAAGATCGTGTTCGGCATTGCTTTGTAGGCAATCTAATTCGTGCCCAGCGGCTTTGACTTGTGCGATGGCGGCTTTTTCTATATCAGCAAGCGTGGTTGCACCATAGACATCTGGCTCGCGGGTGCCGAGCAGGTTCAGGTTAGGACCATTTAATAAGAGTAACTTAGCCATCAAAACGCCTGGTTGATTAAATCGCTTCAAATACCGCCTAGATCGAAGCTTTTCCCTGCATGATCAGACCACTTTTTTTATTAGAATACACGCACATTGTGCCGGAGAATTATGAATTTGTCCAGTTATATGCACGTTTTGGGAATTTAGCCTAGAAATCGACGAAAATCGCGACAAAGTTCACATATTGAGAGAAAAGTTAGGAGTTAGGAGTTAGGGGTTAGGTTTTACGCCTAACACTTCACTCCTTACCCCTAACAGATCAAAGCAGCGCTTTGATCTGTTCTTCCGCAGTTGCCTTAAGCAATTCACCACGTTGGATGAAACTGATCTTACCCTGACGATCAATAATCACTGTATATGGGAGTGTGCCGAAACGGTTGCCATAAGCCTTGCTGGTATTAATCGCTTCGAGGTCGCCGAGTAACATGGGGTAGTTCACGCCATAGGTATCGGCAAAGTCTTCTACGTTATCTCTTTCATCAATTGCGACACCGATAAATTGTAAGCCCTTAGCCCCATATTGCTCTTGAAGTTCAACGAAGGCAGGTGTTTCTTTACGACAAGGTGGGCACCATGTTGCCCAGAAGTTAACGACTAATACCTTGCCATCCCATTCTGAAAGCTTGCGTGTCTTGCCGTCGATATCTGGTAATGAAAATTCTGGGCGTTGTGAACCTATTTTAGCTGGCACATTGATTTTTTCTTGTGTGGCTACTTTGTTGTCGGTTACGTTGGCGTTTGCGCTGCCGGAATTCTTGTCACAGGCTGTTAGTGAAAGAGCCAACATGCTAGCTAATACTAATGATGTTTTATTCACAATAAATATTCTCGTTATTTTTAAAGTGCTTGTTTTATATGTGCAGCGAATTCATTGGCATCTTTATAGCCGTAGAAATCCATGCTCTTAATACGTTGGCCTTGCTTGCTAAAAAATAATAATGCAGGTGGGCCGTAAACGCCAAGACGTTTTTGGACGGCAGAAGTAATCGGATCAGATGGATCAGTTACATCAATTTGTAATGCGACATATTGATTCATGAGACCGGTTACGGCGGCATCAGCAAAAGTACTTTTTTCCATGCGGATACAATCAGTACACCATGTCGCGAAGAAATCAATAATCACAGGTTTACCTGCAGCCGTTGCTTTAGCAAGTTCACGATCTAAGTCTGCTTCAGATCTTATTTGGATAAATAGTTCGTGTGCAGACTCTGCAGTGTTACTGCTTGTTGCTGCACCGCCTATTGATACATTGCTGAAATTAATTGGCTGCATAATGTCGCGGTTGCCTTGCATGCCGCCAAGTAAAGAGAGTACGCCCCAAATTAATAATACTGTACCGATGCCTTTCCAGAATACGCGGTAACCACTTGAGCCTTCAGGTAAGCTTTGTGTCGCACCAAGGTAGATGCCGAGCGTGATGAAGAAAACACCCCATAATAATAATACGGGCACACCAGGTAGAACGGTGAGGATGTAGATTGCAACACCAATCAATAACACACCGAAGAAGTATTTAACGTTGTCCATCCACGTGCCGGCTTTTGGTATTAATGCGCCTGCACCAATGCCGATGGCGATAAGAACGACACCCATGCCCCATGACATGGAGAACATGATTAGGCCGCCAAGAACTGGGTCTTGAGATTCAATCGCTACGAGTAGAACGGATAACAATATAGGTGAAGCACAGGCACCAACGATCATGGAAGATAAAACACCCATGATGAAGACACCAAACAACGATCCGCCTTTTAGTCCGGTACTTTGTGTTTGCATGCGTGACTGAATAGAGGCAGGCATTTGAATGGTAAACAAACCGAACATAGAGAGAGCCAGTAATACTAAGATGATACTCACGCCACCAATCAACAAAGGGTCTTGGAAGTAGGCTTGTAGTTGGCCACCTGATTTACCGGCAACAACACCGGCTGCGGTATAAATGACCGAGGTGCCGAATACATAACTTGCTGCAAGCATGCCGCCTTTGAATTTAGAAATTTGACCATCCTGACTTTGGCCAACAATGATGCTAGAAAGAATAGGAATCATTGGCAACACACAAGGTGTGAAGGTCAAACCAAGACCGACAACGAAGGCAACTAAAATATACCAAAGGTAACCATTTTCTGTTTCGGACGATTCGTTGTTAGCAACGTCGCTTGATGTTGTTGCTGATTTAGTTGCAATGGCATTGCTAAGAACTAAATCAGTTTTCTTTGTCATGGGTGGATAGCAAATTCCTGCATCGGCACAACCTTGGAATTTCGCAGTGAAGGCTAAGGTGCCTGCAGCGGGTGCGTTATCAACAGGAATGATGATCGTGAGTGTGTTGAGATAAACTTCAACATCACCTTCGCTACCGTCTGGTAAAATACCGTGGTGCATCGTGCCGGCGGGTATTTTAATTTCACCAAGTTGCACGCCAGCGGTATCTGTTTTGAAACTGAATTTTTCTTTGTATAGGTAGTAACCTTCAGCAATCGTCCAATCAGCAACGATGTTGCCGTTGTCATCCATACGAACTTGGTAAGCAAAGGCTTCATCTGGTGCGAGGAATTCACGTTGTCCGCCACCTAATAAACTATTACCTAAGGAACTGAGTTTTTGTAAACCACTTGCTGGTGCTGCAGCCGCATCAGGTAGGTTTAATAAAATAGTGTGTTTGGCTGGCGGATAACAAACACCAAGATCAGCGCAACCTTGTCCGCCAACAGTGATGCGTAGAGATTTTGAATCACCGTTTCTTACTAGTGGAACTTTGATTGCTAGTTTATGGCGATATATTTCAAGTTCGCCTTCTGTGCCGTCTGGGCGAATACCTATTTTTTTCTTACCCGGTGGCAAGGTGATGTTACCAAGTTCAATATCGGCTGTTTCAGATTTGAAATTAAACTTGTCGTTGTACATGTAATAGCCGTCGGCAGCATTCCATTCAACTTCGACGGTATTGGCATCAATGGCTCGAGCATTTACGGTGAAGGCTTGATCGGGCGGCAGTAAATCCTCTTCATTTATAGCTAGTAGAGGAGAGGCCATGAGTAGGCCAAGGGCAGCGATCAGTATTTTTTTCATCATCATCATATCTTCGAGTTATTTATTCGTTATATGGGGCGTTACAGTACATGATTCACGCATCCAGTCGAGGTGTTAATGCACAGGATTCGTTTACCCATTCAAGATAGGCTGGTAGTCCAGTATCTATAGGGACAGCGATTATCTCGGGAAGTTCGTAAGGGTGCGAGGCCGCAATGTGTTGTTGCAGAGTCGGGTAGGCATCCGCAGTGGTCTTGATCAGCAATAATTCTTCTGTGCCTTGTTGGCGTTTGCCTTTCCAGCGATAAATGGAGGTTAGCCCCGGCACGATATTAACGCAGGCCGCGAGTCCAGCATCGACAATACCTTCAGCCATTGAGATAGCAGCAGCATGATCAGGGCAGGTGCAATACACCATTAATAGGGCTTTTGGATCACTCATACTCATTACGATACAAGATATTGCCATGTAACGCTTGAAATAAGGATAAATGGCCTTATTCTATGAGGATGCGTACATCTCATATTTTATTACTATTGTTTTTGACCATTCCATTGGTCGAGATTTATTTCCTTATTAGTGTTGGTCAGGTGATCGGTACTATCTGGACCGTCTTTCTGGTGGTATTTACTGCTGTATTAGGGGCAGCGCTATTGCGTTCCCAAGGCCTGTCGACCCTACGCAGGGTGCAGGAAGCATCTGCACGAGGTGAAATTCCTGCTTTGGAGATGATTGAAGGCCTGATGCTATTGGTTGGTGGCGCATTGCTGCTGACACCGGGATTTTTTACTGATGCGATTGGTTTTATCTGCCTCATTACCCCACTGCGTCAGACTGTGATTCGTTATTGGATTAAGCGTTACGGCTCATCTATTCAGGGGCAATCTCGTCACAATCCTGATTCGAAAGGTCCTCAGACACTGGAAGGTGAATACTGGAAGGACGACGAATAGAAATTAAAGAACATTTTTGACCTGATTACCCTTGATTTTTCCTTTTTCGACCCTATTATTAGCACTCAATGGTGGAGAGTGCTAACAGCGCCGACCTAAATGTATAACTTATTGAATTTATTGAAAATCCTACTTGGAGACTGATTAATGAACATTCGTCCTTTACATGATCGCGTTATTGTTCGACGCACGGAAGAAGAAACTACCAGTGCCGGCGGCATTGTAATCCCTGATTCAGCAACTGAAAAACCAGCAATGGGCGAAGTGTTGGCCGTAGGCAAGGGCACGACTAACAACAGTGGTGATGTAACGCCTCTTGATGTGAAAGTTGGCGACACAGTCATTTTTGGAAAATTTTCTGGTAGCGAAGTAAAAGCCGACGGCGAAACACTGCTCGTTATGCGTGAAGAAGACATCATGGGTGTGATTGAAGCTTAAGGCTCGTCGCAATCATTACAAAATAGATTAAAAAGGAAAAGACATGACAGCTAAAGACGTAAAATTTGGAGACGAAGCCCGCCAAGGTATGGTTCGCGGCATTAACGTACTCGCCAATGCCGTAAAGGTAACGCTCGGCCCTAAAGGCCGTAACGTTGTATTAGAAAAGAGCTTCGGCGCACCAACAGTCACTAAAGATGGTGTTTCAGTTGCGAAAGAAATTGAACTGAAAGACAAGTTCGAAAACATGGGCGCACAAATGGTTAAAGAAGTGGCGTCACAAACTTCTGACATCGCCGGTGACGGAACAACAACAGCGACCGTACTAGCACAAGCTATCGTACGTGAAGGTATGAAATCAGTTGCAGCGGGCATGAACCCAATGGACCTGAAACGTGGTATCGACAAAGCCGTTGTTGCTGCTGTTGCAGAATTGAAGAATCTTTCTACTCCGTGTGATGACAATAAAGCCATTGCTCAAGTAGGTACTATCTCTGCTAACTCTGATGACAACATTGGTAACATCATTGCTGAAGCAATGGAAAAAGTAGGTAAAGAAGGCGTTATCACTGTTGAAGAAGGTTCAGCACTGGATAACGAACTTGACGTTGTTGAAGGTATGCAGTTCGACCGTGGTTACCTCTCTCCTTACTTCGTGAACAACCAACAAAGCATGTCAGCTGAAATGGAAACACCACTTGTCTTAATCCATGACAAGAAGGTTTCTAACATTCGCGATCTTCTCCCAGTATTGGAAGCGGTTGCTAAAGCCGGTAAGCCACTATTAATTATTGCTGAAGATATTGACGGTGAAGCACTTGCAACATTGGTTGTTAACAACATTCGCGGCATCGTGAAAGTATGTGCGGTTAAAGCACCTGGTTTTGGTGATCGTCGTAAAGCGATGCTGCAAGATCTTGCGATTCTAACTGGCGCCACAGTGATTGCTGAAGAAGTTGGCCTATCACTTGAAAAAGCGGGTCTGGATGAGCTAGGTAGTGCAAAACGTATCATTGTTAGTAAGGACGAAACTACGCTTATTGATGGTGCGGGTAACCCAACAGAAATCAGTGATCGCGTTAATCAGATTCGTGGCCAAATGGAAGAAACAACATCTGACTACGACCGTGAGAAAATGCAAGAACGTGTTGCTAAATTAGCCGGTGGTGTTGCGGTCATTAAAGTTGGCGCAGCAACAGAAGTTGAAATGAAAGAAAAGAAAGCGCGCGTTGAAGATGCATTGCATGCAACACGTGCTGCAGTTGAAGAAGGCGTTGTACCAGGTGGTGGTGTTGCATTGATTCGTGCATTGCAAGCTATTAGAGATATGAAGGGTGACAACGAAGAACAAAATGTTGGCATCTCGATTGCTTGTCGTGCGATGGAAGAACCACTTCGCCAAATTGTTAATAACGCGGGCGAAGAAGCCTCAGTTGTTCTATCTAAAGTATTAGATGGCAAAGGTAACTTCGGTTACAACGCTGCTAACAGTACTTACGATGACATGATTAAAATGGGTATCCTTGATCCAACCAAGGTGACACGTAGCGCGCTGCAAAACGCCGCTTCTGTTGCTGGCCTACTTATTACCACTGAATGCATGATTGCTGAAGCACCATCTGATGCTGCTGATGGCGGTGCTGCTCCAGATATGGGTATGGGCGGTGGTATGGGCGGTATGGGTGGAATGGGCGGCATGATGTAGTCTGCCGTCCTGAAAATGTCGGAGACGAGCATCTGCTGCGTTCACTAATCGCTTCCGTTGCTCACTTACTAATGTAAGCTGCGCGACGGGTCGATTAGCTGCCTTGCATCTATCTCGTCTCCGACACTTTCAGAACACCAGTAATTAATAAAGCCCCGATATTCGGGGCTTTATTGTTTGCGCTGCTCGTTCGTAGTTGCGCGACCGAAGCGCAGCGTAGGAAGTACTTAATGAAGCCCGTAGGGATTCTAAAGTGCCTTGTCACACGACAAAATCCCTAACCCTGAAAACCTCGCTATTTATAGCGGGGTTTTTTTATAGCTGCCTTGCATCTGGAAAATTTGTTTCTGACATGTTCTACCTCGTCCGTCCATGGACTCGTATCTCGTCTCCGACACTTTCAGAACACCAGTAATTAATAAGGCCCCGATTATCGGGGCCTTATTGTTTGTGCAGTGTGTGAATTATTATTCAGACGATTCGTCGGTGCTAAGACTAAAACTCGCCATGCCATCGGTTGCTACTTCTTCCTCTTCTTCAGGTTCTTCTTGAAGGAGGCTTAGGCCAGAAGATTCTTCTTCAGGTGCGGCACCCCCAGAGAGGCTGATCTTGAGTCGCAGGTTGTTGGCTGAGTCGGCATTGCGAATCGCTTCGTCTTCAGAGATACGACCTTGTTTGAAAAGTTCGAGTAAGGCATGGTCGAATGTTTGCATACCAAGGTTGGCCGATTTTTCCATGATCTCTTTTAGTTCACTAACGCCACCGCGTTTGATGACATCACGAACAATGGGTGTACCCAGTAGCACTTCAACCGCAGCGCAACGTTTTTTATCAACGGTGGGGATGAGTCGCTGTGAGATGAAACCTTGCAGGTTTAGCGATAGGTCGTTGAGTAATTGTTTATGACGTTCTTCAGGGAAGAAGTTGATAATGCGGTCAATCGCTTGGTTTGCATTGTTGGCATGCAAGGTCGATATGGCAAGGTGGCCAGTTTCGGCAAAAGCGAGCGCATGTTCCATGGTTTCAGCATCACGAATTTCACCAATCAGGATGACGTCGGGAGCTTGGCGCAGGGTATTTTTTAAAGCATCTGCGTAGCTATCGGTATCAACACCCACTTCGCGTTGGTTGATGATGGATTTTTTGTGCGAGTGAACAAATTCGATCGGGTCTTCAATGGTAATAATATGCCCGGCACTATTAGTATTGCGGTAGTCAATGAGTGATGCCAGTGAGGTCGATTTACCTGAGCCAGTACCACCAACGAAGAGAATCAGACCATTTTTGGCCATGATCAGTTTTTGCAGGATAGGTGGTAATTTCAGTGATTCAAAACTGGGAATATCGGTGACGATATTGCGGATTACCATAGATAAGGTATTACGCTGTTTGAATATGTTGATTCGGAACCGCCCGATACCGGACTCTGAAATCGCCAGATTCATTTCTGGTTTATGCTCAAAGGCATGGATTTGTTCCTCGTCCATGACGGAATAGGCTATTTTTTTAACGTCATCGTTGGTCAGTATGTTGGTATCAATAGCCTTGAGTACACCAATAAACTTTGCGGAAGGCTTCGCACCGACGGTCAGATACAGATCTGAGCCATCTTTCATCGCGAGTATTTTCAGGTAGTCCTTAAATTCCATAGCTTCAACCATTCATTTTATAACACTCTTTATTATGGCGGCCGTTACAGCACGTTCTTTAGACTTATTTTCTGCTTGTATTGTATGGCTTGTCACACATAAGCTTGGGTTATGAATCAAGTGTCTGATAATACCTTGCCGGTGATGCCTAACATCTTTAGTAATGAGTCTGAGGCTCATTGGGCGGCGTATTTGGAATCTGTATCGGAGGCGGAGCTTAGCGCACCGAGTGATCCGGTTATTTGTCATCTACTACAAAGGTTATTTGTATGTAGTGAGTTCGCACGTCAGTTATGTCTGCACGAACCTGAACTTTTCGATGAGCTGCAACAGAGTGGTGATTTACTTCGTAACTACCAATACGGTGAGCAATTACAATTTTTAGAACAACGTGTTTTGGCGGTTAAAGATGAAGCCGCGTTAATGCATGAATTACGAAATTTTCGTCAACGCGAAATGTTACGTATTGCCTTTCGTGATTTATCTAACTGGAATGATCTTGATACCACCACAACTGAATTAACATGGCTTGCTGAGGCCTGTATCGAGTGTGCCTTAGGTGTAATTTCTGGTTGGAAGAAAAAAGAATTAGGTGTACCCAGTAATAGTCAAGGTGAGGAGCAAGAGCTTGTCGTCATTGGCATGGGTAAACTCGGCGCACATGAATTAAATTATTCATCTGATATTGATCTTATTTTTGTCTATAGCGAAGAGGGTGAAACTAAAGACACGAAAATAAAATTAGAAAACAGTGAATATTTTATTCGCCTTAGTCGACAACTAATACATGTGTTGAATACAGCAACTGCAGATGGTTTTGTCTTCCGTGTTGATATGCGATTGCGTCCGTTTGGTGATAGTGGGCCATTGGCGATCAGTGGTGATGCCTTTGAAGAGTATTACCAAACGCATGGACGAGAGTGGGAACGTTACGCGATGATTAAGGCGCGTATTGTCGCAGGTGATCGCGATCATGGACAGAATATTTTGGCATGCCTTCGGCCCTTTGTTTATAGGCGTTATATTGATTTTGGTGTTTTTGAATCACTTCGTGAAATGAAACAACTTATTGAACGACAAGTTGCATTAAAGGGTATGGAGAAAAACATTAAGCTCGGTGCAGGTGGGATTCGTGAGATTGAATTTATTGGCCAGGCTTTTCAGTTAGTGCATGGTGGTCGTCGCGAGGTTCTTCGTCAACGACCTATTTTATCAATACTTGATACGCTTGTTGATCTTGAATTATTACCAGAATTTGTTGTGGATGAATTACACGACGGTTATATATTTCTACGTGATTGTGAACATCGTTTACAAATGTGGCGTGATGAACAAACACATGATTTACCGGATGATACTTTGCAGCAACAACGTTTAGCTTATTCTATGGGCATGTCTGATTGGCCATCTTTAGAATTGAAATTAAAAGAAATTCGCATGCGGGTAGATTCTCATTTTCAGCAAGTCTTTGCTGCACCGCAAGCAGAACAGCTTGAAGAAAAAGGTCAGCAGAAAGATTTGTTGAGTCTTTGGCAAGGTGAGTTTGATGATGAGCAGGCCTTGAACTTGTTAAAGACGATTGGTTATAACGATTCCGATGACATGTTACGTCGACTTGGCATGTTGCGAGAAAGTTATACTTGTCGAGCGCTCAGTGCCAAAGGCCGTGCGCGTATGGATGCACTGATTCCTTTATTACTTGGTGCCGCGGGGGGAATGCCCGAGGCAGATACGGCGCTGATTCGTGTTTTGAATTTATTGGAACAGATCGCTCGGCGTACCGCTTATTTATCGTTATTGGTAGAAAATCCAATGGCCTTGTCCCAGTTGGTTCGGCTTTGTGCGGCGAGTCCGTGGATTAGTGAGCATCTTGCCAGCCATCCTATTTTGCTCGATGAGTTGATTGACCCACGTAGTTTGTATGCATTACCAAATCGTAGTCAGCGTCAGGCGGAGTTGGATAGTCGAATGCAGGGCATCGACGAAGACGATCTTGAACAACAGATGGATGTTTTACGGCAATTTCAGCAGGCCAGCACCTTGAGTGTGGCTGCCGCTGACGTAAATGCTGATATGCCCTTGATGCAGGTCAGCAGCCATTTGACTGAGATTGCCGAGGTCGTCCTTGAGCGAGTATTAGATCTGGCTTGGCAGCATATGGTGAAGAAGCATGGTCGGCCACCTTCTATATATGATGATAAGCCCTGCGATCCTGGTTTTGCTATTTTGGCTTACGGTAAATTGGGCGGGATTGAGCTGGGTTATGGCTCAGATTTAGACATTGTTTTCTTGCATGCGGCGGTTGAAGGAAGCATGACTGATGGTGAGCAAGCTATTGATTGTAATGTATTTTATGCTCGAATGGCACAACGTATTACGCATATTATGAATACCTCGACAACCGCTGGCATTCTCTATGAAGTGGATCTACGCCTACGTCCCAGTGGTGCTTCTGGCATGTTGGTTTCTTCGATTCAGGCCTTTAGTGATTATCAGCATGAAGATGCATGGATTTGGGAGCATCAAGCCCTTGTGCGAGCTCGGGTGGTGGCAGGTGACAAGCAGTTAATTGGTCAATTTGCTTGGCTGCGATATAAGGTGCTGGCACAAACCAGAGAACAGCAGCAATTGCAGCAACAGGTGCGAGAAATGCACGCAAAAATGAGCAAACATCTTGGTAGCCATAAAAGCGGTGAATTTGATGTAAAGCACGACTCTGGCGGTATCGTCGAAATCGAGTTTATGGTTCAATACGCAGTCCTGCAATGGGCGGAAAAATACCCACAACTGCTAGAATGGACAGATAATGTTCGCCTACTGCAAAAGTTGGTTGAGGTTGGTTTACTTGATGCACAAGATGGCCAAGATTTAGCCGATGCATATCGCGCTTATCGCGCCGAAGTGCATAAGCTAAAATTGCAGGAGAGACCCGCGCGAGTTTCGGCAGAATTATTTACCGATGAACGCGCCACAGTACAACGACTCTGGCAGGCATGGCTTGGCAGTGATAATGAATAACTAAAATTAGGAAGATCGAAGTGACTACACCAATGACAATGGCGGATCGTGATGGATTTATCTGGCTGGATGGCGAGATGGTGCCGTGGCGTGAAGCAAAGATACATGTACTAACACACACATTGCATTACGGCATGGGCGTGTTTGAAGGTGTGCGTGCTTATAACGCTGAACAAGGCACGGCGATTTTCCGTTTAGAAGAACATACTGATCGTTTATTCCGTTCGGCAAAAATATTGAACATGCCAATGCCGTATGACAAAGATACGATCAATGCGGCAACACGTGCAGCGGTTAAAGAAAATAATCTTGAGTCAGCTTACATTCGTCCAATGTGTTTTTACGGTTCGGAAGGCATGGGTTTGCGTGCCGATAATTTAAAAACGCATGTCATGATTGCCGCGTGGGAATGGGGTTCATACCTTGGCGATGACAATATGAAAAACGGCATTAAGGTGCGTACTTCATCGTACACACGTCATCACGTAAACATCACTATGTGTAAGGCCAAAGCAAATGGCAATTACATGAATTCAATGATGGCACTGCAAGAAGCAATGGCTTGTGGCTGTGATGAAGCCTTGTTGCTGGACGTTGATGGCTTTGTTGCCGAAGGCAGTGGCGAGAATTTCTTCCTTGTTCGCAATGGCATTATCTATACACCAGAACTGACATCGGCGTTAGAAGGCATCACGCGTGAAACCGTTATGCAGATTGCCGCTGAGTGTGGTTATGAAGTACGTGAAAAACGTATCACACGTGACGAAGTTTATGTTGCCGATGAAGCTTTCTTTACAGGTACGGCTGCAGAAGTAACGCCAATTCGTGAGTTGGATGGACGTTCTATCGGTAACGGTGGGCGTGGGCCGATCACGGAAAAATTACAAAGTTTATATTTTGATTACGTTCATGGTCGTAAAGATGAACATCAAGATTGGCTGAGTATTTTATAAATATAATTATAAATAAGAAATATTTGGAGGAGAGAACATGGCTGAAGCAAAAAAAGTACAGTCTCATTTTGTAGTAACGAGTGATGACTTGCCATTACATTGTCCAATGCCTTCTCAATCTTTATGGGATGCGCATCCGCGAGTGTATTTGCCGATTGAGCAAACGGGTGAAGCAAAGTGTCCGTACTGTGGTGCGGAATACATACTTAAAGATCACGACGCTTAATTTTCGTAGCCGTCGCTGCGACGTTCACATTTTAACTGCGGCTAAATATTAATGCCTGCCACTTCTCCAAATACTGGTTCTAATATCCTTGTTGTCGGCCCATCGTGGGTCGGTGATATGGTGATGGCGCAGAGTTTGTTTATGACTTTGCGTCAGCGCGATCCCAATTGTTCAATTGATGTTCTTGCACCAGCATGGAGTCGCCCACTACTAGAAAGAATGCCCGAGGTGAGTGGCGCAATTGATATGCCTCTTGGGCACGGTGAATTTGGTTTATTAAAACGTTTTAATCTCGGCAAAATCTTGCGTGAGAATAATTATTCACAAGCGATTGTATTACCTAATTCTTGGAAGTCGGCACTGGTGCCTTTCTTTGCCAAGATTCCGCAACGCACAGGCAATCTTGGTGAGATGCGTTATGGCTTGCTCAATGACGCGCGTAAACTAGATAAGCAAGCCTTGCCGATGACAGTGCAGCGTTTTTGCGCACATGCTTTTCCCGCAGATTATCCTGAGTTACCCGAGAAAACACCGATTCCAGAATTATCAGTAACAGATAAAGGTGTCGCCGCTGCTTGTAAAAATCATTCCTTATATAGTGATGCTCCTGTGATGGTGCTTTGCCCCGGTGCAGAATATGGCGCGGCAAAACGTTGGCCAACGGTTTATTACGCACAGGTTGCACAATATTGGTTAGATAAAGGTGGGCAAGTTTGGTTGTTTGGTTCGCAAAAGGATCAAACGGTTACTGCGGAACTGAATGCGCATACCAAAGACCGTTGCGTTGATCTTGCCGGACGAACTAGTCTTGGTGAAGCGATTGATCTCATGTCGATGGCCGACTTTGTTGTGAGTAATGATTCAGGTTTAATGCATGTTGCTGCAAGTTTACAACGACCACTGATTTCACTTTATGGTTCATCCGATCCCGGTTTTACACCACCACTTAATAAGCAAGCGCATATTTTGAGCTTGGGTTTAGATTGCAGTCCCTGTTTCAAACGTGAGTGTCCACTTGGTCATTTAGACTGCTTAAATAAATTAGAACCACAGCAAGTACTCGACATACTGGAACAGTCGTCATGAGCTCGGCTTCGGTGATGCCACCACTCGAGAGTATTCGACGTATTGGAATTTTGCGTCTTTCTGCACTTGGCGATGTCTGTATGGTGGTGCCGGTGATTCGCACTTTGCAAAAAGCCTTGCCGCAAGCAAAAATCACTTGGTTTATTTCGCGTCCCGCCTATGATCTTGTTGAAGGTTTAGAAGGGGTTGAGTTTGTTGTAATTAATAAACCACGGCGTATTCGTGACTACTTGGCGTTATGGTGGCGAGTGCGGAAATACCGTTTTGATGTATTGCTATGTATGCAAGCAGCACTTCGTGCCAATCTGATTTATCCTTTGTTAAGAGCAAAATGTAAAATTGGTTTTGATAAAATCCGTGCTCGTGACGGACAGCAATTTTTTACCAACCGACAGATTGAATTTAATAATCCCCACCAGCGCGAACATATCATGGATAGTTTTCTAGGTTTCACTCGAGCGATGGGTATTAATGCGCCTGTGATCGAATGGCAATTATCTATTACGGATACTGAACGTGCATGGGTGCAGTCACAGTTACCATCGGGCAATGGACATTTAATTGTTATTAACCCAGTGGCAAGTAAGGCAGAACGTACTTGGTCAGCAGAACGATATGCTGAAGTAATAAATAGAATATATCAGCGTGGCTGTCGTATTGTTTTTAGTGGTGGCACTAGTGAAGCGGAACAAAAGTTCATCGATGAAATAAAACGAAACACGACCGATGATGTAACAGACTTATGTGGAAAAACATCACCGAAACAACTTGCCGCGTTACTCCAAATGGCCGATTGTGTCATTGCCCCTGATACAGGGCCGGTTCATATGGCAGTTGCTGTGGGAACACCCGTGGTTGGTTTGTATGCGGTAGCACCCACTTGGTTAAGTGGTCCTTACCTAGGCCGAGAGCATTGTGTTGATCATTACAATGATGCGGTTAAACAAATTTTAAAGAAAGATCCGGCAACAGTACCATGGGGTACGCGTGTGCATGACAGTCGCGCTATGTCATTAATTAGCGTGCATGAAGTGGTATCACGTGTTCTGGCTGTTCTTGAAAGTGAGCACCGTGGCAAAGCAGAATTTACAGCGCGTGATGTGGGTGACTCATGAGTGCGGCAGATAATCTTAAGCCATTACGCCTTGCCTTTGCCGTATCGTTATTTTTTGAATACGGTGGAATGCAACGTAGCCTATTTCGTATTGCACAAGAATGCGTAAGCCGTGGTCATGAGGTACATATTTTTACGGGTGCTTGGATGGGGGAACGTCCAGACAATATCATCGTGCATGAACTTGATACGCAAGCCATGACCAATGTGCGTAGTAACGATATTTTAGCTAAGAAATTGGCTGAGGCAGTAAAGCAGGATGGTGGTTTTGATTGTGTTATAGGCTTTACAAAACTACCCGGCCTTGATGTTTATTATGCGGGTGACCCTTGTTACGCAGAGCGTGTCGCGACAAGTCGGCCGTGGTGGTACAGATTTACCCCTCGGTATTTAGGTTTTCGCCGACAAGAAGCAGCCGTATTCGCCAAAGGCCTAAAAACCGAAATGATGCTGATTGCACATGGTGAAAAAGCAGAATTTATTAAGCATTACAAAACAGAATCAGAACGATTTCATTTAATGCCGCCGGGAATTAATCGTGAGCGTTTTTCTCAAGCACCTTCAGATGAAGATATTGCGAATTTGCGTGCAGAGTTAGCTGTGACCAAAGACGAAAAGATGTTGCTCTTGGTTGGCGCACGATTCCAAACCAAGGGCCTAGATCGTGCTCTAGAAGCGGTTGCGAGTTTAGCCGAAGAACAACGCAGTAAGATTAAGTTAGTTGTCGTCGGCGGAGATAAACAAGCACCTTATTTGAAACAGGCTCAGCAATTACAAATTGATGATCGTGTAGTCTTCACTGGTGCGCGTGAAGACCTTGTACGTTTTTACTATGCAGCCGATCTATTAGTGCATCCCCCCTATACAGAAAATACCGGTACAATTTTGATTGAAGCGATGTTGTGTGATCTACCAGTATTGGCGAGTGGTGTTTGTGGTTTTGCCTTTCATGTCACAGACAGTGAAGCCGGCTCCGTTTGCCCGGAGCCATTTGAGCAGTCGAAATTTAATAGCATGCTGAGTGATATGTTGAAAGAGAATGCACTAGGCCGATTCTTAGGCACGGGGCCTGCGTATTGTGACAAGACTGATTTATACAGCCTGATTGAACGTGCTGCCGATGTCATTATTGCCCGTGCAGAAAAGAATAGGCAGGTGGCATCATGATCGGGGTGCGTGAAGATTCAAAAGATCTCTTCCCTGAACAGACTGTCGATGAGTTCTTTTCTATTGACGGTGAAACGGTAAAGCATGTTGTTGCTTCACGGCGTATTTTTCGTTTTGAACGTGGTGGGCGTCATTTCTACATGAAGGTTCATTATGGCGTCGGTTGGGCTGAGATATTCAAAAATTTGTTACAATTTAAAAAACCGATTATTGGTGCTGAAAATGAATGGAAAGCGATACGGGCTTTTGGCCAGCCGGATGTTGATATCGCGACCACACCATTAGTTGCATGGGGAAAGCAAGGTTGGAACCCAGCTACACAACGTTCGTTTATTATTACCGATGCATTGGACGACAGCGTTGATCTTGAACATTGGTTACCGGAGCTAGAGCAGTGGCCAAATCAATCTGAACGTCTATGTTTGAAACGAGCAATTATCCGCCGTCTGGGCGACATTGCTCGTCGATTACATAATAGCGGCATGAATCACCGTGATTTCTATCTTTGCCACTTTAGATTGGATATGAGTAAAGCCGAAGACCTGCCTAATGCCGAAGATTTCGAACTTTATTTAATGGATCTACACCGTGTAGAGCAGTATGGGGAATTGCCCGAACGTTGGGCGGTAAAGGATATCGCAGGGCTGTTATTTTCGACCCTATTTGACAGCAAAGGTATCATTCTCAACCGAAGTGATATAATTCGTTTTATTGAAGCCTATACAGGGCAGCGCTGGCGTGATGCGGTAGCAAATCGGCGGGATTTCTGGTTGAAGGTATTAGAGCGTATTATGCGCACTTATAGAAAAGATAAGGGTAAGGCTGCATTATTACCGGCCTGCCTACAGCAGTGGTATGAATTAAATAAGAGTTAATGAGGCGAAGTAATGAGCGAAACAGATAAAGACGTGCCTGAGTTAGAGTTCTCCGAAAAATATACGGATGAGCATGCACGTGAGTATTACCATAAGCACAATAAGACGGGCAGTTTGTGGCGCCGCATTTCTAACTGGCGTGAAATTGTTATTGCTCGTAAAGCATTAAAGTTGGCCGGTAATCCAAGCGCCGTTCTTGATCTACCATCGGGTACAGGCCGTTTTTGGGAGATGCTTGCAGAGAAAAAAGATCGTAAATTGTTTGCGGCAGATTACAATCCAAGTATGTATACCGTTGGCATGGAAGAGCGACCAAAGGAAATTACTAGTCGTTTTGAAACCTTTCAGGCCTCGGCCTTTGATATTCCAAAACCAGATAATTTTGTTGAAAGTATTTTTTGCATGCGCCTGCTTCATCACATCGGTGAACGTGACGATAGAATGAAAATGTTTCGCGAATTTCATCGTGTAACCAGTGATACTGTTTTAATTTCCCTTTGGGTTGATGGCAATGTTAAGGCACGCAAACGTTTTGCTAAAGAAGCCAAACGTGACAAGAAAAAATATCAGAATCGTTTTGTACAACCACGCGAACGAGTTGAAGCAGAAATGCGCGAAGCTGGTTTCGATATTGTTGACCACGTCGATTTTCTCAAGCACTACGCAATGTGGCGAATTTATATACTTCGGAAAAAAAGCTAAGCATGCAGGATTATCTTGCGGATAACTGGACAGCCGTGTTGGAACACAATGGCTTGAAGAGTTTTGATGATTGGTGGCAGCGTGAAGCAGAATGGTTTGAAGAACCAAATCATCGCCGTGGTGGTTGGAGTGGTGTTAGCCGCGTTGAATTAAAAGATAAAGATGGAGCAACACGTACTATCTTTCTTAAGCGACAAGAAAATCATGTCGCAAAGACACTTGCTCACCCTTTGAAAGGTATTCCAACCTTTGTAAGAGAAATGCAAAATATTTTATTGTTGCGTGACGCACAGGTTGCGGCACTGACACCAGTATATTTTGCGGAGCGAACGATTGATGGTGCACAACGTGCAATATTGGCAACAGAAGAACTGGATGGTTTCTCGCCATTAGATACAGTTGACCATGCATCGTTGACATTCACGCAACGAAATAAACTAATAAAGTCGACGGCTGAACTTATTCAGCGTTTTCACGCACAGCGCCTACAGCACAACTGCCTGTATGCCAAACACGTTTTCATTAAGCAAGCAGGCGATGATTTTGAATCGCGTTTGATCGACTTGGAAAAAACCAAACCTCGGTTTTTAAAAAACACCGGAATGAATCGAGATCTTGATTCATTTAATCGTCATGCATATGGTTGGTCTCGAACCGACCGCTTGCGATTTTTACACTATTATCTTAGTGCCGCAGGGCTTGAGCATAAACTGACTGAAATATGGAATATGTTGGCCAAGCGACAAGTCCAACGTAGTGAGCGGCGATAATAGGCGGTATCGTGAAGAATCTTGATGCCAACATCTGGTCAGAATCTTACGATCTATCTGTACCTTTACAGATACCACTAGAAAATGGCGAATCACTTATTTGTGAAGAAGTTGTGCGAGCGATGCCCGGTCGCCGTTATGTTTGTCGAGGAACTTATGCGGGTAAGCCCGTCTTTGTTAAATTATTCTCAATGAATGGCCAAGCAAAACGTGAATGGCAGGATGAACAGCAAGGCCTTAGTGCATTAAAGGCAGCAGGGATTCCTGCACCAGAAATAATTTATTTTGAATCATCTCCGGATTTATCTAGTCGCATAATTATATTCGCAGAATTACTTGGCGCAGAAAGTGCTCGACATCGATGGGAGCATGGTAATGAGACGGCACGGCAAATGCTTGCGATGCAATTAGTTGAATTGATGTCTCGACATCATGCGGCCGGAATTAGACAAACAGATTTCCATTTATTAAATTTCATTTTTAGTGAAGATGTTTTGTACACGCTTGATGCCGCAGATATTGTAAAATCAGCTTTGCCTTTGTCGCGTAATAACTCAATGGCAGGTTTAGCGGATATGCTTGGCCTCTTTGATATTAAATATGATGCTTTGTTGCCGTCATTATATGAACATTATTGGCAGTGTCGAGAATCCGATACGGAGCCTGCTGAATTAGAAGGTTTATCACAGCAAGTAGCTAAGTTACGTAAATATAAGTTACGCAAGTATCTAGATAAAATTTATCGAAGTTGTTCTGAATTTATCGTGGAAAACAGCTGGAATAATTTTTCTGTTTATCGTCGTGATATCGATAGTAATAATTTACGTTCATTAATAAAAAACCCAGATACAGCTCAGCGTAAGATTATTAAAGACGGTAATACCTGTACTGTGAGTTTGATAGAAGTACCCGAGCAGAAGCTAGTTTGTAAACGCTACAATATTAAGAGTGCATGGCATGGTTTAATGCGCGCCTTTCGGGTTAGCCGGGCATCTCGCTCTTGGCGTAATGCTTATCGATTATATGCATTACATATTGCAACGCCATTACCCGTGGGATTGGTTGAGCAACGCTTTGGTCCAATTCGTCGCAAGGCCTGGTTATTTATGCCATATATCGATGGCATCAGTGCGCACGGTTTTTTTCGCGATAAGACGAAAATAGAACAACAACATATTGCTGCCAGTCAGTTTGCCACCTTGTTTAGCAAAATGGTGCAGGCCAAATTGACTCATGGTGATATGAAAGCGACCAACTTTATTTTTAGTGAAGATGAATTATTTGTCATTGATTTGGACTCCATGCAGCAGCACACGAGTGACGCGAGCTTTGCTGCTGCCTTCCGTATCGACATGCAACGTTTTATGCGTAACTGGGATGAGTTACCAGACGTGGCTATTTTATTTATGGAACAATTGTCGACAACGTCAGCGGCTGAGTTCCTGCCGAATGCTATAAAGGGCTGAAGTTAATGTGGGTTTTGCTGTATTATTCGCTTGATGTAACACTGTGTAGGGTTGTACGAGTAACACTATGATTATCCTTGGAATTTCCGGTGCTGTTTTTCACGATGCATCCGCAGCACTCTTTATAGATGGTGAGTTAGTCGCGGCGGCTGAAGAAGAGCGCTTTATACGCGACAAGCATGCCAAAGGCCGTTTTCCGGTTGAGGCGACGCGTTTTTGTCTTGAGCAAGCAGGTATCAGCCCTGAAGAAGTTGATATCGTCGCCATGCCGTATGCGCCGATCAGTCTATTTAATCCTGCCCGTTGGCATTATGCCTTCCGTCACTGGTACGCCCCTGATCGCGGTCTGACCGCATTGTTTAATGGTAATCGCCGTTTCCGTCGTAATGTGGGCATGGCAAAAGACATGATGCGCGCAGTGAATATCGATCCCGCGCATGTGCGTTTAGTGCCGGTTGAGCATCATCTTACTCACGCAAGTAGCGCGTATCACCTGAGTGGCTTTAAAGGTAAGACAGCGATATTAACGATTGATGGAAAAGGTGAATACGCCACGACCATGTTTGGTTATGCCGAGAATGGCAAGATCCACAAGATTAAAGAATTCTACGATCCAGATTCTCTGGGTGGTTTATACGGTGCGCTAACTGAATTTCTTGGTTTTGAAATGCTCGATGGTGAATTTAAAGTGATGGGTATGGCACCGTATGGTGATCCAACACGTTTTGATTTCTCCCGCTTGATTGATTTTGATGGCAAAGAATTCCGTGTTAATAATGAATACGTCAATGTCATCGGCCTACGTCGTCATAAAGAAAATGGCAAAAGTTATTACTTCAGTTCAAAATTAGTTGATTGGTTAGGCCCCATTCGCAAGGGCGATGAGATTGATGATCCTTATATTGATTACGCAGCAAGTATGCAGAAATTGCTAGAAGATGTGGCGCTAAAATTAATTGATTATTACCTTGGCGATATTATTCGTGAAACCGGCCGCATTTGTTATGCCGGTGGCGTTGCACTAAACGTAAAACTCAACCAACGCATTATTGCGATGGATGGTGTGAAAGAATTATTTGTACAGCCAGCATCGAATGATGCGGGTACAGCTTTAGGTGCAGCTTCTTTTGTTGCAGAACAGCAGGGCGAAGATGTTAAACCGATGCAGCATGCCTACCTTGGTCCTGCATATACAAATGAACAATGTATAGAAGCCTGCGTAGCGCATGAGAAAAAACCTAAGTGGACAGTATTAGATGATGCACCGGTGACGGCAGCTCAGTTGTTATCTGAAGGTAATCCTATTTCTTGGTTTCAGGGGCGTATGGAGTTTGGTCCGCGTGCATTAGGTAACCGTAGTATTCTTGGCGATCCTAGTCACCCAGGTGTTGCAGATCGTATTAACGCACAAATTAAATACCGCGAACGCTGGCGTCCATTTTGCCCGAGCATACTTGATACGGTTGCCAAAGAAATTTTACAAACGGATCATCCGTCACCGTATATGACATTTACTTTTGATGTTGCAGAATCATGGAAGTCTCGCATTCCAGAGGTTGTGCATGAAGATGGAACGGCTCGTGCGCAGGTTGTGACCGAAGATACCAACCCACGTTATTACAAACTGATTCAAGAACTCGAAAAACACACAGGTAATGCGGTGGTGTTGAATACATCACTAAATCGCCGTGGTGAGCCAATGGTGTGTAGCCCGAAAGATGCGCTAGATATGTTTTATGGTTCGGATCTTGAATACTTGATCATGGAAGATATTATGATCACTAAGAAAGATATTTAATTTTAAAAAATGAAAGCGCTTGTCATCATTAGTCGTGATCAAGACAAGGCAAGTACTCGATTTCGTTTTGTTCAGTATGAAGAGCTCTTAGCTGAACGTGGTATCACTCTTGAATACGTGCGCCGTGATGCCATTGATGCAGATGTGTTAGCGCGAATACCTAGTTATGATATTTTGATTAATCAAAAGTGCTTGATGAAAAAAAGCTTGGCACGGAAAGTTATAGCAGCAAGTAAAAGAATAATTTTTGACATGGATGATGCCATCTGGACACGTCCTGGTCGGGATCACTCATGGTTTACCGCATGGCGAGTGAAATCACGTTTACAGCTGTGGTTGACAGCGGCTAATGTAGTGACGGTAGCAAATGATTACTTAGGTGATTACGCACGACAATTTTCGAATAAAGTCGAAGTGATCCATATGGCACTGGATATGGAGCAATGGCAACCACATGAGATTCAGAGTGGCGAGATTGTTACGATGGGTTGGGCTGGTTCACCTGTAACCGTTAAAAATTTGGAACATATTGGTGATGTACTCTGTGAATGTTTAGCTGGTAATCCTCAATTACGTTTGGCTGTATATAGTGGCAAGCGTCCAGAATTACCTTGTGATTTTGATTACACGCCTTTTGCGCCGGGTACTGAGGCAAGCTTTGTTAAGCAACTTGATATTGGTTTGTTACCATTGCCGAGTGATGATGCTTTTACGCGAGGCAAGTCACCGATCAAGGCACTGCAATACATGGCCAGTGGTGTACCCGTAATAGGTCAAGTGCGTGGTGCGACGGCAGAGATACTGAATGACTCGAATAGTCTGCAAGTTGAAACAGAAAATGACTGGAAGTCAGCTATTAAGAATTTATTTGCCGATGCACAGAAAAGACAACAGCTTGGCAAGGCAGGGCGTGACTTTGTCTTACGAGATCACAATATGCAACGAACAGTAGAGCAAATCGTTACCGCGATGAGCGGCGTACAAGGATAAACTGATGGCAAAAGTTTTATGGTCATTGCTTCGCAAGACAGCCTTTAAGAATAAGGGAAATCTGGTTTCGCTTGATGATCATTATCCTGTGATGAAAAAGTTATTAAGTAATCACAAGGTAAACGGTATTCTTGATGCTGGTGCCAGTAATGGCCGTATTACAGGAAAATTCCTCAAGGTTTTTCCATATGCAAAAGCGTATGCCTTTGAACCACAACCCATGTATCGCGAACGTTTGACAGCATTATCAGAAAAAGATACTCGCATTAACCCTCAATTTTTAGCCCTTGGTGAAAAAAAGGGGAGTCTTGAATTACAAATTACTGAATCGGCGGGTTGTACTTCTTTATTTAAACCCAGCTCACGTATGCAAGAAATGTATCCTGACGAAGCCGCTGTGAAAGAAACGGCGATGGTTGATGTTGTCACTATTGATGAATGGCGAGCAGAGCAAGGTAATCCTGGCATTGAAGTAATGAAGTTTGATATTCAGGGTGGTGAACTTGCGGCATTACGTGGGGCACAAAAGACTCTAAATGAATCCACATTATTAGTTTATACCGAAATTTTGTTTAACCCGCTCTATGAAGGTGGTGCTTTGTATAGTGAAATCGACTTGTGTCTACGCGAGGCAGGTTTCATGTTATACAATATTTATAAACCCAAAACAGATGATAATGGTATGTTGATGTGGTCAAATGCGATCTTTGTCCATGCTGAACGTCTAGGTCTGTAACCTTAAATAATTTAAAGATTTAATATTATGCTTAAACATTGGTTTTATAGTTTGTTAGCGGCACGCCACTTTCGTTATGGTATTAAGATCTTGCGCGATCTTGAACGTAAGCTTATTTCACGTGAGGCGCGTTTTGCAATTCCGTTCGCTTACCGTGGCAAAGGTTATTTCAGAATTATTGAGCCACGGCAGAATCCGTTTGAGATAGAGTCTCTTTATAAAGCAGTTTGTGAACTAGATGCAAAACGTATTCTGGAAGTAGGTACAGCACGAGGTGGCACTTTATACCTATGGACGCAGGCAGCAGCACCTGATGCAACTTTAGTGAGTGTTGATCTCCCCGGTGGTGATTTTGGTGGCGCCTACCCAGCTTGCCGAGTACCTTTTTATAGTGAGTTTGCGCGTGAACAACAAACGATGCATCTCATGCGTACTGACTCACATCAGTCAGCAACGTTGGATGAAGTTAAACAACATTTTTCAGATCACGAGATCGACTTTGCCTTTATTGATGGTGACCATACGTATGAAGGCGTTAAACAAGATTTTGAAATGTATGGACCACTTGTTAGACCTGGTGGATTGATTGCTTTTCATGACATTGTTGATCGACCTGAAGTAGCCGGTCTTGATGTGCATCGATTCTGGGTAGAACTAAAAGAAAAATACGATACGGTCGAATTTATCGGCCCAGATGGCAGTGGTAAGAAGATCGGTATTGGTTTAGTGCGGGTTGGTAGCGAAGGGATCTAGCCATCGAGACTAGAATCATTGAGTATTTCTGGTGCCTTTAGATCATCAAATATTTTCTTCATCCGAACCATACCCTTGTCTCTATTGCTCTGACGAAGTTTGAATTCCTTATTAAGAAACATGGTTGCATGGTTAAGATGCACCATGTACTTAATGAGAACCGGTGACGCAATAAATTGCATCTCATGACCGTGTTCAACTAGTTTTTTATGTAACACCCGTCCAGCAGTATCATTCTCTTGCGAGAACAATAAATTATATTTCCGGATTAGATCAGTACGATACAGCGCGCAGTGGCTGCGCAGGTAAAGAAAATTATCGCCTTTACCTTCGAGCTTGCCATAGCCCTTGCCAATCAGTGGAAAGTAAAAGCTTTGCAAATTGAATTCAATGCGTTTGAGTACGCGTTTAATCCAGGATTTCACTTCAAGTTTCCACGAACCAACGCCAGCAATATTTTCATCAGCTTTAATTTTATCTAGCAAGAAGTCGAGCCAGTCATCACGACGTACAAAGGTGTCGGTGTGCATCGACATAACATAAGGTGTTGTTACTTTTTGCATGGCTTCATCGAGCGCATGTGAATGTGATAGCGGGCCGTTCTCATCTTCGTATTTAGGACGTTCAATGAGCTCAATCCAGTTGAGTGAACGTAAGTAGTCGAGTGATTCATCACCAGAGGCATTGTCGATGGCAATTACATGGATGCGTGAAGTATCTGTATACTTGCGCAACAGGCGAAGACAAATTTTCGTTATCTCTGGCGTCTTATAATTTGGTAGTAAAATTGTGACTTCAGGATTTGTCATAAGGTACTCAAATTCATCAATGTACGGAATAAGCTTATAGCGTTTTAACGTGCCGTAGTATAACATAAAAAACAAGTAGTTAAGTTTCTTTGGGGCCTGATTCTATAGGTCGAAAGTTCATGGATAGATAGAATAATTATAATGCAGAAGATTTTACATTTGGTACAGCGCGATCCATTATGGACGGCGGTTTTCATTAGTTTGTTTATATCATTCGTTAATGTCGTAACGGATGATGTTATTAACAGTGATGGCATTCTCTATAGTGAAGTCGCGGGGAAATTTCTTGCAGGCTACTGGTTGGAAGCAATCGCTGGTCATAGCTGGCCAATATATGCTCTGTTTGTTGGTGTCGTTAGTAAGATAACTTTCCTGAATTTTGAAATAACTGCGCAGCTAATTAATGCGGGTTTACTGGCCTTGCTAGCATATATGTTTATTCGCTGTAGTCAGCTTATGGGGGGAGACAGGCTAGTCGCGATTTGTGCTGGTGTATTGTTACTAACAAACGTGACGCTGAATGGTTATCGTGATCTCATTATCCGTGATCACGGTTATTGGGCCTTATTTTTTACCGCGTTGTTTTTCTTCTTGCAATACCATCAAACAAAGTTAATCAAATACGCCCTTGGATTCGGGTTCAGCATGATCATTGCGATACTGTTTCGAATAGAAGGGATTGTATTCGCATTGTTGGCACCGCTGATTCTTTTATTTCAAAATTCTAGTTGGAAAGAGCGACTTTACCAAGGTCTATTACCATTGTTACCGTTAATCGCTGCGGGGTGTGTTGTACTGTTAGTAGTGTTCTCATCGTCTACCTTAATGGAAAAGATTTCTGCTGCTACACATAGCCAAGCAGGGGACTTGCTCGGGCCTTTAAATTATTTTCAAACAACCTTTCAGGGTATCTTCCAGGGGATAATTGATAAAGGCAATCTGATTGAAGAGTACGTATTTGATCTTAATGCTAGGAATATGGGCACTAAGAGTATGATCGCAATTTTGATGATGATGCTAGTAGTAAAAATCATTTCAGCATGCGGATATATACCGTTGTTCTTTTCAGCATTAGCGGGATTCAACAGTCGACTTCGTCATAGCATGACTAGCTTAAATGTTATCAGCGGTTTTATACTGATCAATTTACTGGTATTGATAGTAGTTGTTACCACGAAAACATTTTTAACGCCACGCTATACGATGACATTTGCATTACTTATTACTCTTCCTGCAGCATTTGCATTGGCCGATTTTTTTCGAACACAGATATCTCAACATTCTGTCTGGAAGAAACGTGGTAAGGTTTTGCTTATTGTGATTCTTAGCTATATGTTTCTGGACGGGTTAATTTCAACTGGCGCAAGCAAAGATTATTTGCGTGAATCAGGATTGTGGTTGAAGAAAAATGCGCCGGCCGAGGCACGACTTTTTTCGAATGAAGAATCTATTTATTATTACTCAGATCGTAACGTCAATAAGAATGTTCTTAATTTCATCTTTTCTGAAACTCGCTTTGCACGACTTCCGAAGATAGTCGTAGATAAATCCCTGCCTTATGATTACATCTCAATAAAAGTTAGTCGTAAGCAAAAAGGCTTTGAAGAAAAAGTAATTACATGGGCTGGTAGTAAGCCGATTCATCGTGACTCTAATCAACGTGGTGATGCATTGCTCATTTTTAAGGTTAAAAGGTAGTCTATTTTTCTTTAGGCAACTCATAATCATGCGGTGGACGACGCCTATCTAAGTAGTCTTTTACCTCATAATATAGTTTTTTTACATCTTTTTTTGTAGCACCTTCACCAAGGTAATTATGCAACCAACGTAGCTGTTGTTTGGTGCTTAAATAACTCCCAGCCAGTCTTCCTAGCCGGCCTAATTCAATAATAATAGAACGACGTTTTCGTAGGCGTACATGAGCGCCACGTGGGCTATCGATCCAAATTGGTCGCCAACCATTGTCATCATGTTGTAGTAAAATATTCTTCCATTTTAGATCATGGTGAAAAAATCCTGCCGCATGCATATTGCGTACTTGCACACATAAGCGATCTGCAATTTGCGTATAAGTATTGGTTTTTTCTGGCTCACTCATATCACACCATTGATCACGAGCAAGCTGTAATAAATTAATTGTTTCAGGTATTTCTTTAGTAACAATAAATGCCGCGAATAAAGTACCACGATGGCGTTGTTCACCGTAGGCAACCACTTCGGGTACTTCCATGCCATGATGTTGCATAAAATCATAACTAAAGACTTCAACAGCGGCTTTACTTGGCATCATCCAGAATTGTATTCGAGGCAGGTCATAAACATATCGTTTAAAATAAACAACCTCACCATTATTTAATTGAACACGATAGCAGTTGGTAATAGGCGAACCACCAGAAATAAATTCACCCGGACATAGGCGTGCCCAGTTATCACCTTCGGCAATACCTGTTTCTGCAAGGGCAGCTTGCCAACCATCTTTGTACCAAACTTTTTCGCCATGAAACAAATGTGCACTACGCCGCGTCGGAATCATACGGCGCCACCTTTCTTGCGACGAACACGGCGTTTACGTGGTGGGTAAGGACGCTGCATGCCTTCAGGTCGCGTTTTAAAACGTCGATGTACCCATAAATACTGTGAAGGTTGTTGGCGTATCTCTTCTTCAATAACATGATTAATCGCAGTGGCATCTGCAACATCATCATCAGAAGGGAAGTTTTCTAATGGCGGTAATAAGTGAAGATCATATCCACTGCCATCTTCACGTCGTGTTTGAAAAAACGGCACAACAGGTGCACCAGAAAGTTTAGCTAAACGCGCAGTGGCGGTAATCAATGCTGCAGGTACACCAAAGAAAGGAGCAAATACACTATGCGCTCGGCCATAATCTTGATCGGCAGCATACCAAACGGCTTTATTCGCTTTTAGGCTACGCAAGGTTCCACGTACATCTTTTCTTTCATGTGTACCTGCAAAATAACTTTCACGACGTTGTCGCATAATGGCATCGAACAAGGGATTATTATGTTCGCGGTACATGGCGGTATAAGAACGGTGCAGAGCAAGTAATCGCGCCCCGATCTCAAGCGTAGTAAAATGTGCGCCAAGCAAGATTACACCCTTACCTTTTCCAAGCGCAGCATCTAAATGCTCGAGCCCTTTAATACTATGTAATTTTTTTAAACGACTGGCCGGTGTCCACCAAGCGATGGCGGTCTCGATCATGCCTTTGCCAAGGGCATCAAAATGTTTTCTGAGTAATTGCTTACGTTGAATTGCGCTCTGTTCTGGAAAACACAGCTCGAGATTAATCGTTGCGAAAGTACGGCGTTCACGGGCAAAGGTGTGCATAAACCAGCCCACTAGGCTGCCAAGAGCCATTTGTACACGGTAGGGCAACATCGCAACTAGCCACATGACACCGAGGCCAAGCCAAAGTGACCAATAACGAGGGTGGACATAGTCACCGACTTTAAAAGGGACAGAGGTACTCAAAATAAAGTCCAAATTTGGTCTAAGAGGGGCATTATTGTCGCTAGCATTACAATTAGGCTCAAACCTTGTTTATGCAATCATTTTTGTATTAATTATAGAGCCATGAATCATCCCACGGCTGTGCTATTATAAGCGAAATTATCAATAATCGCCGACAGTTACGGCCAGATCATGACAAACATGACACTTAGTTTACCTGATTTCTCAAGCGCACACGTACTCGTGATCGGCGATATTATGCTCGATCGCTATTGGCATGGTGATACCTCACGAATTTCGCCTGAAGCCCCCGTACCGGTAGTACGTGTGGTCGATGCCGAAGAGCGTCCCGGTGGCGCAGCCAATGTGGCTTTGAATATTGTGGCACTCGGTGCACGGGTTACTTTATTAGGCGTGACGGGTAACGATGAACCTGCAGATACATTGCAACAGACCCTTGAAAAGGCCGGAGTGGAATGTCATTTCCTGCGTATCGGTGGCCTGCCTACGATTACCAAGCTGCGTGTTCTTAGCCGTCACCAGCAATTAATTCGACTCGATTTTGAAGATAGCTTTGCTGAATTTGAGCAAGCCGATCTATTACAACAATTCCGTAGTTACCTCGCTGATGCTGACGCGGTTATATTGTCAGATTATGGTAAAGGCACACTCGCGGGTGCGGCGGCATTGATTGAACATGCGCGTATCGCTAGTAAGCCAGTCTTAGTTGATCCCAAAGGTCAGAATTTTGATCCGTATCGTGGTGCAACCATGATTACACCGAACCTATCTGAGTTTGAAGGCGTGGTAGGCCAGTGCAAAGACGAAGTTGATATTGTTGAACGTGGCGAAGAGCTATGTCGCAATATGGATATCGATTCTCTACTGGTAACACGTAGTGACAAAGGCATGAGTTTATTGCGTAACGCCAAGTTGCCAGTGCACGTGCCAACACAAGCACAGGAAGTTTATGACGTAACAGGTGCAGGTGATACGGTTATCGCCGCATTAGGTGCAAGTATTGCAGCTGGCCAAGAACCAGAACAAGCAATGCAAGTAGCCAATCTCGCTGCAGGTATTGTGGTTGGTAAACTCGGTACAGCAACAGCCAGTGTCAGTGAAATTCGTCGTGCTTTATATAGTCAGCAATCTACCGCGACCGGTAGCATTGACGAAGATAGTTTATTACAAGCTATTCAAGATGCCCGTGAACATGGCGAACGCATCATCATGACCAATGGCTGTTTTGATATTTTACATGCAGGGCATGTCGGTTATCTTGAGGCCGCACGTAAAATGGGTGATCGCCTAATCATCGCCGTGAATGACGATGATTCAGTGCGAAGACTAAAAGGTGAACAACGTCCAATTAATCCACTCGAACAACGCATGGCAGTACTTGCCGGTTTAGGTTGTGTTGATTGGGTTGTTGCATTTAGTGAAGACACACCAGAAAGACTTATTTGTAAATTATTACCCGATGTATTGATCAAAGGCGGTGACTATCGCCCAGAAGACATCGCCGGTGGTAGTTGTGTACAAGAACAAGGTGGCGAAGTGATCGTGCTTGATTATAAAGAAGGCATATCAACCACACGCATTGTCGAAAGCATTCGCAACAACGTTAGTGAAAATTAATTAAAGTTTATACTCGGAGAGTACAACAGTGATCATTGTTACCGGCGGCGCCGGCTTTATTGGTAGTAACATCGTCAAGACCCTTAATCAGCGCGGACGCACTGATATTATAGTGGTTGACGATCTCACTGATGGTAAGAAATTCCGTAATATTGCTGACTGCGATATCGCCGATTACTTTGATCAAGACGATTTTTTAAAATATATAGCAGCCAACGATAATTTCGGCACAAAGATAGATGCCATATTTCACGAAGGCGCATGTTCTTCTACCACAGAGTGGGACGGTCGTTATGTTATGCATAACAACTACGACTACTCGAAATCATTATTGCATTACTGCATGGATCAAAAAGCAGCATTTTTATACGCCTCTTCGGCTTCTGTTTATGGTGGCGGAAATGTTTTTGTTGAAGACCGTGCCAATGAAGCACCGCTTAATATGTACGGCTATTCGAAATTTCAATTTGATCAATATGTCCGTGGTTACTTAGACAAGGCCAATATTCAAATTGCTGGTTTCCGTTACTTCAATGTCTATGGTCCACGTGAACAACATAAAGGCAGCATGTCGAGTGTTGCTTTTCATTTAAACAATCAAATTAATGCCGGTGAGAATCCAAAGTTATTTGAAGGCACCGACGGCCACTACGATGGCGGTCAGTTACGTGATTTTATTTACATCAGTGATATTGTCGATGTGAACCTTTGGTTTATGGATAACCCTAAAGCATCAGGTATCTTTAATGTGGGTACGGGCAAGGCACAATCATTTAATGATGTTGCCAATTCGGTGATTGCTCATCATGGCAAAGGCCACATTGAATATATTCCGTTCCCAGATCACCTTAAAGGTTGCTACCAAAGTTTTACCGAAGCCAATATCACCAAGTTGCGTGATGCGGGTTATGCCCAAGACTTTAAAACCGTTGAGCAGGGCGTTGCTGAATATATGAAAGTTCTTAACGCGAAAGGCTAATAGAAACCTATCCCAATGAACTGGCTTCGTTATCTTTATAGTGCAGTTCTCTATTTACTGACACCACTTTATTTAGCTTACCTATATTGGCGCGGTCGTCGTGCACCCGCTTATCGTGATCGTTGGGCTGAACGTTTTGGCTTCTATGATCTTGAAGTTAAAGATGGTCCTATCTGGATCCATGCTGTATCAGTAGGTGAAGCGCAAGCTGCCTTGCCAATGATTCAAAAATTAAAAGAACGCTTTCCCAATCATCCCGTATTAGTTACAACCACCACACCTACCGGCTCAACACGTATCAAAGAATCGCTGGGCGATGAAGTCATACATGTCTATGCACCTTATGATGTTCCATGTGCAGTTGGGCGTTTCATGAACGCTATGAAACCCTCGATAGCCATTTTTATGGAAACAGAAATTTGGCCAAATATTATTCATGCCTGTAATACGGGCAATGTGCCCGTAGTACTCGCCAATGCTCGTATGTCGCAACGTTCAGCAAATGGTTATGCCAAGCTCGGCAGTTTCATGCGTCACGTTATGAGCCAAATTAATTTGGTTGCGGCACAATCACAAAACGATGCCGCTCGTTTAATTGGCTTGGGCGCAAAGCTGGATTCAGTACATGTAACCGGTAGCGTTAAGTTCGACATGCATCTTCCTGCCAGCATTAAAGAACAAGGTGAAGTGCTGCGCCGCGACTGGGGTGTGAATCGCAGTATTTGGATCGCAGCAAGTACACGCCAAGGTGAAGACGAACAAATTCTCGATGCCTTCGCACAAGTATGTCATGCGCGACCTGAAGCCCTATTAGTTTTAGTGCCACGCCACCCTGAGCGTTTTGACAGTGTTGCGGCATTGTGTGAGAAACGTGGTTATAAAATACAACGCCGTAGTGAGCATAAGCCTTGTGATGAAGATGTTGATATTTATCTCGGTGACACCATGGGTGATCTCACCTTATTTTATGCCGCAGCGGATGTGGCCTTTATCGGAGGTAGCTTGGTAGCAACCGGTGGGCAAAATCCAATTGAGGCTGCTGCCTTAGGCTTACCCGTGATCATGGGGCCATCACTGTATAACTTTTCTGAAGTGACGCGTATGTTACGTGAGCGAGAAGCGCTGACTATCATCAATGATAGTGAGCAACTTGCTGCAACGGTATTAGATTACTTACGTGATTCTACTTTGCGAGGAGAGCGCGGTGAAAATGCTTATGCAGTAGTGCAACGCAATCGCGGAGCAATGGAAAGATTACTTACATTGATTGATGAGAAGGTGTCAGTGAACTAGATCTTAATCTGTCATTGCGAGTTGCGATAGCAACGTGGCAATCTAGGTTTTGATGTTATGGATTGCTTCGCCATGAGAGATTGGCTCGCAATGACGGCGTTTATTTTAACCACTTATCAATAGCTTCAATATCTACTTGAGCCAGTGAACCAGCCGCTTGCTTCAAGCGCAGGGTATTCAAAATATAATCATAACGTGAACGAGCATGATCTCGTTTAGCACGGAATAATTCTCGTTGGCTTAACAGCACATCTACAATCGTACGTGTTCCCACTTCAAAACCCGCTTGGGTTGCTTCATTCGCTTTGGCGCTTGAAATCACGGCTTGACGTAAGGCATTAACACGGCTGATTTCAGCGATTACACCAAGGTAGGCATTACGTGTTTGGCGTACAACACTACGTCGTGTTTGTAGCAGATTTTGTTTAGCTGCTTCGGCGCGGTAAGCCGCTTGTCGAGTGCGCGAGCTAACAGCACCACCAGCAAAGATCGGTACGTTTAACTGTAAAGAAATTCGGTCGGTATCCGTTTCACCGCCAACGACACTTCTGGAAATAGAATCAGAGCGACTGGCAACAATATCCAGGGTAGGGTAGTGCCCCGAGCGCTGACGATTAGTTTCTTCACTGGCAACTTGCCGTGCAAACTGCGCAGACTTTAATCCTAAATTTTGATCCGTCGCTTTCTTCACCCATTGTTCAATATCGGTTGGGTCCGGGCTTAGTAACGGGATTTCGTCTTGTAACAGTTGAGGAGCTTGTTCGTATTGCCCTGTGATTTCTTGCAAGGCTTCACGGGCATTGGCAAGCAGGTTATCTGCACCGATTTCTTGTGCCACGGTTAAGTCATATTGCGCTTGTGCTTCATGCACATCAGTAATGGCAATCAATCCCACTTCGAAACGTTGTTTGGCTTGTTCTAGTTGGCGTGCGGTGGCTTCTTTTTCAGCGCGTGCAAAATCAAGGTTGTCTTGTGCAGCAAGCAGATCAAAATAACCACTGGCAAGACGAATCATCAGGTCTTGTTTCGCCGTACCGTAATCAGCCTCGGCTTGCGCGACGGTCGCATCGGCTTGGCGCAGGCCAACCCAATAATCATGGTGATACACCGGTTGGCGTAATGTCAGACTGTAACCGTGGCTGTTATAACCTTCGTCTCGTGACGGGTTAAACGCAAAATTACTCGCAGAGCGTGTTGAGACATCATCCGTGTTGGCAGAGATAGAAATATTCGGTAATAACAGTGCAACACTTTGGTCTTTGGTTTCGGCTTGAGCAAGACGGGTTGCATCGGCAGCTTTTAGTTGTGGGTCGTTATTACGTGCAAGCAGGTAATTATCAAGTAAGCCACCGGCCATAGCGCTACCGGGTAGTGCTAATGCAACTATTAAACAACTTGAGGCTAAACGAAAATTCATGCTGATATCCTTAAAAACTACTAATAAGTCGCCATGTTCACATCAACATCGCGCGCCCATGCATCTACACCACCGCTTAGATTAATAATACTCTCAAAACCTTCGCTTTCGAGATAAATCCCGATATGGCGGCTTCGAATACCATGATGACAGATCACAACAATAACACGGTCTGGGTCGAGTTCGTCGAGTTGGTTGGGGATTTGCCCCATGGGAATCAATACCGAACCATCAATATTACAACGATCAAACTCCCACTCTTCACGCACATCGAGAAGCAGTGGCTCGCACTCGTTATCCTTTAAAAAATTGTGTAATTGAGTGGCGCTAAATTCTTTCACTTAGAACCTCTTCGAGCATAATGTTCATCTCACAGAACCCTATCGGGTTCTCCCTAGAAGCTCTTCGAGCATCATTAGGGATTTCCTAAACCTACTCCGTAGGTTCTGGTCATTGTGAGTACCCTACGCTTCCAGCGTCAGGGCAACAGGAAAATGCCTGTGAATTAGGATTATACCGAAAAAAGCCTGATTTTTTGTATTAAGCGTTTAAAATTCGAAGTGTTGTGGAGCTGGGGCGTTTTGCAGTGCTGCAATATTCGTTTCAAATAGCGATTTATGCTGCCATTCATTTTCAGAAACGCGGGTAATCAATACCGCTTCCATTGCCGGTGCTTCACCAATAATCACAAACAGGCGGCCACCAATCTTAAGGCTTTGCTGAAAGCGTTCTTCTAACAGAGGCAGTGAACCTGTAACGGCAATCACGTCATAGGTACCGTTATTCGCTGTGTCCTTACAGGCATCACCCACTTCCAAGCTGACATTAACAATGCCAAGTTGCTCAAGATTATGTGCAGCAGCAACGCTAAGTTCAGGGTTAATCTCAATACTGTGTACATGGCGAGCTGATTTCGCGAGTAATGCAGTCACAAAGCCACTACCCGTACCAATTTCCAACACCGTTTCGGTTGGCTGCACATCAAGTGCTTCCAGCATATTGGCTTCAACCAGCGGTTTCATCATGCACTGGCCGTGACCAAGAGGAATCTCGGTATCAGCAAAGGCAAGACCTTCACAATCCGCAGGAACAAAGTTTTCACGAGGCACGCTTTCAAGAAGGCCAAGCAAGTGTTCATCATTCACATTACAGGGACGAATTTGTTGTACGAC
Organism: Sulfuriflexus sp.; assembly: GCA_023134145.1. Taxonomy (GTDB): domain Bacteria; phylum Pseudomonadota; class Gammaproteobacteria; order AKS1; family AKS1; genus Sulfuriflexus. The sequence continues at coordinate 2,112 of JAGLUW010000029.1, read as the reverse complement.
CATATTATGGCGTGCGAGTTGGTGATCCGTGTTGTTCATTGTTATTTCCCCGTAAAAGCATTTTTAGAACGGTCAAAAGAGTATGAAGTTTCGCCCATTCAAGCAAGTACTTCAGCAATGGAAATGCTTATGGGCACATAGGCCACGGCGTGGGAACACTTGTGAACAATAACCCCTGAAAATCATAGGTCTATGATTCATAAGGTCTTTAATTACTCTGCTGGTAGTCGCGCTAAGCATCCTATAATATGGCGTCTCGGCTAGGGGTACCGGCACACTATATAGAGTACGAATATATGGAACCGGTTGAGAAACACTCTTAGAACCTGAACTGACTAATATCAGCGAAGGGAAGCTGTGACGGTTTATTTAGCCCATGCTTCCCTCGATTAAAACCCACAACAAAGGGTAAGGAAGAAAGCATGAGTGCCATCCCAGAAGATTTTATTAAAAAAACCGCGCAACTGTCTGAAGACATCACTCGGCCATTTCCCAATTCGAAAAAGATTTATGTAGAAGGCTCACGCCCGGATATTCGCGTGCCTATGCGTGAGGTAACAACCCTACCTACGCAAACCGCTAATGGTGAAGAGCCTAACCTGCCAATTACTATTTACGATACCTCCGGTCCCTACACCGATCCAGAAGCAGACATTGATCTATTAAAAGGTCTGCCAGCCATGCGTGCCGGTTGGATTGAAGAACGAGGCGACACTGAATTGTTAGATGGCCCAAGTTCTGAATTTGGTACACAACGCGCCAATGATGAAAAAACAAAACACTTACGCTTCGAACACATTAAAACACCGCGTCGTGCGAAAGCAGGCAAAAACGTAAGCCAAATGCACTACGCGCGCAAAGGCATTATTACGCCAGAGATGGAATACATCGCCATCCGTGAAAACAATAAATTGGTAGAAATGCGTGCCGATCCTGCTTACGCATCATTACTACGTCAGCATAAAGGCGAGAATTACGGGGCCGGTATACCACAAGATCCCGATTGGCATATTACCCCTGAATTTGTGCGCAGTGAAATTGCCGCAGGTCGTGCGATTATTCCAGCGAACATCAACCACCCTGAAATAGAACCAATGATCATTGGTCGTAATTTCCGTATCAAGATCAACACCAACATCGGTAACTCGGCGTTAGGTAGCTCGATTGAAGAAGAAGTTGAAAAAATGGTTTGGTCTGCACGTTGGGGCGGCGACACCCTCATGGATTTATCAACCGGTAAAAACATCCATGAAACGCGTGAATGGATCTTAAGAAACTCACCTATGCCTATTGGCACCGTGCCTATCTACCAAGCACTAGAAAAGGTGAACGGCGTTGCCGAAGATCTTACTTGGGAAATATTCCGCGACACCTTAATTGAACAAGCCGAACAAGGCGTGGATTACTTCACTATCCATGCAGGCGTATTACTGCGTTACGTACCGATGACCGCTGATCGTGTTACCGGCATTGTGAGTCGTGGTGGTTCTATCATGGCGAAGTGGTGTTTAAGTCATCACACAGAAAGTTTCCTTTACACACACTTTGAAGACATTTGTGAAATCATGAAGGCCTACGATGTGTCATTCTCACTCGGTGACGGCCTGCGTCCTGGCTCCATTGCCGATGCCAACGATGCCGCACAATTTGGTGAGTTAGAAACACTCGGCGAGCTAACAAAAGTCGCATGGGAACATGACATTCAAGTCATGATCGAAGGCCCAGGTCACGTACCGCTGCAAATGATCAAAGAGAACATGGAAAAAGAGTTAGAGGATTGTCATGAAGCGCCGTTCTACACACTCGGCCCACTGACTACTGACATTGCACCCGGTTACGATCACATCACCAGTGCCATTGGTGCGGCCAACATTGGTTGGTACGGTTGTGCCATGCTTTGTTACGTAACACCAAAAGAACACCTTGGCCTGCCGAATAAAGCCGATGTGCGTGAAGGCATCATCACCTACAAACTCGCAGCACATGCAGGCGATTTGGCGAAAGGCTTCCCCGGTGCACAAGTAAGAGACAACGCACTCTCTAAAGCACGCTTTGAATTCCGCTGGGAAGATCAGTTTAATTTAGGTTTAGATCCAGAACGTGCCCGTGAAT
>JAGLUW010000028.1 GCA_023134145.1 Sulfuriflexus sp. | reverse complement strand
TTCTCACAAAGCTTTGTACAAGATGATCCATGGGAAGCCCGTGCCAAGGGTGCTGAAAAGCATGAGTTTGAAGCAATGAAGAATATTAACGCCTAAGCGCCCATAACGAGATAAGACAGCGAGATAAAACAATGAGTGAAGAATGGATTGAAGTAGGTAGTTTGAATGATATTCCTAAATTGGGTGCACGTGTAGTGAATGCCCCTGATGGTGATATTGCAGTTTTTCGTACGGCCGAAGACAAGATATTTGCCCTACGTGATTCCTGTCCGCATAAAGGCGGCCCATTGTCACAAGGTATCGTGCATGGTGACCGTGTATCTTGCCCATTGCATGATTGGAAGATCGTGCTTGATAGCGGCAGTGCCGTTGCTCCTGATGAAGGTTGTGCAGCAAGTTACCCCATTAAAATGGATGGCGACACAATCTTTTTGTCATTAACACCTAACGAAGGTTGTCCTAATAAGGATTAACCGAGCTCGGTAAATAAAATGCTTTTTGGCCGCAAACAAAAGAACCCGATCAAGATCGCCGATAAGGGCGTGGTTGAATGGAAATATGCGGCATGTGGATATTGTTCCACTGGTTGTTCCATTGAGGTGGGTTTAAATGATGCAGGTAAACCTATCGCTTCTCGTGGTGTGGCTGACGCAGATGTTAACCGTGGCAAGTTATGTTTGAAGGGTATCTTTGAACATGAACTATTTGATTCCGCAGGACGTGGTACGGAACCGAAGATGCGTGAGCAGTGGTATGAACCTTGGCAGAATACTAGTTGGGATGCAGCGCTTGATAAAACCCATGATGAGATTGTTCGCATTCAAGAAAAGTATGGTCGTGATTCCTTTGCGATTATTTCAACTGGCCAAATGCTTACCGAAGAATTTTACACCTTAGGTAAATTGACCCGTGGTTTAATTGGTACGAATAATTACGATGGCAATACAACCTTGTGTATGGCTTCGGCCGTATCGGGTTACAAGCGTTCATTTGGTTCAGATGGTCCTCCCGGTTGTTATGAAGATTTTGAACATACGGATTGTTTGATTGCGTGGGGTTCTAATTTACCAGAACAACACCCAATTATTTATTGGCGCATGAAAGAAGCGCAGGAAAAGAAAAACTTCACCCTGATTGTTGTTGATCCTCGCGTTACTATGTTGGCGCAAAATGCACACATGCATTTAGCTATTACGCCGGGTACTGATGTGGTGTTAATGAATGCATTAATGCACGTGATTTTGGATGAAGATTTACAAGACATGGCGTACATCGAAGCCAATACCAATGGTTTTGAAGAATTAAAGGCTGAAGTCGCTAAGTATGATCCTGTTACTGCAGCCAAGATTTGTGGCATTGATGAAGATCGCATTCGTCATGTTGCTAGGATTTTTGCCAAATCTAAAGCCGCTATGCAGATATGGACCATGGGTATTAATCAATCGACTCATGGATCAGATGGTGTTGTCGGTATTAATAATCTGGCATTGATCACCGGTAATATTGGTAAAGCAGGTGGCACCAGCCTTTCGATCACTGGCCAGTGTAATGCGATGGGAACACGTGAGTGGTCTTCATGTTCAGGCTTGCCTAATTATCGTTATCTTGAGAATGCAGAAGATCGTGAAGAGATCGCCAAATTTTGGAATGTTGATCCGGAGTTTTTTCCAAAGAAACGCGGCATGTTTCAAACTGACATTTATCATGCAATTGAATCAGGCCAAATTAAGGGCTTGTGGTTGATTGCGACCAATCCGCTAACATCATTACCGAATACCGCACGTATCCGTAAAGCGATGGAAAAACTCGAATTTTGTGTTGTACAAGATTGTTATGAAGATACTGAAAGTGCCGAGTACGCACATGTCTATTTACCAGCGGGTACGTGGGCAGAAAAAGAAGGTGTCATGACCAATACCGAACGACGTATTAACTTGGTTAAGCCATTAGCTACACCGCCTGGGCAGGCTAAGCCTGATCTGTGGGTATTCAATCGTATGGCGGAACGTTTCAATACTGATGGCAAGGTTTCATTCCCGGAACGTGCTCCTGATATTTTTATGGAAATGACTGAAATCTCAAAAGGACGTTTGGCTGATATTTCTGGTATGGATCACGAGTTGATTGAAAAGCAACGTGGTATCCAGTGGCCGTATACAAAAGAACAATTAGACAAGGGTGAAATGCCGCCAGCAGGTGGTAAGCGTCTTTATACTGAAGATGCGACTTTCCGTTATCCAGATGGTAAAGCGAAGTTGATTCCCTTGCCATTTATCGATAATAACGAAGTGCCGGATGAGAAATTTCCTATTTGGTTAAACACGGGACGCTTGATCGAGCATTGGCACGGTCGTACCAAGACAGGCAAGATCGGTAACAATAACAAGTACAGTCCAATTCCATTTATTGAGATAAATCCTGATTTGGCGAATGAACTTGGTATTGTGCGTGGTGAATATGTGCGTTTGGTATCACGTCGTTCTGATGCTGTTGTTATGGCGCAGCCAACACAGCGAGTCGCGAAGAACGCCGTTTTCTTGCCTTTCCACTTCTTTGATTGTGCAAACAGATTAACACTGGGCTTGCTTGATCCTCATTCAAGACAACCGGCATATAAACAATCAGCAATACGTATTGAGCGTATTACCGATCAAGTTGAAGCAGCACGCCTAAGCATGGAAATGCGTAAGTTCTAGGATGACATAATGTTTGAAGTACGCGACAACGAACCCGAATATGCCTTGTTAAAAGATCCAGATAGCAAGACACATAACTGCTATGACGCACCCATTGATATGGTCGCAGCGGGCGATGCGCTGCATGATAAAAGCCTAAATATTAATGATGATAGCGGGGTGGGTGAAAATCCTAATCGCTATAAACAACATGGCTTCTATTTTAATGCGGATAACTGCATTGCTTGTCATGCCTGTGAAGCCGCATGTAGTGAAAAGAATGATAACCCCGCACACATTGCCTTCCGTTCAGTTGGTTTTGTTGAAGGTGGCACGTATCCTGAATACCGACGCCTGAATATCTCCATGGCCTGTAATCACTGTGATGATCCTGTCTGTTTAAAGGGGTGTCCAACACGTGCCTATACAAAATTCGCTGAATATGGCGCGGTACTTCAAGATCCTGATATTTGTTTTGGTTGCGGCTACTGCACATGGGTTTGTCCGTATAACGCACCACAACTTGATCCGATTAAGGGTCAGGTTACTAAATGTAATATGTGTGTTGATAGACTCGAAGTAGGGCTAAAGCCTGCCTGTGTGTCTGCATGTTTGGGTAATGCACTGGACTTTGGTGTGATTGAAAACATTCCCGAAGGTCGTACGCAGGCTGAGACCGAGATCCCCGGTTTCCCGCGTACTGATATTACGCAGCCGAATATTCGCTTTCAGCAAACCAATACGCTTGAACGTGATATGACTCGTGTTGACAGTACCGCGGTTAAATATCATCGTGATGGTAGCGGGGACTTCCAGTCCACGCTGGATCCTAAGCATGGCTTTAAGCGTGAATGGAATCTTCGCAAGCTTCGTTCGCGTGAAGATCCCTTGGTTCTATTTACATTGATCTCACAAATGGTGGTGGGTACATTCTTATTAATGTTTATTGGTCCAATGATCGGTCTTGAACATCTCACACCTGCGGCACACTCAACAACGTATTCCGCATTGCTGTTCGGTTTACTCGGTATTGAAAGCTATGCCTTGTTTATTTCGACCATGCATTTAGGTAAGCCGCAATATTTTTATCGTGCCTTTTACAATCTACGTTACTCACCCGTGAGCCGTGAAGTGGCCAGTTTGGCCTTGTTCTATAATTTGCTAGGCGCATATACATTATTAGTCACATTCCCGTTTGTTGTAACAGATTGGTTTGGCATGTCAGAAGCAACACTCGCATCGCTAAGCAATATCGCAGGATGGGCGACAGTCATTGCGGGCCCCGTATCTTTGTTCTTTATGCATAGTATTTATCGTATTAAGGCACGTCCTTTCTGGAATCATTGGCAGGTGCTAACAAGTTTCTACGGCAACATGTTCGCCCTAGGTGGGTTATTGGTTGGCATGGTTTACGTAAGCGTATTGTTCGCACAGGGGCATCAGTTTGCTTCATTGCTAAATGTAGCAGCATGGTTAATGTTAGGCGGCCTGATTCTAGAAGCATTCGGTTTATGGCGTCACGCAGTAGACATGAACAAGCAGGGCGGGGAAGCAGCGGCTTCACATTACATTCAGTGTAGTGAATTTGGTAAAACCTATGTCACAAGAAATAGCGGCCTGTTGTTATCTATTGCGCTAGTTTTCATTTTTCTATTAGTTTCACCTACCGGAGTCATGGGGCTTAGTAGCTTGGCTGTTATTGCCATAGTGATGTTGGCAACAGCGTTGATTGGTCGCGCATTGTTTTATGTACTAGTAACACCAACAACGATGCCAGGGGCCTTCTTCTGGAAGAATAAAGGTTTCCAAGAACACGCACGGGCTACTGGGCTCGCAGAAATGCCACAAGTTGGCGTTGTGCCCGATTCACATTAGAGATTGAGATTAATATGTCATTAGTATTTGAAGGTAAAGAAGTTGGAGTGGATAACGAAGGTTATTTGCTTGATCCTGCTACATGGGATAATGATGTAGCCGTTCAATTAGCTGAACAACTCTCACTAGAAATGAATGAAGACCGCTGGCAGATAGTTAACATGGTGCGAGAGCATTATGAAACGACGACTTGTGTTCTCGAGTTGCGTAAAGTATTAAAGTTATTAAAAGAGCAATCCGGAAAGGAAAAGGCAACACGTAAACACGTTTATTACCTTTTCCCTTATGGTTACGGACAAATGGCCTGCAAGATCGCGGGTATGCGCAAGCCACTTAAAATATTATTAGATTTATAGTTAGTCGTCTTCAGGGACGCCTTGCCAAAGCATTTCATAACCAACTTCATAAGTTGCATCACAGAAATCACCTAGCTCGGAGAAATGCTTTTTAAAGAGCGCATCTGCATGTGATTTTTCATGTTGTTCAAATGAATTCCAGTAGGTGACAATGACGAGATCGCCCATATTTTGTTTAACGCGTTTCTCACCATTTTCATCGTTACCTAATGAGCCTTCTTTAGATACAAAGCCCGCATTTTTATATACTTGACCACCGATAAAGCCGCCATTGTCATCGCCGTAATTATTTTTAACGACATTACACATATTACCCAGTACAAGCTCGACATCATCAACAGTGACGCCATCTTTCAAATCAACAACATTAAAAAGCATAACGCAGCCGAAGGGGATTTTAATTGGGTGGAACATATATTTTTCCTTTGTGATGTTAATTCAGTGTCATTGTTACAATATAACAGTAAGCATTTATGGCGCACAGTGTAATTAAACCACATATTTTGTGTGTGTAGCCTGTGGGTTGGATATACTCTTAATTATTGTAATTATTTATAGAATAGCATCTATCACTATGATTTTATTATAATTTTTTAAGTGTGCAGGCTGTTTCAATTACCTTGTATTTCGTGTCTAAATACTGTTAGACTGAGTCTATTGGTGAGGTCTTCAAGAAGTAGCGCAAGGCTTTATCAATAAGATGTACTTAGGGAAAGTATAATTATAATTAGGGAGAGTTATAAAATGCATCTACACAGTAGTAATCTCGTTTTATCCACTATCTATTCAAAATACTAGTATTAAACGCTAACGAAACTTTTGTTTGCGAGTATTTTGTATTCATTATTTGAATTGTTTTCATATTCTTGCAGCGATTGGTTTCGATTATTTCTTTTAATTAAGGAGAGGATCGTATTTAAAAGGAATTCGTTTAACAACGGTATAAAAATTATTACAAATAAGGAATGTATATAATGGTTAGGAATAAAAGGAATAAAAATGTGAAGCGGGTGGGAGCCGGCCTATGTGTGTTACTGGCAAGTTATGGTATTGCGGCAATCGCACCATGGCAGTCATCTAATACAGAGAATATTAAAGAAGTGGCAGGTATTGCTACACCAAGCAATTTGAAGACCACATATGATAAATGGTCTACATCGTATAAAGCGGCTGATCCAAAAGGACCAGTACTAACGATGCTTTGGACGAAAGGTCTTTCAAGTGAATTTAGTAACGCGAAAGGTATCGCGCAACTTAATCTTGAAAAAGAAAGTATCAGCGTTCGAATCAAAGGCTTGGATAACCAAGAAATCACAGATGTTTGGTTAGTCGATAATCAGCCAGGAGTTGGTCGTTCTATTATACCTGAGCAAGGTGATAATATGATCAAGGTTGGTAGCCTGAAATTTGTTGATGGCAATGCTTGGTTAGATGCGAAAGTAGCAAATCTTTCAGCTTTTAAAGTTGATATGATTGTACTTGCGAAACGTGATGGTGAACCGGGTAAAGATGGCGTGCTATTCGGCACAACATCATTATTCCAGAAAATCTTTCATTACCCTAAGCAACAGGAACCTGCATTGCAAGTTAAGGCAACTTCGCAACAAGGTCTTTCGCTTATCAGTACAGCATCAGCGACAGGTATAACACCTGATGGATTCTTTTCAGGTGAAAATGCTGAGTTGGTTAACCGCGGTCGTGAATTGTTCTTCAATGAAACCTTTGATGGTAATGGCCGTAATTGTGGCACCTGTCATCGGGAGAACGATAACCTTGCGTTGAGCTTGAAAACAATCGCTAACCTTCCTGCTGATGATCCATTATTTATTGTTGAGCAAGAGTTTAGACTAGACGGTACTTCTAACGCTTTATTCAATGATTTCCGTATGGAGAAACCAGCATTGATGCGTAAAGTAGGCTTGATTTTTGAGAATACCAATGGCTTTAGAGATGCTAATGGTGATTTCACTACTCGAGGTACTATGCGTTCACCAAACCACGTTCTTAGTATACGTACAACATTGGCTCCACCACCTGCAGTTGAATTTGATGATGGTACATTGCCAGTTGATGCTAATGATCTCGTTTTTGAACAGCGTACAGGTTGGAGTGGTGATGGTACACCAACAGGGTTCAATGCAGAGTTCTTTAGTTCAAATGGACGCGATCTAACAGGGTCTTTAAGAGACTTTACCATTGGTGCGATTATTCAGCATTTTACTCGTACATTGGAACGTTCAGGTTCATCGGTTGATGGTTCAGGTGATCCAAGAGAACCAGATTTCCGTTTTGCAACTGAAGAAGAATTAGATGCAATGGAAGCCTTTATGTTGTCTATTGGTACTCAAGAAGAGAATGCACCGTTAAATTCATACGTTCTTAACGATGCAGTTGCTGATCGTGGTCGCTTGAATTACATGGGCTTTAATGTCTTTGATACAACACCAAATGATGGTCGTCCTGTCTTAAGCTGTAATTCTTGTCACTTGGATGGTGGTTCTAACACAGATCCTACTTTCCCATTTGCACCAGCGGTTACGCCTAACCATGATCAAATCGACATTGATCTTAATGGTGGCAGTATCCTAAGTCATAACCGTTCATTCGCTCCACAAGTTGAAAGGTTGGCTGATCAGCCGGGTGATATTATCGCGCAGACGGACAGTGATCCAAGTGTTGCTGGTAATTGTTTCTCTGATGGCTTAGCGGCAGTTCCATTGTTACCAGGTGATGCAGTAGGAACACCTAGTGCTGGTTGTGATGCCAATCCGTTTGATAATGGTACACACGCTGGTTTTGGTGATAACTTAGTTGCAGATCGTGCGGCAGACAATCGTTTTAATGCACCTGTTGTATTTGAAGCGGCTGATAACGCACCTTTCTTCCATGGTCATCAAGTGAATACGATTGAAGGGGCTGTTGCTTTCTACGCAACTAACCGTCATTTACGTAATGGTGAATTCCTGCCAGCTATTGTTCCTTTAAATGGCTCACAAGTTGCTAACGTTGCGCGTTTCATTCGTGTGATGGGTGCTGACTTCAATGCTTCATCAGCAATAACATTAGCTGAAAAAGCGTTAGGCTTGCGTAAACGGAAGAATCGTAGGATAAATGCCAAACTAGCACTCGCTGAAGTCGATGATGCAATTGAGCTTCTTGATACAGTTGATCTGCATATTACTGATGCAGTGCCTCTCTTCAAGAAAGCTCGTAAATTGTTTAAAAGAGCTGCTAAGTCAGGTGGTCGCGGCCATTTCTCTAAGGCTGTTGTAGCATTGCAAGATGCGCAGTCTGCGATGGTGACTCGAAACACCGGTAGTTAATGTAGAAGCGAGATAAATACTGTTTTAAAGTTGTAATTACGGGGGCAGTTGCCCCCGTTTTTTTATGTCGGTAGATAGTTAATTAAATTTTTAACTTATGATTAGTTATCATTTAATAAGGCACGCAAACTACTTAATGTCGAACGTCCTTCTTCTTGGGCTTCTTCAGGATCTTGTTTCTCACCTTCAAAATGCAATAGCTCTTGAGGTATTTCGTCTAGAAAACGGCTTGGGGTGCATTGAATCATTTCGCCATAGCGTTTACGACGCATGGCGTAACTAAATGACATGGTCTTTTGTGCGCGGGTAATGCCAACATAGGCAAGGCGACGTTCTTCTTCAATATTATCTTCTTCAATACTCATGCGGTGGGGGAGCAGGTCTTCTTCCATACCAACCAGATAGACGTGTGGGAATTCGAGTCCTTTTGCTGCATGCAGTGTCATGAGGTGAACATGATCACCATCTTGTTCATCATCGCGGTCTAAAATGTCGAGTAGGGTTAGGCGACTCACAATATCACCTAGATCGGCATCGCTGGATTTATTCGATAAACGTTCGATCCATGAAATGAGTTCGTCGACATTATCCATTTTTCGTTTGGCGACTTTTTCATCTGGATAACTATCGAGAAGCCATTGAGGGTAATCAATATCACTGACGAGGTTTTTAACAACAAAAGTCGGCGTGTTATTTTCAACTGAATGAACTTGGCTATCTAGCCATTCGCAAAAATACTGTATGCGGCTCACGGCACGGTTCGGTAATACATTGGCAATAGATGGGTCATGCATAGCCGCAAATAGGCTGGAGTTAGTATCAGCAGCAAAGGCGACCAGCTTTTCTAATGTGCTAGGGCCAATTTCTCGGCGCGGTGTATTGATAATGCGCAACATGGCATTGTCATCATCAGGATTGGTGATAACACGCATATAACACATGATGTCTTTGATTTCGGTGTAGGCGAAGAACGATGTGCCGCCACTAAGATAATAAGGAATATTGTATTCACGCAGCGCACGTTCAAATAAACGAGATTGATGGTTACCTCGATACAAGATTGCATAATCGCGATGTTCGGTACGGTGTTTAAATTTATGATGCAGTAGACGTGTGGTGACTTTTTCTGCTTCTTGTTCTTCGTTTGCGGCACGGATCACTTGCAGTGATTCACCAAAACCCAATTCACTCCAAAGTGATTTTTCAAATACGTGAGGATTATTCGAAATCACGCTATTTGCCGCTTGTAGAATGCTGCCCATTGAACGGTAGTTTTGTTCAAGCTTAATTATTTTTAGGTGGGGGTAGTCTTCAGCGAGTAGGTTCATGTTTTCGGGTTGCGCGCCACGCCAGGCATAAATTGATTGATCATCATCTCCGACCACGGTTAAACACCCGCGGTCGCCAATTAATAACTTAACCAGTTCGTATTGAGTTTTATTGGTGTCTTGATATTCATCAACTAAAAGATATTGTATTTTGGCGCGCCAGCGATTCAGCACGTCAAAGTTTTTTTGTAATAACTGCACAGGAATAAGTAATAGATCATCAAAGTCGATTGCATTACAGGCATGAAGGTGTCGATCGTAGGCCTCATAGATTTCAGCCATTCGACCTTCTAATTGATCTTCAGCTGTTGCCATTGCCTGTTTATGCGTTGTGCAGTCCGACTTCCATTTTGATATTTGATTTCTGAGTAGGCGCAGTCGTTCATCTGTTTCACCTCGGGCAAGTTCATTAAGCACTGCCATGCTATCGGTGTCGTCGTAGATGGAGAACCCTTTACGCAAACCAAGGGTTTCTAGCTCATCACGAATGATATTTAGCCCAAGAGTATGGAAGGTGCTAATGCGTAGCCCTTTACTTACCTTTTTATCGAGGATCTCGGTAATACGTGAGCGCATTTCACGCGCGGCTTTGTTGGTGAAGGTAACAGCCGCAATATAACGTGGCTCGATACCATGTGTGCTAATTAATTCGGCAATTTTAGTGGTAATAACACGGGTTTTGCCACTACCTGCACCGGCGATAACGAGTAGGGGACCATCGCGATAATGTACGGCTTCGCGTTGGCTTGGATTGAGCTGTGATAATGACATGGTTTTAGCTAACTTCCTGATATTAAAATATTATTTACACAGGACTACTGCTTACAGCGGATACCATGTTACCCTCTATGATACATAAAAATTATCACTCATACAGCCAAAACTATGCATGAAGATAGACAGTCTCGCATTGCTGCCTTGTTCCAATCCTACCGTGAAAATTTGCCGACATTGTTGGCCGAGCTGGAATCCGCATGGACAACATTGCAAAAGGGGTGGGATGCAGAACTCGCCGCTGAGTTTGACCGTAAGGTGCATAGTTTGGCAGGATCAGCTGCTACCTTTGAGCTCACGGAAATAGGTACAGCAGCAAGCGAGCTTGAACACTGTTTTAAGCCAGTGCTTGATATGGAATATGACACGAGTCATTCGCGTTGGTCTGAATCGAGTCAGTTATTTGCGAAGTTAAAAGAGCTGATTGAATCCAGTCAGCATTAATTAATTCGGCACGACATCAACTTTGATATGGAGTTGAGAATCAACATTACTATTACGACGTGTTGAGTGAAGTATGCCAGAACCGGATTGTGTCGATTGCTGTGAAATACCACCAATACTAATCCATTCACCTAACCGTCCGCGTAGGGTGGTGCCGGTTCGTTGTGTGTTGAATGTTTGTCTGCCGTGGCGATCAATACTGGTACGGTTTTGTAATAGTTCTAGGTTAACAAATTCCCCAGAGAGTCGTGGTACAACGTAAAAGCCACTGTTTATATTTTTATAACTAACAGATTTACTCTTATTACCAAATTGATCGGTTCTACTTTGGCCTACAGGGAGAAGTTGTCCTGTTTGAATAAAGGCCTGACGACCTTCGATTACATTGATGCGACGAATCGAATCATCATTAATTGAGCGACGTGTTTCATGAAGTCGCACGCTGGCAGGCCCACTACCATTAACTGATGCTTGTACGTCACCGGACTTGATTGTTCCTGATGCACTGATTCCATTTCTATTATATGTGGAACCACCACCATAACGAAGGCTGATTGTCAGTTGCTTGGGTGCACTATCGAGCTGGCTAATTATTTCACGTGCTTGCGCAATGTCTTTTTCTGAGCCACGAATAATAAGTTTGTAGCCTTGCGAGCTAAGCCCAACACTAGGCTCGAGTAGGGGTTGAATAATAGAAATGATTTCGTCTGCACTACGTCCTTGAAGTTGAATAACTTCAATGCGATCTGCGGCAAAGGCAGTGAATGAAGATAGTAAAAGAGCAGTAATAAGTAGGAGTCGCTTAGTTTTAAACTTAATCATGACTTTCACCTGCGTTGGTTAGAGGCTTAATCTACGAAGATTGGGATCGTGGCTGGCTTCATCCCACATGGTATTAAATATTTTACTGGTTTCTCTAAGTTGGCGTGTGGCTAAAAAACTAACGTCGGCATTGTATTTGTCGGCAAAAGGGCGGCGTACCCATGCCTTTGAATCAACGATCAACCACGCTTCATTAAATTCCTTAAAACGTTTTCCTTGAATGCGAATATCTATAAAGGATGTCAGTCTGCGGGCCAGCTCTACCAAACGATGCCCTTGTTTAACGGCTTTATCACTGTCTTGTATGAGTAAGCGAATCTTTGCCTTTGCGCCACTGGTCGCTAGGTCTTTAACGACCGCTTTGAATTCTTCGTTGTCGTAAATTTTATGATCAAGTTCGCGGCTAACTATATCCAGTGTGTAACGGCCTTGCTGTACAAGGTTGATGCTGGCAATGTGGTTTTGTTTCGCGCTCTCTAATTTTAGAGTAACTGATTCGCAGATCTTACTATTAACTAAGAGTGAGTCAATTTCATCATTCATTTATATGCAGCACCATTTTGTAATGCGGTATTCCTGCGTCTTGGAATTCATCACCTACAACATTAAATTTGTAACGTTGGTGAAATTCAATAGCTGACGTTTGTGCATTGAGCACAATTTGTTTGACACCATTAATACGTGCCTGTTTCAATAGGGTTTCAAGCATTAGCGTGCCAACGCCTTGTTGTCGGTGTTCTTTTAACACAGCCATGCGACCAATATGCGCGATGGTTTCTTCGACATGCATTCTTGCTGTCGCAATATCTTTTGTTTCATCGCTAGAAATGAGCAAGTGTATAGATTTTTCATCAAGTTCATCCCATTCCAATTCAACGGGGACAGATTGTTCAACAATAAAGACTTGTTGCCGTACTGCTTTTATTGCCGCTTGTTGATCAAGTTTAGACCAATCTGCGATTTCAGCATGCCAACTAGTCGTCATTATCTTCATTGTTTGCGAATTCAAGTAAGCCAATTTCATACCACGCAGTTAATAGTGCGAGGCATTGTGGATTAGCCAACCAGTCAGATAAATCATTTTCTGTAAATTGACGGTGATTACAAATATGTTTGGCGATGGAGGCATTTGCGCCGGCAAGATTAATAGTACTGCTGTCGATATAGATATCAGCGCTGTCAGTATTTTCTATGTAAGCAAAACGGCTAGCGGCATTCCGATGTAGAATGTCGCCTTGCTTAATATGTTGTAGAAGCTCATCTGAATTTGTTTCTGGCTTGATCGGAATAGTATCAAGTGAATGGAGCGTGCTGGTAATAAACTGACCAAACCATTGTTTGATATCGGCATCATTACTTGGAATGTTTTTAATTAATTCTGCAATATTTTTAATTGCATCAGCAGTTATTTCACCGCTATTACTATTGGTGGTGATCGCTGGATCACGGTAGCGACGTTCTGAATCGTCATTTTGTGTAAGCGTGCGTTGATCAATATAGTCGCCGAGCAACTCAAGCTGGGTTGGTGCGCGAAGACCAACAGAATAGGTCATGCAGGGTTCATCACTCACACCATAGTGTTGCACTCCTGGTGGAAGGTAAAGCATGTCGCCTGGTTGGAGTAGGAATTCTTGTTCGGCATTAAAATTGTTGAGGATTTTCAGATCAATACCAGCAATTAATTCTTCATCATCTTTTGCACTACTAAGCTGCCAACGACGCGTTCCCATTCCCTGTAATAAAAACACGTCATATTGATCGGTATGTGGACCAACGCCACCTTGTGGTGCGGCATAACTTACCATGACATCATCAATGCGCCATGCCGGTAAAAACGAAAAGGCTTCAAGCAATAAATCTAATTCAGAAATATGTTTATTTAAATCTTGAACCAGCACGGTCCAGTGTGTTGCGGGTAGTGAGGTAAAATCTTCTTCAGTAAAAGGATTCTGGCGTACTTGCCAATCGTTATTACCATTATCAAAAATAATACGTGCGGCGATTTCATCTTCGCAGGCAAGACCGGCAAGTTCTTCAGGCTCTAATGGATCTTGGAAATTATTTAATGCAGCAGGTATATGTAGCGGTTTCTTTTGCCAATAGTCGCGTAGAAATTCATCGTGGCTGATGCCGTTTGGAAAAGTCAGTGTTATCGGCATTGTGATGCCCTTGTTAATGTGGCTAATCTTGAACGACAGGCAAAATAAACCCGGACTGCTGGGGTGGGGGATGCAGTCCGGGTGGGGTGGGTGCAATCGATGGTAACGAGTGGGGGTAGGAAGGAGTCACACATCGTTTGCTGCCTGGTAACTACTATCCCGAATACTCTCTTTTAACTCTGTGCACTGGTTCACAAAATGAGTCATTGGCTAAATTAGAGCTTTTTGGCCTGTTCCACTGCATTACCTATATACGTGGCTGGGCTAAGTGCTTTCAGGCGTGTTTTCTCATCATCCGGTATCTCCAATGAGTCAATAAACACACCTAAGGAGGCAGCATCAATGCGCTTGCCACGAGTTAATTCTTTGAGCTTTTCATAAGGTTTTTCAATTGCATAGCGGCGCATTACGGTCTGAATTGGTTCGGCTAGCACTTCCCAATTGGCATCAAGATCGGCGTTCATTTTTTCAGCCGAGGGATCTAACTTGCTGATGCCTTTTAGGGTCGATTGGAAGGCGATTAAGCTATGCGCGATACCTACACCGAGGTTACGTAAAACGGTGGAATCGGTTAGATCGCGCTGCCAGCGAGAAATAGGTAGTTTGCTCGAAAGATGGCCAAGAATGGCATTAGCGATACCAATATTGCCTTCCGAGTTTTCAAAATCAATCGGGTTTACTTTGTGCGGCATGGTCGATGAGCCGACTTCGCCAGCAATCGTTTTTTGCTTGAAGTAACCAATTGAGATGTAACTCCAAATATCACGATCAAAATCGAGCACGATGGTATTAAAACGCGCGAGGGCATCGAAATACTCAGCAATATAATCATGTGGTTCGATTTGAGTGGTGTAAGGATTCCAATCTAGACCAAGATCTTCAACAAAGTCTTTAGCGAATTTAATCCAATCAATATTTGGGTAGGCACTAAGATGGGCATTGTAGTTACCCACGGCACCATTCACCTTGCCCAGCAGAGGCACGGCGGTAAGTAGATTACGCTGTCTATGTAGACGCGCAGCCACATTGGCCATTTCTTTACCTAAGGTAGAAGGTGAAGCAGGTTGACCGTGTGTACGACATAGCATCGGTTGTTCGGCATTATCGTGAGCAAGTGCAGTAATCGCTTCAATGACTTCATCCATCATTGGTAAAAGCACATCATTTCGGGCCGCACCCAACATAAGCGCATGCGAAAGATTGTTGATGTCTTCTGAAGTACAGGCAAAGTGCAGGAATTCATTAATTGCATTGAGTTCTGCGTTGTCAGCAATCTTTTCTTTTAGAAAGTACTCAACTGCCTTCACATCATGATTGGTGGTGCTTTCGATATCTTTTACGCGTTGCGCATCATCTTCACTAAAATCACTGACAATGGCATTTAATACCGTATTGGCATCATTACTGAGTGTAGGCACTTCACTGATTTCGCTATGTTCGGCAAGGGCTTGTAACCAACGTACTTCAACCAGAACGCGATGACGAATTAGACCGTATTCGCTGCAAATACTACGTAATGCGCTGGTTTTACTGCCGTAACGGCCATCAATAGGGGAAACTGCGGTGAGTGAAGAAAGCTGCATGTTGTTATCCGGTTCTTAAATTATGTTATTAAATTGATAGGCGGAGATTGTGCCATAAAATGAGTCGCTTCGGGTTGTTCCAGACAAATAAAAGCCCCGCAAGCGGGGCTGAGACAATCTGGGTATTACTTAGTTATTGTTATGTTAGGTTCCAGTCTGCACCGCAGGACTGGGTATTAGAGCTAAGCTGTGTCAATTGATGCTTCTTTGCTAAATCACGACGTTCTTTACGTTGGCTTGCTAACCATGCATTAGTGGCCGCGATACGATTCTTCACTAATTCATGGCGTTTGATTGCTTTAGAAGTTGGCTTTGCTGCTTGTTGAACAATGACTTGTTTGGCTGTGTCAGCTTGAACCGATGGGGCAGGTTCGTTTGTTGGGCTCATAACGATGCCGAGGCTGAAAAACAATGCGATAGTGGTGTCCATATTCTTCTCCAAAACAGCGTGAACAGGCTTTTATTACACCTTATTCAGTCAGGCTATTCCGTGACGGCGTTCACGGTTGGCTAAATTCACCTGATCTTGCTGATAATATAAAAACTTCTTTATTTAGTTATAGTTATAAGTTCTTTATAAAGCAAATTATTATGACAATTATCTAAGTTATTTTTATAAATAGCCATATTGCTCCTTAAATATAGCTTTAATCACCTACATTACTAGTGCAATTTAGTGGTTTTTTGTAATTTGGCGTGTGTGTAGGCCTTTGAAACGGTAGAATATCCGCCCGGTTAGAAGCCGGTGTAACCAAGATCGCCTGATACAGGCAAGAAGGAGTGAACGTGCTAGAGCAATATCGTCAACATGTCAGTGAACGCGCTGAACAAGGTCTTCCCCCATTAGCGTTGGATCCTCAGCAAACGGCAGATTTGATTGAATTATTAAAGAGCCCTCCAGCTGGTGAAGAAGACACGCTGCTCGAATTATTCGTTCACCGCATTCCACCGGGTGTTGATCAGGCCGCTTATGTTAAAGCGGGTTTCTTAACCGCGATCACCAAGGGTGAAGCAGCATCGCCATTGCTTGATGCGGCACGTGCAACCGAGTTATTGGGCACCATGTTTGGTGGTTACAATATTACAACATTGGTTGAGCTGCTCGATAATGAAGACCTCGCACCGATTGCAGTAAAGGCACTTTCTAAAACATTGCTTGTGTTTGATGCCTATCACGATGTGATGGCGAAGGCCGATTCAAATAGCTACGCCAAACAAGTTGTTGATGCTTGGGCAGATGCGCAGTGGTTTACAAGCCGTGAGCCATTGGTTGAATCAATGACGGTGACTGTATTTAAGGTTGAAGGCGAAACTAATACTGATGATTTATCTCCGGCCTCGGAAGCATGGAGTCGACCAGATATTCCTTTGCATGCAAAAGCGATGTTGATCAATTGTATGCCGAATGCCTTGGGCATGATTGATGAACTAAAAGAAAAAGGTCATCCACTTGCTTACGTTGGTGATGTGGTGGGTACCGGTTCATCTCGTAAGTCGGCAATCAACTCTGTGCTGTGGCATATGGGCAATGATATTCCTTACGTTCCTAACAAACGCCAAGGTGGCGTGATTCTTGGCGGTAATATTGCGCCGATTTTCTTTAACACAGCAGAAGATTCAGGTGCTTTGCCGATTGAATGTGATGTCACAAAAATGAGCACCGGTGATGTCATTACTATTTACCCGTTCAAGGGTGAAGTGCATAACGAAGCAGGCGAGGTGATCAGTACCTTTACGCTTAAACCAACGACGATGCCTGATGAAGTGCGTGCCGGTGGTCGTATCCCACTTATTATCGGTCGTTCATTAACCGACAAAACCCGTGAAGATCTTGGTCTACCTGCATCAGAATTATTTACTCGCCCAGTTGCTCCCGCAGACACAGGCAAGGGCTTTACTTTGGCGCAAAAAATGGTTGGTCGTGCTTGTGGTGTTGATGGCGTTCGCCCAGGCACATATTGTGAACCGCGTATGACGACTGTTGGCTCACAAGATACAACCGGTGCCATGACGCGTGATGAATTAAAAGAATTAGCCTGTTTAGGCTTCTCTGCTGATTTGGTTATGCAAAGTTTCTGTCATACCGCAGCGTATCCAAAGCCGGTTGATATTACCTTGCAACATCAGTTGCCTGAATTTATTCAAACCCGTGGCGGTGTTTCACTTCGCCCAGGTGACGGTATTATCCACTCGTGGTTAAACCGTATGATCCTCCCTGATACGGTGGGTACAGGTGGTGATTCGCATACACGTTTTCCATTAGGCATTAGTTTTCCAGCCGGTTCTGGTTTAGTTGCCTTTGGTGCAGCTTTAGGTGTGATGCCATTGGATATGCCTGAATCTGTGTTGGTGCGTTTCGTAGGTGAAATGCAGCCGGGAATTACACTGCGTGATTTGGTTAACGCAATTCCTTATGTGGCAATTCAAAAAGGCTTGTTGACGGTTGAAAAGAAAAACAAGAAAAATATTTTTTCTGGACGCATTCTTGAAATCGAAGGCTTGCCTGATCTTAAGGTAGAACAAGCATTTGAATTGTCTGATTCATCAGCTGAACGTTCAGCGGGTGGTTGTACGGTGCACCTAAACAAAGAACCCATTTGTGAGTACCTTGAATCGAATGTGACATTGTTGAAGTGGATGTTGGTTGAAGGTTATGGCGATGCGCGTACAATTCAACGTCGTATTAACGCGATGCAAGAGTGGTTAGATAATCCTCAGTTGTTAGAGCGTGATGAAGACGCAGAATATGCCGAAATTATTGAAATTAATTTGGCAACAATTACTGAACCTTTATTGGCTTGCCCGAATGATCCAGATGATGTGAAGTCATTATCAGAAGTGGGTGAAGTGAAAGTCGATGAAGTCTTTATTGGTTCATGTATGACGAACATCGGTCATTATCGTGCCGCAGGTAAAGTGCTCGAAGCCGTTACTAATGTGCCAGTGCGTTTGTGGATTGTGCCGCCAACAAGAATGGATGCGCATCAATTAACCGAAGAAGGTTATTACTCTATATTTGGTCGTGCAGGCGCGCGTACTGAAATGCCGGGCTGTTCATTGTGTATGGGTAACCAAGCGCGTGTTGCTGATGATGCGATTGTGTTTTCAACATCGACGCGTAATTTCCCTAACCGTTTAGGTAAAGATGCGGATGTTTATTTAGGTTCAGCAGAATTGGCCGCAGTAACAGCAGTGCTAGGAAAGTTACCAACGCTTGAAGAATACATGGAGTACATGAAAGATCTCGCACCAATGAGTGACGAGGTTTACCGTTACCTTAATTTCCACGAGATAGCAGAATATAAAGAAATCGCGGATGCTTCGACACCCGTCACGCTGTCTTAGATGCTTAGAATACCCAGATACTTGAGCTAGGCTTGAAACCTAGCTCAAGCAAATAGACTTGCCGTTACTAACTATGCCGGTCTTTTCTTGGACGAAATAGTTTCGTTTAAGGAAAGGCTGGCACGGTTGGATCACTACCTTCATTTCCTGCTTCAGGATGATGGCGTTTCATTAGTTTCGTAATCTCAGGCATGCGCGATTTTGGAACGTCAACAATAAATAGATATTCACCTTTCGCAATTGCATTTTCAAAACCTTTAAGATGCGAGTTGTGTAATGAAATACCAATCATACTTGATACCCATGCACCAAAGAATGCACCAAACAGAGTAATACCAAGAATGCTTGCACCACCCAGCTGAACATCAAACGGTGTCATGACAACACCAATAAAGCTCAGAACTAAACCACTGGCAAAACCAATTACCAAGCCTCGTTCAAATGCAGGGACTAGATCTGATTTCTCAAATAAAGTGGCTGCAGGAAGATTTTCTTTGATGAGTTCTGATTCGTCCTTGCTAACAACATGGACATGATGATCATCAACACGTGCAAGTAATAAGTCATGAAAAATGGCTTTCGCACTATTGATGTGTGGAGCTAGAAAATATAAACGTCTCATAACATTCTCCTTTTTTTATGTGTGAAACATAACTGCAGAGAACTACTTTAAAACATCTCTATATGCTACATACGAGCCTACTCTCATCAATGTAAATTGAAAAGAGTTATACAAATTTAGACTATATTTTTACGGATCAGTTCAGGTTTTTATGATTCAGTTCAGGTTTTCAAGGAGTCGCGTTGATTCGCGCAGGTAACGTTTTCGATAGAATAATAACTGCCAGCGCGATCCATTAGATTGGCGCCACAACACGGCTGCACGTACAGCAGCGAGTAATAAACTGCGGATTTTATTAGTGTTGATGGGATTAGTTAAATGCATTTCTTCGCCATTCACCATAATGCGGGGTTTAAGCACACTTAAAGTGTCAGAATAAACACCGGCTAATGAAGCAAGTACATTGGCGTGCAATAAAGAAAACTGTTCACTTTGCGTAGTTGCTTTTTCGATGCCAGTAGAAATTTCATCGAGCGCGGCAGGGTTTTTACTTAATGTGCGCTCAAGTTGAATAACCGCAATCACCATGCGCATGACTTCATTGCGTTCCATGTTGCCAGCGTTGCTAAATAATTCGACACTGTATTTCAGACCCGTATGTAACTTATCGCCAGCATTAAAAACATCCTCACAATCATCAGCATCAACAATGAGGATGCTCTGAATGGATGCGGTGATGGCCGTTGTTTCAACCATGCCGGTAGTCGCAATCTGTTGTACACAGCGACAAGCTTGAACAATGCCGGCAAAAGCGAGTACGCGATCGGAGTAAACATTTTTCATTTAATTAAAACCTTTAGTAATGATCGCGCCACCGAGACAGTTTTGACCATCATATAAAACTAGCGATTGTCCTGGGGTTACTGCACGTTGCGGTTCGTCAAATTCAACAAGCAAGGTGTCACCATCTTGTGTGATTGAACAAGCTTGATCAGGTTGGCGGTAACGTGTTTTTGCCATGCAATTAAGTTTTCCCTTAATTAATTCATTAGGGGCATGGCCGGCCACCCAATGGATATCATCGGCGAGTAGGTATTTCTTGTAGAGAAGCGGGTGTTCGCCACCTTGCACAACAACAAGTTGGTTATTTTCCATGTCTTTCTGAGCAACAAACCAAGGTTCACTACTGGCATCATTACGCCCGCCGATACCAAGGCCTTGGCGTTGGCCAATGGTGTAATACATTAGGCCATTATGCTGGCCAAGTTTTTTGCCGCCATCGGTCATGATGTCGCCAGGCTGGGCAGGGAGGAAGCGAGAAAGAAATTCAGTGAACTTTCGTTCACCAATAAAACAAATGCCGGTGCTGTCTTTCTTGCGGCTATTGATGAAGTTGTTCTTTTCGGCAATCTTACGCACTTCATCTTTGGCAATACCACCAAGAGGGAATAGCGCATGTGATAATTGGTATTGCCCTAGCATGTAAAGGAAATAACTTTGATCTTTATTGTTGTCGTGTGCTTTCACAAGTTGATACTCGCCATTGTCATTCGACGTATCAACGTAATGGCCAGTCGCAATGGCATCTGCGCCTAATGTTTGTGCGTGATCCAAGAAAGCTTTGAATTTTATTTCTCGATTACAAAGCACGTCAGGGTTAGGGGTGCGGCCCGCTTTATATTCATTAAGAAAATGTTCGAAGACACGATCCCAATATTCTGCGGAGAAGTTAACGGTATGCAAAGGGATGCCAAGTTGATCACAAACGGATTGCGCGTCTTTTAGATCTTCAGCGGCAGTGCAATATTCTTCGCTGTCATCTTCTTCCCAGTTTTTCATGAACAGGCCTTCAACGTGATAGCCTTGTTCAATTAAAAGCAGGGCGGCAACAGACGAGTCAACGCCGCCAGACATGCCGATGATAATGTGTTTCTTTTCTACCATTCTGTAATGAACCCCAATGGATATTTTATTCCGCGACGGTAATCCTCAATACATTGCCGAACCATCGGGCTACGCATGCGTTGTTCATTCATTGATATAATTTCTTCAAAGGAGAGCCAGTTGGCGGCGAGAATACCATCATCAAGTGTTTGTGCTGGATCGTGATTATTTACAGTGCCGGAAAAACAGATGCGTACATAGGTCGTGTCATTTTCCTGTTTACGCCATTTATAAAACCCAACAATATATTCAGGTGTAAAGTCCCATGCAGTTTCTTCTTTTGCTTCGCGAATAACCGCATTGTGAATAGATTCTTGGTTTTCTACATGTCCTGCGGGTTGATTGAAAACAGTACGCTCACCATCACGTTCTTCGACCATGAGAAATTTTCCATCACGTTCAATCATGGCTGCAACGGTGAGGCGTGGTGTCCAAATCATGCAGGCGTGCCAAATTGTGCGGCATCAAGTTCACGCCACTGACCAAGTTCTAAATCATCGAGTTGGCAGTTACCAATAGCAGCGCGTACCAAACGTAAGGTCGGGTAACCTACCGCGGCCGTCATGCGTCGAACTTGTCTATTCTTACCTTCACTTATTGAAAGTTCTAACCATGCGGTGGGAATATTTTTACGAAAACGCACAGGAGGATCTCGTTCCCATAATGTGGGTTCATCAATCAGCTTTACTTGCGCAGGGCGGGTTAGGCCATCTTTTAATGTCACGCCATCACGTAATTGCTGAAGTGCCGCCGTATCGGGTTCTTTTTCAACCTCAACCCAATAGACTTTAAATTTCTTAAATTTGGGATCTGAAATACGTTGTTGTAACTTGCCGTCATCGGTGAGAAGCAAAAGTCCTTCGCTATCACGATCTAATCGGCCAGCAGGGTATACATCAGGAATGTTTATATAATCAGCCAGTGTTTGGTGATCACCTTCTTTACTGAATTGACTAAGTACACCGTAAGGTTTGTTAAAGGCAATTAAGCGGCTCATAGCAATTCGGTATCCGCATCGGCATAGGCCGGTGAACAGCAGCAAAGAATAACCAAATCTTCATTGCCAGTATTTTCGATGCAATGCGGTGTGCCGGGAAGAATACAAACCGTGTCGCCAGTTTGCACCGAGAACACGTCGTTCCCACGCGTCATCATGCCGCAGCCAGATGTAATATGATAAAGCTCTTCGCTATTGGCATGACGATGTAATTGAGTTTTGCCGCCAATGGCTACGCGAGCCTCGGCAAGGCTTTGAGCTTGCACACCATGCTCATTCGCATGTGGAGAAGGGTGCATGAGCTCTCTGATTTGAGAGCCGTCACGGGTAATAAAGGCCTGTAGGGCTGAATATTCGGTTTTCGTGGCCATTATTTGTCGGATTTATCGGCGTTAGCTATAAAATGTCATTATACCGTGCGCCCAACAAATCACACCATTGGCGTGGGGCTGACGAACCGAGCTTGGCCTACGTTTAATGTATCGTGTCAGATTGTTCTTCGATCGCGTTCTTATCAGGACGGATATGCTGCGCTTGCAGGCCTTTAGGGCCATCTATCAGCTCAAACTCGACATGTTGACCACGTTTTAGAGTTTTGTAGCCATCCATTTCTACGCAGGAGAAGTGAGCGAAGATTTCATGGTGTTCTTCATCAGAAATGAAGCCATAACCTTTGCTGTTGTTGAACCATTTGACTGTACCATGAGCCATAGCAAGAACCTCATGTTGAAAGTGCCAATATTCACCCCAATCTATGAATCACGTTGGGGAAACCACCTTCATTTTTAACTAACCCGACTTTGTTAGTCAACTATTATAGGCATACATAAAAAGTGCGTTTATAAAGCGGCTTAGAGTTGCTCTAAAGTAATGTGGAGTAGCACTTGCCAGCAGCTTCTTGCGAGGCGAGAATGGTGGGCGTTGATGAATTACGTACGATAATGACAGTATTAGAGATGGTATGAGTAAACAGACAGACAATCATGAAGATGACGGCCTTGCGGTAGAAGAGGCGAAACCAAAGCTAAAGCGGCCACCTAAGTATAAAGTGTTGCTGCTGAATGACGATTACACTCCTATGGAGTTCGTGGTTCACATTCTGGAAGATTTTTTCAGTATGAACCGAGAACAGGCGACGCAAGTGATGTTGAATGTGCATACTAAGGGTATGGGCGTATGCGGCGTTTACAGCCGCGACATCGCGGAAACGAAGGTGGAACTGGTGAATACCTATGCAAAAGAAAGCCAGCACCCATTAAAATGCACAATGGAAGAAGATTGATCACTGAAGGGTGAGGATGAGCATATGTTGAGTAAAGAATTGGAATTCACGTTAAACGCGGCCTACAAGGAAACGCGGGATAAACGACATGAATTCATGACCGTCGAACATCTATTGCTAGCCTTATTGGATAACCCGCATGCGGCTACGGTGCTACGTGCTTGTGGTGCGGATATTATTTCTCTACACACAGAACTCAATCAATTTTTAGATGAAACAACGCCATTAATTCCTGAACACGACGAACGGGAAACGCAACCGACCTTGGGTTTTCAACGTGTGATGCAGCGTGCTGTTTTTCACGTGCAGTCATCAGGCAAACAAGAAGTAACCGGTGCGAATGTTTTGGTAGCGATCTTTAGTGAGCCTGATTCGCAGGCCGTTTATTTCTTAAATAAATTAAATGTCATGCGTTTGGATATTGTGAATTACATGTCGCATGGTATTTCAAAAATTGATGATGATTCTGATGAAGAAGAGATCGGTATTGGTGTTGATGAAGAAGCCGTTGAGCCACCAGCTAAAACACCATTAGAAAGTTACACGGTCAATCTTAATGAACAAGCAAGTAGCGGCAAGATTGATCCCTTGATTGGTCGCTCGCAAGAAGTGCAGCGTGCAGTACAAATACTTTGTCGTCGTCGAAAAAACAATCCTTTGTTTGTTGGTGAAGCCGGCGTGGGTAAAACAGCGATCGCCGAAGGCTTGGCATTAATGATTGTCGAAGAAGAAGTGCCTGAGGTGCTAAATGAGAGTGTTATTTATTCTCTCGATATGGGTGCATTGCTTGCAGGTACAAAATACCGTGGTGATTTTGAAAAACGTCTTAAAGGTATTTTGAAACAATTAAAACAACAACCTAAGGCTATTTTATTCATTGATGAAATTCACACCATCATTGGTGCGGGGGCAGCATCGGGTGGTGTGATGGATGCGTCTAATTTAATTAAACCGATGTTGGCGTCGGGTGAGTTGAAATGCATGGGTTCGACCACCTATCAAGAGTATCGCGGTATCTTTGAAAAGGATCGTGCATTGGCTCGTCGTTTCCAGAAGATTGATGTGAATGAACCGACGGTGGATGAAACGGTACAAATTTTGTTTGGTTTGAAATCGCGTTTTGAAGAATTCCATGATGTGCGTTATACCAAGCAGGCGATGCGATCAGCTGCCGAGTTGTCAGAACGCTATATTAATGATCGGCACCTACCAGACAAGGCGATTGATGTAGTTGATGAGGCAGGTGCGTATCAGCGTTTGCAGCCTGCATCAAAGCGTAAAAAGACTATTGGTGTTGGTGATATTGAAAAAGTGGTTGCCAGTATTGCGCGTATTCCACCGAAGAAGGTATCTTCTTCTGATAAGGATATGTTGAAGAAACTCGATCAAGATCTGAAAATGGTTATTTACGGTCAAGATAAAGCCATTGATTCATTATCAACCGCAATCAGAATGTCGCGATCAGGTTTAGGAACAGAGAATGGCCCAATTGGTTCGTTCTTGTTTGCAGGTCCAACCGGTGTCGGTAAAACTGAAGTAACGCGTCAACTTGCACGCGTAATGGATGTTGAATTGATTCGTTTTGATATGTCGGAATACATGGAGCGTCATACGGTATCGCGTTTGATTGGTGCGCCACCAGGTTACGTTGGTTTTGATCAAGGTGGTTTATTAACTGAAGCGGTAACCAAGAACCCGCATGTTGTGTTGTTGTTAGATGAGATTGAAAAAGCCCATCCAGATGTTTTTAATTTATTATTACAAGTAATGGATCACGGAACACTAACGGACAACAATGGACGCAAGGCGGATTTTAGAAATGTGATTCTTGTTATGACAACCAATGCCGGTGCGGAACACATGAGCCGACCTAGTATTGGTTTTACTGAACAAGATCATGCTAAAGATAATACCGAAGTGATTAACCGCACCTTTACGCCAGAATTTAGAAACAGGCTTGATGGTATTATTTGGTTCGATTCATTAGGACGCAGTACCATTGAACATGTTGTTAATAAATTTATTTTTGAACTGGAAGCACAGTTACAAGACAAGCATGTCACGATTGAATTAGATAAAGCCGCACAAGCGTGGCTTGCGGAAAATGGTTTTGATGAAAAAATGGGTGCACGACCTATGAGTCGTTTGATTCAGGAAAAGATCAAAAAACCACTCGCGGAAGAATTATTATTCGGCAAACTCGTACATGGTGGGCATGTACGTATCAGCGCCGATAAAAAAGGCTTACGTTTGGATGTAATGGCAGAAGATGAACGGGAAGAAAGCGTTCACTAATCGACCGCTTTTGGTTTAGCGAGCGCGGTAAGTAATGCGGCCTTTGCTGAGATCGTAAGGTGTAAGCGCGACTGTTACAGTGTCGCCAGTTAAAATTCGGATGTAATGCTTACGCATCTTGCCAGAAATATGTGCAGTCACAACGTGACCGTTTTCCAGTTCAACTCGGAACATTGTATTAGGCAGTGTCTCAATGACAGTGCCATCCATTTCAATTGCTTCTTCTTTAGCCATAAACTCGCTTTTATCGCCTGAACAGTCAGGCTTCCGTTACTTATCAACGGCGCGAATAATGCCCTAACTGAGCGTTATTTTCAATGTAAAAGGTGAGAAAGGTGCTGAATCAGCCCATAAACGGGCTGATTACTTATTGGTGGTGCGTTTACTGCTTCTTTAGAAGGAAGCAGCTTTACGATAAGAAGATTCCATCCACGATAGGTGAGGATGCAGTGAGTTCTTTTCGATAACAATTTCCATGTCTAAACGACTAATTATTGCTTCAATATTACCGGGATCGAGGAAATCATTACGTAATTTATCAAAGTGCGCATTACTTAAATGCAGTACGTTTGGCTTCATGCCGTGTTCCATTTCAAACTCTCTCATCATTCGGTAGATAAAGCTCAACATGGTCGTCTCCTTTAATCTTTGCATCGGAACGGGTTTGTTACTACTAACTGTATCGGTGCAAGTGGCAGGCCACTTTAGGAGTAAAGATGTGAAACAATGTCAACTCATTGAATTAAATGGATAATTATTTTTCGTAGATTTGCCAGTGACCTTCTTGGAAGACTTCAAATGGACGATATTGGTCTTTATAGACCATTTTCTGACACTCCTTGATCCAATAGCCAAGATATACATAGGGGATATTAAGCCGACGTGCTTCCTCAATTTGCCAGAGGATCGCCATGCCACCGAGGCTGCGGGCGGCTTCACTGGGATCAAAGAAGGTATAAACCGCAGAAATACCATTATTGAGCATATCCACGGTAGCAACGGCGAGAAGTTGACGATCGAGTCGAAATTCATAAAAACGGGCATCGATATAGGGATTGATAAGAAATTCGCTGTATTTTTCGGGTTCAGGTGTATCCATGCCGCCGCCAGCATGACGGGTACTCATATAATGGCGATATAGCTGGAAGTGTTCATCATTATATTCAGCTGCAACCGTGGTGATGGTGAGATCTTGGTTACGTTTCCAAACGCGGCGTTGGCTGCGTGAGGTGGCGAAGTTATCAACAGGAATGCGAATCGGAATACAGGCATCGCACATTGGGCAACGAGGCCGATACACATGCGTACCACTGCGGCGAAAACCGTATTGGATTAACTCACTATATAAATCCGTATCAACACAAACCGATGGATCGGCGAACAAGGTCATTGCTTGCTGCTGTGGTAAATAGCTGCATTCGTGTTCGGGTGTTAAATAGAAGTCCAATGATTCGTGATGCAAAGAGCCCATGATTAATCGACATCCAGTGTAAGTACATCTGCGTGCCAGTTTGCGCCATTTGCTTCGACCTCACAATATTTATCAAGATAACTAGCGAATTCAGTACGCGATAATTGGCCAGCGCCTAGGCTTTGTAAATGTGCCGACTCAACTTGGCAGTCGATAAGTTGAAAGTTCCAGGCCTGTAGTTGACGGACGAGATGCACGAAGGCAATCTTTGATGCATCCGTGGCACGAGCAAACATAGATTCACCAAAGAAAATTTGACCGATGGCAATACCATAGAGCCCGCCGACAAGTTGTCCATCTTGCCAGGCTTCAACTGAATGAGCATGACCTGCATCGTGTAGGGCGCAATAGGCTTGTTGCATGTCATCCGTGATCCAAGTGCCTTCATCATCGCTGCGTGGCTGCGCGCAAGCATGAATGACTTTATTAAAAGCTTTGTTAAGCGTGATTTCGTAAGGACGTTGTCGACATGTTTTTGCAAGACTACGTGAAACGTTTAAATCTTCCGGAAATAAAACAGTGCGGGGATCAGGTGACCACCACATGATCGGCTGACCATCACTAAACCAGGGGAAAATACCGAGCCGATACGCCTTTAATAAACGAGGTACAGATAGATCGCCACCAAAGGCGAGCAGGCCATCGGGATCAGTTAATGCAAATTCGAGCGGTGGGAATTCGGCGTCAGGATCATCGCTATCGATCCAGTATAGATTTTGTATGGTGTTTTTTGATGTCATTATTTATAAAATATGTAGTCAATTAAGTTGTAGAGAGTGTAGATAAATACAGAATGATTGTATTGTGTATTTTCTCTGAGACCTCCGTGTCCTCTGTGGTGAAATGTTATTGCTTGTTTTTGAAAGGAGAGTGCTCATCAAGTACATCCATATAATCCTGCATGCCTTTATGTTCGTGTTGTAAAAATTCAGCAATGACTTGATTGAATTCAGGGTGCGCAAGCCAATGCGCTGACCATGTCGGGGTTGGCAAGAAACCACGGCTAAGTTTGTGTTCACCTTGTGCGCCAGCCTCGAATCGTTGAATGCCATGCTTTATACAATAGTCGATCAGTTGGTAATAACATAATTCAAAATGTAAGCCTGAAAAAGTTTCTGAACAGCCCCAGTGACGCCCATAGAGTGTGTCGTCACCTAAAAGATTAAATGTGGCGGCAACGTATTCACCATTATGTTTTGCAAGCACTAAGATAACTTGATCAGGCATATTTTCAGAAAGTGCTTCAAAGAATTCACGTGTTAACGTGGCGTAACCACTTTTTCGAGCGAAAGTTGACTTGTAGAAGTTATAAAACACATCCCAATGATGAGACTGCGTGTCTTTGCCATGTAGTAATTCAATTTCGACTCCTTGAGTATTTACATCACGACGTTCTTTACGAATTTGTTTGCGCTTCTTTGAAGATAGGCTTGCAAGGAAGTCATCAAAGTTAGTATAGGCATTATTTTGCCAATGAAATTGACAACCTGTGCGGCGCAGTAACCCTTCTTTTTCTAGGTTATTTGTTTCTGCCTCTGGTGTAAATAAGTAGTGTAGAGATGACACTTCAATCGTTTTTGCGTAATCCAATGTAGCGTTAATTAACTCCGTACGCAGTTCTGAGTTTGCATGATCTTTATGCAGCAATAAGCGTGGACCTGTTGCGGGTGTAAAGGGAACAGCAACAACAAGCTTAGGGTAATACCGTAGCCCATGACGGCTATAGGCATCAGCCCATGCTGAATCAAAAACAAATTCCCCATAAGAGTTATCTTTTAGGTACATAGGAACAGAGGCAATCAATGATTTATCTTCATATAGACAGACAAACCGAATTTGCCAGCCCCATTTTTGAAGACAGTCATAATTCTCAAGTGCAGATAGAAATTCGTAACTAATGAATGGGTTGTTTTCTAGTTGCAGCGCATTCCATTGTTGAGCAGGGATATCGTCTAAACAAGTGATAATTTTAGTTTCATACATCAATGTAAACTCTAGTTTCACTTGTCATTAATAGGGGTATATAGTGGTGGAAATTACGTAAAACAATGGATATTTATTTGAAACTAACAATAACAGGTTTCGGTTCTATGGGTAGAATTCTCTGT
This sequence comes from Sulfuriflexus sp., assembly GCA_023134145.1. Lineage (GTDB taxonomy): Bacteria > Pseudomonadota > Gammaproteobacteria > AKS1 > AKS1 > Sulfuriflexus. The sequence continues at coordinate 26,683 of JAGLUW010000028.1, read as the reverse complement.
GTGCCTCTGAGTTATTTTATTAGCACTATGCTGTTGTTTGGAACGGTGTCGGAAGTGCATGCACTACCAAAATGTTTGCATGTCATGTCTTATCATCAAGGTTACGAATGGAATGATGGCATTGAAGCAGGTGTTGAAAGTGTTTTGCGAGGTAAGTGCGAACTTAAAAAATTCTATATGGATTCGAAACGTAATACAGAAATTAAATTCATACAGCAAAAAGCATTACAAGCTAAAAAACTAATTGAAAGTTATAAGCCAGATATTGTTATTGCATCAGATGATAATGCATCACGTTACCTTGTACAGGTTTTCTATAAAAACGTTGAACTTCCTTTTGTCTTTGCCGGTATTAATTGGGATGCAGAAGCCTATGGATATCCGTACAAAAATGCGACTGGTATGGTTGAGGTCGCTCCTGTTCAAACCATGCTCGAAATCGCACAGCGGAATATTGGCAGGGTTAGAGAAATTGCCTTTTTGTCTGGCGATGTTCTAACAGAGCATAAAGATTATGAACAATATGCTCGAATATACGGACGATTGGGCATTGATGTGCGACCTATTTTCGTCAAAGATATGCGCGCTTGGTTGGATGGCTTTGCTAGTTTCGCTAAGGCACAAACAGCCGATTTCATTATTTTGGGTAATAATGCGGGGATTCGTAATTGGGATAATGAGCGTGCACTGCGTCAGGTAAATGAATTAGGAAAGATTCTTACCATGACTACTTATAAATGGATGATGCCAGTTACGATGCTGGGGGTTCGTAAGCGGGCATCAGAGCAAGGTGAATGGGCTGCAGAAGTGGCTTTAGAGATACTTGCTGGAACAGATGTGAAAAGAATACCGATCACAATTAATCGGCACTGGGTGCTTTACCAGAATAAAGAGCTGCTAGTGAAGGCTGGCATAGATGTTGATGATGTTACTCGGCGAAAAGCCATCGTAAAGAATTGGTTGCATGAAAATAATTAGCAAAGACAAATTACATTCAAAATATCTATCCATGCTGTTTGGCGTGGGGGCAGGTCTTAGTGCTTTGGTGTTTTTGTTGGGACTGAAGGTGTCAGTTGATGATGCAGAAAAAGATTTCCATCGCGAGGCTGAGAAAACATTTTCTCTGATTGAAAATCGATTTAAGCTTGTTACTCAGGTTGATGAAGATCTGGCGCAGTTTTTTTATGCGTCTAATGAAGTGACAGAAAAAGAATTTGAGCAATTCACTCGAGCAGTAGTCGAACGAAATAGTTTTTTGTGTAGAGTGATGTTGGCTCAAGTCATCAATAAAAAAGATAAACAAAAATTCGAAGCCATAAAGCAAAGTGAGGGCTATACCGGTTATAAAATAAGTTCTTTTGGTGAAAATAAAAATATTTCAGAGCATATTTATCCGATTGATTATTATGAACCCAAGACAGTTAAGTCTAGTTTGTGGTTCGGTAAGGATTTAAGTTCATTGCCAGAAGTACAAGATGCATTTAAGCAAATACATCGTGATTCATTCTTATCAATTTCTGAACCAATTCAAATGTCGCCCGGCCCCGTGTTACTTATTCTTCATGCCTTGGTTCCTGGTGGGGATGAGTTTCCGGCATCGGCTTTAGATAGTAATGAGTTATATGGTGTACTTTCGTACATGATTGATATAGAAGACTTCTTGAGCTTTAAGGGTGATTCCTCAGAGGGTATGGAATATAAGGTTTGGCTTGATGGGCAAGAAATTTATGCCACAAACACAAGGGAAAAGTCTCCTTTGTTCTCACTTTCGTTGGGGGTTGAAAGGGATTTTGTCTTTTCAAATAAGTCGGTGTATTTTCATGTAACTAAAAATCTACTTTGGAACGAAATTGATTTTATATTTCCACTGCTTATATTTTTAACAGGGCTGTTGGTTACATTATTTCTTTATGTGTCATTAAAATCCATATTTCAACGAACTGAACTACTTGAGCAGCAAAAGGATGAAATTAGTCGTCAAGTAAAGAGTCAAACTCGCCAGCTTCGCCATCAAGCGGCATCGTTAGCGTTGACGCGTGATCAGGCTTTAAAGGCAAGTCAAACAAAGTCTACTTTCCTCGCTAATATGAGCCATGAGTTACGTACGCCGCTAAATTCGATTATTGGTTTTTCTGAGATACTCGGGCGTGGTATGAGCGGTGAGGTTAATGAAGAGCAGAAGAAGCAGCTTAATATTATTCTCGTTAATGCAAAAGGTTTATTGTCGTTAATTAATGATGTTTTGGATCTTTCGAAAATCGAGTCGGGTAAGGTTGATGTTGAAATTAGTTCTATAAACATAGTAGACCTTTTTCAAAGTTTGGAAGAAACATTTATCCCATTAGCGAAAGAGAAAAACCTTAAATTCGAATCAGTCATTAGTGTTGAACCTGCAATAATAAATTCAGATTATGAAAAGTTACGACAAATTTTGGTCAACTTAATTGCGAATGGCATTAAGTTTACTAATAAAGGGAGCATTACAATCGAATTCTTTTCACACTTGGAATATTTTTGTTTTCGAGTTATTGATACGGGGATCGGTATATCGCGGAATAAATTGCGAAATATATTTGATGATTTTTATCAAGCGGAAGGTAGCGCATCGCGTAACTATGAAGGAACAGGACTTGGCCTAGCGATTAGTCAGCGCTTTGCTGAATTATTAGGTGGCTTTATTAATGTTGAAAGTACCGAAGGTGTTGGGTCGGTATTTAGTATTTATATTTCTGATATGCATGAAATTGAGAAAGACAAAAAAGTTAATGGAGAATAACTGAAAGAGTCCAGTGACAAGGTTATCACTGGACTCCCTATAATTTTTTATTTCTTTAAATTGTCGAGGTAACGTTCTGCATCAAGCGCAGCCATACAGCCTGATCCGGCTGAAGTAATCGCTTGACGATAAATATGATCAGCAACATCACCCGCAGCAAAAACACCTTCGATACTTGTCATAGTGGCATTACCTTCAGAACCACTTTGTACAGTTAAGTAACCGTGTTCCATATAGAGTTGGTTCTCAAAAATACCGGTATTCGGTTTGTGTCCAATAGCGATAAATACGCCATGTACATCAACTTGCTTAGTTGAACCATCTTCGGTGCTTTTAAGGCGTAAACCATTTACGCCGGCATCATCACCAAGAACTTCATCCAGTTCATAATTCCATTCAATAGTGACATTGCCATTCTTGGCCTTTTCCATCAGTTGATCAGCAAGGATCTTTTCTGAGCGGAAGCTGTCACGTCGATGCACGATGGTGACATGGTCAGCAATATTGGCAAGATAAAGGGCTTCTTCAACCGCCGTATTACCACCGCCAATCACGGCAACGTTTTGGTTTTTGTAAAAGAAACCATCACAGGTCGCACAAGCTGAAACGCCACGGCCTTTAAAGGCTTCTTCGGACTCAAGACCAAGATACTGAGCTGAAGCACCTGTGGCGATAATTAATGCATCACAGGTAAATTCACCCGAATCACCCGTTAATTTAAATGGGCGTGTTTGTAGATCCACTTTATTGATGGTGTCAAAAATGATTTCGGTATTAAAACGCTCAGCATGTAGGCGCATTCTTTCCATTAACGCAGGGCCTTCAACGCCCTCATTGTCGCCAGGCCAGTTATCAACATCTGTTGTGGTCATTAATTGACCACCTTGTTCAAGACCTGTGATCATCACGGGGTTGAGGTTGGCGCGTGCTGCGTAAACGGCTGCAGAATAGCCTGCTGGGCCCGAGCCAACGATAATTAGGGGACAGTGTCGTGCTTCACTCATGAAATTAATACTCCGAAATGTCGTCGTTAATGCCAGCTTTGGAGGAGCAAGCAGCTAAATAGTTCAATATTGGGCTATGGTACGCAAAGGTATGCAGAGGGTAAAGCTATCTCGAGGTGCTTAGCGTAAACGTGCGGGATAGGTAGTTTATTCAGTTTGTAGTGGAAATAAGGCATTTAGAGCTACGAAAACATACTTATATAGGGGAAAAAATCCTCAGTATTTGATAAAGTTAGCCAAATAAACTCGCCGTAAGCAGGCGGCATAATAATACGATAATAAATAGACGGTTACTCCATTGGCTAAGGTAAAACGTAAGAAAACAACAGCTTCTTCAGCTCAGCCTCATACGCATCGTGGTTTGCGTGAAGGGACTTTGCTCATCTTCATGGCGGTGAGTGTTTATCTGCTACTCAGTTTACTCAGTTATCGCATTTCTGATCCCGGTTGGTCTCATACCGTTGATACGATCGGCATCATTAATAATCTGGGTGGCATTTCTGGTGCGTGGTTTGCAGATGTATTTCTCTACTTATTTGGTTTGATGGCCTATTTGTTCCCGTTGATGCTCGGCTATAGCGGTTGGTTGTTATACCGAGATCGTCAGGAAGAAGGCTTTGATGCATGGCATTTGGGTTTGCGGGCAGTCGGATTCTTACTGACCTTAGCAGCTGGTGCCGGACTTGCTAGCTTGCATGTGCAACAACCTGAATTGCAATTGCCGTCGAACCCTGGAGGTATATTAGGAACGCTTGTTGGCGGTGGCTTAACCGATGCATTTAGTTTCTTAGGCGCAACCTTATTACAACTTGCCGTGTTCCTTGCTGGTATCACTTTGTTTACCGGTCTTTCTTGGTTCTGGTTAATGGATGTGACGGGCAAGTATAGTATTTTGTTGGTATTTGCTACCCGCCATCAAATAACTAACCTACGTGAATATCTTGCTGGCCGACGTGCGCGCCAACAACGCACTGAGACGGTAGAAAAAGCTAAACGAATTACGCGTACGCGTAAGCCACCGGTAATAGAAAAAAGTATTCCTGCGCCCAAAGTTAGCGCGCGTGCTGAACGTGAACGTCAAGTGCCGTTGTTTGATACGGCAGACGACACACCATTACCTCCATTGTCTTTATTGGATGAACCAAGTGAGAATGTTCATAAGGTATCGAACGAAGCGCTTGAGGCTATGTCGCAGTTGGTTGAAATTAAGTTGCGTGATTTTGGTATTGAAGCGGAAGTGGTTGCGGTGCATCCCGGTCCTGTTATTACGCGTTTTGAATTGCAACCTGCAGCAGGGGTGAAGGTTAGTCAGATTAGTAATTTGGCTAAGGATCTTGCACGCGCATTGGCAACCATCAGTGTGCGTATTGTTGAAGTGATACCCGGTAAGTCTGTAATCGGTTTAGAAGTGCCGAATGAAAATCGTGAAATGGTTCGCTTGAGTGAGATCATTAACTCACAAGAATATGATGACAATAAGTCTGGACTATTATCGATAGCATTGGGTAAAGACATTGCGGGTTATCCTAAGGTGTATGACCTTGGTAAGATGCCGCATATGTTAGTAGCAGGGACAACCGGTTCTGGTAAGTCGGTTGCTATTAACGCAATGATATTAAGTCTGCTTTATAACTCGACGCCTCATGACGTACGTTTAATCATGGTTGATCCAAAGATGTTGGAGCTATCTATTTATGACGGCATTCCACATTTATTAACCCCCGTCGTGACTGACATGAAAGATGCCGCTAATGCCTTGCGTTGGTGTGTAGCAGAAATGGAACGCCGCTATAAATTGATGGCGGCTTTAGGTGTGCGACACCTTAATAGCTATAACCGTAAAATCAAAGAAGCAGAAGAAAGCGGTGAACCTATTTCTGATCCTTTGTTCAAACCTGAGGAAGGTCTCGAGGAGACCCCTCCGAACTTAGAACATTTGCCGTTTGTGGTTATCATTATTGATGAACTTGCTGACATGATGATGGTCGTAGGTAAGAAGGTAGAAGAGTTGATAGCGAGACTGGCACAAAAAGCACGTGCATCAGGAATACATTTAATTTTGGCGACACAACGGCCCTCAGTTGATGTGATTACCGGTTTGATTAAAGCGAATATTCCTACGCGTATCGCCTTTCAAGTGTCGAGTAAAATTGATTCTCGAACAATTCTTGATCAAGGTGGCGCAGAACAGCTACTAGGGCATGGTGATATGTTGTACATGGCACCTGGTAGTGGCGTACCAACACGTATACACGGTGCCTTTGTTTCTGATGAAGAAGTACACCGAGTTGTTGATAATCTGAAAAGTAAGGGTGACCCAGATTATCTTGAGGATATTGTTAGTGAAACAAGTGGCGATGGTGTGCCAGGCATGCCGGGTGGAAACAGTGACGCAGCAGAAGATGCAGACCCACTTTATGATCAAGCAGTGGCGATTGTTACGCAGTCACGTCGCGCATCGATCTCGGGTGTACAGCGTCGATTGAAGGTTGGTTATAATCGTGCTGCACGCATGATAGAAGAAATGGAACGCACTGGCGTTGTTAGTGAAGTACAAAGTAATGGGATGCGAGAGGTGATTGCACCACCGCCACCCGAGGCATAATTATGTTGAAAGCAGTTGTTATATTATTTGTTTTAACTATTTCCAGCTTGGCGCAAGCAGGAACGGGTATGGATAGGTTAAAAGCATTCTTTACGGATGTGACCTCGGTGCGTGCTGATTTTACACAGCAAGTAGTAGGCGTAAAGAACAAAGTATTACAAGAAACCAGTGGTCAAATGTTATTACTCCGACCCGGTCGTTTTCGTTGGGATTATAAAAAACCCTACGAGCAAGAAATTGTATCAAATGGTAAAAAGGTATGGTTGTACGACGTTGATCTCGAGCAAGTCACGGTTAAAACGCTTGATGGTGTATTGGGTTCAACGCCTGCATTATTATTAAGTAGCGATACGCCAATAGAGAAAAACTTCATCATTAAAGAATTAGGTGAAGAGCGGGATCTACAATGGGTTGAGTTGACACCGATAGCAAAAGAATCAGGTTTTGATAAGCTGGTATTGGGCTTTGATGATGCAAGTCTTATAAACATGGAACTACACGATGCCTTTGGTCAATTGACTCGATTGCATTTCAGTAAGATCGAACACAACCCAGTGATTGATCCTGCACGCTTTGATTTTATTCCACCCAAAGATGTCGATGTTATTGGTGAATAAACGAATTCATTAATGATGGATACTCGCGCCGATTTATTTACAAATGATCAAGTTGATAGCAGCAGGCCGCTAGCCGATCGTTGTCGCCCAACAGACTTATCAAACTTTTATGGTCAAACACATTTATTAGCCGCGGATAAGCCGTTACGAATTGTAATTGAATCAGGCAACCTGCATTCGATGTTGTTCTGGGGGCCACCTGGTACAGGTAAAACAACCTTGGCGAGAATGATTGCGACTAATTGTCGTGCGCAATTCTTAAGTCTTTCTGCTGTATTGTCGGGTGTTAAGGAAATACGAGCGGCGGTAGAGCAAGCGCAACAAGCGAAAGGTGAGGGACGACAAACAGTTTTGTTTGTTGATGAAGTACATCGTTTTAATAAATCACAACAAGATGCCTTTTTACCTTATGTGGAAGATGGCACATTCATTTTTATTGGTGCGACGACTGAGAACCCCTCATTTGAATTAAACAATGCCTTGTTATCTCGTTCGCGTGTTTATGTTTTAAAGCAACTAGCGGTTGATGAATTAGTCACGATTCTTGAGCGTGGCTTAAATGACACCGAGGTTGGTCTAGGAACGACTGGGCTAATGATTTCCTCGGAACAATTAAATCTGTTAGCTGTTGCCTCGGATGGTGATGCGCGACGTGCCTTAAATTTATTAGATATATTGGCATCACTGGCGCAAGCAGAAGGTGGCATTGATGATGCCTTGGTCAGCGAAGTCATTAAAGGCGGAGTCCGACGTTTTGATAAAGGTGGCGAAGCCTTTTACGATCAAATATCTGCACTGCATAAATCAGTACGTGGCTCAGCAGTTGATGCAGCGCTTTATTGGCTGGCGCGCATGCTTGACGGTGGTTGTGAACCTCTTTATATCGCACGACGAGTTGTACGCATGGCATCTGAAGATATTGGTAATGCTGATCCGCGAGCATTAGCGATCTCACTTGATGCATGGGAAACCGTAGAGCGACTGGGTAGTCCTGAAGGGGAATTGGCGCTTGCTCAAGCAGTAGGGTACTTAGCTGTTGCACCAAAGAGTAATGCAATTTATAAAGCCTTTAATAAAGTCATGGCGGAAGTAAAACAATCCAATAGTCTTGAAGTGCCATTACATTTACGCAATGCACCGACGGCCTTAATGGATGATCTTGATTATGGTAAAGGCTATCGGTATGCACATGATGAGCCTGAAGGTTACGCAGCAGGTGAACAGTATTTTCCTGATGGCATGGAACCGCAGCAATACTATCAACCTGTACGTAGAGGTTTAGAAGACAAGATTGCCGCTAAATTAGAACGTTTACGTCAACAAGATCGTGATTACTTGAATAACAAAGGAAAAGAATCTTCATGATGTCGCAATTATTGATTATCGCAGCCGGTGGTGGTCTTGGGGCTGTGTTACGTTTTCTTGTTTCAAATGGTGTTTATGCTCTGGCGGGAAGAGATTTTCCCTATGGCACATTAACAGTCAACCTGCTTGGTAGCCTGTTAATGGGAATGCTGTATGTTGTGCTGGTTGAGCGTATGGCTTTTTCAGTAGAATGGCGTGCTTTTTTAATGATTGGTGTATTGGGTGCTTTTACAACATTTTCGACATTTTCAATTGAGACCTTGTTGTTAATTGAAACGGGTGAGCACATTAAGGCGTTACTGAATATGCTAACCAGTGTTATTCTATGTGTACTAGCGACATGGGGTGGTGTCGTTGGTTTTAGACACTTATACGGAGGTTGATATGACTGAGACTGTCACTATGGTACGACTTTATTTGTCAGAGGCTGATTCACAGTTAGCACCTTTGTTAAAAAAGTTGCATGACGAAGAGAAGGTAAAAGGTGTCACTGCTTTTCGAGGCATCGCAGGTTTTGGTGCTTCTGGTGAAATGCATTCTTCGTCATTGCTTGATGTGTCTCTGGATTTGCCGATTGTCATTGAGTTTTTTGATAGCCCAGATAAAGTGGCAACGATACTTGAACATTTATCATCACAGTTCGAAGCAGGACGGATGGTGCATTGGTCGGTTCAGGTAAATACATAATTTTTGAATTTAACATTAGATTGAGATGAGATTAATTCATGCTAGACCCACAATTATTACGAGCTGAGCTTAAACTAGTTGCAAAGAAATTAGCACGTCGCGGTTTCGTGCTTGATACAGATGCATTAGAAGATCTTGAGCGGCAGCGTAAAAAAATCCAAATGGATACCGAAGCACTGCAAAGTGAACGCAATAAGAGTTCTAAAGAGATTGGCAAGGCTAAGGCGGCAGGTGAAGACATTCAGCCATTGCTTGATGAGGTTGCATCATTAGGTGATAAATTAAAATCTGCCGAAATTGAGCTTAGTAACATACAGGAAAAGTTGCAGGCTATACATTTAGGTATTCCTAATATTCCGTTTGATGATATTCCTGATGGCAAAAGTGAAGATGATAATCTTGAAATCAGACGTGTCGGCGAGCCGCGTAGTTTTGATTTTGAAGCTGAAGATCATGTTGAAGTCGGTGAGAAGCTTGGCATGCTTGATTTTGAGGTGGCGGCAAAAATAAGCTGCGCACGTTTTAGCGTTATGACAGGTGATTTGGCTAGACTGCATCGTGCCTTAACTCAATTTATGTTGAATACGCATATTGATGATCATGGGTATACAGAAGCCTATGTTCCTTACTTAGTCAATAGCGAAAGCTTGCATGGCACGGGGCAGTTACCTAAGTTTGGTGAAGATCTCTTTGCCATGAAAGGTAATCAGGAGCTTTATTTAATTCCAACAGCGGAAGTGCCTGTAACAAATATGGTGCGTGGTGAAATTCTTGCTGCAGATGTGTTGCCACTTAAATTTGTTGCACATACACCTTGTTTTCGAAGTGAAGCAGGTTCACACGGTAAAGATACTCGCGGCATGATTCGCCAGCATCAGTTTGAAAAAGTTGAATTGGTACAAATTGTTCATCCGGATGATTCGGTTCGTGCCCATGAAGAACTCACTGGTCATGCTGAGACCATTCTACAAAAATTGGATCTGCCATATCGCGTGGTTGATCTTTGTAGCGGTGATGTCGGTTTTAGTGCCGCACGCACTTATGACTTGGAAGTATGGTTACCGGGCCAGAAAAAATACCGTGAAATTTCATCTTGCAGTAATTTTATGGATTTTCAAGCACGTCGCTTGCAAACGCGGTGGCGTTCAACAGATATGAAAAAGCCACAGCTGGTACATACGGTAAATGGTTCCGGTCTTGCGGTAGGTCGCACCTTGGTTGCGGTAATGGAAAATTATCAGCAGGCTGATGGCAGTATAGAAATACCGATGGTGCTGCGCCCTTATATGGGTGGGCGTGAAATTATCACGCCATAATTTTCATCATAACCTTATGATGAGAAAGGCATTTACTTTGCCGGATGCGCATCACGCGGTATAATGCCGCGCCTGTTGACAATATAGTCATTACTACGATCTGGACGCTGATTCTATGGATTTCTTTCCTATTTTCATGAACTTGCAACAACGTAACTGCCTGATTGTAGGTGGTGGTGAAGTAGCAACTCGTAAAGCATCACTATTATTAGATGCACATGCTCAGCTGGTTGTTATTGCCCCCGAGCTAACGGCGACTCTTTCTGGGTGGTTGAAAGACGGCAAGATTAGCCATGAGGCACGTGCTTTTACCGCAGCGGATGTGGATGGTAAATCACTTATTATCGCGGCAACAGATGATGAAGCGATTAATCAAGCAGTACATACTGCGGCGACTGCGAAGAACATTCCGGTTAACGTGGTTGATAATCCTGAATTGTGTACCTTCATTGTTCCATCAATAGTTGATCGTTCACCTGTGATCGCTGCGATATCAACCGGTGGAGCATCCCCAGTACTAGCACGTATGATTCGTTCGCGTTTAGAAAGCTTATTGCCGAGTGCCTATGGTCGTTTAGCTAAAATGACAGCCGGTTTTCGTGATCGTGTAAAACAGCGTTTTGAAAACCCCAAAGATCGCCGCCTTTTCTGGGAACGCGTTTTAGAAGGTCCTGCTGCTGAAATGGTTTTTGCTGGACGTGATAGTGATGCAGAAACAGAAATTTCAAAGTCGCTTGCTGAAGCAGAGCAGGGCGATAAGATTGGTGAAGTTTATTTGATTGGTGCGGGTCCAGGTGATCCTGATCTTCTTACCTTTAGAGCACTACGTTTAATGCAACAGGCAGATGTGGTTGTGCATGATCGTCTTGTTTCACAACAAATTATTGATTTGGCGCGCCGTGATGCAGAACGAATCTATGTTGGTAAGGAACGTGATAATCATGCTGTGCCACAAGAAGATATTAACCATTTGCTGGTACGTTTAGCGAAAGAAGGTAAGCGTGTTTGTCGTCTTAAAGGTGGCGATCCATTTATCTTTGGCCGTGGTGGTGAAGAGATTGATACCCTTGTTGAAGAAGGTGTGTCATTTCAGGTTGTACCAGGTATTACTGCGGCATCGGGTGCGGCATCTTATACCGGTATTCCTTTAACGCACCGTGATTATTCTCAGTCAGTTGTTTTTGCAACGGGGCATTTAAAGAATGGCATGATCGATATCAACTGGCCTGGTTTAGTGCAACCAAATCAAACGTTAGTTTTCTACATGGGCTTGGTGGGAATTAAGGTTATCTGTAAGGAATTGATGGCTCACGGTATGTCGCCTGATATGCCTATTGCACTTGTTCAGAAAGCAACAACACCAGAACAGAAATTATTTACTGGTAGCTTAGCTAATATGCATGAGATTGTTGATCGTGAAGATATTAAACCACCAACACTGATTATTGTTGGTGAGGTCGTTAAGTTACATAAAAAGCTAAATTGGTATAGTGAAAAGAGCTAGGCGTTTTCTTTTTGTAAATTGGACTCGCTGTAAAATTTAGCAATAAAGTCAGGAAATTCACTAGCAGGTAGTGGTTTACTGAAGTAATAGCCTTGAATATTATCACAGCCATGCTCTAGTAACATATCTAGTTGGGTTGTTGTTTCGACACCTTCAGCAATTACATTCATTCCGAGACTTGCGGACATGGCGATAATTGTCTTTGCAATAATGCCTTTGCCTGATTCGTCAATGTCGGTAACAAAACTGCGATCAATCTTAATCGTATCAATTGGGAATTTTTGTATATGGCTTAAAGATGAATAGCCAGTACCAAAATCATCAATTGATATCTCCATGCCCATTTCTTTAAATTGGTGCAAGATATGAATCATTTCATCTGTCTTGGTTGCGGCCATGCTTTCTGTTATTTCGATATCTACTTGATTTGATGCAAGCCCTGTTTTTTTCAAGAGGGTATTAACATCTTCGTAAACATCATTGCCTGAGAACTGTTTGATCGATAGATTGATCCCAACCTTGAATATACCCAGCCCATCATCTGCCCATTGTTTGGTTTGCGCAAAGGCTTGTTCGAAAATCGATATACTTAAAGGGATAATGAGCCCAGTCTGTTCAGCAATATCAATGAATTTGAAAGGTGGAACTAATCCCTTGTTTGGATGTTGCCATCGAGCGAGTGCTTCGAACCCAGTAATCTTTCCTGTCTTTGCGTTAATTTGAGGTTGAAAATAAGGAATGAACTCGCCTCGCTCGATACCCTTGCGCATATCATTTTCTATTTCGAGTCGCTCTTGTGCCTGCCTGTTTGAATGTTCGCTGTAGAATAGGTAGCGACCACCGCCTTCTTTGGATGCGTTGAGCATTGCATTTTCAGCACCCAAAATAGTTGCTTCAGCACTATTATTGTCAATAGGGTAAATGCTGATTCCAATACTGACACTAATAAAAATTTCATGAGTATCAATATTAAAAGGCTCGATGGTTAAGTTAAGCACAGCTTCAGCCATACCTGTGACGTGAGAAAAGTCATCAAAATCTTTTAGCATGATGGCAAAGGTACTATCGTTAAATCTTGAGATGACAATATGATCTGACTGTAATTGTTTAAGTCGTGTTGCAAATGAGATCAATATGGTTTCAGTTGCTTTGTAGCCAAGTGACTCAGATAAGTTTCGTATATTGTCTAACGTCACCATGTAAACGACAACGGAGGTGTTTTTATTTTTTGAATAAATGACATCTTTAATTACTTTTTCTGTAAAGAGTCGGCGATTGGGTAGGTCGGTTAGCAAATCATAATGATTCTGATGATGAATAATAGATTGGCTTGATTTTAATTCAGTTATATCTTGAACAATGCCAATTATTTTTACAGGGTATCCTGTTCGATCTTTGATAAGTTCGGCATGTTGTAATATATAAAGTTCGCTGCCATCTTTACCCATTAATCGATGTTCGAGTTTGTAGCCGACGCCATTACTCATTGCATCTACGATATGAGATCTAACTATTTCTTTATCTGCAGGATGAGAAAAATCCACAAGTGAACTTAATTGCTCTAATTCTTCATCAGGAGATAAGCGTAGCAATGAACGTAATTGTTCTGAAATAGAGAAGGTATTGTCTTCGAGTGATAATTCCCAAGAGCCCAATTTAGCAATTTGCTGGGCTTGGCTGAGCATGATTTGCTGATTTTGTAGTTCTTCATGCATGTTTCTGGCATGCAATGCGTAATGAACTCGCTGTTCAAAGAGAATCCAGTTAATTGGTTTACTTATAAAATCAGTTGCTCCAGAATCTAAAGCTGATTTCACAGATTCAACATCATCAAGCCCCGTTAGCATGATGATAGGTAGCTCGAGGAAATTTGAGCTTTCACGAATTTCCTTACATGCGGCATAACCATCCATGATGGGCATCATGACATCCATTAAAATTATATGTGGTGATACGGTGTTATATAATTCAACGGCTTCTTTTCCGTTAGTGGCTTCGAATATATTGTAATTTGAATTCTTTAATATTTGGCTAACCATATGCCGAGTTACATGATCATCATCAACAACAAGAATATTTGTTTGTTCGTTTGTGAGCATAGTGCTTAGTTCTTATTCATCTCTTTAATAACAGATTGGAACTCTTCGTTGATTAATTTAACTTGGTTTGGATGATCGACGATGTTGTTTTTTCTGGCTTGTAACTCAAGGTGTTCTAATCTTTTGAATAAGCGAGTGAATCCAAAGCTGCCGCTACTGGATTTGAGGGTATGCGATATTTGCATCATCGAACTGATGTCATTTGTGTTGGAAGCTGTTTTTAATTCATTTAATTTGGGTGGGAAACTCGATATGAAATCATTTACGAGCTCGGCAAAACTATCACCGAGTAATTCTTTTAATGGGCGGACAACCTCACCATCAATACTAGGCAAGCCGGTAAAAGGGTATTCCTCACTCATTTGAATTATTCCAGTTTGATACGTGATATTACTAGTATGTTATCGGCAGTGTTCTCCGATGTATAAAGCAAAGTGCAAATAATTCCCTCAATAAATTGAGTGAATTATGTTTAATTTATATTATACAGCCACTTAGGACTCTTGTTCGGGGCGTAATTTAGCGGAAAAATAATCGTCCGCAAGCTCAATATCAACATTTTTATTACTGTTATTGACCATTTCTTGTTCATAGTCATTCCAGCCACGAAGTCCGGTTTTTAGTGAGGCTATATTTTGGTAGCCAAGTTCCTGCATAACGGCAGCGGCAAGCACACTACGATTACCAGAACGACAGATAACAATAATCTCTTGTTCACGCGCTGAAGCGAGTTCTGGAATTGTTTCTTCAAAATTAAATTCACAGGCTGTTTCGAGAATACCACGTGGTGTAGAAATTGAATTTTTGATATGCATGGCATCAAATTCATAGGGTTCTCTAATATCGAGAAGCATGGGCGGTGTGGTTGACTCGAGTTTTTCTTCAAGATCCCATGGCATGATTTCTGTAATTGTTTTGCTAGTTTCTTCTACAATTTGCATAAATGTTTTCATAATATCAATTCTTTATCTGGTGATGGTTTAGATGCGCATGCCATGTTCAACAGCAATAACGGCTGCTTCTACGCGAGAATGAACACCTAATTTTCTTAAAATCGCTTTTACATGAAGTTTTACCGTGCCATCGGAAATGCCAAGGTGTCGAGCAATGACTTTGTTACTTTCGCCTTCGGCGATATGGGCTAATATTTCTTGTTCACGAGGAGTTAATTCAGATAGCGGGGTGGCTGGTTCAATCGTGTCTTGTTTAGAGGGCTTGCCTTGAATGATATTCGTCAATGAAGCAATAAGTTCTTTTGCAACAACATTTTTTCCAGCCATGGCATCATTTAAAGCAGGTATTAATTCATCGGGGTCCATGTCTTTGAGTAAGTACCCCTGCGCACCTTCGCGTAATGCACGGGCTAAATCAGCTTCGTCTCGACTCATGCTTAGCATGAGTACAGATGTTTCAATACCTTCAGCCTTTATCTTCTCAAGGGTTTCAAGGCCACTCATGCCAGGCATCTTTATATCAAGCAAAGTGATGTCGGGATTTTTTTCTTTGGCAATGGCAATACCTTCTTCGCCGCTGCCCGCGGAACCCACCACGTCAATGCCACGACTTTTTAATAGTTCTTCTAAGCCTTTTCTTACAAGGGCATGATCGTCAATTAATAGAACGCGCAAAATAGGACTCCGGTTAAAATGGTTATTGAGTATGTGATGATGCTGGAACATGTAATAAAACACGTGTCCCTTCACCTGGTTCGCTTTCGATTTGCAGTTCACCATTAATGGCGCTTGCACGTTCTTTCATAACAGATAGACCGATATGTTCGCCGGGCTCTGCAGTAACATTACCTTCGCTTTCTTCAATGCCTTGGCCATCATCTTCAATAAGAACATTGCAGCCATCTTTTGGTAGGCGATTAATTAACACGCGTACATTACATGCATCACTGTGTTTTCTGATATTGGCAAGGGCTTCTTGAATTATTCTGTAGACTTGTAATTCCTGAGCAGGTGACAGGCCGGAGTGTTCTTTACTATCATCACAATGAACATAAGTATTAATACCTGTTTCTTGTTTGAATGTGTAAAGTAGATCGTTTACAGCATAGATAAGCCCACGTTCGTCCATTTTTGAACGGAAGTTTGATAGTAGTTCTCGCAAGCTTTTATGCGCATCATCAATAGCCGTATTGAGGTTGCGAACTTCATTTTGTGCATGACGAATATCTTTTCTATGCAGTGTCTCACCCATCATCTTTGTTTGTAGGCGCATACTAACTAATGATTGGGCTAATGAATCATGCAGTTCGTTAGCAATCATATTGCGTTCTTCCATAATCGCAAGACGTCGTGCATTTTGATCGAGTCGGGTTTTTTCAATCGCCAAACCAAGATGCTTACCAATCGAGTTAAGTAGATCACGTGCATCTTTGCCCAATTCCTTGCTCGGTCGATCGAGGAATAAGTTGTAAACACCTAAAATTCGCTCTTGGTACTGTAAGGGAATAACGACTAACTCTTTACATTCACCTTCGATGACGGAACATGATAGAAACTGGTTGCATGCTTCAATGCCTTTTTGAATACCTAGGCCACCATGCTGAGTGATTTTTCCGCATAAACAACGATCGATGCTAACTAATTTATCTTCTTCTTGAATCTCTTTGCTGAGGCCGCGACTAGCGACGAGTCGAGTCATGTTTTTACTATCAAGAAGCCGTACGCTTGCACCACGTGCATCGACTAGCGTCATTAATGTATCAAGAAATTGTTCGAGCAATTCATCAAGACTATGTGCCGAGCCAAGGCTTGTAGCTACGTCATAAAGTATTTCGAGAGAGCGTGACTTATCTGCAATATGTTCAGTTTGCTTTTGAACCTGCATATCCATTTCGTCAGTTAGGCTATGTAGTTCATCAGTCAGGCTATTAATATCTTGAAGTAGATTTGAAAATTCACCGCGAGGTGGAAGTTTGATATGTGTATCGAGGTCACCGGAGCGAATTCGTTTTGACCACTGGCGTAGCCCATCGAGTGGGTTGAGTAATTGTTGACGGATCCGATGCACGGTATGCGCGACTAAACCGATACCGATAATAGCAAAACAAATTTGCGCTAAGGCGATGACCTGATGGCTTTCAGGGTAGGCATAAAGTATCACTGTGCTAATCGCGAGAAGTGTCAAAATGCTGAATAAGGCCAATACAGGCAGAAGTAGACAGTTTTGAGAGAGACGGCTGCCAACACGTTGCTTTTCATCTTGATCAAGATGAATGTCGGAATCAACATCACTGTGTGTAGATTGATTGTTAGCGGTCTGGCTCATAAGGTATTAGTTCTAGAAAACAGCCGTTATTCTAGCAAATATTTGTGGTTCTAGCTTATTGGCGTCGCAGCCGGTACTCAGATACAACACGCATTATCTCAGGGAAGGGCAGTTCTGCGAGGCTGTTATATTCGTGTATCACTTCACCAATGAGCTGGTGTACATCATTTTCAGAGGCCGGCTTATTGAGTAATTGCTGTATTCCTTGTATGCCACCACATTTCAACTTCATTTCCTGCCCATGCGTTAATACAGGTGTGTGTTTAGCTAATTTCAGGGTAAATCGCGCATTTTTCTTGAGTAATACGACTAATTCAATGCAATCTGCACGGGCAGCCATATTGGTGCAGGCGATATTCTCTTTTTCACCAATAAAGAGTGTTTGTGCATGCGAACAGCTAAAGTGTACGGTCTGTACCGCACGCTCAAATGGGCAATAATCAGCAACCATGAGTGTTGATTAGTTGTCTTGAGGCGCTTTGTGATTAGGGTCATTCGGATTGATGAAGATGAAGTGCATTTCTTCGTCTTCAAGTGAAACGTAATCAATGGTTGCACCGATCAATAGGTCACGTGAACTTGGCGCGATGAGTACTTCGAGACCTTCTAGCTCAACAACAACATCATCTTCGGCCTTGTTATCATCATAGCCCATGCCGTATTGAATAGAGCCATCGTCGGCTTGTTTCGCGGCAATACGCAATGACATTCCTTTTGTTTCTTCAGATATTGATTTTTTAATTTGTGTAAGTGCTGTATCAGTAATTTTTAACATAACTCTAACCCTTCGAGATCTTTTGCTGATTTATTAGTGAGTATAAATTGGATAAAACGTTCTACCCAAGGATTACTATCGACATTTCGTTGGTGGGTATAACAGGCAAGCATGTTCTTATACATGATGCCATCGTATTCGCCATTAATGCCGTGCCCACGTTTCATTGTGTAGGCAGGGCGAAACTCTTCATTAAGTTTAAAGTGTTCAAGGCTCGAATAATGAAATTCATGAGCTTGATGCGACACACTCGAGGTAGACTCGAGTGTGGGCCAAATGAATTCATTCGACTCTGTGATTTTTACATAGCCGCGACCCTGTGGTTTTTCATGCATGAGAGTGTCACCGGGAATAATACCAACCATGCTATTTTTCTTGTCATTCCAGGATAATGAGCGACTAAGATACATCATGCCACCACATTCGGCATAAGTTGGTAGACCCGCTTCAATAGCCTTGTGAATACTTTCACGCATTGTAGAGTTGTCTTCGAGTTCTTGCATGCTGCTTTCCGGGAAGCCACCACCAATGAAGAGGCCATCGATATTTTCAGGCAAGGCTGCATCGTGCAAGGTATCAAATTTAACGACTTCGACACCGGCACCGCGCATGGCATTGAGATCGCTCGCATAGTAAAAACCGAATGCGGCATCATGTGCGACAGCAATGCGTAAGCTGCATTTTTTTTCTGCAACGGGGAAGGCTACTTTTTTAGTCGCAGGTGCAATCCCTGCAATATTAATAACTTTATCTAAGTCGACTGATGCCGCTACATGTTGGCTAATATTGGCGATGTAGTTGGCAGCACTGTCACTTTCATTGCTGGGTAATAGGCCAAGGTGACGTTCAACAATCGCCATGTCTTCATGTTTATGAATCGCGCCAATAACTGCCGCATCGGTGTAATGTTCAATGACATTGCGCAATTTACTTTCGTGTCGTGAACCACCGAGCTGATTTAAAATCACGCCAGCGATGTTAATGTTCTCATCAAATGCTTGATAGCCCAAAATAAGTGGTGCAATACCACGTGTCATACCGCGCGCATCGAGTACGAGTATCACAGGTGCATCAAGCATGGTTGCTAGTGCGGCATTACTGTTACTGCCATCGAGATCGAGACCATCATAAAGACCTTTGTTGCCTTCGATGATACTGATGTCAGCATCTTGATTATAGCGATCAAAAGTCTGCTGAATCTCTTCATGCTGCATGGTGTAGAAATCAAGGTTGTAGCAGTCGCGATCACTGGCGCTGGCAAGCCACATTGGATCAATGTAGTCAGGACCTTTTTTAAAAGGTTGCACGGCAAGACCACGATCTTTAAGCGCAGCACAGAGACCAATGCTAACGGTGGTTTTACCAGATGATTTGTGAGCGGCAGAAACAAAAACGTGAGGCATTATTCATACCTCACGTTTTTGGCAATTAGAACGCTGCGTAGGGGCAGCTGGCGCATAGGCTTAAGCCGCGTCAGTCTCGGCTTCTACTTCAACTTCTTTAGCCGGAGTGTAATGTGGATCCATGAGTTCATCAGAAAGTGAATCAGGGACAAATGGTAATACTTTAATCGCAAAGGTTGTCATCGCAAGAGCAAGAGCAATACCACCTATGCCTAAGCCAAGTTCCCAAATGCTTGGGGCGTAGCTTGCAATTTGACCATCACCAAAGCTACTTGAAACTTCGAAGCCTGGGAAGATTGACATTGGGAATGCTTGGCCACCAATAATGATGACGTACATTGATGCGAGGCCACCAGCAATAACCATGGCACAAGCGATACCGATCCAGGCACGAGATTTGCTCATGCTAGGGTGGTAAACAATGGCGAGTGGTAAAACTAAACCAACGCCAACCCAACCAATCCAGAATAACTGAGTGAAGAGTCCGCCATCTACCAGGATGAAATTCTCGAAGCTATGGTTTTCTGTGCCGTAAAGGCTGGTTAGGTGGAATACGAATACGAAGTAGAACATCGCGGCGATAAAAACACCGAGTAAGTTCTTTAATTGGCGAACAACACTGTCGCCAAGTTCGCGTCCAGTCCAACGACAAGTTGCCATTAAACTTAAAAGATAAATTGCTAAGCCAAAACCAAATGACATAATAATGAACATTGGCGCAAGCACTGCCGCATCGTAACCGTTACGTGCAACAACGAAACCGAAGATTGAACCGGTACCAGTTGTTAACAGTAGACGCCATACGAAAGCGAATAGACCAATTTGGTGTGTGTAGCGGTTCATTCTGCGTTCCATCATGAACCAAATATACGCGCCGACAGCAGCAAAGAAACCAGGGTAGAGCAGGATGTTCCATGCAAACACTGATTTAGGATTTAGGTAGGTAGCTGCAATCACTAAGCGATCAGGACGGCCTAGATCAAGCATTAACACCATCAAACCACCACCAAGGAAGGCAATGGCCATCAATGCAGAGAGTCGAGATAGAGGTTTGTACATCTTCTTGCCAAAGACAGAGGCAATAGAGGCAACGTTAAGAATGCCGGATGCAGCAATAATCATGAATACCGCAAACACATGAGGTAAGCCCCAGATGATTTGGTTATTCATGCCAGTCACGTGGTGACCGTTGTGCTCCATAACCCAAACGGCGCCAAGACCTAATACGAGAAATAAACCGAAAGTACCCAGCAAACCCCAAAAGGCAAGGCTGCGGCCTTCAATTGCACTGTAGTGAACAACTGGTTTCATTATTTTAATATCCGCTAGTCAGGTTCTTAAATGCCACGGTAACGCACGCCTGTATTCAGATTCAGATCTGCGCGTATTTGTGTTGTGGCGTGTTTTTTCATTTCGATTGAAATCGTGCTATTTGGATCATTCAAATCGCCAAATAGAATTGCTTGGTGTGTGCATGCTTCTGCACAAGCTGTTGTACCATCACCGCGGTCAATCTTGTGAACACAAAGTGTGCAAGATTCAACAGTACCCTTACCACGTGGTACGTCAGGTGATTGATCATGCAGATCTTCATGTATGAATGAGCGTGCTTTGTATGGGCAAGCCATCATGCAGTAACGACAACCAATACAAATATGTTTATCAACCAGAACAATGCCATCAGCACGTTTGAATGATGCGCCGGTAGGGCACACATCAACACAAGGTGGTTGTTCACAGTGCTGACACATCATTGGTAATTGATGTTCTTTACTCGTGAGTTTGTTCTTTAATGTAACAGTGCGAATCCACTGTGCTTTTTGACCCGCATCTGATTTTTGTTCGTCAGTGCTACCACTGCCCCAAGCATTTTCTGATTCACAGGCTTTAACACAATCGCTACAACCATCAGCACACTTGTTTGAGTCAATTAATAAACCCCAACGATTTTTGTTACTAGCGGCTTGGTCAAGTGGACGAGCTTGTGCTTGACCAACTTGCATAAGCATTACGCCTGGTGCAATTACGCCAGTTGCTGCTGTTGCGGTGGCTTTAGTGAAAAAGTCGCGGCGGTATTGATCTATCTTTTGCTCATTCATTTGGCACCAGCCTTAGCTGCGATTGTATCGAGCATCGATTTTGTTTTTGGAGCGTCATGAACATCGGCAAAGGCTTTCATCTTATCTGAAACGATAGGATGAAAAGCAGTGTCGCGCGGTTTGGTTGCATGACATTCAAAACAATCAAGCTTTACGCTTGTGTATGCATGACATGATTGGCAAAACTCGCCTGGTGCATTAACCGGAATGTATTTATCTGCTTCATCTTTATTAGCATGGCAGTTAATACATTCTTTGAGGCTGAACTTTTCAGTGCGAATACCATCACGCATTGTGTCGTCACGTTGGTGTTGCAAGTGCTTCATGTGATCCTTGCGCATTTCATCTGCGGGAAGGACACATTTGTCACCGTTGGCACGGTTAATTTTTAGTTCAGGACCAACACTATCGGCCATAACACTGCCACTCATTACGAGTGACAATGTTAGGAAGATAAATAGATTGCGAATTTGCTTCACGATAACCCCTAAATTAGCTGGATTAGTGGTCGCCAAGACCCATTTTGATGTAACCGGTTGGGCAAACATCAGCACAGATATGACAACCAATACAACGGTCGTAGTCAGTGTATACATAACGACCCATAGTCGTATCACCTTTAGGTGTACGGTGTACTGCATCTTGTGGACAGTAAATAACACAGTTGTCACACTCGAAACACATACCACAGCTCATACAACGCTTAGCTTCAGCAACTGTGTCTTCTTCGCTTAAGCCATCCATACGTTCCTGGAAGTGACCCAATACTTCTTCTGAGTCAGGCACAGTTTCAGTACGCAGATGACGTGCTTCTTTATCGAAGTGACCTAAGAATAATTCATCATTAGTAACGATTTCGTGTGTTGCACGGTCTTCAAAGTTATGAACGGCATAAGCATCTGAATCCGTACCGCGAAGACCAGCATCAATAGCACGCTCGTCATCAGTTGCGGTGAAATCTTCTGGTGATTTACCAGTTTCTTCCAGCTTTTCCATCAAATCGAAGTGGTGAACGTCTACTTTTGGACGTTTACGCAGGTCTTCATTTTTGAAGTAATGATCAATGGTTTCTGCTGTGATAGAGCCTTGACCAATAACCGTAGTTAAAAGGTGAGGGCGAACAATATCACCACAAGCGAAGAAACCAGGCTTGTTTGGAATTTGGAAGTGCTTGTCTGTGTCGATAAGACCACGGTCATTTGCAACACCGTCCATGCCGTCGAAGCTACCGCTTTGACCAATGGCTGAAACAATCAGGTCTGCTTCGATGTCGTATTCAGAACCTTCAACAACTTCAGGCTTACCACTTGAATAATCAAGTTTAGCAACGCGAAGTGCTGTTGCACGACCAGACTCATCACGGATAACGCTAATAGGTGTTACGGCGCCTTGAATATCAACACCTTCACGTGTTGCATCATCAAGTTCATGTTGAGCTGCATTCATGTTTTCTAAAGGCTGACGTGAAATCAAAGTAACATCGGCGCCTTCTTTGCTAGCAACATCCATAACGTCATGGGCAGTGTGGCCAAGCACAACGTATTCAGGACGGTCACTTTCGTTACCATTTTTGATATGACCAAGACGACGTGCAACTGAGGCAACATCGATAGAGGTATCACCACCACCTACAACAACTACGCGACCAGATACTGCTTTTAGTCGACCATCGTTGAAAGCTTCCAGGAAGGCAACACCACTGATGCAGTTTTCTGCTTCATCAAAACCATCAATAGGTAGACCGCGACCAGACTGCGCACCTAGTGCAAACAGTACAGCGTCAAAATCTTTTTCAAGTTGTTCCATGGTGATGTCAGTACCGATGCTTGTTTCAGTTTTAACATCAACACCCATGTTAATGATACGACCAATTTCACCGTCAAGTACGTCGCGTGGCATACGGTAGCCAGGGATACCGTAGCGCATCATGCCGCCAAGTTCAGAGTGGTTATCAAAGATAGTTGCACTGTGACCCATAAGACGAAGTTGGTAAGCAGCAGAAAGACCAGCAGGTCCGCCACCGATAATCGCAACTTTTTTACCTGTTTCAGTAGAAGCCGCAGTGAAACTTAAACCAGCTTCAAGTGCGTTATCACCAATAAATTGTTCAACGGCATTGATACCAACGAAATCTTCAACTTCGTTACGGTTACAACCATCTTGACAAGGAGCAGGACAAACACGACCCATAGTAGAAGGGAATGGGTTCGCAGCTGTTGAGCGGCGGAATGCGTATTCTTTCCAATCCATGTCGCCAGTAGGTTGCTCGATACCACGAACGATGTTCAACCAACCGCGGATGTCTTCACCAGAAGGACAGCTGCCCTGGCAAGGTGGAGTTTTATGTACGTAAGTCGGACATTTGTAAGTTTCATCACCGTTGAAAAGCTGGTCACCCCAGTCCCAATCTTCAGTTGTCTTACCGTCTTCAAAACGACGTTTTGTAAAACCGTCTAGGTTTTTTTCGATATCTTTTTTAGATGTTGCCATTGCTCTGTTCTCCTAAACCAGGAAAGTCCAGTTGGTTCATTAAATTCAGTTATTCTTTAGTGCCCAGTTGGATCGCGTCGCTCACCAAACCATGCACACTACCAATCATATCCATAGGGAGGTCGTAATAAGGAAGTGTCTTGGTAAACTGACTCTTACAAATCGCACAGATTGCAGCAAGATAGTTTACGTCGTATTCCTTAACCACTTCATGCAGTGCTTGCATGCGTGGCATCGCTCCTTTAACTCTCAATTCAAGTAGGTCATCGGTCAATAGACCGCCACCGCCACCACAGCAGAAAGTGCTGTCATGAATTGTTTCTGGTGCCATATCAAAATAGTTATTGACTGACGCCTTAATGACTTCACGTGGCAGAATGAACTGGCCACCAGGCATATTGCCCATACGTGTTGCGCGAGCAACGTTACATGAATCATGGAACGTAACGCGTTTGTCATCATTTGCAGAAGGATCCAAGTTCAATGCGCCGCGCTGAATGAGGTCGTGTGTGACTTCAATAATATGCTGCGGCACAGGGTAGTTTGGATCCAAGAAATCGAAAGGACCGGCAAGCGTATTCCAGAATTGGTAAGCAACACGCCATGCATGTCCACACTCACCAACGACAATACGTTTTACGCCAAGGTCTAAAGCAGCTTCACGAATACGCATTGCAACGCGTTTCATGTTGTCGTAACTACCGATAAACATACCGAAGTTACCTGCTTCTGATGCATGTGAACTTAACGTCCAGCTCATGCCTGCTTGGTGGAATACTTTACCGTAACCAATCAGACCATCAATATGTGGTTCAGCGAAGAAATCAGCAGAAGGGGTGACAACTAAAATGTCAGCGCCTTGAACATCAAGTGGGTATTTAACCGCAACACCCGTTTCGTCTTCTACATCTTCTTCGAGATCGATGAGCGTTGCTTTTAATGCTTTACCTGGTAGGCCAAGGTTATTACCAATGGTGTAAACCTTGCCAAGAATTTCGTTACAGTATTTTTGACCAACACCAACGGTGTCGAGAATTTCACGAGCGGCCATTGAGATTTCTGCGGTATCAATGCCGTAAGGGCAGAACACAGAACAACGACGACATTGTGAACACTGGTGGTAGTAAGTGTACCAATCGTCGAGTACTTCTTTAGTTAGGTCAGTTGCGCCCACTAACTTAGGGAAGAACTTACCCGCAAGTGTGAAGTAGCGACGGTAAACCTTGCGCAATAAATCTTGACGCGCAACAGGCATGTTTTTTGGATCAGCTGTACCTAAGAAGTAATGACACTTATCAGTACAAGCACCACATTTAACACATGAATCAAGAAATACTTTTAATGAACGGTATTTCTTGGTCAGATCGCCTAACTTATTGATGGCGACTTCTTGCCAGTTATCAACTAACTCATCCGGAAAACCCATGGGTTCCTGGAAGGGTGCGCGAGATTTGAATGGCGCACTGTGTGCCATCGCACCTTCTTGAATAGCAGGGATGACGGGTATGTCTTTTAGCTCTGGTGTTTCAAAATCTGCCACGTTGCTCTCCTAAATTCTTTGTTGTTATTCGCAACGCTTAGTTTGCGTCTTTTGCCCAAGGTGTCACATGTCGTTTTTCACGAGGATCATCGATCTGTGTACGGGTTGGGCTAAAGAATAACCCTGGTGCATGAAGCAGTTTGCTGTATGGGAAAATAATCATCAGCAAACCAACCAAACCAAGGTGAATCAACAAAATAGGGTCTTCTGGGATTGGCTGAATATTAAATGTTAACAGGCCAATCATAAAATTCTTAACAGCAATAACATCTGCGCCAGAGACAAATTTCATCATCAAGCCAGTACCTGTGATGCCAATAATCATGGCAAGCATAAGGTGATCAGACGGTGCTGATATATAACGAATACGATCAACTAGAATGCGACGCGCCCATAGACCGAATAGGCCTAGCAGCATGGCAAAACCAGCATAAATACCGAAAGGTTGGATCATGTCTACCCAGAACCAAGTTGGTTCGTTGATGTAACGTAGGTGACGTAATAATACGAGCAGCATACCGAAGTGGAATGCCCAACCAAATACCCAAGTCCATTTAGAGGCCTTGAATAAACTTTCAAATAAGACCACTTCACGCCACATGCGATATACAACACCAGCCTTAGTAGTAGGGGCAGGTGTGACAACAATTTTTAATGGTGAAGGGGTATTAGCGTATGTGTAAATACGGAATGCCAAACCTGCAAACAAGATGAAGGTGGCAAAGTAAAATAATACGCTATAACCTAATGTCAGCATCGACATCGATTAAATCCTCATGGTCTATATAAAAGTACAACTAGAGTAAAGCTAGGCCGGGGCGAACCCCGACCCAAACACGCAAATGCTTTAAGTCTTATACACAGCCTGTTGGCTTAGGAAGACCGGCATACTTACAAGCTTGCTTAGCAGGACCGTAAGGGAACAATTCGTACAAGTACTTGCTGTTACCTTTGTCTTTACCCAATTTCTTACCAATTGCTTTAGTAAGAACGCGAACCGCTGGAGCGATTTGGTATTCGTCGTAGTACTCACGCAAGAATTTGATTACTTCCCAGTGATTGTCAGACAATTCACAGTCATCAATAGTAGCCATGTAGCCACCAATTTCTTCGTTCCATACACT
>JAGLUW010000027.1 GCA_023134145.1 Sulfuriflexus sp. | reverse complement strand
GTCGATAGCAGACAACCCTTCTACTTCACTTATCTGATTTTTCTTCACTACGATACATGAGCTGCACACCTTCTATAAAGTTACGCAATATCTGAGCTTTACAGTTACGAAAATGTCGATTATCTGGCTTACGGAAAAATGCACTCAGTTCATGTTTACTTATTTTCATATTTTTAAGCGCTAATATTTCCAGTATATCTTCAGCTTTAAGATCAAGCGCAATCTTTAATTTCCGCAATATAATATTATTGTTAATGCGTTTCTCTGGTTCCATTTGTGGTCCATCTTTCTTGCCACGTCGATCATTGATGAAACCATTGAGAAAAGTAGCCAACTCAATATCTTCCATTTCCTGCATGTCAGGATCATCATCTTTTTTTAGCCAATCACTAACCTGTGCTCGAGTTACTTTATGATCTGCCAAACCAAAGATGGCAATCATTTTTGAATCTTCAAAATCAAAGGCGTAGCGTAATCGACGCAAGACATCATTATTAGTCACAGAGACTTCCTTAATTACTATTGCTTGTTTAAGACATTATATCTTATTGATAATAAGTAGATACACTATTAAAAAAGGCGTCCGAAGACGCCTTTAAATATAACTGTTTGCCATCGATTATTCGTGAAAGCCCCAAACTGACAGCAATAAACGTGATAAGCCTTTAAATTCACTGCTCGGCGCATCAACAAACTTTTTCCGATTAAAACGATTGAGAAGTGGCTGTGCTCCTGCTTCACCATCCGTATTCAATAACGCCTTTTGTATCTTACTTCTTGTCACTGCATCAAGTCGTTGAGATATAGAAAATGTTCTTGTTGGTAATGGCTTTTTCTTGGTTGTGTAAAGCACTCTCAAACCATCTGTTTTGCCTTTCTTTTTAAACTTTTTCCAGAAGCCCATCGGCAAAAAGGCTGCGTGTCCCTTTCCTGATTTTAAGCATTTAAACGCACCTTTAAAGCTACGTGCCGATACAATCACCGGTTGTTGAACAGGGTTAGGAAAAGAATCTAAAACCATTAATGTCGCAAGATTAGGTGAGTTCACTGCACACACTTTCTTACCCACTAACTGCTTCATATTATTAATAATGCCACCATCTTTAACGATAGCGCCAAAAACCAGCTTGCCTGGTAGACGAGCAATAGGCGTGTGATTGACTTTATTCATGCGCCAGCTAACAAAGTGAGGGCCATCAAAAATAATGTCATATTCACCTTTACGCATCTTACCGGTGTATTCCAGAAAATTGCGAGCAGGCACTAATTTAATATTTTCGCCCGTTGCCTTAGCTAAATATTCTACCAATGGGCCATAAAGCTCTTTAGTTTTTTTCAAAGATTGGGTTGGCGCGGTAGTAAAGCTAATAACACCGTTATCCGCAGCGTAGACAGGATTTCCCCACAACAACCCCATCACACTCATAAAACCCGCTATCCGCAGCGATATTAAACATCTTTCTTTCAACATCATTAAACCCCTAAATTCCAGATCATCGAAATATTATTTTTTTACTGCCTCTTTATATAGACCATAAATCAGCAAACCGCTACTTCACCCCAAGTCCTGTACGAAATCTAACCAATACCGTAAGCTCTTTGCAAAGCGTGCAAAATACAACGTCTTTCAAGATAAAAGCTGATTACAAGCCATGTTTTTTACTATATGATTTATATGAAATTTTAGGAATTTGGCCATAATTACTGAGGTTCTTCCCATCAAATTCATTATCCATATAGGTATTATTACCGCGTTATCCCTAGGCCTCATTGGCTGCTCTGATGATATAGGTAATAAAGGCAATAAACGCCCCACGCGACCCGCTCAATTAGTGGAACTTGCTACTGTTAATATTGAGCCGATTCAGCACCAAAGCCAGCGCACCGGCACCCTCAAGGCGCGCAAAACCATCCGTATATTCAATCAAGAAGAAGGCAGCCTAACGTCACTGCCTTTCTACGAAGGCGATATCATTAAGAAAGGCGATATTCTGCTACAAATTGACGACAAATTACTCCGTGCTCAATTTGATAAGGCCAAAGCCACCCTAAAGCAAGCGCAGCAAGATCTGAAGCGCCTGCAAAAACTACGTAAGAAACGTTTAGTGGCCGAAGATGAAGTAAATCGTGCTCGCACCGCCTTAAATGTAGCTGAGGCTGAGCAACGTTTACTGGCGACAAGGCTCGGTTACACCTCGCTGGCTGCACCTATCAACGGCACTGTTAGCGAACGCCTTGCCGAACCCGGCGACGTCGCACCACGTCACACTCATTTACTCACACTCATCGATACCGAGACACTCATCACTGAGGTCGCCGTCTCTGGCCTGCTTATACCTGTTTTAAGTATTGGCGACACAGTTGATGTACAGATTGATGCGCTGCCAGGACAAACTTTTCAAGGCAGTATTTTGCGTATTCACCCAACACTGAATGCCAGCACCCGTAATGGTATTGTCGAAATCATTTTAGAACCTGCACCAAAGGGTGCACGCCCAGGACAATTTTGTCGGGTAAATTTATTATCGAGCGCAACGAACCGAAAATTAATTCCATTCAGCGCATTACGCCAAGATAATGATGGCAGCTATGTTTACATCATTAATGATAAAAACATGGCTGCACGAAAACATGTCGCAACAGGATTACGCTTTGATGATCGTATTGAGATTATCTCCGGTCTTGAACAAGGCCAACGTGTAATAACCAAAGGTTTTCTCGGCCTTAAAGATGGCAAAAAAATTCGCACTACTGACAGTTCGCAACAAAAACCATAGTTGAATACATCGTGTCATTAAGCTCACATCAAATGCGTTTCCGTTCCGGTGGTTTGGCAAGCTGGTCCATTCGGCACCCCGTCGGTGTTGTTATGATCACCCTTGCCATTGTTGTGCTAGGTGGCTTTGTTTTAGATCGTTTATCTATCAATCTATTACCACACATTATTTATCCTGATGTACGAATTCGTATTATTGATCCTGGTGTTCCCGCCAGCGTGATGGAAGATCGTATTACCCGACAACTTGAAGAACAACTAGCAATTACCGAAGATGCCATCAGCATTCAATCACGAACATCTGAAGGCCGCAGTGCAGTTGATCTATCTTTTAACTACGGTAAAGATGTTGACATTGCCCTGCGTGATGCGAGTACTCGATTAGATCGAGCAAAACGTTTCCTACCAACCTCAATCGACCCTCCGACAATTTATAAACGTGATCCTGCTCAAATACCCGTGCTCGAGTATGTTGTTAGTTCAGAAACAATGAATTCGGTGCAGCT
The DNA here is from genome assembly GCA_023134145.1 of Sulfuriflexus sp. Classification (GTDB taxonomy): domain Bacteria; phylum Pseudomonadota; class Gammaproteobacteria; order AKS1; family AKS1; genus Sulfuriflexus. The sequence goes on along the minus strand of JAGLUW010000027.1, from coordinate 78,558 downwards.
CAGAGATTGGGTCGAAAATACATTTAGTAAATGGTTTCTTAACCTACACGGCGTCGCCGCTGTTGAAGTTGGTGGTGGGCTCGTTCGCGAAATACTCATTGAACCCGATCAAGAAAGACTCGCCGGACTTGGCTTGAGTATTGATGATGTAATTACTGCCCTGCAACGCGGCAATGTCGAATCCCCTGCTGGTCGCTTGATTATGCGCCAACAAGAAATTATTAGTCGTACTTCAGGCCGCTTTAAGCGTGTTGAAGATATTGCCAACCTGCCACTCGCCTTAAAAGATGGCAACACCATCCTACTTAATGACGTTGCGCAGGTGATAGATGGTAGTGAAGATGAACGCCTACGCGTTCGCTATAATGATATACACGGTGTAAAAATTTCTATCCAGAAACAACCTTCTGCCAATACGGTTAATGTTGCCGATGCAATCTTTGCGCAATTAGATTGGCTACGCTCACAAGAATTATTACCTGCTGGCACCGTCGTGCAAAATGTTAATGACCAAGCTATCTACGTTCGTAATGCGCTAAACAATGCCAGCCTTGCGGCACTAAGCGGTGCTATCCTCGCCATGCTGATGGTGTATCTATTCCTTGGCAATCTACGTCATACACTCATTATTGGTAGCGCCATTCCCATTGCCATCATGGTGACCTTTATCATTATGGGGCTAGGTGGTCTTACCTTAAATATTATGACGCTGGGTGGTTTAGCGCTGGGTATCGGCATGTTAGTTGATAACACCATCGTCATGCTGGAAAACATTTCTCGCCATCAAAACGACACACCTTCTAATTCCAGTGACAAGTTAGAATCTGAAACACAATCTGCTATTACTGCGGCAGGTGAAGTTAATAGTGCCATTGTTGCATCAACCAGCACTAATCTAGCAGCAGTACTGCCCTTCCTGTTTATTGGTGGATTGATTGGACTACTGTTCCGCGAGCTAATATTTACCATCTCAGCAGCCATTGTTGCCTCCATGCTAGTTGCACTAACATTAGTGCCATCATTGGCAGCTCATACTGCTAAGCAGGGAACGAGTAAACTGCGTAAGAAAATTGATCACTATATCAATATGCTCAAAGCCAACTATGAGCAGCTACTAAGCCAAGTTTTAGCATCCAGTCGCCTAAAAATATCTATTATATTTAGCTTATGCATTGCTCTTATTCTCAGTGTTTTTGTTTTGGCCAATCCGGAAAAAAGTATCTTCTTACCCAAATTTGATGATGGCAAACTACGCGTTAGCATTGGTGCTGATCCTGGTATTTCTTTAGAAGAAATGGATATCGCTGTCCAAAAAATAGAAGCACTACTTCAACAACAACCCGAAGTCACTGGCGTATTTACTATTGTTGGTGGTTTTATTTTTGGCCGCTCATCATATGAATCAAGTAACAAGAGTACGCTCACCGTACAACTTGTTCCGGTTAACCAACGCGCTCTTGATAGTGAACAATGGAAAGATAAAATAAATAAACTTATCCGCAAACAAAATCTCGCCGGTATTCGTGTTCGACTGCGCACCTATGGTATTCGTGGATTCAGTACCAGCCGTGGTGATGATGATCTAAGTCTACGCATTCAAGGCCCAGATCTTGAAACACTGGATCTTATCGGTGAAGACATCATGCAACGTCTTCGTGGAACGAAAGGATTACGCAACCTTAAGCATTCTTCTGAAGAAGTTCGCCAAGAATTATCCATTGAAGTTGATCGCGAACGTGCTGCTGCCTTACAACTTGATATTGAAGATGTTTCTAAAGCCATGCGTTATGCCTTAGAAGGTACAATTGTTACTGACTTTATTGAAGGCGATCGTAGTTATAATATTCGTTTGCGCCTACCTCGCAACCAAATTGAAACGCCTCAAGATATCGATTCTATTTTATTATTTAACTCAAAGTCTGATCGACCAGCGATTTATCTTGGTGATGTTGCTGCGGTAAAAATTATTGCCAGCCCAGCACAAATTCTCCGTGACCGACAACAACGCTATATTGAAATTAGCGCATCCATTAGTGGTATCGCAGGTAGTGTACATGCTGAAATTGAGAAGCGGCTCGAAGGTTTAGAATTACCTAATGGTTACACTTTCTATGATGGTGGATCAAAACAAGCGCTTCAAGAAGGCCAACAACTATTTAGTGTATTACTGATCCTTGCTCTATTCCTTGTCTTCGTCGTAATGGCTGTGCAATATGAATCCTTGCTCAATCCAATATTAATTTTACTTAGCGTTCCCTTTGCTGTCATTGGTGTGGTCATCGGAATACAGCTAGCTGGGCTTCCACTGTCCATGCCTGTTTGGCTTGGGCTTGTTATGCTCGCGGGGATCGTTGTGAACAATGCCATTGTCTTGGTTGAATATATTGAATTACAACGTAGTAAAGGACTCGCAATTTATGATGCGGTGATCATTTCTGCGCAATTACGCTTACGCCCAATATTAATGACAACATTAACAACGGTTGTCGGTATGTTGCCATTGGCGCTGAAACTCGGCGAAGGTGCCGAAATGTTACAACCTCTCGCAATCACCATTGTTGCTGGTTTGAGTTTTTCTCTATTCGTCAGCCTGCTACTAATACCTATTCTTTACCTCAGCTTGCATAACTTGTATCAATCACGACTTAATTCAAAAGCAGCTATATAGCTCGAAAACCAAAATGGGTCATCAAGTACTTGTTGCTCACTCGCTGCCAAGGCTGCATTAAATTTTTTAAGTGGTAACTTGTTATTGTTCTTATTTCGCTTCAGTAATTCCTGAGTTACTTTCAAAATAACCGCCGCAGGTGATGGCATTGGCCCATCACTAATCACATGCTCACTAATACCGTACGCCAATAGATTTTCTTCACTCAATTTCCAACCCTGTGCATCAAAGAATCGTTGCCAAGCCTGCCGAGTTATTTCTATCGCCAACTGATAGTCATCTTGCTTGCCTTTATAATTTGCCCAATCCAATAATCCAGCGGCAACAAAGGCATAATCTTCAATTGTGGCACGACCAATGACCTTACCTTCTACGTCACGGGCGCGAAGTATTGCCGTGCCATCCCATAGTTCATTAACTAAAAAATCTCTTAATTTCTTTGCAGCTTGGATGTCCTTTTCATTTTTCGTCACAGTAGCCGCCTTAACAAAGGCAGAAAGTGCTAAGCCATTCCATCCAGCAAGCTTCTTAGTATCAACAGGTAGTCCACGTTTTTCTCGTGCTGTAAGTAACTTACTTCGTGCAAAAGATAATAATTTCAAAATATCTTTTTTCTTGATATTAGCTTCTTGAATTGTTTTTTCTTCTGCAAGTTCATCCAAATCAGCTTCGGCAACAGGCAAGAACAAACCCTCAAGCGTCGGTGTTCCAAATATTGACCAAGCAGGCTCAGCAACAGCCCATTCCTGCTTATTAAGTAATCCCTTAACCTCATTTCGTGACCAAAGGTAATAACCACCTTCTACATTCTTATCATCCACTGCCGACAAACTTGCAACCAAGCCGCCACTCTTGGTGCCTAACGTATCTCTCATAAACGCTGTTGTTGCCACTGCCGTAGCTTGATACTTATCATTCTCAAAGACTTCAGCCGCTCTAAAATAGAGGCTTGCCAATAAGGCATTGTCATAGAGCATTTTTTCAAAATGGGGAACACGCCATTGCGGGTCAACTGTATAACGGAAGAAGCCGCCACCTAATGAGTCATTAAGACCGTATTTCTGCATACTATCTAAGGTTCGTTTTAGAAACTTACCCAGTTTTTCATCATGGCTGTTGGCATATTGCTCTAACAATGCCGCAACACGTGGAACGACAGGGAATTTACTTTGTTCACCGAAACCACCCATGAATTGATCCGCTCGTTGCATAGCATGATCAATCAATACATCTCCCGCTTTTTCAGACGCCGCGGTTAGGCCCACACGTTCTAGATCAATCAACTCCGGTGCTAATTCACTCGCTGCTTGTTTTGCATCCGCGAGTAATCCAGCGGAATCTTCATCCCAGTATGAAGACAACTTGCCAATTAGCGCCTTGAAATCATCATGTGGTAAATAGACCATGCCAAATAAGGGATAACCTTCAGGCGTTATAAAGACATTAAGCGGCCAACCAGAATAGCCACGGGTTCGATTCACAAACTCAATCATTCGTGCATCTAAGGCAGGATTCAATTCTCGATCTACTTTTACGGAGATAAATTTATCATTGAGAATTTTAGCAACGTCTTCAGCTTGATAAGATTCTTTTTGCATCACATGACACCAGTGACAAGCAAAGTAACCAATCGATACAAATAATAATTTCTTTTCAGCTTTGGCCCTTGCCACTACATCACTATTCCATTCCTGCCAATTAACAGGATCATTGCCGTGCATAGCAAGATAAGGTGATGGGTTATTCTTTAGGACATTAACGCTCTCAGCTTGACTGAGAGCGGGCAATAGGAGGGTTAAAAGAAAGATTATCCGTAACATTTTACGTATCCTAGGTAACTGTTACTAATATAGGACAACAAGTACGACTACTTTACTTCATATATTAAGGTCTAATCTTTCTTATCAGGCTCAGGTTCCAGAGACTGAGGATCTGAACCATCGTCGTCGTCATCTGAATCGTCATCGTTTTCTTCTTCGGCTTCGATACGATCGAATTCAGCTTCAACTTCTTCATCGGTTGGTTCGGTGTAAGACTCTTCAAATTCTTCTTCGTCATCGCTAGTTTCAGCCGGTACGTCATGACCTGCTGCACCAGTAACAGTGGTTGTAGTCGCTGCTGCTTCCGCTGCTTCGTCTGGCATGATGGAGTTTTCTTCTTCATCCTCATCATAATCGCTTTCGTCAGTATCGCGTTTTGGCACAATACGACGCGCAAAGAAAATACCGGCTTCAAACAACAGCCACATAGGAATGCCAAGCAACAATTGTGAAATGATATCCGGTGGTGTCATCAACATAGAAATAATCAACACGCCGACAATAAAGTAACGACGTTTTTCAGCCAATTTGTCAGGGCTGGTCATGCCTGTCCAACATAACAATATTGTCGCTATCGGTACTTCGAAACAAATACCAAAGGCAAAGAACATCTTAATAGTAAAATCTAAATAACTATTAATATCTGGTGTGACGTTAACTACCTCTGGCGCAATCGCGAAAAAGAAACCAAACACTAATTTGAAAACTAAGAAATAAGCAAAAGCAATTCCCGCGTAAAATAACAAGGTGCTCGATACCAATAGAGGCACAACCAATTTACGTTCATTTTTATACAAACCTGGCGCGATGAATGACCATGCTTGATACAAAAGATAAGGGATAGCGATAAATATCGCAGTAAATATGGCTAATTTAAAAGGCGCTAAAAAGGGTGATGCAACATCAATTGCAATAAGTTTTGTGCCTGCGGGCAAGACTGCAATAATCGGCACAGTTAAAAGCGTAAATAACTCCGCGGAAAAAAATAACAGCGGCAATAAAATAACGAATACAACTAAGACACTACGCAATAAGCGGTCTCGCAACTCAATGAGGTGCGACATAAAAATAGGTTCTTCGCTAGGTTTACTCTCCTCGCTCATTACCGCTGGTCTTCTCTATTTTTTTTGTTTCTTTATCTAGGTCCGAATCTAAATCTGGGCCTAAATCTGAGTCTAAATCAGAACCATCATCATCAAAATCTGAAGTGTCTGTATCGGCATCATCATTGATTGCACGCATGACATAATCTTGTTTCTGAATATCATCCGTTACAGATTTTGTTTCTTCGATGATCTCGTGGATACCACTTGAATCAGCCTGATCTTTTAAGATTTTTTTCAACTCATCTGCAGCGAGTTCATGATCGATGTCCGCTTTAACCGATGTAACAAAACCACGCATTTTACCCACCCACATGCCCGCAGTGCGCGCAACCTTGGGCAAGCGATCAGGACCGATCACCAGCAAGGCGACAATCCCGATCAAGACGAGTTCTGAGAAACCAATATCAAACATGAGAGTAAGCTAGAAGCTAAAAAGGAAACTTAGCTATTTTCCTTTTCTTTTTCTTTGACAACTTCAGCGTCAATGGCATCGCTATCTTTTTTATCTATTTGCGTAGCATCATCTGTTGATGATTTCGCTTCGTCTTCGCCATCTTTCATCGACTTTCTGAAGTTCTTCAATGCACCGCCAAGATCGCCACCAACATTACGCAGCTTCTTAGTACCAAATAGTAAAACAACGATAACCAATATTAATATCAGTGAACCGGGTCCAATTCCGCCAAAGCCCATGATCTTTCTCCTACTCTAAGTGTTATTGCTCGCGGCTACTTTGTCCGCGATGCTTTTTCTTCATGCCCAGATACGCCAATGCGACGTGATAATTCCTTAAGAACATCATCTGGACCCAAACCCGCATTCGCGAGCATCACCATTGTGTGAAACCACAGGTCTGCGGTTTCATAAATAATTTTTTCTTTATCGCCAGACATGGCTGCAATCACAGTTTCTGTGGCTTCTTCACCGACTTTTTTCAAAATCGCTTCGAGGCCTTTGTCATACAAACTGGCAACATAAGACTCGTCTGCATTTTGCTGCTTACGTGACTCAAGTACGTCGGCCAATTGTTGTAATACATCACTCATGATTTTGCGTATATCTCATCTGGATCTTTTAGTACTGCTTCAACTTCTACCCAACTGCCATTCTGATACTGCTTGAAAAAACAATTGTGCCTACCGGTATGACAAGCAATGCCGCCTTTCTGTTCCACTTCCAGCAACACCACATCATTATCACAGTCGAGGCGGATATCTTTCACTGTTTGCACATGGCCAGATTCTTCGCCTTTGTACCACAACTTACCGCGCGAACGCGACCAATACACCGCCACCTGCTTCTCAACCGTTAAAGCCAAGGCTTCGCGATTCATCCAAGCCAACATCAGCACCTTACCAGTACCTGACTCTTGTGCTATCACGGCGACAAGCCCATCGGCTGTCCATTTAACCTCATCCAGCCAAGCATCGGACATAGTGATAATTCCACTCTATATAATGATGAATCTAGTGTAGCAAAAAACACCTACTTCTACCTTGCGTTCAGTAAGCTATTTTCTAAGTGTAGTAGCTTAGGCGGAGGGTTTCGCTGCCATACGTCTCACTTCAATACCTCTAGAAGCCATATGTGCCTTAGCTTCACCGACCGTATGGTCACCAAAGTGGAAAATACTCGCAGCCAGCACCGCATCGGCCTTACCTTCGATAATGCCATCGGCAAGGTGATCTAGATTACCTACACCGCCTGAAGCAATCACCGGTACATCCACCGCATCACAAATAGCGCGGGTTAGTTCAAGATCGAAACCATCACGGGTACCATCTCGATCCATACTGGTCAGCAGTATTTCACCGGCACCGTAGTCAACCATGCGGATAGCCCATTCAATCGCATCTAGGCCTGTGCCTTTGCGACCACCGTGGGTAAAAATTTCCCATTTTTTTTGCTCGCCCTCGGCGCTGGTACATTTTGCATCAATCGAAACAACGATACATTGTGAGCCAAACTTCTCAGCGGCTTCACGAACAAATTCAGGACGACTTACCGCAGCGGTATTAATACCGACCTTATCTGCACCGGCATTCAACATGAGTCGAATATCATCAACGGTACGAATACCACCGCCGACCGTTAGAGGAATAAAAACCTGTCCTGCGACTTTGCTAACCACATCAACAATGGTGTCGCGATTATCTGAGCTGGCGGTTATATCAAGAAAGGTGATTTCATCGGCGCCTTGTTCATCGTAGCGCTTCGCAACTTCAACCGGATCACCTGCATCGCGAATATCAACAAACTGCACGCCTTTAACAACGCGACCATCTCTAACGTCGAGACAAGGAATAATTCGTTTTGCGAGACCCATTATTTACCGCACAGCTCGTCAGCAAGTGCTTGACCTTCAGCAAAGTCGAGTGTGCCTTCATAAATCGCACGACCGGTAATCGCACCTGTAATGCCTTCATCTTGAACAGCGCAAAGTTGACTGACATCATTGATGTTAGTGATACCGCCAGAAGCAATAACGGGAATTGTGATTGCTTGCGCAAGTTCAACGGTTGATTCAAGGTTTACGCCTTGCATCATTCCATCGCGACTGATGTCGGTAAAAATAATGGCTTCAACACCATCGTCTTCAAAATGCTTGGCCATATCGACAACATCGTGGTGCGACAATTTCGACCAACCATCAATTGCTACCTTGCCATCTTTTGCATCAAGACCAACAATAATGTGGCCGGGAAATTCTGCACATAAATCATTTACAAAGTGCGGCGCACTAACAGCCTTGGTACCGATAATGCAATACTGCACACCGGCTTCTAAATAGGCTTGCACCGTATCTTCGTGACGTATGCCGCCACCAATTTGTATTGGTAAATCAGGATGTGCTTCAGCGATAGCGTGAATAACCTCGGCATTTACAGGCTCACCTGCAAACGCGCCATCGAGATCAACTATGTGTAAGCGCCTTGCGCCTGCATCAACCCAACGACCTGCCACTGCTACGGGGTCATCAGAAAAAATGGTTTCATCATCCATTTTGCCTTGGCGCAGTCGCACACATTTGCCTTCTTTAAGATCAATTGCCGGTATCAGTAACATTGCACTATTTCCTATTAAAGACTTCCGTCCCAACCAATAAAATTTTTCAACAGTTGTAACCCAGCGTGCTGACTTTTTTCCGGATGACATTGCAGTGCAAAGACATTTTCTCTTGCTAATGCAGAGGTAAATGCACCGCCATAATTTGTTGAGCCTGCAATAAAATCAGGCTTGGCCATTTCTACGTAGTAACTATGTACAAAGTAGAAACGACTACCGTCTTCAATATCTTTCCACAGTGGATGCGGCATCATTTGAAAAACTTCATTCCAACCCATGTGTGGGATTTTTAGTTTTTCACCGGCATCATCAGTTAAGCCTTTCGCAAATCTGCGCACAGTGCCTTCAATAATACCAAGACAATCGATGCCTTCATTTTCTTCGCTACGATCAAGCAAGGCATGCATGCCGAGGCAAACACCCAGAAATGGTTTTGTTTTTGTGCATTCCCGAATAACGTCATCAAGCTCAAGCCGATGCAGTTCAGACATGCAATCACGAATTGCGCCAACGCCTGGAAATACTACTTTGTCGGCAGCTAAAATTTGTGCAGGATCCGAGGTAACTTTTATAACAACGCCAGCGTCGGCAACATGTTCAATTGCCTTAGACACTGAGTGCAGGTTACCCATTCCATAATCGATGACAGCGAGCGTAGTCATGGTCAAACAGTCTTGTTACAAACTGCCTTTAGTTGATGGCAAGATACCTTGCATGCGAGAGTCAGCCTCCGCCGCCATACGAATGGCACGGCCGAAAGCCTTGAAAATAGTTTCAGCAACATGGTGTGCATTACTGCCACGAAGATTATCAATGTGTACCGTTGCTTTAGCGTGATTAACGAAGCCTTGGAAAAATTCGCCAAACAGATCAACATCAAATTCACCAATCGTCGCACGCGGATAATCAACGTGGTACTGAAGTCCTGGACGACCAGAGAAATCAATCACGACACGTGACAATGCTTCATCAAGTGGTACATAGGCGTGACCATAACGACGAATACCTGATTTATCACCCAGTGCTTTGTCGACGGCCTGACCAAATGTAATGCCGATGTCTTCCACGGTGTGGTGAGCATCAATGTGCAGGTCACCCTTGGCCTTGATATCGAGATCAATCATGCCGTGGCGGGCAACCTGATCGAGCATGTGATCGAAAAAGGGAACCCCTGTCTCGAAACTGGCGACACCGGTGCCATCCAGATTCACGCTGATTTCAATTTGAGTTTCGTTGGTATTGCGGGCCACGGTGGCCTTACGTTCAGACATTATGCTTCCAATAAATCCTGCTTGATAAATCAATCACTTCGGGCGCATAGGATACCCTGCCCTGTGCTGTGATCAAGCTTTATTATAATCATGGCTAAACAAATCAACTTGTTTGCGTAGCCACACTCAAATTCCATTATTCAAATCAAATACAGATGTGACTCAGTCTAAAGTTTACCTTATAAAATAAGGGTTTGTCTTAAAAACTAAAGGTAATAGAATCATAGTCGATAATCTTTCAAGATGGCCGCATCATGTTGGAGATTCTTGATCTAGGTCAATGTGTTATTTATCGCGTCGCTTAATATTAGCCCGCGCTTATTTTGTCGCACTATGTTGCTTTTATGGAGATTGCAAAATGACTAACCATTTTAAACCGGCACTTGCAGCCGCTACCCTTCTAACCCTTGGTTTAACCAGCTTTAACGTTGCCGCCTATGAAGCAGGTGATTGGGTTGTCCGTGGACGACTTATCCATGTTGATACCAATGAAGACACCAGTACCATCCGTGTCGGTGGTGTATCTCAAGCTGGTTCAGGTGTCGATGTTACCAGTGATACTGTCCCTGAACTCGATATCACCTATATGTGGACGCCTCACTGGGGTACTGAACTGATTTTAGGCACAACCCAACATACCGTTGATGGTAGTGGCACACTCAATTCACTTGGCGGAATTATTGACGCAAAAGTACTACCACCAACACTGACCCTGCAATACCATTTTAAACCTAATTCCAACATCCGACCTTATGCTGGCGTAGGTATTAACTACACTCACTTCTACAGTGAAAAAGTGACCGGAGGCCTCGATGCTCCTAGTGCCAAAGTAAAAATGGACGCCTCATGGGGGCTTGCCTTTCAGGCTGGTGTTGATGTTGACATTAACGATAGTTGGTTCGTCAACTTTGATTTGAAGTACATCGATATTGACACTACCGCTCACTTTACTAACACCACCGTCGGTGCTGCTGCAGTTGATGTCGATCTACAACCTTGGGTATTTGGTATTGGGATTGGTACTACGTTTTAATCACGAACCCTCTAAATCAGCCTAAGCCCTATATATTAGGGTAGGCTGCAGAGTCTGCTACTTACTAAGGCCGAGCGAAATGCTCGGCCTTTTTTATTATTTAGGGTCAGAACAAAAACTATTTACAAACTAGAAACATAACCAAGATAGTTTTTGCTCTGACCCCAAATTAGGTCTTCAACCAAAATGTCACAGGTCCATCGTTCGTTAAACTCACCTGCATGTCTGCACCAAACTGACCCGTAGCAATATCAGCATGAGCGACTTTGGCTTGTGCTACAAAATAATCATATAAACGCTCACCCTCTTCTGGCGAAGCGGCTGGTGTAAAACTGGGACGAGTGCCTTTTTGAGTATCTGCCGGTAGAGTGAATTGCGGCACGATTAACATACCGCCGTGAATATCTTGCAAACTCAGGTTCATACGACCCGTGTCATCTTCAAAGACCCTATAGCCCAATAGCCGCTCTAATAGACGATCAGCCTGTTTTTCGGTATCACCACGTTCCACTCCGAGTAAAACAAGTAAGCCCTTACTTACTTCACCAACCAATGAACCCGCTATTTCTACCCGTGCTTGGGTGACTCGCTGCAGTAGACCAATCATGTGCCAATCCTGCGTGCCATATCACGCGTTGCGCTAACTAAGGCGTCAATTATTCCTGGCTCAGAGGCAGCATGACCGGCATTAGCGATTATCTGTAATTCCGCTTGAGGCCATGCCGCATACAGAGCCAAAGCCTGATCTACTGGACATACCACATCGTAACGACCATGCACGATAATAGCCGGAATATCGGCGATCTTGTCGATATTATTCAAGATCTGGTTGTCTTCTAGGAAACTTTGATTAATAAAGTAATGACATTCAATACGCGCCATCGCCACAGCAAATTTTGCTGCCGCAAAGCTCTGCTCAACCTCTTTACAGGGCAACAAGCTAATCGTATGGCCTTCCCACAATGACCATGCTCGCGCCGCTTCAAGTCGAGTAGGCTCATCATCACCGATCAGTAAACGATAGTAAGCGCTTACCATGTCACCGCGTTCAGCCTCTGGTACCGGTGCTAAATACTGCTCCCAATATTCAGGGAAAAGTCGGCTTGCACCATGTTGATAGAACCAATGAATGTCTTCAGGCCGACAAAGAAAGATGCCACGCAAAATTAAACCTGAAACTCGTTGCGGATGCGCTTGCGCGTAAAGCAACGCCAAAGTGGATCCCCATGAGCCACCAAATACCAACCATTGTTCAATGGCGAGTTTCTCGCGAATGGCTTCAATATCTGCAATCAAGGCCTGCGTTGTATTACCTTCCAATTCAGCATGCGGTGTTGATTGACCCGCACCACGCTGATCAAAAAGAACAATGCGATAAACCGCCGGATCAAAGAACCGCCGGTGATATGCCACGCAACCCGCGCCCGGCCCACCGTGTAAAAACAACACAGGAATACCATCGGGGTTACCGCATTCTTCTATATAAAGTTCATGCGGTGCATCAACCGCCAAACGCCATTGCCGCGTCGGCTCTATTTCAGGGTACAAACCTCGCATTGATCATTTAGCCTTATTTGGAATTCCTATTGCAGAAGCAATACCCGCCAAAACTAAACCCAGCAAGATCAATACAGGACCAATACCTGTACCTAAAACAGTAAAAGCCCAGCCCATACCAAACACCACACCTAAATAAAGCACGCCAGAATGAAGCAAGGTACCAGCAATAAAGATCACGCTGATCGCTTGTTTAAAACGTGTACCAATACTTAGCACTAACAACACCAAACCCACTGCAATATTAAGCAAGGCTTCAAGATTACCGTGCGCATGTGGTCCACCCTTAATTGCGGTATTCGGTACTAAGGAGTTGAGCTGCGTATTCAATGCCAGCAAAGCCTTGGCATTGGCTCGCGCAATTTCTCCGTCAGTCATTGGCTCTAAGGTTTCTTGGTTCTCAAAGTCACTGTCTGCCGCTAGCTGCAAAGGCGCCATCGCCGACTGCTTACCCGCCTGTGCTGTGCTGATATCCGCTAAGTTGTTAACCATCACAGGACCCAATGCTGCTGTCAGCACCAAATAGAAAAACCCGAATACTATGTTGCACTTACCCGTCATACCTTACTCCTTGTCGTTTGGACTTATATTCAATTAGTTATAGTTATTATGCCACTCTACCTACAATGAGATAGTCGTTTATAGGTAAATATCCTACAAGACTCTCAGCAAATCCCGACAGCCAGCATGCGCCTAATAGCCCATAATTTACAGCGTCAATCTCCTTCCAAAAGAGTGACATTTTTCCAACCCAGTCCTTATGTGGCTGGGTTTTTTTTGCTGCGACCCATCTACGATGGGTGCAGTATGCATAATGAAGCCCAGAGGGATTCTTTGCTCAACCGAACCTCTGGAAGAGGTTAGGGGACTCATAATGAAGCCCGAAGGGATTCTGTGAGTGGTGAAAATATAAGCCACAGAAGTTAAATAGACACCCGAAAATCATCAGCCTTCTCTAGCAAATCTTCAGCGGTGAAATTCCAAGCCACCAAAGCTAAAGCGACAGCAAAAAACTCAAATTACCACAGACATACACCATTTCATCATCGAAGGAGAAAAATAGTAGGGATACAATAAAAGCAGATGGATTCTGCCAATCAATTTAAAAAGATAAAAAAAGGGAAATCGAACTTGCCATAACACCACCTACTGACAGGTGATATCTTAGAAGAGTAGCGCTATCAGGCAACCATTTGCGCAATCATCTTATCGAGATTACTGCTGTTTTCTAAAAGATTGTTTAATTCATCAAGTACTGTTTCTTCACTAAGACTTAATAACTCTAACAAATCAGTATCTAACTCTGTATTGCGTTCATCACCAATACCTTTAGTCGCTAACGCACAATTAACGAGTTTAACTAACATCACATCAAGCTTATGAACACCCATGTAATCACTGTCATGGTGATGAGTGATTACATGAATCAATTGATCCGAAAGGTTCCAGCGTTGCATAACACTGCCCCCTATCTCGGCATGTGTTGAACCATAAAGTTCGTGTTCCAGTTCACTAATTGGCGTATTCAGATTTGCTTCGGCCGCTTCAGATAATTCAATAAATTCTGCAGAACAACAATGACTAATAACCATTAAGCCAATATTGTGTAACAGACCACTTAGATAAGCGACGCCTGGTTTTATTCGATAACGAGATGGCATGATTCGAGCTAAGGCTTCACTCAATGCAGCGCAATAAACAGCATGGCGCCATAAACTTTCTGCTCCCAACACTCCCTTACCCGGAATAGTAAAAACGGTTCCTGCTGACATACCGAGCGCCATATTGGTAACCATTTCCATACCGAGGACAGAAAAGATCGCTTCCTCAACACTACTGATCTCACCTTTATAGGAATACCACGGTGAATTTGCGTACTGCATAATCTGCGCGACAATCGCCGGATCAGTTTCAATCACATGCGCAATATCTTCTGGCATAGTATCGGGATCGCGGCTCAGCTTAAGTAATTTAGCCGCAACATCAGGCATCGGCGGCAAGCTATCTAGCTCAGCCAGCTTACTGTGCATTATCTCAGCCTTAATTGCCGCATCAGCTGACACAGCGTCTACTACTTCCGTTGTCATTTATAAATATCCCTAACACCAATAAATTAGTTTAACTTATTGATATTATTTAATAATATTATCAAGGCCACGAGTGTTCGACGCCTTAATAACCTAGCTATAGATCCTATATCGGAAACCAACTAAGAAACTTGAATACCCTAGCCATTTTTTGCGTACCAAATCATGCCTATAATGAATAACACCATTATTCCTAATGGAAATAAAACACCGGCCCAATCAGACTTCGCTTCTTTGCTGCGTTTAAAGGTTTCTTTAATGCCTGGTCGAAATAGAAAAATAATCCCGACAGCAAATACACCTAATAAGAGTTTTTCCCAGAGCGCCATGTCTGCCATGTATAATCCTCGTCAAATAATAAAAACCGTCTCGCTATCATAACCGCGTCACCACAAATAAGGCATCCCCACGCAATGAAAATAACTGGCCACTTAAACAAAATGCAAACCAAACTTGAATCTCCAGTTGCCTATTTCTTGCCACTGGATGACCATCTTGAGGCGATGGCACCACACATTGGCCACAATATTAGCCTACACGCGACCGGCAATATTCACTGTGTGGCTTGTGGCCGAAAAACCAATAAGAGTTATAGCCAAGGCCATTGCTACCCTTGCATGAAAAGTCTGCCGCAATGCGATATGTGCATTATGAAGCCTGAAACCTGTCATTACGAACAAGGTACTTGCCGTGATGCCGCGTGGGGGGATGAACATTGCATGAAACCACATACTATTTATTTGGCGAATTCATCAGGTATTAAAGTCGGTATTTCTCGGCAAATCCCCACCCGCTGGATTGACCAAGGTGCCAGCGAAGCTTTAGCGATTATGCAAGTGAGTCACCGTCATCTTTCTGGGCTCGTTGAAGTAATTTTTAAGAACCATGTCAGTGACCGCACCGACTGGCGCAAGATGTTGAAAGGCTCACCAGAAAAAGTAGATCTTGCTGCACGGCGTGATGAAATATTTGCCGCCAGTGCAGATGAGCTTGCTGCATTACAAAAACAGTATGGCGACGATGCGATGGTTAAACTCGATAAGTCAGAGCCTGTCAGTATCAACTACCCTGTAGAAGAGTACCCAAGCAAAGTCAGCTCACTTAATTTTGACAAAACCCCGCACATCACCGGCGTATTACAGGGCATTAAAGGTCAATACCTGATTCTCGATTGTGGAGTACTCAATATCCGCAAATTCAGTGGCTACGAAATTGAATTTGAGGCCTAAGCGGCAAAGCTCCATTTCTCTGTCTATACTTAGACTAGGGGTTACTTAGACAGCTACCATAAAACAATGCAAAACAGTGACTTAAAAAATACAGACAACAACCGTGTATTTCCACGTGTCGATACCACTTGCCCAGTCATGCACCGAGCCAGTGAAGCAGAACGTTGGAGTGTTGGTTTGCTTATCAATTTTTCAGCAACAGGTATGTTGTTTCAATCTGCGCGGGCGTTACACGTTGACTCAGATATAAACGTTCGTTTAGAAAGAGGACGCAACAAGGTTATTCCCGCATTAAGCGGTTCAGGGAAAGTAATTCGTTGTACAAAAATTGCTAATAGTAAATATGAAGTGGCTTGCAAGCTAAACCATATTGACCCACCTGAAACGACTAAATAACTCGGACTGGATTAATTTAAACCAGACTAGTCCAAACTCAACTGACTAGTATCAATTTCGGCTGGTGCGACTTGGCTAGATTCCGCAAGTTGTGCACCTGCTTCATCCATACTCAACTCACCAAGATCAAATTCTGCTTCTAAAAATTCTTCTGGTTCGGTAAGCGTAATACCCGCTTCAGCCATGTCGATATCACCGGTATCAATATTCGCATCAGGAACAATTTTAGATTCAGCCAGTGTAATACCTGCCTCGGCCATATCAATATCACCAGTATCAATATTTGCATCAGGAACAGTTTTGGATTCGGCGAGCGTAATACCCGCCTCAGCCATATCGATGTCACCGGTATCAATATTTGCGTCAGGAACAATTTTAGATTCTGCCAGTGTAATGCCTACCTCAGCCATGCTCATATTCGAGTCATCATTAGCTGATGACTCGGTACTATTCGTTTGAGGTTCGGTTTGTACTTGAGGTGCTGCTTTCACAGTAGGATCTGACTGAACTGGTTTTTCTATCGTACTCGCACTTGCCGCAGTATCTTCTAATTCACACAACGCACCTGCTCGCTGTAAAGTCGTACGGTAACGTTCTGCGGTAGCTTGGTCTAAATCTTTTTTGAGAATTAAGCGACGACCAGAGAAAAGCTTCTCAATATGTTCAGGAGACATGCTGAAACTACGCGCGACATTGGCCTTAACCATATCAAGCTCAGCATGATCAATAATCTTACCGCTAAAAATTACTTGATAACTACCTTTAGCCATAGCGCTTCCTGCATGATTCTAGTTATATACCTAACAAGAATAATAGACCGAGCAATGTCATCAATCAATGTTGCTCTTGTAATTGCCGCATAATATTGCGAACTGCAAGATTTAGATTTTCTATCAAATCAGCATTCTTCTGGATCACATAATTAGGGTCAATATTTTTACCGTAACTGGTGACTTTACCGGCAGTAAGCAAAATAGTCGGGATATCTTTATTCCGATTATTCGACATACGCAACGCACCAATAATAGAAAGTCCTTGTAGCTCAGATACTTCCATATTCGTTATCAACATATCATAGGGCTCTTTTAACAACATACCCAGTGCTTCATAGCCACTCAGTGCGTAACGAAATTTAACCGGTGTCTTTTCAAATGCATTAACGACTAATTTACGGTGCAATTTACTCGCGATAATGACCAAACATTTATATTCATAATGAGTACCAAGACCACTTAATTGCTCTAGCTCGACCTCCACCTCAGAGAAGTCCACCACTCCATGGTTAATAAGATCGATCGTTGTTCTGATTAGATCAATAAAAACCAGCCACTCATTAATCATCTTGCCAGTAAGCCGTTCTTGCTGGCCTTCTATTTCAACAACCTTATCTTCAAAAACATGACAAATTGTAGAAATAATATGCAGGCCATGTGTTCCCGCGCTACCCTTGATACTATGTATGTGACGATAAAGTTCTTGGTAGTCTTCTGTAAACGAAGTCGTTTTTTCTAAATCAAGAATCAGCTGCTCAATTTCCTCTAGTCGTGTTGGTAGCTCGGCAATAAAGCCGATCCGCAACTCCGCCAGCATGTTTTCAATATCTATACTCACGAGATTCGATTTATCTTGCATGCTTAATCCTGACGTAAATTCACAAGGCACAGTCCTACATAGACAGCCTCATCTACACATAAAGATGATATCGACAAAAAATGCTCCAACTTAAGCTTCAATCTAATTGAAACCCAAAGTTCATACCAACAGACAGGCGTTCAAATTTACTTTTATTTTCAGTAACTTGGTGGGGAATATCAGGGGGGAAAAAGACAAATTGACCCGCTTTTGGGCTAATACTTATTTTCTCTGTCGGTGTGGTAATCAACAAATCACCGGCATTAGCTGGGGTTTCAATGTAATAAACACCGGAGAGGCATTCATCATCATCGTCATGAGTATGTTCTTGTGTCACATGACCCGGTTGCATGAGGTTAAACCAAAAACCTGCTTTTAAGGGTGCGGTCACCGCCAATATATCAGCAGCAAAACCTTTCGCCTGTTCCAACACAATTTGCATTGCTGGTACATGCTCTAGATCGAGATAAAGGTTCTCATAACGGCCTGAAAAGAAATGACTGCGGCGCACTTCTTCGCTGTCTCTATATTTAGCAAATTGCTCAATAATTGCGGTATTGATAGCCGCGCTATCAGCTAACTCACGGACATGTACATATTCAGTAACCGCCACTAGCCCATCACTTCAACAAGAATAGTCTTAACGATAAAACCTACAAAGCCTAAACCAAGGGCAATAAACAACACCATAAAGCCATAACGACCGGCTTTAGATTCTTCACCCATGCGGTAAATAATATAAAGCATGTACAGAATCAGCCCAGTGCAACCGATGATCAGCGAGTAGTGTTCGAAGGTTTCAATTGTCATGGGAGAGCCCGGATCGATGTCTGTCCGAATTATAGCACCATTAGAGAATACTAATATTCAATGCTTAAAATTATGAAATCAAGGTCGAAACAACCCGATTACGACCACCACGCTTACCGGCATAAAGCACTTCATCTGCATGTTTAATACAGGCCTCAACATCACAGCTACCATCATAGGCCGTTACACCAAAGGTCATGGTGACGGAAAATGTATTATCTTCATATTGATAAACCGTATTTGCCAAGGTTTCTCGCAATTTCTCAATGGCTTGAACCCCGCCTTCCAGCTCCGTTTCCGGCAACATAATAAGAAATTCCTCACCACCCCAGCGTGCAACGACATCTTGCTGGCGAAGTGATTCTTTCATTAATGTCGATACTTGCTGCAGTACATAATCACCACAATCATGGCCATAATTATCATTAAATTTCTTAAAGTGATCGATATCGGTAATAACTAATAAAAAAGACTTTTTATCGCGCTGATAACGCACGACTTCTTGATCAATAGATTCATGCATCTTACGCCGGTTAAACAAGCCGGTCAGCGTATCTGTCGTCGCGAGTAACTCCATTTGCTGTTCAGCTTGTGTTGAGGCAATCCGAAAAAAGTAACCTAAAATACCGAAGGCAGAAAAATTCACTGCAATATTGATGTACTGCAAACTATTAACGACGGTTGTAGGCGCCAACGATACATAGTCTACTTGGTGGGTATAAATAAGAAGTCCTACATAAGCAGAAAAGATCAGTATCGCTTCAAAAATAATTATAAAAATATTTTGTCGATGGTTAATAAATAGAAACAAAATAACCGGTAAGAAATAATAATGAAAACCACTTTCCCAACCAAGAAAATAAGTCGCCAGTGCCGCATGCACGACACTCTCAACAATAGTAATAATAATGGCTTCACGATGATGTGCTGCACGATTCAGAAAATATGCGAGAACCCATAGTAAGACACTAAAAATATTAAAAATGGCTAACTCAGGTATACCAATCCAAAAGAACAAAGGAACAAACAAGGCGTGGGCGCCAAAACCCAAGTAACACAGGTAATCCAACGCGACATACAAACGATAATTATCACGGCTAATTTTAGCCGGATTGAATATACTCAAAGTCACTAACATCGCGTTCTATCCCCTTATTACTAAAGACATTGAACCACGAAAAGAAAATATTGTCTTACCAATAGTCATATTATTATATTTTGAACAAATGAGGTCGTTATGGTTGCCAACAAGAACAATCCAATAATCAGATTAATGACTGGCTTATTGCTGCTATTAAGCGCTAGTTTAGCCAATGCTGGCCCTCTTACCGATCTAGATGGCACTGCCGCTAGCATCAATGATTATACGGGCAAGGATAAATGGCTCGTGGTGATGTTCTGGGCCTCAGACTGCCATATTTGTAATAAAGAAGCTCATCAATATGTCGATATGCATGCTCGCCATAAAGACGGCAATATTAACGTGCTTGGTGTAACGACGGATGGAATGGAAAATAAAGCTGCTGCACAAGTATTTATTACGGAAAACAAACTCAATTTCCCGAATCTAATCGGTTCGCTCGAAGATATTGCCGGTATGTATTACGACCTAACAGGTAACCAATGGGTAGGCACTCCAACCTTCTTTATCTATAATCCTGAAGGGAAATTACGTATTGCCGATGCTGGTGCAATTCCTGCAAAACTCATTGAAGAATTTATTGAAGAAAATTCCTAAGCCATTCTAAATAAACTAACTTAATAAATCGGCTTATTAGGTATCGTAACCTAGATTTGGTGACAACCAGCGTTCAGCTTCAGCCGTCGTCATATCTTTACGTTGGGCATAGTCTTCAACTTGATCGCGATTAATTTTACTCACGGCAAAATAACTCGACTCTGGGTGCGCATAATAAAGTCCACTCACTGCTGCCGTTGGTAGCATCGCCTTAGATTCAGTCAGTATGATACCTGCTGTATTTTCCGCATCGAGCAGTTGCCAAAGAACATCTTTCTCGGTGTGATCTGGGCTAGCAGGATAACCCGCTGCTGGACGAATACCTTTGTATTGTTCTTTAATCAACTCGGCACTGGATAAAGATTCATCTGCTGCATAAGCCCAAAATTCTGTGCGCACACGTAAGTGCATACGTTCTGCAAAGGCTTCGGCAAGACGATCTGCTAAGGCTTTAAGCATAATCGAATTATAATCATCATGATCTGCTTCAAACTCAGCAACCTTGGTATCAATACCAATACCTGCGGTTACTGCAAAGCCACCGATATAATCAGATAGGCCAGTTTCCTTCGGCGCAATGAAATCAGTTAGACACAAATTAGGTTTACCGGGTGGTTTTTCTTGTTGCTGACGCAAGTTATGCAACACCGCCTTTACTTCGCTACGCGTCGTGTCGGTGTACACCTCAATATCATCATCAATAGAATTAGCCGGAAAAATACCAATGACCGCGCGTGCACTGAGCCATTTTTCATTAATGATTTTGTCCAGCATTGCTTGGGCATCATCAAAAAGCTTCTTCGCTTCAACACCCTTTTCTGCATCATCAAAAATTTTCGGGTATCGACCTTTCAATTCCCATGTGTGGAAGAAAGGTGTCCAATCAATGTAGTCACGTAATTCTTCTAAAGAATAATCATCAAAGGTTTTTAAACCCGTAAAACTTGGCTCGGTTGGTTGATAATCTGCCCAATCGATCGCGACTTTATTTTTCCGCGCTTGTTCTATCCTTAACCATTTAATCTTCGCTCGACGACCAGCATGATTGACACGAACAGTTTCATATTCTTCGCTTAAAGATTTCACAAAATTTTCTTTTAAATCTTTACTAATCAAACTTTGTGCAACACCCACCGCACGTGATGCGTCTTTAACCCATACCGTTGGGTTTTCATAATTCTTGTCAATCTTAACCGCGGTATGTGCCTTCGAGGTTGTTGCACCACCAATCATCATCGGAATATCAAAACCACCACGCTGCATTTCTTTAGCCATATGCACCATTTCATCCAGTGATGGAGTAATTAAACCACTGAGGCCAATCAAATCCACTTTATGTTCTTTAGCCGCTTCAATAATTTTACTCGCAGGAACCATCACGCCAAGATCGATTACCTCAAAATTATTACACTGCAATACGACACCAACAATATTCTTACCGATGTCATGCACATCTCCCTTGACCGTCGCCATAAGAATTTTGCCATTAGACCGGGCACCTTCTGATTTTTCCGCTTCGATAAACGGCAACAAATGAGCAACCGCCTTTTTCATAACGCGGGCAGATTTCACAACCTGTGGCAGAAACATCTTACCGTCACCAAATAGATCGCCAACCACGTTCATGCCATCCATGAGTGGACCTTCGATCACTTGTATCGGGCGATCAAATTGCAAACGTGCTTCTTCGGTATCTTCAACAATAAAGGTATCAATACCTTTTACCATTGCATGAGCTATACGTTTTTTAACCGGCTCTTCTCGCCAAGCGAGATCTTCTTCCTTTTTAACCGTACTGCCATCACCCTTATATTTATCGGCAATATCTAACAAACGTTCAGTGGCATCGTCACGACGATTAAGTACCACGTCTTCAACGGCATCACGTAACTCTTCAGGAAGGTCGTCATAAATAGCTAACTGACCGGCATTAACAATACCCATGTCCATACCCGCTTTAATCGCGTGATATAAAAAGGCAGCATGAATTGCTTCACGTACTGGGTTATTGCCGCGAAATGAAAACGACACGTTTGAAACACCACCACTCACCATGGCATGCGGTAAAGTGTTTTTTATTTCACGCGTCGCTTCTATGAAATCAACACCGTAATTATTGTGTTCTTCGATACCGGTTGCCACAGCAAAAATATTTGGATCAAAAATAATATCTTCTGCAGGGAAGCCAACTTGTTCGGTAAGAATTTTATAAGCACGTGTACATATTTCTATTTTACGTGCTTGTGTATCAGCCTGCCCTTCTTCATCGAAGGCCATTACAATAATGGCTGCACCATAGCGACGACATAATTGCGCTTGTTTAATGAAGTTCTCTTCGCCCTCTTTCATTGAGATCGAATTCACAACACCTTTACCTTGAATGCACTTCAAGCCAGCTTCAATGATTGGCCACTTAGATGAATCGATCATCACCGGCACGCGTGAAATATCGGGTTCACCCGCTATCAGATTCAAGAATGTCACCATGGCATGTTCGCCATCGAGCATGCCTTCATCCATATTGATATCGATTACCTGCGCACCGCTTTCTACTTGCTCACGCGCGACACTCAATGCTTCATCGTACTGCTCTTCAAGGATCAATCGTTTGAATTTTGCCGAACCCGTTACGTTGGTGCGTTCTCCTACGTTAACGAATAAAGAATCTTCGGTAATATTACAGGGCTCTAAACCACTTAGCCGCGTTGTAAAATTATTTTTCTTAGGTGCGCGCGGTGGATACTTCGCAACCGCTTCTGCAATAGCAGAAATATGTGCCGGTGTTGTACCACAACAACCACCAATAATATTTAAGAAACCGTTCTTCGCCCACTCTTCAATCTCGGCTGCCATTTCTTCTGGCGATTCATCATATTCACCAAATTCATTTGGTAGACCTGCATTGGGATGGGTGTTGATGTGGCAATTAGCAAGGCCAGCAATTTCTTCAACATACTGACGTAGGTCTTTCGCGCCCAGTGCACAGTTAAAACCAAAACTAATTGGTTCAACATGGCGCAGTGAATTCCAAAATGCTTCTGCTGTCTGTCCTGACAAAGTCCGGCCAGATGCATCGGTAATGGTTCCCGAAATCATAATTGGTAATTTAATATTGTTGTCGTCAAAGAATTCTTCGATTGCAAACAAGGCTGCCTTGGCATTCAAGGTATCAAAAATGGTTTCAACCAAAATGATATCTGCCCCACCATCAACCAAACCACGCATTGACTCTGTGTAAGCTTCTTTTAATTGATCAAAAGTAACGTTGCGGTAGCCCGGATTATTCACATCAGGAGATAAGCTCGCAGTACGGTTTGTTGGTCCAAGCACACCTGCAACAAAACGTGGTCGTTCTGCTGTTTCAAATTCATCACACGCAGCACGTGCCACAGCAGCAGCTTCACGATTGATCTCATAAACCAATTCTTCCATCTGGTAATCAGCCATCGAGATGGATGTTGCGTTGAAGGTATTGGTTTCAAGAATGTCCGCACCAGCCTCAAGGTAGGCCTTGTGGATATCCTTAATGATCTGGGGCTGAGTTAGCACCAATAAATCATTATTACCTTTTACATCACAAGACCAATCGGCAAAACGCTGACCACGATAATCGGCCTCTTCCAGCTTATAAGTCTGGATCAAGCTACCCATCGCTCCATCAAGAATCAGGATTCGTTCGGCAAGCGCCTTATGGATGAGTTCTGTGCGTTTAGTTTTCACGGCATAGCTACTTATATAAAGGTAATAACGGTCGCAGATTGTAGCATAAGTCGTTGAATTTCGCTTTTGGGGTACAGGCAGCCTAAGCTGGCTTGGTTTTTTCAATATCCGTGGTGATGTAGTGCCCCTGCTTTTTCTTACTTGCGGCCTTGGATTTATACATTAGTGTATCCGCTTTTTTCACTAAGTCATCACTATCAATATACCTATCTCGGCTATCCGCGCTATCCGCGCTATCCGCATTAGTACAACTGATACCAACACTGAATGTCACATCCTGATTATCAACCTTATTAAATAATTTGATTAACCGATTGACCACAATGGTTGCTTCTTTCAGCGAAGTTTTCGGCAAGATCATGCAAAATTCATCACCACCATAACGGCATGCGATATCTGACTCACGTGTTACATCAAGCATAGCCTTGCCAACTAGAGCTAATAAATCATCACCGGTTTGGTGTCCGAGGCTATCATTGATCTGTTTGAAGCCATTCAGATCCAGGTAACAAAGGCTTAATACTTCTTTATAACGTTCTGCACTGGATAATTCACGCCTTAGATGATCGTAAAATGCACGCTGGTTTGAAAGTCCGGTCAAACTATCTTTCAGCGATAATACTTCTAACTGCCTGGTACGCTTAGCTACCTCACTTTCAAGGTTAGCAGCATATCGGCTTACTTCATCTTTGGCCGCATTGACCTCGTTCGCCATGCTGGCAATAAAAGTATCAAATACCAACTGCATATCGAACATCAGGATTTTACTAATTGCCGCCTTAAGAATATTGGCATTCATTAAATCTTCAGGCTTAAAAAATGTCATATCAACCGTTTGATTCAACGCGGTTCGTAACATCTGCATGGCTGAAATATATTGGGTTGATGATACGCCCATGCGGTGATGCACCTTGCCAATGCGTAAACGGCGGTTGGCATAGATATCATCATAATTACCGTCAAATAATTCGAGGATATAGCGATGCATTGCGACATACAGGTGCCGTATGCTATCTGCATCACCAATTAAACGTGCTATCTCTGGGACACTGATCTGTTTGTCATAGAAATTTTTAACCATGCCATCGATGTATTTCTGAAACAGGGATTTATTGTTTCGCAATACTTCTTCATCGGCTGGCGTGAATTCAAGCATTTCTTTACGCCTAGCTATTTCCTGCGGCGTAATCTTTAATTGCTCGGCGAGTGTCTTTTCGAGTTGCTGCATATCGTTTTACCGTAAAAAACCCATAAAAAAAGGGGCTATCGGCTTGAGCCGCTAGCCCCTCCCTATGTAAAGGTCATCGGTTAAACTTGTTCAACCTTTAGCACTACGCCATCAACTCCTGTAACCCGTACTTGAGCGCCTGAATCACAGTCGACTCCTTCTATTTTCCAGGTTGAATCGTCGACCTTAATCTTACCAAGCCCATTAACCACGGGTTCTTCAAGGGTAAAGACACGACCGACATAATGCTCACCGCGCTGGTTCAAGGTCGGTTGATCCGTTGTCGGTGGATGTTTATGCACATAAACACGCCAACCGTAAATACTACCAACCGATAACACCGCGAAAATCATAAACTGTGTTTCCCACGTAATAGAAGGAAATATCGCCATGACAATGCTAACCACGGCGGCAGCAACACCAAACCAAATCATAAAGGCGCCCGGTGCAAACATCTCCAGCACAATCAAGAGCACCGCGATGATGCCCCAGTGCCAACTATTTAATTCCATGAAGAGTTCCATAAATAGCTATCCTTCTTTCTTAAAGGCTTCTTTAGCAATTTCACTAATGCCACCAATCGCGCCAATAACACTGGATGCTTCGAGCGGCATGAAGAAGACCTTCTGGTTATCCGCGCTACCAATCGTGGTAAGTGCTTCAATATATTTATTCGCCACAAAATAATTAATTGCCTGCATATCACCCTTGGCAATCGCTTGCGATACCATCATGGTTGCCTTGGCTTCCGCCTCGGCCTGACGTTCACGTGCCTCCGCATCCCTGAATGCAGCCTCTTTACGACCTTCCGCATCAAGTACAATCGCTTGTTTTTCACCTTCTGCTTTCAGAATCTCAGCTTGACGGAAGCCTTCTGCTTCAAGAATGTTGGCACGTTTATCACGCTCGGCTTTCATCTGACGCGCCATCGATTCAACCAGATCACGCGGCGGTGAAATATCCTTAATTTCGATACGCGTGACTTTCACACCCCAAGGCGTTGTCGCATCATCAACCACACTTAAGAGACGCGCATTGATGTCATCACGTTGTGACAGCAGCTCATCAAGATCCATTGAACCCATCACGGTACGAATATTCGTCATGGTTAGATTAAGAATCGCGTAATCAAGCTGATTCACTTCATAAGAGGCCTTGGCCGCATCGAGTACCTGCGAGAAAACCACGCCGTCGACGGTGACCATGGCGTTGTCCTTGGTGATGACTTCTTGTGAAGGCACCTCCATAACGCGTTCCATCATATTGATCCTGTGACCAATCGTGTCAATCATCGGCACAATGACATGCAGTCCTGGGCGTAAAGTTTTGGTGTAACGACCAAAACGTTCAACCGTGTATTCCATACCCTGTGGCACGATCTTGGCACCCATCCAAACGATGGCAATCGCCAAAACAACCAGTGCAATAACAAGGGTTCCTGAATCCCCGAAATTAAACATAAACCTCTCCTTTCTTATTTATTTTCAATTTATTTTTTCCCAGTATAGACCGACTAGTACTCAGCCCGTCAATTCGATTTACTCTCTACTAGTAAGTGCTAACTAAGCAATCAATCCAAAAAACCTGATTGTGGCTAAAATATGCATATATAAGTACAAATTAACCATTATTTTTCTATTGTACC
This sequence comes from Sulfuriflexus sp., assembly GCA_023134145.1. GTDB lineage: Bacteria > Pseudomonadota > Gammaproteobacteria > AKS1 > AKS1 > Sulfuriflexus. The sequence goes on along the minus strand of JAGLUW010000027.1, from coordinate 51,552 downwards.
GTATATATTGGGTTTATTTTTCCATTTTCAAGTAAAATTTACATAACTTATTGCGTATTTTGCTTTGTTTTCACTAATTATTATGATATGTGATAATTGTGGTTAATTTTATCTATTATATAGCCGATAATAGTCTTTTTTTGATGTTCAAACACCCTCACCAACCAGCATCGCCACATTCCGAACACCCGAACTCACATCACCGATCAAGCCCTCTTCCCGATAGGCTCGGATAACTAGGCCATCACAAAGCGCCAATAACTCATTTTGCTCAAGTAGGTAATCTGGATTTGAAGGGCCAACACCCTGTGGTTTGTCGCGCACAAAGGTTTCGTAAAATAGAAGCCCAGAAGGCTTCAAAGCGGCAAGTAGGGCGGGGAATAGCTGTCGTTCAAGAAAGTAACTCACCACAATCACATCAAAACTATTTGCTGCAGGCGGATTATTAATAATGTCTCTGACCTGTCCATCAACAATCAGTGATTGTTGCGTCGCTAAATTATTCAGCTTCTCAATTCCAACGGGCGACAAATCCCAGGCACTGGTCGTTAAACCATATTTTGCCAACAACAAGGCGTTACCACCCATGCCACTGGCAAGATCCAGGGCGTGACCTTGAGCTGGAAGTAAATGGGAAAATTCTCGTAATGCTTGGCAGGCTTGCGGAATATCACTGTTTTTAGCGTAACGCGCATCCCATTGCGTTTGTAACTCATCGTTCGACATTAGAATAAAGTTTATTTACGCCAGAATGTGGGTGTTAGCAGTACCAACAAAGTAAAGATTTCGAGACGACCTAATAGCATCGCAAAACACAGCACCCATTTAGCAACATCACTAATATCTCCATAATGTGCAGCAACATCACCCAAACCTGGCCCCATATTATTCATGCAAGCGGCTACAGCGGAAAAGGCGGTTACCTGATCTAAACCTGTCGCCATAAGAATGACCATAATAATCACAAACAACGCAACGTAAGCAGAGAAGAATCCCCATACGGAATTAATAATGCGATCTGACATTACCTTGTTGCCAATCTTAACCGGAATTTGTGCGCTTGGATGAACTAAACGTGCGATTTCGCGAAGGCCTTGCTTCAACAACAACACAAAACGAATCACCTTCATACCGCCACCGGTTGAACCCGCACAGCCACCGACAAAACTTATGAACAATAATAATACTGGCAACAACCCAGGCCATGATGCATAACCCGTTGTCGTGAAGCCTGTCGTAGTGCCAATTGAAACAGTTTGAAATACTCCATGTTCAAGCGCTTCAATAGGATCGCTAATGCTACCAGTGAAATAAAGGAATCCCGATGTCATTATTGCAATCAAAAATAATAAGCCAAGATAAAAACGCGCTTCACTATCTTGAAAATACGGTGCGAGACTAAAGGTGCGCCAAGATAAAAAATGTAGTGCAAAGTTCATTCCAGCCAATAACATAAATATTATGGCGACTAATTCGATTAAGCTGCTATTGAAAAATCCGATACTCGCATCGTGAGTAGAGAAACCACCAATCGCAATAGTTGAAAAGCTATGTCCAATCGCATCAAAACCACTCATGCCGGCAAACCAATAACCCAGCGCACACATGATGGTCAAACCTAAATAGATATACCAAAGTGCTTTGGCTGTTTCGGTAATACGCGGGGTTAATTTTGAATCCTTCATCGGCCCCGGTGTTTCAGCACGGTAAAGCTGCATGCCACCAATACCTAACATTGGCAAGATTGCCACAGCAAGAACAATGATACCCATGCCGCCGAGCCACTGTAGTTGTTGCCGATAATAAAGTATCGAATGCGGTAATTGATCTAAACCGGTGATCACCGTTGCGCCGGTTGTGGTTAAACCTGAAATAGATTCAAACGCGGCGTCAGTGAATGACATACCAAGTTCAGGATAAAGCGCGAGGGGCAGGGCGCCGAATAAACCCAGTACCGTCCAGAAAAGCACCACCACTAAAAAGCCATCGCGCAAACGTAATTCACGTCGCGAACGATTGACCGGCAGCCAAAAAACCAAACCAGTAGAAAGGGTAACCAAGAAGGCTAAGGCAAATGCATCACGTGCACCGTCATCGTAAACAAATGAAACCACAATTGGCGGTAACATGGTGATGCTGAACAGCATCAATAAAATACCTAGGATTCGCTGTATCGCTATCGGCTGCATAATAGTTTAAAGGAATGCAATCCCAACTTGGAATAAACGTTCAACATCAACAATTCGATTCTTATCAACGAGGAACATGATGACATGATCATCTTCCTCAATAACAGAATCATGATGAGCAATAATAACTTCGTCGCCTCGAACAATTGCACCAATGGTTGTTCCCGGTGGCAAAGAAATTTCTTCAACCATACGACCAACTACTTTGGAGGTTTTATTGTCACCATGAGCAATCGCTTCAATCGCCTCTGCCGCACCACGTCGCAAAGAATGCACAACCGCAACATCGCCACGACGAATATGCGCCAACAAACTACCAATGGTCGCTTGCTGTGGTGAAATAGCAATATCAATAATGCCGCTTTGCACTAGATCGACATATGCAGCGCGATTGATCAAAGCCATGACCTTTTTTGCACCCATGCGTTTTGCTAGCATCGCTGAAAGAATATTAGCTTCATCATCATTTGTTAAAGCACAAAATACATCGCAATTTTCAATGTTTTCTTCAATTAATAATTCTTCATCAGCAGCATCGCCATGTAAAACGATTGTATTATTTAATTCTTCTGAAAGTGTTTTTGCTGTTGCTAAATTATGTTCAATAATTTTAACTTGGTAACGTGACTCAAGCGACTTAGCAAGTCGATAACCGATATTGCCACCACCTGCCAACATCACTCGTTTACAAGGACGATCTAATTTTCGTAACTCTCCCATCACAGCACGAATATCTTTTTTCGCTGCGACAAAGAAAACCTCATCATCCGCTTCAATAACTGTTGTGCCTTCTGGAATAATGGCACGACCACGACGAAAAATAGCGGCAACACGCGTCTCAACTGTCGGCATATGTTTACGTAGGTCTCGCAACTCATGGCCAACTAAAGGACCGCCGTAGTATGCCTTGACTGCAACCAAGGAAACCCGTCCCTGAGCAAAGTCGAGTACCTGTAATGCACCGGGATGTTCAATAAGACGTTCAATGTAATTCTTAACCAATTGCTCTGGGCTAATCAACACATCGATCGGTAAGGCTTCTTGTGTAAATAATTCTGCTTGTGATAAATATTCAGCTGCCCGAACTCGAGCAATTTTAGTTGGCGTGTGGAAGAGAGTATAGGCAACCTGACAAGCGATCATATTCGTTTCATCACTGTTGGTTACAGCAATAATCATATCCGCATCTTCCGCACCTGCACGTGCCAATACTTCTGGATGCGATGCATGCCCCGTCACGGTTCTCAAATCAAGACGATCTTGTAAAACTTCTAACTTTTTTGCATCCGTATCAACAACGGTAATATCATTTGCTTCACTCGCTAAATTATCTGCGACTGATGTGCCTACTTGCCCTGCACCAAGAATAATAATTTTCATTATTGCTCGCTATCTCCACTGCCCACTTTTTTCGGGTCAATACCTAATGCGCGTAATTTTCGATATAAATGGGTTCGTTCCATTTCTGCTAATTTAGCAACCTTACCAACACTACCACCAGCTTCTCGCAAGCGATGTTCTAAATATGCTTTTTCAAATGCTTCTCGAGCTTCGCGTAACGGCAAGTCAAATACTGGTGCCATTACAATAGTTTTACCCGTAGTCGTCTTTTCTTCGCCAAGCATCGCGTCAATTTCATCAAGCTCAACTGATTCATCGCCACCCATGATCAAAACACGTTGTACTAAGTTTTGTAGTTCGCGAATATTACCTGGCCAACCATAGTTACGTAATCTGTTTTGTGCGGCAACCGAAAAACTTCGGTATGGCAAATGTTCTTGTGTAACAAATTGATCAATTAATGAATTAAGCAATTCAGAAATATCTTCACTGTGTTCGCGCAGGGGAGCAATCTTTAGTGGCACGACATTAAGTTGGTAATACAGATCATCACGGAACTCGCCACTACTAACACGTTGCTGTAGATCGCGCCGCGTTGAAGCAATCACCCGCACATCAATTTCAACCGGCTCATTACCGCCAATACGCAAGAAAGAACCCGACTCCAAGGCACTGACTAATTTGCCCTGCGTATCCAAATCCATGTCGGCAATATCATCAAGAAATAATACGCCGGCATTGGCTTGTTCAAGGCGGCCATAATGAACCTTGCCATCGACTTCGGTGCCAAATAATTCGACCGCTGATTGTTCACTACTCATTGATGCAACGCCAACTTCAATAAAAGGGCCTTTGCTACGCGCACTGTTCGCATGCAGGTATCGAGCACACTGATGTTTGCCGCTACCTTGCTCACCAATAAACAAGACCCATGTATCGTGCTGTGCAATGCGTTGAATTTGCTCACGCAATTTTTGCATTAGCTCACTCTTGCCCATGGGTTCAGTAACTGGGCGTAAGTGTTCACGCATATCGGTATTTTCACGCTGTAACTTGTCAGCTTCTAATGCACGTTCAATAGTAAGGAGTAATTTGGCTAGCGAAAGGGGTTTTTCAATAAAATCGTAAGCACCCAGACGGGTTGCTTCCACCGCGGTTTCTACCGTGCCATGACCAGACATCATGATCACCGGCGCGGTTAAACTGCCTTCTTCCTGCCATTCTTTAAGGAGGGTAATGCCGTCTACATCTGGCATCCAGATATCTAGGAGAATTAAATCAGGGCGATGTGCTCGACGTGCATCACGTGCCGCTGCCGCATCTTCAGCAACACTAACGTCATAACCCTCGTCCACAAGGATTTCCTGAACCAGATTTCGAATATCAGGTTCATCATCGACTACAAGAATATGTGCTGTGCTCATGAATGGACGGTTTCGTTAATTTTTAATATTTCCGCGTTACATTCTTTATCTGTCACCATTGTAACGCGCAAAGTGGCTTCGCAACAATCAAGCTTACTTCTTCGCATCATCTTGTCCATCTCGATGTAATACTGGCAACCTAATCACGATCCTTGCGCCACCCTCAGGGCGATCTTCAGCAGCCACCATACCACCATGCTCTTCAACAATCTTTTTCACGATTGCCAAGCCCAAACCGGTGCCACCTTGCTTACTCGTCACATAGGGTTCGAATAACTCGGATTCTTTATCACCTAGCCAACCGGGACCATTATCTTCAATACGTAATTCAACATAGCGACAATTCGATTCCTGCATACATAAGGTACGTATCGAAATTTCTGGCTGCTGAGTTACATCCTGCATTGCCTCAATCGCGTTCTTCATTAGGTTATGCAATAACTGACGCAAACGACCTGCATCCGCTTCAACATGCGGCATCACCGGATCCAAGGAAATATTAAGCTTCAAATCAGACTCATCGTCTCTATATAAATCAAGCACTTCATCTATCAAGGCATTCAAATTTAGCGCTTCAAGCTTGATTTGCGGCGCACGGGCATAATCAGAAAAGGCGTTAACCATGTCCTTCATAGCCTCAACCTGCTGCACAATCGTATGGGTTGCACGATCTAAGACCTCAGCCGATTCCGCATCCATGGTGTCCAGATATTTATGCCGCAGACGTTCTGCTGACAATTGAATCGGCGTTAATGGGTTCTTAATTTCATGTGCTAAACGTCGTGCGACTTCACCCCATGCGGCATTACGTTGTGCTTGCATCAGATTGGTTACGTCTTCAAAAACGATAAGGGTATCACCCGAGGCCTCAAGAGCACCTGTCATCGGCACGCCACGACACACCAATACTTGTCGGCCACCGGCACCAAATAAAGTGATCTCTTCACTCCATTGCTGATGCTTTTGCATTTGTTCTAAAAGAATCTCAACAAAACGTCCGAGCCGTGCATATTGTGAAGCCAGCTCTTTAATCGACTTACCTTCAAGCTGCGTTAAATCAATCGATAAAATTTGGCTCGCGGCATCATTAAAGGTTTGTAAGCATTGTTCCGCATCCAGCGTAATCACACCCGAACTTAAATTAGACAACACACAAGCCTGATACGCTTGCTGTTCATTAACCTTGTCACGACTAAGTTGCTCGTCATTACGTGCGCGTTCAATACGCCGTGTCATTTGATTAAATGATTCAACCAAGAAACCCAATTCATCATTCGCGGGCAAGGGTAGACGTTTACTGTAATCACCCAATGCGACAGCTTGTGTACCTTCAGCCAAATCAGTAATCGGCGCAACCAACTTACGTGCAGTATAAAATGCGGCCCAGACCGCACTTAAAACACTCAGCAATAATGCCAAGGTCAAGGTTAAGGTAAAACTGTATTTAAGTGGGCTACGTAAATAAACTAATTCGTTATAAGAAGAAAAAGCCTCTTGTACTGAATCAACCAATTCTTGTTGTCGAGCTGTGAACGGATATAAGGCCTGTAAAGAACGCACACCAAGATCAGCACGAACCAATGGCACACGTACAACGATACGAATTTGCAAACCGACACCACGAATCGTATCCAAACCAGCATAATTTCGACCGAAACCAATATCATTAAATATCGCTTCATCCGGACGATTGGGATTAATAATAATTTCGTCTTTGCTATTACTTGAGGCAACAATTCTATTGCCATCAAATAAAGTCATTTCACTTGCGCCACTGCGTTCACGTAAATCATCTAGACGTAAAATAGCAGATGCTTCAGATTCATCGGCCACATCAACAGCAAGCTGTTCAGTTGTTCTTAATAGATCACGTAGCCGGCTATCTAATGAAGAACGCGATAATTCGAGTGAATCATCCAGTGCTTGTTCAATGCGCACATCAAACCAACTATCAATTCCACGATGTAAAAAATCTACCGAAAAATAATAAACAACACAGACTGGAATAACGGCAATAATGACGAACAACACCAACAAACGCGTCGTTAACCGTGTTCCAGGTTCACCCAATTTATAGCGTCTATAAAGGCGTATTACATTCGTGGCGATCATCACCACCAACATGGTTAGGCCGATCAATATCGTAATTAAAAGGTATACATACTGCTGGTTAAAACTGGCAGAGTCTTCCGTCGCTCCACTCATTATATAAAGTGATAACAACAATAAGATTGATAACAGTGCCGCGGCGTAGGGACCAGACGTTAAGCGTTTAATAATTACAACGGGCATGAAAACCACTCACTACTCAGTTGCCAATAACCCTCTAACCATGCCACCGGACGCAATGGTGCAGGTAATGCATTGGTATCTAATTCACTGTGTATTTTAACTACCATGTTTTTAGAATTTTGTACCGCATCCTGTTTGATAAGATCTAATTCTCGAACGCTACCTAATGCACGTAACGCCGCGGATAATGACAAATAACTTTGCTGCTCAGCCTTGGCTAATTTTTTTACAATGTATTGGCCACTCAAGGCGTGGTACTTCAATTCATAACGTTGCAATAATTCGGCAATCGACTCATTCCATAAATAAGCACGTTGTCGTTCAAGCTTTATCGTTACTAGCATTGTAATGGTGACGCCATTATTCAATGCATCAAGCACCTCATCATTCAGCTCGTAACGTATATCTGCATTCAACTGATATACGCCTTGATTATTTTCAGTACTTGCAGATTCAATTTCAATTGCTGCTGCTTGTAATTGGTAAGGAAGCAATAACAGCAAAATCGCCAATAAATAAAACTGGCGAAAGAAAGAACAAACTACAGTTGAATCTGCTGATACCATAATTCTAATATTTATTATTTTAATCGGCCTAGCGGTTATTTATCTATTACCGTCTATTTATAGTTCTTTTATACCACGACGACGCGGGTTAAGGTGCCTTTTCGAGCAAGGCGTAATAAAAGCCATCCATACCTTGTTGGCCCGGTAAAATTTGACGACCGTGCTTTTGTGCCGCACCCCAGTTAGCCTCAATAATAACTTCACTGGCATCGGCTTGTCTGGCTAAGAAAGATTCGATTTGCTGAGCATTTTCATCAGGCAAAATAGAGCAAGTAGCATAGAGTAATTGCCCACCTGGTTTTAAGATTGACCAAAGCACATCAAGCATTTTTGCCTGTGTTTTTGCCAAGGTGACAATATCGGTTTCACGACGAAGTAATTTAATATCTGGGTGACGGCGAATCACACCGGTTGCACTACAAGGTGCATCCAGCAAGATACGATCAAATGCCTCAACACTATTCATTTCACTGGCATCACTGACATCAACACAGGCCACTTCAGCCTCTAGTGATAAGCGTGCTAAACCATCCGTCAATCGTTCTAAACGTTGCTCACTGTTATCCCATGCAACGACATTCAACTTGTCGCCATTGGCTGCGGCATGTTCAAGCAGGGCGGCTGTTTTGCCGCCTGGTGCGGCGCAAGCATCCAGCACCCGATCACCTGCAACCGGCGCCAATAATTCACTGGCCAGTTGTGCCGCTGCATCTTGAACCGATACCTTACCTTGTTCAAAACCAGGTAACTTATCAACATTCACTGGCACTTCTAATTGCAAACCAGCAGGCGTTGATTCAATCGCTTCAGCCCATAAATCTTCAGACTTTAATAACTCAAGGTAATCATCACGATTCACACAGGCGCGATTTACTCGCAGAGTCATCGGTGGATGAGACTGACTCGCCTCACGGATTTGCGGCCAATCATCTGGCCATGCTTTTTTCACTCTTTGCGCAAGCCATTCTGGCATCTCGGCATCAACCTCTGGCTTAGCACTTATCTTTTGAAGTAAGTCCTCACTTTCTCTTAAATACCTTCTAAGTAAGGCATTTACTAGGCCTCTCGCCCAAGGTTTATTTAAACTTTTAGTGCCACTCACCGTCTCATTCAACGCCGCATGATTAGGAATACGCATATAAATAAGTTGGTATAGCCCGACCAAAATCAATGCTAAAACATCTTTGTCGCGTGGCTTAAGATTCTTGCTCAGCAGTAAGCGAGCCAAGGCATAAAGCTGATAATAGTGGCGCATAACACCAAAACTAATTTCATAAAGCAGACCGATATCACGAGGGGCAACCACCGAACGAGAAAGCTCCAATGCCGTGGTTAAGGATTCATGTTCACCAATAACGGCTGTGACACATCGCGCCGCTTGAGCTCGAACATTGACGCCAGCACTCATGATTTTTCACCTAGTTGAAAACAGTTTCCCGCTTCGCGTAGTGCGGGACGAGAGTTAACAAAGTCTGCTGCCGAGAGTCGTTTCTTTCCCGGTGCCTGCAACTCAAGAATAGTTAAAACACCCGCACCTGTTTGCACGGCGATACCTTTTTTATCGGCACGGATAATGTCGCCTGCTGAAAACTTTTCTGTCGTGATTTCATCTGAAATTTGGCTGCGCCAAATACGCAAGGTCTCTTCACCTAACTGCGCAGTCGCTACAGGGAAAGGATTAAACGCACTGACCTGACGCTGTACTACTTCAACCTTTGCGCACCAATCTAATGGAGCTTCATCCTTGCTTAACTTTGCTGCGTAGCAAGTTTGTGCTTCATCCTGCACTTGCGGATTCGCTGTGCCGTCTTGTAATTGCGTAAGCACATCAAGCAATGCTTCGTTACCTAAAGGTGCCAAGCGGTCATGTAATTCAGCTGCCGTTTCATTTGGCTCAATTGGCGTGGTCACTTTTGCCAACATATCACCGGTATCTAAGCCTTTTGCCATTTGCATAATCGTTACACCGGTTTCGCTATCGCCAGCAACAATGGCGCGTTGAATCGGCGCCGCGCCGCGCCAACGAGGTAATAAAGAGGCATGCACATTGATGCATCCCAAACGTGGCATCGCCAACACAACCGGCGGTAACAACTGCCCATAAGCAACCACCACCATGATATCGGCTTCATAATTAGCTAAACACTGCTGCGCTTCTTCATCCTTAAGACTTTCCGGTTGCTCAACCGCAATACCCACTTGCTCTGCACACTGTTTAACGGGGCTTGCGGTCAATTTGCGGCCACGCCCAGCGGGACGATCCGGCTGCGTGTAAACCGCAACAATATCGTGAGGTGAGTCAATTAGGCTTTGCAGGCTAGGAACAGCAAAATCTGGCGTTCCCGCGAATATGATTTTTAATGATTTAGGCATGCAGATATAACTTTATAGAACCACATGTTCGTCAGCAAACTTTTGATCTTTCTCAAGTTTTTTTATTATTCGATTTTGTTTAAGCGGCGAAAGGTAATCAACGAACATCCTCCCCTCAAGGTGATCGATCTCATGCTGAATACACACGGCGAGTAGCCCATCGGCCTCTATTTCAAAGGATTTGCCATTACGATCTAAGGCTTGCAGCTTAATCGTCTCGGCACGCTGCACCTTTTCGTAGATACCGGGCACAGATAAACAGCCTTCCTCATGTACCTCAACACCGTCTTTTGCTGTAATTTCAGGATTAATGAGCACTAAAGGCTGATCTTTTTCGACTGAAATATCAATCACGATGATACGTTCATGCATATCAACCTGCGTCGCAGCCAGCCCAATACCAGGCGCTGCGTACATAATGGTAAACATTTGGTCGATCAGCTGCCGAGTCGCACTCGTCACCTCATTAACCGGTTTTGCAACGGTTCTGAGGCGTGGATCGGGATATTTCAGTATATTTAATGTCGTCATGTGAATTAGGTCACGCAAATTCTAGTATTTACATAGGTTAAACTGCTAAGATAATGATCATACTGGATAACGTGGCTCTTGCGCTATACTCAATACAGGGCTATGTTTGGTTAAACGTATCGGTCGAAGCCATATCCAAACAGGCTCGACCCAATAAATTATAAGAAAAGGGACTCACATGTTAGCCAGAAAATTTCTTGTGCTCCTGATGCTGTGTTTCGCAACTATTGCCTTCGCAGCACCACCGACCCTGAATCCATCTCACCCAGACCGTTATACGGTTGTTAAAGGTGACACGCTCTGGGATATCGCCGGCCGCTTCCTCAAAAGCCCATGGCGTTGGCCCGATGTATGGCATGTTAACCCGCAGGTAAAAAATCCGCACCTGATTTATCCTGGAGATGAGTTAACTTTGTCATACGATGTGAATGGTGCACCGATTATTAAGATCACTAAACGTGGCCACCCAACCGTAAAATTATCACCGGGTCTACGTAAAGAACGTATTGATCGTGCCATTCCAACTATCCCGTTAGATGCTATTCAACAGTTCCTTTCAAAACCTCTTGCCGTTGGTGAGAAAGAATTACAAGCAGCGCCTTATGTTGTGCAACCGGCTGATGAACATGTTGTTGCTGGTGCAGGTGATCGGCTTTACGTTCGCGGCCTGAAAGAAGAAGGCAAAGCGAACTACAGTATCTTCCGTCCGGGCGATGTATATAAAAAACATTATCCGGATAAGAAGCCCGACAAACCAGAAATTCTTGGTTATGAAGCTTTATATGTTGGTGAAACTACTGTCGCACGATTTGGTGAAATATCAACACTCCTAATCACGAGCACTGAACGTGAGTCTCAAGCGGGTGATCGATTACTGCCTTTAGCTGATGATGATGTCAGCGAAAACTTCATGCCACATGCTCCTCGTGGCAAGGTTGATGCAACGCTTATTTCTGTTGTTGATGGTGTCGCACAAATTGGTCAGCATCAAATCGTTGTGATAGATGCCGGTAGTCGTGAACAACTTGATATTGGTGCTGTTCTCGCTGTTTATACACGCGGTAAAACAGTTTTTGATAATATTTCACCGGAACGTGGTGACAAAGTAAAACTACCTGATGAACGCTCAGGCACCGTATTGATTTTTCGCGTATTTGAAAAAGTCAGCTTTGGCTTAGTCATGGATGCAACTAGTCCACTTCATACATTGGATGCAGTGCGCAACCCACCAGAACTTTAAAGAAATAAATTAAAATTAGTTCCAGACGGGTCACTGTCTGGCAAGGCAAGGAGGCCTTGAATCATGATGAAACCGCAAGGATGCGGATCTACATTCGATCCCGTACTAAATCACCACGAAGCAAAACCTGATCAAGAACTTGTCGCTTGGCTAACGCTTTTACATACCCCACGACTGGGTTGTAAAACGCTTAACAAATTGCTCGATCAATTTCATACTGCCACAGGCATACTTGAGCATGCCAAAGAACTCAGCAATGAACATTTACGAGCAGCATTCAGTGCGCCTAATTATAAGGCCATCGAATCTGACCTAATCTGGTTGGCAGCAGAATCAGATCACCATATTATTCATCTCACTGATCCTGATTATCCAAATTTGCTCAAATCCATTCCGAACCCTCCCTTGGTCTTATTTGTTGCCGGTGATCCAAGCTACCTATCACTTCCTCAGCTCGGCATTGTTGGTAGTCGCAACCCAACCGCATCTGGCTTAGAGGCCGCGCATAACTTTGCAAGCGAACTAAGCCAACACGGTTTAACTATTAATAGCGGTCTGGCACTGGGGATCGATGCCGCCGCCCATAGCGGCGCTTTGCATGCTAACGCTAAAACCATTGCAGTCATTGGCAGCGGACTGGATCGACTTTATCCCGCACGTCATGCCAGACTTGCCGGCCGTATCCGCAAGCAAGGTGCCATTATTAGCGAGTTTCCACCCGGCACTCCGCCACTGGCCGCAAATTTTCCCCGACGTAACCGCATTATTAGTGGCATGAGTGTGGGTGTATTAGTTATTGAAGCTGCCAAACGCAGCGGATCACTCATCACCGCTCGGCTTGCCGCCGAACAGGGTAGAGAGGTCTTCGCCATGCCCGGCTCAATCCACAACCCACTGGTACGTGGTTGCCACCGTCTAATTCGCAATGGCGCCTGTTTAATAGAATCCACCCACGATATCGTTAGTGAGCTTGCTAGCCTGCTCGGAACGTTCGCCGAACCGCTTGAGGCCAATAACCATCAGCCTTCTAGCGTTGTTCAACAAGAACCAGATGAACCATTACTAGCTTATATCGACCACGATCCCGTGGCCATTGACACACTAATTTCGCGCAGCGGATTGACGACAGAGCGCGTTTCAGCGATGCTATCCTCATTGGAAATACAAGGATCTATTGTGGCTCTTCCTGGCGGAAGGTATTGCCGCAGCTGAAAGCAGTTATGAAAGAAAATGTACTCGATGTGTTGGTCTATCTTTTCGAAAATTATATGGTGGATGATATTGAGCCACCTCAGGATCAACAGTCCCTGCAAACTGAGTTAAGCAAAGCCGGTTTCGGCCAAGGCGAGATTAGTAAGGCATTTGATTGGCTTGAAGGACTCACAACACTCCGGGAAAATGATCCCGTTGAGAAGTCTAACCGCCCTCGCTCTATTCGCATCTACACCGATGACGAAGCCGAGCGCATTGATGTTGAATGTCGTGGCCTAATCTTACATCTCGAACAAGCCGGTGTATTAGATCAATACAGTCGTGAATTGGTCATCGACCGGATCATGGCGTTAGAAGCTGACGAAATAGATCACGATGTCGTCAAATGGGTTGTGCTTATGGTGCTGTTTAATCAGCCAGGACAAGAAGCCGCCTATGCATGGATGGAAGATTTCGTTTTTGAAGAGAACTATTCTTTATTGCATTAAGATTTATTAGTAATACCACTAAGATTTATTATATTAATTTAGCCGCACCTTGAGCAGGCATTTAACACAAGGAATATTAAGACCTCTAAAGTCTTAATTAATTATATATGGGCAATAAACTCGTCATTGTCGAATCACCGGCAAAAGCAAAAACCATTAAAAAATATCTAGGCAAGGGCTACGAAGTTCTCGCTTCTTATGGCCACGTTCGTGACCTGCTCCCCAAAGAGGGCGCAGTGGATACCGAACATGATTTCGAAATGAAATATCAGTCCATCGAGAGAAACCAGAAACATATTGATGCCATATCCAAGGCAATCAAAAAAGCTGATGCTTTATATCTCGCGACCGATCCGGATCGCGAAGGTGAAGCCATTGCCTGGCATTTATTTGAACTACTCAAGAAAAAGAAATTATTAAAAGATAAAGAAGTTACTCGTGTGGTGTTTCATGAAATCACCAAGAAAGCGATTCAAAAAGCAATTGAAGAATCACGTGAACTTTCTTATGACTTAATCAATGCACAACAAGCACGCCGCGCACTCGATTACTTAGTTGGCTTTAACTTATCTCCATTGTTATGGAAAAAGATTCGCCGTGGTTTATCTGCAGGTCGTGTACAAAGTCCTGCGCTACGTATGATCGTAGAACGCGAAGAGCTCATCGAAAAATTTGAGCCACGTGAATACTGGACTATCGAAGCCGATACCCAAGCTGCGAAGAAAAAGTTTTCCGCCAAACTTAATAAATATGCTGGTGGCAAGCTCACTCAGTTCAGTGTTGAAAACACCAAGCAAGCAACTGATATTGAAAAAGTACTTAACGATGCAGCGCAAGGTGAGCTAACTGTAGTTAAAGTTGAAAAGAAACAGCGCAAGCGTAATCCATCTGCACCGTTTACAACCTCAACCCTACAACAAGAAGCATCACGTAAGTTAGGTTTTACTACGCAACGTACCATGCGTATTGCGCAGCAACTTTATGAAGGTATTGATACCGGTGAAGGTTCTGTCGGTCTTATCACCTACATGCGTACCGATTCGGTAACACTCGGTCAAGAAGCGCTTGATGAAATACGCGAAACTATCGGTTCACGTTATGGTGCTGAGAAAGTGCCTAAGGAACCACGCACCTTTAAAACTAAGGCAAAAAATGCCCAAGAGGCACATGAAGCGATTCGCCCAACCTCAGCTCAACGCGATCCGGAGTCAATTAAAAAATCCCTCTCAACAGATCAAAATAAACTCTATGGTTTGATTTGGAAGCGTACGGTTGCCAGTCAAATGATCCATGCCACTATTAATACAGTCGGTGCGAATCTTGAAGCCGGTGCTGACAGCGGTAATATTTTCCGTGCCAATGGCTCAACGATTGTTGACCCTGGCTTCATGGCTGTTTACCAAGAAGGTGTCGATGATACGCCGGAAGAAGATGATGAAAAATTGTTGCCGCCGATGGAAGAGGGCGACAAGATTAAACTCTTAAAGATTCGCCCCGAACAACATTTCACTGAACCACCACCACGCTTTAATGAAGCAACCTTGGTGAAGACACTTGAAGAACATGGCATTGGCCGTCCTTCTACTTATGCATCGATTATTTCAACACTGCAAAATCGTGAATATGTAGAAATGGATAAACGTCGCTTTATGCCGACCGATGTGGGTCGTGTGGTAAATGGTTTCCTCACAAAATATTTTACTGATTATGTTGATTACGATTTCACAGCGAATCTCGAAAACGATCTTGATGCCGTAGCACGTGGTGAAAAAGATTGGGTTCCATTAATGAAAGCTTTTTGGAAGCCCTTTAAAAAGTTAGTCGACCATACAGATAAGAACGTTGACCGCCGTGATGTCACGCATGAAAAGATTGAAGAAAAATGTCCTAAATGTGGTGGCGAGCTTTCTATTCGCTTAGGTCGTCGTGGTCGTTTCATTGGTTGTATGAGTTACCCAGAATGTGACTATGCGCGTAACCTCAATGGCGATGATGACGAGAAAGATGCAGAAATCATCAAGGATAGAAAATGTCCTGAATGTGAACACGACCTGGTTATCAAACACGGTCGCTACGGTAAGTTTATTGGTTGTAGTAATTATCCAAACTGTAAACATATCGAGCCACTGGAAAAACCTGCTGATACCGGTGTTGAATGTCCGGAATGTCACAAGGGCACGATCCTGAAACGTAAATCACGTTACGGTAAGATTTTCTATTCCTGCCAACGTTACCCTGATTGTACTTATGCAATTTGGAATGAACCGTTAGCAGAACCTTGTCCGAAATGTAATTGGCCAATCTTATCTGTGAAAACAACTAAAAAGCGTGGCACAGAAAAAGTCTGTCCACAAAAAGAATGCCGCTTCTCAGAACCTTACGATCCTCCGCAAAAGGAAGAATCGGAATCTGAAGAAGATTAATATTCTTACACTCCAAACACTATAATTAGTTTTAACTAAAAATTTTTACTGAGGTTCACCATGAATAAACCCTTTGTTGCCATTTTAATGGGATCTGATTCCGATCTAGGAACGATGCAAGGTTGTGTTGATGTTCTTAAATCACTCGACATTCCTTTTGACGTTCGTATTACATCCGCGCACCGCACACCTGCTGCGACACACGCTTACGTAACAAAGGCCGAAGCAGATGGCTGTGCAGTATTTATTTGTGCAGCAGGCATGGCCGCTCATCTAGCTGGCGCAGTTGCAGGTCTAACAACTAAACCGATCATTGGTGTGCCAATCGATGCCGGCCCGCTACAGGGTATGGATGCATTACTCGCGACTGTGCAAATGCCTGCCGGTATTCCAGTTGCTACCGTTGCCGTTGGTAAAGCTGGTGCCAAGAATGCTGCTTATCTTGCTGGTCAAATGCTCGCACTCAGTGATGCCGATCTTGCACAACGTATTAAAGACGAACGCACAGCCAATGGCGAAGCTGTTATTGCCAAGAACGATGGCTTAATGGAAAAACTCGGCGCTTAAGTACTGATCATGCGTTGGTCACACCGCCGTGCTGCCTCCGCACTAAAAAATGGTGGCGTTATCGCCTATCCAACCGAGGCCGTTTATGGTCTCGGTTGTCATCCACTCAACGAAGCGGCCGTCAGCCATTTACTGCAACTCAAACAACGTGATCCGGGCAAAGGCCTGATTCTGATCTCCGATAAACTCAGTCGGCTTGAGCCTTTTTTACAGCCACTAAGCAAAGCTGAACGTAATAAAATTGTTAAAAAATCTTCAAAACCAATAACCTGGATCATTCCAGCCCAGGATTGGGTGCCTAGCTGGTTAACCGGCTGGCATGGCACACTGGCAGTACGCGTCACCGACCATCCAATTGCAGCGCAGCTGTGTAAATCAGCCGGTATGCCGATTGTCTCAACTAGCGCGAATATCACTGGGCATCATCCCGCGAAAACTAGCCTTCAAGTTCGCATCCAATTTGGTGAACAACTCGATGGTATCGTCGCAGGTAAAATCGATTTCACTGCAAAGCCCAGCATCATTCGTAACCTCAAAACAGACAACATCATCCGCGCCAACTAAGGCTATCGGCAATCACCTATCATTTATGGTTTAATACGCGCCATGGACACACCTGATATAGATGCCGTAAAGGCCTACCTACTCGATCTACAAGATCGTATCTGCGCCGGACTCGAAGCCGAAGACGGTACTGCTAAATTTGAAGAAGATCTCTGGCAACGCGAAGGCGCTCCCGGTGGTGGACGCACCCGTGTACTCACCAATGGTGCGGTATTCGAACAAGCCGGTATCAACTTCTCACACGTTGAAGGCGATAGCATGCCAGCGGCAGCAACAGCGCACCGACCTGAATTGGTTGGCCGCAGTTTCCAAGCCATGGGTGTATCACTGGTAATTCATCCACATAATCCCTACGTACCGACCTCACATGCCAATGTACGTTTCTTCATCGCAGAGAAAGAAGGTGAAGATCCTGTCTGGTGGTTTGGTGGCGGATTCGATCTCACCCCGTATTACGGCAATGACGAAGATGTGATCCATTGGCACCAAACATCCAAAGAGGCCTGCGAACCCTTTGGTGAAGAGGTGTTCCCTAAATTCAAAAAATGGTGTGATGACTACTTCTACCTGAAACATCGCAACGAACCCCGCGGTGTTGGTGGCTTATTCTTTGACGATTTAAACGAATGGGGCTTTGAAAAAAGCTTCGCCTTCATGCAAAGCGTTGGCGATCACTACCTGCCAGCCTATCAACCGATTGTTGCTCGACGTAAAGACACAGAATTTGGCGAACGTGAACGCGACTTCCAACTTTACCGTCGCGGTCGCTATGTTGAATTTAATTTAGTCTTTGATCGCGGCACACTATTTGGTTTACAAACTGGTGGACGTACCGAATCTATCTTGATGTCACTGCCGCCACTGGTTAAATGGCGTTACAACTGGAAACCAGAAGCTGGCACGCCAGAGGCGAAGCTGTATGAACACTATTTAATACCACAGGACTGGGCTAGTAAATAACCGTCATTGTGAGTTTCTTTAGCAACGCGACAATCTATTTGCATTGCTGCAAACTGTAGATTACTTTAATCCATTTCTTCACTAGCAATTTTAATGACAATACCTGCCTGCTGCAGGTGTTTCTCAATATTATTTCTTACCGGATACTTTCCGTAATGTGGATCCAACAGCCTATCAATGAACACGATATAAGGATTACAGGATATATCAATATCGGTAATCCTGTCTTGCACTGCCATCCCGATCATTTCAGCGAAAGTTTCTTCGAAAACAGAATTGTCGTTATCAACGCTTATGGCATGGACTAGTTCGTGAACGATACCGTTTATTTTTAAGATGTAACTGGCGACAGTAGGATCAATAACGATGGTTTTGCTTGCGTATTCAAAATAACCTTTGTGGTCGCGAAGATTCTCTGGTCTGATAGTGATATTCCGACCGATAGCGTGAGAAATAAGCTGCTGGCCCACAGGGTCTCCCATTATTATTTCGAGCGCCTTACCAATATTCTTGTCATTTTCAATATTCAGTAGCTTCAGTTCAGATGGGTTTATAATTTGCATTGCTGCAGTTTCTACAACCTCAGCAACTATATCAGACATCCAGTAACGCAGTACCGCGAGATCTTCACCATTGACTACACAACCGTAATTATCATCACATTCATCCACAGTCTTTGAGAGCATAGCCAGCTTATTAAAATGTTCTTGCTGGTAAAGAATCATTTCTCGCTTATTCACAACATTATTATTCCATATACTAATGGCTTTTTTGACATGACTTTCATTTAGAGTATTGAATTTTTTCTGTTGCCCGGAAAGATAAAGAACAAAGTTGGGATGGAAGATGGTATTCACTATATTTCGCCGGATATAGCCGCAGCTCAGCAGACAGCTCATGTCTTGATCGTTCAGTCCACTATCTGATGTTGATCTTGTCTCAAAAGAGGCAAATACAAAAAGTCCCGCAATAAGTATCAGCGGAAGAACTAATATCACGCTTTTCAATTGATTCTTGATATACATTTAGTAACGCCACACTAAATTATTTAGTCAACTTATGTTCGAATGTCTGCTTTGGTTCGGCTTCAGCCTATCATTATATTAAGCCAAATCGCCGCTTTCAGTATTAAGCGTTCACTCGCTGAGATTTGCTTTGGGTCGTTAGCAGACACTCATAATTTACACTTCCTGCAATAAAAAGTCTCAATTAATAAACCTCTGACATGTAGAAAGACATCAGCTGTTGGACGATTGCTTACAGAACCCTTCGGGTTCATTGTAAGTTCCCTAACCTCCTCCGGAGGTTCAGGGCAAATTCCAAGTTAGCTTGAACCTTCGGTGCGAAGGTTAAGATACTCACAATGAACGCGTAGTGTTCTGTGAGCCAACAGAAGGCCGCTTGTTGAGGCAACGGGTAATAGCTGGTGGCTTATTCCTTCATCAATTTATCTATCACTTTAGTCACGTCAGCCTTATCCCATTCACGTCCACCAAATAATCCGTAACGCAGACGTCCTTGTTTATCAATAAAGTAGGTGGTCGGGAAAGCAAACACTTCCCAACGTTTAAGCGCTGCACCATCGCTATCTAATAAAATGGTGAAATCAACACTGACTTTTTCTTTTAAGAATTTATTAATCGTAGCCTTATCTTCGGCCATGTTTACCGCAAGGATGCGGAAGGGTTTATCTTTCAAACTATCTTGCAGGCGTTGCATGGAAGGCATTTCAAATACACAGGGTGGGCACCATGATGCCCAGAAGTTCACCATAACAACTTCACCTTTAAAATCGGCAAGGTTTATTAATTTTCCGTTTAAATCTTTAAGTTGTAATGGCGGGGCTATTGGTTTTTTAAAATAGGGTGTAAGCACACGATCTTTTTTTGATGCTCCAACACTCGCTTTTGTGTTTTCTACTAACGGTGCTGCCTTATGCTTAGCGGGCATAGTAGCGAGTACGTTACTTGCACGTTTTAATAGCACCGGCAATTGACTCGCTACTTGATATTCTTCTGGCGTTGCATCTGGTCGGTAATAAAAACGATCTCGCACATTGGGAATAATTTGAGTAAATATTTTACTACCGCCTTGTCGCAAAGCAGGTAGCGTTTTATCTAACTTCCACCGCCATGGTGATTGTGTCGGTTGAAAAAGATAGATTGGGATATTGGTCGCGCGTACTATTGGCATGATGTGCGCGGCTTCACCCGGATCAGGCGTTTCTACAAAAAACTTAGGGCTCAGTAAAATTAAACCTTTTATCGCTGTGTTATTAGGTTGGCCTTTCTGCCATTGCCGCAATCCTCTTAGCATTGGAATCACACCACGACCACTTGTCACAAGATAAATATCTTTACCTGTATTAACAGCAGAAATTAACGATTTAATTTGGTTAGGAGGAAATTGTTCAACACTGCTTGCTGCAATGGGTAAGAAATTACTTTCAAATAAATCTGGGTACCAAACTTCAACACCTTGCTTGGCTACTTTTTTCGCAATCTCTTTTTCTGATTGTTGCAGACCTGCTTCGGGTGCAAGCCAAATAAATACTTGCTGACCTTTAGCGGGAAAATGGTAATAAGAAAGTTCTGACCCATCCGCTAATTCAATAATCTTCTTGGATTCGGCAGAGATAAAAGTGGTGAGACTTAACAACAGCGCTGTTAATAATAATTTCATATTTATAATATATAGTTAAATCAATACTTCATGTTTTATGTATTCAAATAAATCAATGCCGCAACTATTCGCTTCTAATACTTTTGTAATTTCAATTGGTGTATCACATTTTTCTTTCGTGAATTGTGAAAGATCAAGCACACGAGGGGGTGTAACAACCTGTTTGTCTTCGTCGCACACAAGCATAACTATCGGCACAAGATTTTTACCTGGTGCCATTGATAATACAATACCAACCTCGCCGGTATTTAGTTCGACAAGGCTGCCAATAGGATAAATACCAAGGCACTGAATAAATTTTTCAACTAATTCTGCGTCAAGATCATTTTCGCGCCACTTAAACATATTCTTTAGCGCGTCTAATGTATTCATACCGTGGTGATAAACACGATCACTGGTAATGGCATCATAAACATCCACAATCGCAACGATGCGTGAAAACAAATGAATTTGTGCTTCAACTAAGCCTTGCGGGTAACCTGTGCCTTTTTTACGTTCATGATGACTATACGCCACCTCAATCACGCTTGCTGGCAGGCCAGGGCTATTGTTTAAAATGTCACGTCCATGTTGCGCATGCTGTTTAACAATTTCACGTTCTTCTTCTGTTAACTTGCCTTCTTTGTTTAGAATTTCAAGTGGTACGCGCATCTTACCAATATCATGCATCAATGCACCGATACCTATCTCATTCATTTCTTCTGTATTAAAACCAAGGTAACGCGCAAAGCTCAACGCGAAAATACAAACATTCAAACTATGAATCGCGGTGTATTCGTCACGTTTACGAAGATTAGATAACCACAACTGCGCATCTGGATTTCGCACGATGCTATCAACCATACCTGAAACAACTTCTTTGGCACCGCTAACATCAATGCTCTTACCCATCCGTGCATCTTGAAACATCGAATCAATTTGGCTACGTGCGCGTTTATGGATAACTTTTGCTTGTTTAAGTTCTTCATGGAAGGGGGTCGTAACAGGAATACGTTTACGGGTTTTAAAATCAATAACAACAGCTGACTTCTGCGGTGCATGCTCTACCGCGACATTGGCATCATCACCTTTTTCATTATCGATGATGACGTACTTACATAAATCAATGACGCTTTTTAAAATAGCATCATCTTCCACAACAAATCCTTGAAATAGAAAAGGAGATTCCAGCCACGGCCGATCTAACTCGGCCACGTACATACCTATCTTCAAGTCCGCTATATCAATCTTCTTTTTCATTACCTTCCTACCGACAACCCCACTCTATAGAATAGTGCTGAATTCACTCCCCGTATAGCTTTTAGCCCAAAATTTCACTGGTTATTTTCCCTTGTTGAGCCCTAAACCATGCAGAAGCACCCGCTGCTGTGACAATACACCAGACCGCAAACAATGCACCAGGTAAAGCCGTTTCAGGTGGAAAATGCTTTAGAGCCAACGCCACACCTAAGCCAGCGTTTTGCATACCAATTTCAATTGCTAAGGTCAGCTGATGTTGACGGTCAAACCGATAAAGTCGTGCCAACAATCCACCAAATAAATAACCTAGCGCATTCAACAAGATAACTAAAACAATTACCGTGCTACCCACTTCAGCAATACGCTCATGGTTAGCCGCAACCGCATAGCTACATATAATGATAATGGCCAAAGCCGCCACAGCAGGGGCAATTTCTTGCACCGGTGCTAAGAACCGTCCAAGTTGACGTCTTACTAACATTCCTAACAACAACGGCATTAACACCGTAAGTAGTATGGTCTGCATTAGCGGCCAAAATTCAACCGGTAGAAATGAACCACCCAAGGACTGCACCAAGAAGGGAGTAAGCAAAGGTGACAGCATCGTGGCAACCGTCGTTAGGGCAATTGAGAAAGCCAAAGCGCCGCCAGCCAAATAAACAATAACATTACTCGCCATCGCCCCGGGCGCGCAGCCAACAATAACAAAGCCTAGGGCTAATTCAGGTGATAGGCCACCAAAGGATGCGGCAGCAAAGCCTAACAAGGGCATAACGCTATATTGGGTTAATACCCCCAGCGCAATCGCCTTGGGTGAACGCAGTGTCTCTTTCAGCTCGACCGGCTGTAAAACAATCCCCAGTGCAAACATAGTGGCAGCGAACATCCACAGAAAAACATCCTTAAAAATCAGCATAACGGGTGGCCAAAAATAGCCAACCGCAGCCCCTAATAGGGTCAATATCGCCATATAGGAGGTTATATACCTGAATATAATCATAATGTTACAACTCTTATTGTTGTTTTGTGAAGCAGGTCGCAGGCAAATTGCCAACCGCTTCCGCTAGTTCTTCTGTATTACGCCGATAATACTATCAAGTTACGAAAATAGAAGAGAGCCTGCCATGACAACTATATTGAAAAAAATACTCCTAATGATGATGCTAGTCATGTTACTTAACGTCGTCTTTATTCAGCTTATGGCGATTGACGAGATCCTTATCAAACAGATGGCTCAGGCATTACTCATCGCGCTCTGCCTACAACCATGGGTAATTCGCCAGCTTACTTACTAGGCCCTAATACCTTTGTGTAAGTAATTAGGCTCGGGTAGGATGATTCCCTGAGAAATAAATCCCTTTCAGGAGAATCGTAGTGAGCAATCCAGATACCGGTCATGGCCGGTTTCCCCAAATTCGCATGCGTCGCATGCGCCGAGATACTTTTTCGCGCCGCTTAATGCGTGAAAATGCACTGACCACAGATGACCTTATCTACCCCATGTTCATACTCGAAGGCAAAGACCAACGAGAAAGCATTGACTCCATGCCGGGTATTGAACGCCTGAGCATCGACCTCCTCTTAAAAGAAGCCGCTGAATTAGTCGCACTTGGTATTCCAGCCATTGCATTGTTTCCAGTGACACCGGCTAGCGCCAAAAGCGACGATGCTTGTGAGGCTTACAATCCGGATGGACTCGCACAACGTGCAGTTAAAGCTCTAAAAGATAAATTCCCTGAGCTCGGTGTTATTACCGATGTTGCTCTCGATCCATTTACTACTCATGGTCAAGATGGCCTG
Organism: Sulfuriflexus sp.; assembly: GCA_023134145.1. Lineage (GTDB taxonomy): Bacteria > Pseudomonadota > Gammaproteobacteria > AKS1 > AKS1 > Sulfuriflexus. The sequence goes on along the minus strand of JAGLUW010000027.1, from coordinate 27,661 downwards.
ATAGATGCAGCAGGTTATGTGCTCAACGATGAGACAGTTGATGTGCTGGTTCGCCAAGCTTTATCACATGCCGAAGCCGGTGCAGATATTGTCGCCCCTTCTGACATGATGGATGGCCGTATTGGACGCATCCGTGAAGCACTTGAAAACGATGGTCATATTCATACACGTATTCTTGCCTACTCAGCTAAATACGCCTCCAGCTACTATGGTCCATTCCGTGATGCCGTCGGTTCAGCAGCCAATCTAGGCAGCGGCAACAAATATTCCTATCAAATGGATCCTGCCAATGCAGACGAAGCACTCTGGGAAGTCGGCCTAGATCTTGATGAAGGTGCTGACATGATCATGGTAAAACCGGGCATGCCTTATCTTGATATTGTCCGCCGTGTAAAAGACCAATTCGGCGCACCTACCTTTGTTTACCAAGTCAGTGGCGAATACGCCATGCACATGGCCGCCATTCAAAATGGTTGGTTAGATGAAAAGGCCGTGGTGATGGAATCGCTACTATGTATAAAACGTGCTGGTGCTGATGGTATTTTAACTTACTTTGCAAAACGCGCCGCACAATGGCTACAAGATTCTTGATAAAAACAGTACGGAAATAACTTTATTAATTGAGCTAAATAGCCAATAAAATAGTGTAATAAAACTGTCATAAAGTTCTTGCATAAAAAAAATCTGTCGATATACTGCGCGCAACTTTAAAGTCACTTACACAAACGCCAGCGCTGATAAGCAGTGTTGGGAAACGATACCGAAAGCGGTGTCAAAGGAAGCAAGATGGCACGAACTACTATTTCTAGTCTATTTGGCAACTCGCCAGTTAAACCCCTTCAACATCATATGGACAGCGTGCAGGAATGTGTCGTTGAACTCATCCCGTTTTTTGAAGCCGTACTTGAACACGACTGGAAAGAAACTAAAGTACAACAAAAGAAAATCGCAAAATTAGAAAACGCCGCTGATAAGCTAAAACGTAACTTGCGTATGCAACTACCACGTAGTTTATTTATGCCAGTTTCTCGCCGTGACTTGCTTGAAGTCCTTACCATGCAAGACAAGATTGCCAATAAGGCAAAAGACATTGCCGGCCTTATTACAGGTCGCAAAATAGAATTCCCCGATGCGGTTAGTGAAAAACTCATTGCTTTCGTACAGCGTGCTATCGATGCTTCTGCACAAGCACAAACTGCTATTAATGAACTAGACGAACTTATCGAAACAGGTTTCGGTGGCCGTGAAGTAAAACTAGTTCAATCCATGATCAAGGAACTCGATGCCATTGAAAGTGACACCGACAAGATCGAAGTCAAAGTGCGCTCTGCACTATTTAAAATTGAAGATGATCTACCGCCAGTACAAGTCATGTTCTTGTATCGCGTAATTGATTGGATTGGCGAACTCGCTGATCTATCACAGCGTGTTGGTAGTCGTCTTGAGCTATTGCTCGCTCGTTGATCTATTAAAGGGTTCTTAAAAAAATGGAATACGCAATTATTTTACTCATCATGGCTGGTGTCTTTGGCCTGTTTATGGCTTGGGGTATTGGTGCTAATGACGTCGCTAATGCGATGGGCACCTCAGTTGGTTCCGGCGCAATCACGGTTAAACAAGCCGTTATCATTGCTGCTATTTTTGAGTTTTCTGGTGCCTTCCTTGCCGGTGGACAAGTAACAAAAACGATTCGCAAAGGCATCATTGATGCCGACCTGTTATCAGGCACGCCTGAATTACTTGTTTACGGTATGTTGGCTTCTCTACTCGCTGCCGGTATCTGGTTACTTGTTGCATCACGTCTAGGTTGGCCTGTTTCAACTACACACACTATCGTCGGCGCTATTGTTGGTTTCGCCGCTGTTGGTATTGGTATGGATGCAGTGCATTGGGGCAAAGTCGGCTCGATCGTTATGAGTTGGGTTATCTCTCCTGCGCTTGCCGGTACTATTTCTTATTGGCTTTTCCGCAGTGTGCAGGCGCTTATATTAAATACCGAAAACCCCTTTGAAAATGCAAAACGCTATGTGCCGTTTTACATTTTCCTAACCGGTTTTGTTATTGCACTGGTTACGATGTTCAAAGGCTTGAAACATGTCGGCCTAGAAACAACACCACTACAAAACTACGGCATGGCCTTTATTATTGGCCTGATCATTATGTTTGTTGGTAAGCACTATATTAATAAACTAGAAATTGATCCTGAAGCGAATAAAGACTTCCATTTTGCCAATGTAGAAAAAGTCTTTGCCATACTGATGGTCTTTACTGCTTGTGCGATGGCCTTTGCTCATGGCTCGAACGATGTTGCCAATGCCATTGGTCCCGTTGCAGCCGTTGTCAGCATTGTTCAATCGGGTGGCGAGATTACTCAGAAGTCAGTGTTACCTATCTGGATTTTATTACTCGGTGGTGTCGGTATTGTTGCGGGTCTACTTATGTATGGTCGCCGCGTCATGGAAACGATTGGTAAAAATATTACCGAACTGACTCCTAGCCGTGGTTTTGCCGCAACACTCGCCGCAGCCGCGACTGTGGTATTTGCATCAGGTACTGGGCTACCAATTTCGACAACCCATACATTGGTAGGTGCAGTCTTGGGTGTGGGCATGGCGCGTGGTATTGGTGCACTGAATCTTAATGTTGTGCGAACCATCTTCCTGTCTTGGATTATTACCCTGCCAGCCGGTGCGATCATGGCTATCTTATTCTTCTTTACACTCAAGGGTATGTTCGGCGCATGACCGACCACTATGCCGTTATCGGCAATCCCATAGCTCACAGTAAATCGCCGCGTATTCACGCGGCGTTTGCTTCTCAGACAGATCAAAAACTTCATTACGATAAATTACTTGTTGAACAAGGCTGTCTTGCACAAGCTATTAATAAGTTTCGTAGTCAAAATGGCAAGGGCCTCAACATTACTGTGCCATTTAAAAACGATGCCTTTGATTTAGCTGATAGCCTAACGGAACGTGCGCAATTAGCGGGAGCGGTAAATACACTGGTACTCAATGATGACGGCACACTGCATGCAGATAATACCGATGGTATTGGTCTGGTTCGCGACCTAACTCACAATCATGGTTTCAACCTAAAAGGTGCACGGATATTATTACTTGGTGCAGGCGGGGCAGTGCAAGGTGTTTTACTTCCACTACTACAGCAACAACCTGCCGAGATTGTTATCGCGAATAGAACTGTTTCAAAAGCAGAAGCACTGTGTGAGAAATTTTCTTCACATGGCAATCTTTCAGCAAGTAGCTTTGAAGCACTTGATGGAAAACTATTTGATGGAATCATCAATGGCACTGCGGCTAGCTTACAAGGTGAAGTCCCGCCGCTACCTGATAATATTCTGAATAAAGAGGCTTGGTGCTACGATATGATGTATAGCAGTGAACCCACTGCCTTTGTTCGTTGGGGCAAAGAACACGGCGCAGCACATTCAGTTGATGGTTTGGGGATGTTAGTTGAACAAGCTGCGGAGTCATTTACGCTCTGGCGTAATGTACGACCAGAAACCGCGCCTGTTATTAATCTATTGCGCGAAGATTAAAATTTCGCTGCCAGCATTGGCTGTCTTGCCACTGCTTCACGCATCAAACTACCACGACGATCATCTGCACGGCGTTCTAATTGATGCCATTCAACCTGACGCCAATTAATATCACGTTGATCATTACTGTAGTTACGACGCAAATATTCACGCACAACGACTTTACTGCCTTTCAAGTCCTTGCCATTAAAACGAGCAATGAGTTGGAAGCCTAATTTTTCAGAATTAATATCAACTAAACCGTAACGTGTTTTAACGCCATTGCCATGGTCATGCGTAACAATTCTAAAACTTGCTTGATTACCAACAATATTTAAAAATTTGCGTAAGTCGTAGTCGACGATATCATTCGCTAAAATACCGATATATATTTCCATGATGAATCCCCGTTCTTTAGGCACGTCTATGATGCCACTTTCTGATCGACAAACAAGCCCCTTTTGACCAACGGCGGTGATTTACAGATAAAGCGTTCAACAAAGATGGAGCTTAGCTTACAGCCATGTAAGCATAAGCTGACTTGATTCAGTATTAAGTAATTTAATAACGGTTTTTTAATTTTACATAATGGGCGGCTGAGTATTCTAACCACTCTAATTCTTTCTCAGTTAATTTTCTAACTTGCCTTGCAGGACTGCCAATGTACAGATAACCGCTTTCTAATTTTTTACCTGGTGAAACTAAGCTATTCGCACCGAGCATTACTTTATCTTCTAATACCGCACCATCTAATACCGTTGAGCCCATACCGACCAAACAATAATTGCCTATAGTACAGGCGTGTAAAATAACCTTATGGCCAACAGTAACCGATTCGCCAATACTTAAAGCGAAACCACCCGGGGAATATTCGCTGTCGTGCGTAACATGAAGAACTGAGCCATCTTGAATATTGCTTCGTGCGCCAATTTCAATACTGTTTATGTCACCGCGAATTGCAACGAGTGGCCACACAGAAACATCGGCGGCAATTTTTACATTACCAATAATAACCGCCGACTCATCAATGAAAGCACTTTCATCAATATCAGGACTATGGTTTTCAAAATTACGAATGCTCATAATCAACGCCCCTTAACGCATCGTTACAAATTCTTCGGCACTGCTTGGGTGTATCGCAACCGTGTCATCTAAATCTTTTTTAGTTGCACCCATCTTCAATGCCACTGCAAAGCCTTGCATCATTTCGTCTGCACCTAAACCAATCATATGTACGCCGATCACTTTTTCTTGCGCACCAACACAAATTAATTTCATCGCTGTTTGTGTTTTATGTTCCGTTAAGGCGTTATACATAGGGGTGAATGATGAGGTATAAACCTTAACCGCATCACCGTGTTCTTTACGCGCTTGTTCTTCGCTCACACCCACTGTACCAATCGGTGGATGACTAAACACCACGGTTGGAATATTTTCATAATCCAATTTACGATCAGCCTGATTATCAAACAAGCGATCTGCTAAGCGCCTTGCTGCTGCAATCGCAACAGGCGTTAAAGCCGCTTGTCCTGTTACATCACCCACTGAATAAATTCCGTCTACATTGGTATTTTGAAATGCATCAGCAGGAACATAACCGCGCTTATCCATTTCAACGCCAGCGGCTTCTAGGTTCAAGTCGGCTGTTAATGGTTCGCGACCAATCGCCCATAGCAATTCATCAAAACCTGTAACCGTATGGCCACCATCGCAATGTAAATTGAGGCTACCATCATCTGCCTTATCTACTTTTTCGATCTGCATGCTCGACATAATTTTAATGCCCGCGCCAATCATTTCTTCCATCAACACATCACGCAACATGGCATCAAAACCACGCAACACCGTTTCGCTGCGAATAATCAATGTCACTTCACAACCTAGTGCGCGTAACAGACCTGCAATCTCAACCGCGATATAACCTGAACCCACCACGGCAATACGTTTAGGTTGTTCGGTCAATGCAAAGAAACCATCTGACGTCATGCCCAATTCTGCACCCGGAATATCAGGCACAACGGGAACCGTACCAGGCGCAATCACAATATGATCCGTAGTATATTGTTCGCCAGCTACTTCCAGCGTTTTTGCATCAATGAAGGTCGCCGTGCCACTGATCTCATCAATCTTCGAGTCGGCTAAATAGGTGTGATACCAATCATTGATACCCTTGATATAGGCTTGGCGGCCATCGACCAATTTCTGCCAATCTAAACCACCGCGCTTAACATCAAAGCCATAACCTTTGGCATCGTCTAATGCGTGCGACAACATGCCCGCATACCACATGATCTTTTTCGGAACACAACCGACATTGACACAAGTGCCGCCCATTAGGCCTTTTTCTATAACCGCTGTTTTTGCCCCATAAGTGGCTGCACGTTCAGCGGCAGACAAACCACCGCTACCGCCACCAATGGCGATTAAATCGTAATGCTTAGACATACTGACTCCGAAAATAAATGAAATGTGGTTCTATATAAGACTAATACAGTCCGTAATACACACCCATAATACAAGATAACTTATTGTTAATAAAAGATAAAATTACCATTTATCATTTTATTGATCCAGATCAATTACCCGTACAACTTATAGGGCTACTGTTGCTTCCTCACTCTGTATAAAAACTAATCAATTAGGAGAGCACTATGCAGCAACACATGAAAAATGACAGCATCATCGAGATGTTAGGCAAGCCCGTTATGATTCTAATAGTCCTAACTGCTGGTCTGATCCTACTTGCAAACATGCTTGCCTAAAACCTGAATTCCGTTCCTCCTGCAGCACCATATGAGCCGGAATGGATGCCGACTCGGTGTTGCGATTTAATCCAACTAATTCCATACCAATGCTGGCTCCTGCAAGGCAGCAAATTGCTCACGTAATGAGAGTATTTGATCTTCCCAGTAACGATTAGTATTAAACCAAGGGAAACTTCGCGGAAAAGCAGGATCTTCCCAGCGCCGCGCTAACCACGCCGAGTAATACAATAAACGCATTGTCCGCAGTGTCTCTACAAGATGCAGCTCACGCGGTTCAAAATCACTAAATTCTGTATAACCATCAAGTAAATCGGCTATTTGCATGGTCATGTCTTGTCGCGAACCATTCAGCAGCATCCAGAGATCCTGCACAGCTGGGCCCGTACGGCAATCATCAAGATCAACAAAGTGTGGGCCCGTGTCTGTCCAAAGAATATTACTGGCATGGCAATCACCATGTAGACGAATATTCTCTATCGCACCAGCTTGTTGATAACTGCTATCGAGTATCGGCAAAATGTCTTCCACTAAACTTCGGTACGGTAACTCCAGTTCGGCAGGAATAAAGCCGTTTTCAAGCACGTATTGGTAAGATTCGCGTGCATAACTATCAATATTGACGGTAGGGCGCGCTGTAAATGGTCGCAGGCGCCCAACATTATGAATACGACCAATAAAACGCCCAATGGTCACATAGTCATCACCCCCATTCAGTTCCGGCGTGCGACCACCCTGACAAGGAAAAACCGCAAACCGATGTCCGGCATGAAAGTGCAGACTTTTACCTTCTTCATCTAATAAGGGTGCAACAACCGGTATATCAACATCGGCTAGCTCGAGCGCAAAATCGTGCTCCTCTTGAATCATGGCATCCGTCCAACGCTGCGGACGATAAAATTTCACCACCAAAGGTGCGTCATCTTCTATACCAATTCGATAAACCCGATTCTCATAACTGTTCAAAGCCAACAAGCTACCATCGGCCTTAAAACCCAGCGTTTCGACCGCATCCAAGATCATGCTCGGCCCGAGATCGTAAAAGTCAGTTATTTCATCTGGATTTTTCATGGTTTTATTCTGATGCTTTAACCTTACTTAAAAGAGATAGACGCTGTTTATCTTTAAAGATTAACAGCCTCTAGGCATAATAGATTAAACCTGCGGCAATTGCTGCCGCCATATTAATACCCACGTAACTTAGGTATATACATAGAATGAGTAATCCACTGCTATCCATGAAAGGCCTGCCGCCTTTTTCTGATATCAAACCCGAACATGTTGAACCCGCCGTTGATGCACTACTCGCCGAATGTCGCAGCAAGGTTGCCGCCATACTCAGTGAGAATGAAACTTACACATGGGATAACTTAATTCGCCCTATCGAAGATATTGATGAAAAATTATCTCGCAGTTGGTCGCCAGTCAGTCATATGAATTCGGTTGTTAATTCTGATGAACTTCGTGATGCCTATAATGCCTGCCTGCCTAAACTAAGCGAGTACGGTACAGAGATGGGACAGAATGCAGAGTTATTTGCTGCCTATCAACAAGTACGCGCCAGTGATGATTTTGAAAAATTGGATGCTGCACAGAAAAAGATTATCGAAAATTCTCTCCGTGATTTTGAACTCTCCGGTATTGGTTTAAATGATACTGATAAACAACGTTACAAAACACTCATGCAAGAGTTGTCAAAATTAACCTCCAAGTTTGAAGAAAATGTTCTCGATGCCACACATGGTTGGGAAAAATATATTGATGATGAAGCCATGCTTGCCGGCCTGCCAGAAACAGCTGTTGCCTTAGCAAGACAAAATGCAAAGAATGCTGGAAAATCAGGTTGGTTATTTACTCTGGAGTTTCCTTCTTACTTTCCCGTCATGACCTATGCGGATAACCGCGAGCTACGTGAAGAAATGTATACCGCCTATGCGACTCGCGCATCTGATCAAGGCCCTTGTGCGGGCAAATGGGATAACGCCGAACTCATTCAAGATATATTGCAACGACGTCATGAAGCCGCACAGCTTTTAGGATTCAATAATTACGCCGAAAGATCGCTAGCGAAAAAAATGGCCACTAATACTGATCAGGTTATTAAATTTCTCAGTGACCTCGCGGAAAAATCTATCGACATGGCACGCGAGGAATACAAGCAACTGCAAGATTATGCGCGCGAGGAACATGGCATCGAAAAACTCGAAACATGGGACAACGGTTACTACAGCGAAAAACTTCGTGAACATCAATATGCTATTTCACAAGAAGAACTAAAACCTTACTTCCCTGAGAGCCGTGTTTTAGAAGGTATGTTTGCCGTCATCAAAAAACTTTACGGTATGCAAGTTGTTGAACTTAACGATATTGACACTTGGCATAAAGACGTGCGCTTCTTTGAAATACGTGACGCACAAGACAATCCACGTGGTCAGTTCTACCTTGACCTTTATGCGCGCAATAAAAAACGCGGTGGCGCATGGATGGACGAATGCATTGTTCGCACACGTCATGGTGATGAAATTCAATTACCAGTTGCTTACTTAACCTGTAACTTCACACCACCAGTTGGTAACGACCCCGCCTTGTTTACCCATGATGAAGTTATCACCATGTTCCATGAATTTGGTCATGGCCTGCAACACATGCTAACCAAAATTGATTACATGGGCGTTTCTGGTATCAATGGTGTTGAATGGGATGCGGTTGAATTACCAAGCCAGTTCATGGAAAATTGGTGCTGGCAGAAACAAGCACTCAATATGTTTGCTTGTCATTATAAAACAGACGAAGCACTACCCGATGAAATGTTTGATCGCATGAATGCGGCTAAGAATTTCCAGTCAGGGATGCAGATGGTCCGACAACTTGAATTTTCCTTATTCGATTTCCGCATGCACATGGAATTTGATCCAAGCACACCAACTGATATTCAAGCACTGCTAAGCGACATAAGATCACAAGTTTCTGTGATCATACCTCCTAGCTTTAACCGCTTTGCTAATGGCTTTACGCATATCTTCTCTGGCGGCTATGCGGCAGGCTATTACAGCTACAAATGGGCAGAAGTACTTTCAAGTGATGCATTCTCTGCCTTTGAAGAAAATGGTATCTTTGATACAAAAACCGGTATGCGTTTTTTAGAAAGTGTATTGGAACAAGGTGGTTCTCATGATGCCATGGATTTATTCGTACAATTCCGTGGCCGCGAACCTAATATTGATGCACTTCTCAAACACAGTGGAATTGCTGCATAATAGCGGCAAACAAGTTAAGGGATAACAATGAAAAAGAATTATATAACCCTCGCTATACTCGCGTTGCTGTTGCAAACGAGTTTACAACTACAAGCTCAAACCTTTTACGTCACTGATAAAGTGCTGGTAGGGGTTTATGAACAATCCAATACCGAGAGTAATCTTATAAAAGCATTACCCACCGGCACGCCGATCGAAGTGCTCGAAAAAACCGGTGAATTTACTAAGGTACGCAGCCCTGACGGTACAACCGGTTGGGTAGAAACATCTTACCTAATCGATCACAAACCAGCCCAGCTTGTTGTACTTGAACTTACCGACCAACAAAAACAAGCCAACGAACAACTCAGCCTAGCGCAAGCAGAATTAGAAGCAACACAAAAGCAACTCGCTGACCTTCGTGCTGGTGCAACAAAAGATACTTCTACTCAAGAAAAGAAACTTACTGACGATCTTAAAAAATCAAAAAAGAAGTCTAAAGCGCTGAAAAAAGATCTTGCCGCGTCGAAAAAACAACTCGAAAACAAATCAAGACAACATGACTCAATAGAAAAACAAAATAAAGAACTGCAAAAAGAAATTATTAATTTACGTAAAAATAAGCCCGTTGCGGATAAAGCGGCTCCAGCACCTGTCGCAACAGTTGATGATGCTAAACTGCGTAATATTCAAGCACAGAATAAGCAGCTAAGTGCTACGCTTAACCAAATACGTGAAACACTTCAGTTGCCCGCAAACTCCACATCCATAGATGAAGCGGCAGGCGTTACACTAAAATACTTATGGCTCTTTATTGGCGCGTTGATATTAGCGATGAGTGGTTTCATCGGCGGCATTAAATGGCTCGATTGGCGTAACCTAAAACGCCATGGCGGCTTCCGGATTTAGATCACGAAAACTATGTCATCATTTAAATATAAAGACCTGCGCGATTTTATTTCTCTGCTTGAAAAACGCGGTGAATTAAAACGCATCAATATCGAAATTGATCCACATCTTGAAATGACCGAGATATGCGATCGCACCTTGCGTGCTGGTGGTCCTGCCTTATTATTTGAGAACCCTAAAGGCAGCGACATACCCGTACTCGGTAATCTATTCGGTACACCTGAACGCGTTGCCTTAGGCATGGGTGAAGAATCAGTTGAAGCCTTGCGTGAAATCGGTAAGTTACTCGCCATGTTAAAAGAACCTGATCCACCCAAGGGCATGAAAGATGCGTGGGAAAAATTACCCATCTTCAAACAAGTGCTTAATATGGCGCCCAAGGTGGTTAGTAAAGCCCGCTGCCAAGATGTCGTCATCGAAGATGATGATGTTGATCTAAATAAACTGCCAATTCAAACCTGTTGGCCAGACGATGCCGGCCCTCTGATAAGTTGGGGCTTGGTGATTACTAAAGGTCCAAATAAAGAACGCCAAAACCTCGGTATCTATCGCCAACAAGTGATTGGCAAGAACCGCGTCATCATGCGCTGGTTAGCTCACCGTGGTGGGGCTCTCGATTTTGCTGAATGGCAACAAGCCCATCCTGGCGAACCATTTCCGATTACCGTTGCGCTCGGTGCCGATCCCGCCACTATCCTTGCGGCGGTCACACCCGTTCCGGATAGCCTCTCTGAATATGCCTTTGCTGGCCTATTACGCGGTAGTAAAACCGAGCTAACAAAATGTATTGGTTCCGACTTACAAGTTCCTGCGAGTGCTGAATTTGTTCTAGAAGGGCACATTCACCCTGATGACATGGCCGATGAAGGACCCTTTGGCGACCACACGGGTTATTATAATGAAGTAGAACGATTCCCTGTCTTCACCATTGATCGTATCACCCATCGTAAAGATCCGATCTACCACAGTACTTATACCGGTCGACCACCTGATGAACCGGCTATTCTCGGTGTTGCGCTCAACGAGGTGTTTGTACCGATTCTGCAAAAGCAGTTCCCCGAGATTGTTGATTTCTACCTGCCACCAGAGGGCTGTTCTTATCGCATGGCCTGTGTGAGTATGAAAAAACAATATCCAGGACACGCCAAGCGGGTGATGTTTGGCATTTGGTCATTTTTGCGTCAATTCATGTACACCAAATTCATTATCGTCACCGATGATGACGTTAATGTGCGCGACTGGAATGACGTTATCTGGGCAATGACAACCCGCATGGATCCAGCCCGCGATACCACCATTATCGAGAATACCCCTATTGATTATCTGGATTTTGCCTCACCTGTCTCAGGTCTTGGCTCCAAAATGGGCTTCGATGCGACCAATAAGTGGCCTGGAGAGACCGATCGAGAGTGGGGCACAGCAATCAGCATGGATGAATCAGTAAAAAAACGTGTAGATGAGTTATGGTCGGAACTAAATATTGATATAATGGACAAATAGATTAGAACGGACTCTATCAATCAATCAATGTGACTATGACTATGTTGAAATTCAAACGAAATACATTCTATACAGCCCTTTTACTCATATTGAGTTCTCTGACCTTCCCTGTTGCCGCATTCAGTGCTGAAACAGCTCCAGCTCAAGAGCTTATTGTCAGTAAAACCACAGAATTACTTAATCAACTAAAGACCAACAACGGCTCGATCAAGAAAGATTCTGCCATTGCTTACACACTGGTCGAAGACATTGTTCTACCACACATCGATTTTCGCCGTATTGGGCAAATCGTACTTGGCAAATACTGGCGCCGAGCCACTGACGAGCAGCGCGCTCGCTTTGTTAATGAATTTCAAGGCTTTCTTGTTCGTACCTACGTTACCGCCATGGTCGAATTCTCAGATCAAATCGTTTCGCATGCTGATAATGTCCGCTATCTTCCGTTCCGCAGTAATGACCCAGAAGACGTGACTGTGCGCATGGAAATCCGCCTATCGGGTCGCCCTCCTGTTTCCGTGAATTACAGCCTTTATTTAAAAGAGGCTAATTGGTTCATCTACGATCTATCTGTAGAAGGCATCAGCCTAGCAACCACCTACCGCAGCTCATTTGCCAGTTCTATTAGACGCGGTGGCTTAGACAATCTCATCAATAAACTTGCTGCTCGAAATGAAAAGGCCGCTGCCGCTCGTCAAACTGCCGCTGCAATTCAGTAAAGCCCGACAACAAGACCGACAACAAGACCGACCATTTACGCTGCTTATAGCAGTGGGTTACACTGTTTCTAATTATTTTCACATAAAATCATAAAAATAATCAGGAGATAACCATGCGCACCATCATGGTCATTAATGCCAAGGGTGGCTGTGGAAAAACAACCCTTGCAACCAATATTGCAGGGTTCTATGCCAACAAAGGCAATGCCGTTGCCATTGCCGATTTTGATCCTCAAGGTTCAAGTCTCGACTGGCTTAAAGTACGCCCTGAAAATCGTCCTGAAATTATTGGTATCGATGCCGCAGATGGCACATTCCGCGCACCTCGCAATCTCGACATTTTGATTCTTGATGTACCTGCCGCAATTCACGGCAAAACGCTAACCGCACTGGTTCGTAAAGCAGAATCGCTGGTCATTCCTGTGCTCGCATCACCCATCGACATTCGTGCCTGTGCACACTTTATTAAAGAACTATTACTCGTTGGTAAAGTAAATCGCGACGAAGTGAAGCTTGCCGTGGTTGCCAACCGCGTAAAAGAAAATACTCTAATATTCCATACTCTAGAAAAATTTCTTAAACGTTTAAAGATTCCACGCATCGCTACCTTACGCGATACTCAAAATTACATACGCTCAGCCGAACGCGGCGTGAGTATATTTGAAATGGCACCATCTGCTGTACAACAAGATCTCGATCAATGGCGATCACTAACACGTTGGTTAAATAGCAAGCGAAGTATTGCTTAAGCAATAATAGACTAAAGTATGAGTACGACTATGGACTTCCTTACTTTTAAAAGTTTTATCAGCATTGAAGCACTAATAATATTTTATTACGTTGGTGCAATTATATTGCCTATCGGAATATGGCTATTTGTTACATGGCTTATTAAAAAATATGACATAGTCAATCTTACATACGAAAAAGGCAAAGAGGCCATATGGAAAGCCTTAAATGCCAAACAAAAAATAAAATTAATAACATTCCTTATATTTTGTTTCTTCTTTATGGAATTATTTTGGCGAATGTTATTTGAATTCTTAATCGCTTATATGCAAATCCGTGATGCCGTATTACAAGCGCCACTATAAACTAACTAATATTTACTAAGAAACATATCCTTGACTGACAAAAAATTAAAAACCTTATGTGATCTTGCTACTGAAGCGCATACGCGTATCCAGCAAGACTTCCAAGATATTAATCCCGTTGTTAGCGTAAATCAGAAAATGCGTGATAACGGTATGCCGGCGGACATAATGACGGTTGATTGCTTAAAAAGTGGTAAACGCATTATTATTATCTTGCATGATCAACAACCTGATATCATTAATTATCAATTTTGTTTTAAAGATAAAGACCCAAAAGATGAATTTGAAAATATAGCGTTTGATAACTTAACAACTCAAATTCTATACGATTGGATTAAAGACTATTTTTCTGATTGATCTAGCTTAGAAAAAACATTAACCACTCGCCGCAATTCCTTTTTTTATTGTTTCAAACTCCAAACTTATATCTAAATCATTTAACATCTTGCTGTTATCAATCCGTCGTGATTCTTTTAGGTAAGACAACATACCGGCCGTCATCACAGCCTCTGCTTCTTGCATCGAAACTTGTGGTGGTCTTGGCAATTTTAAAAAATCAGCAACCTGATTAAACCAATCAGTCATGGTGCTAGGGTGACCATCTGAGACATTAAAGACTTCAGCGCTTTTTTCCTGTTTAGCCGCAGCAACGCAAATCATTGCCAAATCATCTGAATGAATACGGTTAGTGAAACCACACTCCGCCTCATTCAATACTGGCAGGCCTTTCTCAAGTCGTTCACGTGGCAAGCGCCCCGATCCATAGATACCGGGAACACGAAGAATCACAAATCCGACATCATTAGCATCCGCCCACTGTTTCAACTGCTGTTCCGCATCTAAACGTCTTAGGCCACGATCTGTGCCTGGTGTCGTTGGAGACAACTCAGTTATCCATTCGCCTGCACTGTCACCATAAACAGCCGTGGTGCTGATTAATACCACCTTATTCGGCAAGTTATTAGCTTCGAGACTTGAAAGCCAATTGGCCATACGCGTATCCCGCTCACCTATACGAGGTGGAGGGGCAAAATAAAACACCAGATTATCCTGATAACGGCTACCTCTAAGCGTATCTGTATCGTCTAAATTGGCCTGAATTGGCGCTATACCAAGCCCTGACAAGGCTTCTACTGATGACTTGCTATGCACCATCCCTGCTATCTTTGCGCCCTCATGCTGGTACAGCGCGGCAACTCGACGACCAATATCGCCGCAGCCAATGATTGTTATTGCTTGCATAGGTTTCACTTCACTCTAAAAATCAGGGATAATCCTGAGCCTTTCAGTCAGGCTTAATCGGACACGTAGTTATTGTTATGAAATTCTCTGTTGTTGTCGAACCGAATGGCCCCTCTTTTGAGGTTGCCGCCGATGAATCGGTACTTGATGCCGCTATGCGTCAGGATATACCTCTCGCCTATAGTTGTCGCGACGGTCTTTGTGGCGCCTGCAAGGCTCGCATCGTCGAAGGCTCGGTTACCTACCCAGATGAACGTCCTGAAGCATTGACTGATTCCGACCAACAAGAAGGGCTGGCACTTCTTTGCCAAGCACGACCGACTAGCGATCTTCGCCTTGAAGCCAATATTGCTGATGCCATTGCCGGTATCCCGATCCGCAAAATGCCTTGCCGCGTTTCATCAAGCACGCAACTTAGCCATGATGTGATACGCATCATTCTGACCTTACCGGGTAAAATTAAATTTGGTTTTCTTGCTGGCCAATATATCGATTTTATTTTAAAAGATGGTCACCGCCGTAGTTATTCGATTGCCAATGCACCGCACGATGGTGAGCACATCGAACTGCATGTACGTTATGTGAAAGGCGGCGAATTTGCTGAATACGCCTTTAGCAATATGCCTGAAAAAGCCATGCTACGTATTGAAGGGCCACTCGGTACTTTTTATTTACGCGAAGACACTGATCGACCTCTTATTTTTATGGCCGGCGGAACGGGCTTTGCTCCCGTAAAAGGTCTGATCGAACACAGCCTGCACATCGGCCAAACTCGACCTATCCATTTGTATTGGGGAGCGCGGGCTTTGCGTGACCTCTATGATCCAAAAATGGCGCAACAATGGGCAGACCAACATTCGCATATTAAATTTGTGCCTGTATTATCTGATCCTGAATCTGGGGATAACTGGCAAGGCCGTACTGGATTTGTTCATGATGCCATTATGGAAGATTTTGCTGACTTATCAGGATTCGATATTTATGCAGGTGGCCCACCAGAAATGGTTAATGCCGGTTTCGATAGTTTCCGCACGCATGGTTTAACGCCAGAACATTATTTCTCTGATTCTTTCGAATACGCGCGCGATAAAAAATAATTCAATATTACTCAGTAAGTAATTTCAGGCCTTTGCGATAACAATCGGCTGCTTGCTGAGATTCATTTAATTGTTCTAGTAAATCACCCAACGCTCTATACGTTGTTGCTGTTGGCAAAATACCCAAACTAGCATCAAACCAAGCGCGTGCCTTACCCCACAATTCATTGCGCACCGCTAAACGTGCCAACACATCAAGTAATACATGATCTTCACTATGCTGTTGCTGCCATTGCTCAGCTAAAGAAAGTTGTCTTACTTTATCGCTCGCTTGCGCTTGTGCATATAACTTAAGTAAGCCACGATCCCAATTGTTAGAAAGATGTTTGTGCAACAATGAAACCACTTCGTCATCTTCACCATACACAATAATTTTCTGTATATATTGTTCAAGTACAATAGTATTAGCACGAACTAACTTTGGTATATTCGACCAATATTCTTTTACTTGATCCTCTTGTGTTGCTCTTGCGAGCAATTCAATAAACACACTGGATTCTAAATTTAGCTGCTCATCCGAATTGAATAATTTATTTTTCCGAGACAATGGTAACAACTCATATAGCTTATCCCAATCTTGTAATTCCATGTATATACGAATTAACAATTTCAAAACATGTGGATGTTTTGGCGCAATCGTGCGGCAATGCATTAAGGTAGCCAATGCTTGCTCCAACTGTCCATGCCGTAACTGCAAATCCGCCTGCGTTAAGCTAACCGCAACATCAGAACCCGGTGTGCTTTCATGTGCCAAGGCAAGAAAATCATCACGTCGTTTATCTTCACCTTGTTCTTGTGCCGCACTTGCCGCGGCTAAATAATTTATAAGTGGTGACTCACTATCATCAACATACTTAATTAATAATTTTTCTGCCTTTTTCCAGTTGCGCTGTGCCAGCTCAAGCAAACCTTGATTTAGATTCTTCCGCGCTAACTTGTGACGACGCTGTATTCGCCACTCACGAACTCGCTCACCAACACTCCAGCTATTAGAAATAAATCTCAATATAATGTAAAAAAGGGCAAAGCTAATCCCTATCGCCAAGACTGCAAATGTCAGACTCAGTTCAACAACCCACGGTGCACGTGAGATCAATACATAACCGGTGTCTTGTATTGCAAACAAGGCAATAACAACCGCCAATAATATTACAAGTAGAACTTTAACCAGCCATGTCATTTCGACTGTTTCTCCTTGTTCTTAATTGTTTTTTTCTTCTTAGAAGGTGCCACGCTTACTGCACCATTTTGCGAAGCCTCAAGCATTGCCAATGATTGGCTTATGTCTGGATATACAGGCTCTAGCTGTAATTTTTTCAGGGTCTTTAATTCTGTCTTGATCGCAACAACCGATGGTTGTTGTGCATTAAAGTATTCATCTAACCAATTACTTGCTTCTTCTAAAGAAGATTGAAAAAGCGCCGTATTACGCTGTAATAAAGCAAGCCGAGCTATTTCTATTTTCAGACCCAATGCCTGCCTTAGCTGTTGAATTTCTTGCTCGCCAAGTAAAGGAATAATCTTTTTGTCGGTGCGACGAATAGTCACGAGCGTTTTCATTTCAGACCAAATCGCATCGGCATGTTTTTGCCATTCAGCAATTTCTTTTTCACTACCCGCTATTGGTGCTTTATTCGTATCCGCTTGCTTATTACGTCCGGGATCAACTATTGAGAGTTCTTTAACTTGTCCCGCTAACGCAGACAATTTTAAGCTAACACCTTCAATATCAATTTCCTTAACTGCACGAAGTGCTGCAATCTCTTTATTCAGTGTGCCACGAACTTTATGCAAAGCAGGAACAGCCAATCTTGCAAGTTGTGTGTCGGCTAACTGCAATGCAACCAGCGCAGTGCCTTTATCTTTAAATAACTGCAAACGCATATTCGCCTGTATTAAAGTATAACGAATTTCTGCAACGGCCCAGTCATAGCGCTTGCGTCCCAATTTCTCAGTGATTTGTTCTAACTGTGTAGATATTATTTGTTGCTGCTGCTTTAGTGTCGCATTTACAGAGTCGCTATTAATACGGTTATCTTGTTGTACTTGCTGCAACAAGGTAATTTGTTTTTTAAAATTAGAAAGCAATTGTGATTGCTTAATTTGCTGCTGTTCACTATTAAACCAAATAGTTACAGCACCGCCAGCAGCAGCCAATGCAAGTAGTAAACTAATAATGACAACGATAGGTAATATCGAAAAAGAACTTCTTTCATCGATACTCTCTACTACTTGTTCTTCTGTTGTCTCACTGTCAGTCATTCATTGTCTCCACAACTATTTTTTATTCAACCATTCTTCAATTGCATTCACGACACCTTTATTCTCAGGCTCATTCACAACAACCGTATCTGAAAATCCTAATTGCTCTGCAAGCCCCTTTATGCGCTCGCTAACGATAACTAATGGGCATGAGTATAATTTTTTCTTCTGTTGATCGTTTAAACTCGAATTTTCAATAATATCTGCAAAATTCTGCAAGGTTTCACCACTGGCTATGGTGACAATATCAATTCCATCTTCGAGTTGTTGTAATAAATGCGCATTATCATGATCTGGACAATGTCGGCTATATACTTCTGCATAATCAACCAAAGCACCCATTGCACGCAAACCATTTGCTAATGTTTCTCGACCACCGACACCTCGAACAATTAATATTTTTTTAGCCGTGAGTTCTTCATTTGCAAATTTTACTAACAAGGCTTCACTGTTCATCGCATTATCAGGCTGACGATTAACCTGCAGTCCAGCTTGTTGAAGTGCATTACTGGTAGTGGGGCCAACGGCTGCAATATAGGTACTTAATGGCCATGCAGAAATCGGCAATAATGATAAAGAATAACGTACCGCATTTTGGCTGATAAAAATCACCCAGTCATAACCCGCTACAAATTTACAACGTTCAACTGACTCGGCATCAGAACTTGCCTGAATCTCTAAGGTAGGAAAATTACTTGCTTGGCCACCCGCATTATTAATTTGCTCAATCAGATCTGCGGCCTGCTCAACAGGTCGCGTTACCATCACTCGAATATTCTGTA
Source organism: Sulfuriflexus sp. (assembly GCA_023134145.1). Lineage (GTDB taxonomy): Bacteria > Pseudomonadota > Gammaproteobacteria > AKS1 > AKS1 > Sulfuriflexus. The sequence goes on along the minus strand of JAGLUW010000027.1, from coordinate 8,523 downwards.
AGCGATTGCTCATGAGTTCTCGTTGTAGAGATCCTCTAAAATAGTATCTGCGCCACGAGCTAATAACTCTTCTGCTAATGCCGTACCCATTGAGGCTGCTTCATCTGGCTTACCGAAAATCGCGCTACGTAGAATTTCACTGCCATCAACTTTACCGACTAAACCGCGAAGCTGTAATTGGTCATCGTTCAATTCAGCAAAACCCGCAATCGGTACCTGACAGCCACCTTCAAGTCTTTCATTCATAGCGCGTTCAGCATCAACACAAATATGTGTAATGGGATCATCTAATACCGCGATCAAATTATTTATTCGTGCATCGTCATTTCGACACTCAATACCAATCGCACCTTGGCCAATCGCTGGCAAGCTCACTTCAGGACTTAATGAGGTACGAATACGATCATCAAAACCGAGTCGCTTCAAACCGGCACAAGCAAGAATAATCGCATCGTAATCACCTGCATCTAATTTCGCTAAGCGTGTATTCACATTGCCACGTAGATCTAGAATTTTTAAATCGGGACGTGCTTCACGCAACTGACATTGGCGACGCAAGCTGGATGTGCCAAGACGTGCGCCCTGTGGAAGATCAGTCAGATCCTTATAATCATTTGATACAAAGGCATCGCGTGGATCTTCACGTTGTAAAATCACGGGTAAATAGAGGCCTTCAGGCAACTCAACGGGAACATCTTTCATTGAATGCACCGCGATATCAGCATCGCCATCTAAAATGGCACGCTCAAGTTCCTTCACAAACAGGCCCTTGCCGCCAATTTTAGCCAATGGCGTATCGAGAATTTTGTCGCCTTGAGTAGTAAAAGTGACTAATTCCACCTCCAAACCGGGGTGAGCCTCAATCAATCTGGCCGAAACATGTTCTGCTTGCCACATTGCCAAAGGGCTCTTGCGAGTTGCTATACGTATATGATTTTCAGACATTTTTTCGTAGGTTCCTATCTATTCCACAATCTGGCCATTATGCACAAATTGTAACTTTTCTAACTTTCTCGTGCACCTAGGGGATATTTTACGTCATCCGCACTGTCACAAGCTATAATAACTGTCTGTTTTAAGAGTTTTTTTATATGCGCCTTCACCAACGACTACTAGCCAGCCTTGTTGGATTATTACTACTACTCTCATCTGCCCATGCAGCAGCGGTAGAACTCACCGATCTTACCGATTTGCAAGCTGATGCGGCACAAGCCCAGTCTCAGCAATTACCTATCTTGGTGATGTTTTCAGCTAGTTACTGTGGCTATTGCTCAACCCTTAAAGAAGAATTCCTTAAACCCATGCTACTCAGTGGCGATTATACCGACAAGGTAATTATTCGTGTGCTGGAAATTGATGACTTAGATGATATACGCGATTTCGATGGGACTAAGATTGATCCTGAATCCTTCGCCGAACGCTATAATATTTATCTCACTCCGACCTTGGCCTTCATTGACCCAAACGGCAAAGAACTAGCACCACCTCTTGTTGGTATGACGACGATTGATTTTTATGGTGGCTACCTTGATGAAGCAATTACTAACTCACTTGTTCAGTTACGTGGTGGTTATCAATTTAGCTCTGCAAAATAACTAGTTACCCCTTCGATTTTAATAATTGGCGTATAGCAGACACATGCCGACGACTGACATCAAGACGCTCTTCACAACCTGTCAACAAGACATAACTACGACCCAAGCTATCACGTTCAATCCCCGTTACTGCACTAATCGCGATCAAGGCATTACGATGCACGCGAATAAAACTATCTGAAAATTCTTCTTCCAATGTTTTTAAGGATTCTTCAATTAATGAGATGCCAGCAGAATGTCGCATTTCAATATATTTTTGATCGGCACGAAAATATTGCACACTCGCAACTGGAATCAATTGCAGGTCACCGCGTAATTTCACACTAATATGGCTACGCTTACTTTCATCACGCGTTTGAATTTCTTTTAATTGCCCATGTCGTAACTGCTGCGCTTTTTTTAAGCTGGTTGCCAACTGTTCCGATTGAATCGGTTTTAATAAATAAGCAATCGCTTGTGCTTCAAAAGCAGCAAGGGCATGTTCGTCATAAGCCGTTGTGAAAATAATGGCTGGCGCGCTTTCGTGTTTCGCAAGATGTGTTGCAACCTCTAAACCATTCATACCCGGCATATGAATATCTAATAATAAAACCTCTGGTTGCAAAGCGAGTACCTGTTCTATTGCTTGTAGTCCATTTGCCGCTTCACCAACAACTTGGTAATCATCATCTAGATCTTGCAACATCGAAACGAGGCGATCGCGTGCTAAGGTTTCATCGTCAACAACCAGAACCTTCACGATAGCTCCTTGTATAATAGAGACACGGGTATCTCAATACATGCGATGTATTTATTTTCTTCTTTTACTATCTTTAAATGCGATACCCCTTCATATAAAGTATCTAAACGCGCATTAATATTATTATGCGCTAACTGATTACCTTTACTTGAAGATGTGCAATGTTCATTTGATGCATCACAAGGATTTATTACTTGCAAGCTTAAGATCTGATCATTATTAATATGCTGCGCGTTAATAACAATCGTCCCACCATCGGGTAAGGGTTCAATACCATGAATCACTGCATTTTCAATTAATGGCTGCAGCAATAAAGGTGGAATCATATCCTGCTCTGCATTGCTATCAATATGCCATTCAACACAAAGTCGCTCACCTAGGCGAAGCATTTCAATCTGTAAATAACTTTTGCAAATCGAGATCTCTTCATTCAATGTTATTTGTGTATTTGTGTCTGACAAACTAGCACGAAATACTTGCGATAAATTTTCAACGGCCTGTTCTGCCAATTTAGGATCTGAACGTGTCAGGCTGGCAATAATGTTCATACTATTAAATAGAAAGTGCGGGCGAATTCTTGCTTGCAAGGCTTCAATGCGAGAAACGCTCTCGGCACGCATTGATTTATTAGATTGATATTGTAAATAGAAATAACGCAAAGTCAGTAATGACACAATCACACTGATGCCTAGATTGCGTAATAAGAACTCAATATGTGCTGCTGTACCTGCGCCCATATTCGGCAAAGCAATATAACTAAAAGCGATTTCACTGACGATTAGAGTGACAGTATTAATCACAATAAAACTCACCACGCCAGCACGCGTATTATCTAAACGTGCTAATGCCGGTCGACTCACGCAAAGCAGTAACACACTGCTTAATGCCACCCATTGTACGAATAAAGAGATAAGACCCAAATCCAACCACACCTTGCCGGCATCACTTGCGGCAAGCGTAATAACAAAAGCCAATAACTCCGTAATAATAATGACCAACAACAAAATACGGATGCTACATAAATCTGGCAGGAACAAACCATCCAAGCGAGCTTGTTGCGTAAATTGAGGCGGTGACTGACGACCTGACGGCTTCATGCTATTCCTAGGTTATTATTATTTCTATCCATAAATGGTACTCGGCTAAAGTTTAGCAGTCTTTTCATGCTCCATTGTGAGAAATCGTCTATACTGCGCGCAGTGTAAATCATTGATATGACAGCGACTATGAGCGAACAAGACAAAAAACCCTGGGGTGGTCGGTTTACCGCCGCGACAAATGAATTTGTTGAACAATATACGGCTTCGATTGATTTCGATAAGCGGCTGTATCGCCATGATATTGCCGGCTCCAAGGCGCATGCTCAAATGCTCGCGCATGTTGATGTGCTGACCCAAGCTGAAGCCGATAAAATTATCCAAGGTCTAGATGACATTCAAGCGGACATAGAGCGGGGCGATTTCGCCTGGTCTGTATCCCTCGAAGATGTGCATATGAACATCGAAGCGCGGCTTACCGACCGGATCGGTGCCGTTGGTAAAAAACTACATACCGGCAGATCGAGAAATGATCAGGTCGCTACCGATATCCGCCTGTTTTTAAGAGAAGAAGTCGATCTGCTTTGTGATGGCCTCACCTCATTACAACAAGTGTTATTAAAACTTGCCGAAAGGGAAGCCGATACCATCATGCCTGGCTTTACCCACCTGCAAACCGCTCAACCGGTTACCTTCGGTCATCACATGATGGCATGGTTTGAAATGATTGAACGGGATCGGCAGCGGTTTATTGATGCACGGAAACGGATCAATGTTCTACCATTAGGCGCGGCAGCTCTCGCCGGTACTAGCTATCCGATTGATAGAGCATTCACTGCTGAGCTACTCAATTTTGATGCCGTTGCGGAAAACTCATTGGATGCAGTGAGTGACCGTGACTTTGCTATTGAATATTGTGCCAACGGTACTTTATTAATGATGCATCTATCACGCTTCTCGGAAGAGCTAGTATTGTGGTCATCGGCACAATTTAACTTTGTCGATCTTGGTGACAGTTTCTGTACTGGCTCATCAATCATGCCGCAAAAGAAAAATCCTGATGTACCTGAATTGGTACGGGGTAAATCTGGTCGCGTCTATGGCAATTTAATTTCATTACTCACCATTATGAAATCACAACCGCTTGCCTACAATAAAGATAACCAAGAAGACAAAGAACCACTGTTTGATACAGTTGATACTTTGCTCGCCTCCGTACGCCTTTATACTGACATGCTTGATGGCCTACAAGTGAAAGAAGATGTCATGCTTGAAGCGGCTGCGCGGGGCTTTTCAACCGCAACTGATTTAGCTGATTATTTGGTACGTAAAGGTGTTGCCTTTAGAGATGCTCATGAGGTTGTGGGTTTGTCAGTACGCTTCTGTATTGAGAACAATAAAGATCTTCCTGATTGCACATTAAAAGAGTTACAGAAATTCAGTGATGTTATCGAAGAAGATGTTTATTTAGTGCTGACATTAGAGGGCTCTGTTGCCTCAAGAGATCACTTTGGCGGCACTGCACCAGATCAAGTTCGTGCTGCTATAGTAAGAGCAAAAGAGCGTTTAACAAAATGAAAAAAGGCGAGGGCAGTTTAACTTCTTTAAGTGAACACCTCGCCGATTTTGCTCGCCAACGTGATTGGGAACAATTTCATTCTCCAAAAAATCTTTCTATGGCTTTAATTGCTGAAGCGGCTGAATTAGTCGAGCACTTCCAATGGATAACAGAAGAACAAAGCCTGAATATTGATGACGAGAAGAAAGATAAAGTGGCACTAGAATTAGCCGATATTCTTATCTACTTATTGCGTACAGCAGAACGACTCGATATTGATGTCATTGAAGCCGCATGGCGAAAAATTGAAATTAATGAAAAACGTTTCCCAATTGAAAAAGTACATGGCGATGCGCGCCGTGCAAGTGAATACGACAAAAATTAATAACTACGCAGCAACAACCTGATTATTTTCATTTTCTCTGGCAATAGCCATTCCACTTTCCATTCTTTCTAATAGCATCTTCACATCATTACCACGTTGCCATTGTGCCGTTGTACCAAAACACGCTGGCATTTCTGAACCATAAAATTCGTTAAGATGATCAAGTAATTTGCTTGCCAACTTTTTGGCAGAATCTAGATCAGTTTCAGGAAGCACTAATAAGAAGTTATTTTCATTATAACGGCTTACCAAATCGGCCCAACGCAATTCTGAGCGAATTCCACGGCAAATCTTTAACATAGTTTGATCTTTATCTTCACAAGTAGACAAATCAAACTCAAATTGAATCAATGACAATGGATTTTCATAACGTCTCGAACGAGAAATTAATGGGTCTAGATCACGTAACAAACCACGTTTATTCAATGCGCCCGTGAGGTCATCACTCAATACTAAACGCTCAACACGGTCACGTAACAAACATGTTTCTGTAATGTCGATATAAAAACCAACTTCAACCGTACCGCCTGATGGCGACTGTAATGTTTTGTATTCACAAGAAAGATAGCGCGGCGTATGGTTAATGCGATATTTAATAATCAATTCATCTGGTTTCGTAAACAAAGACTCAAGCTGAAAGCCCTTAGCCATATTACGATCCATACCTATTAGCTGACTAAATGACAAATTCGTCATGGCTTCCATTTGGCTATTCGCCCAACTAACACTGCCATCATCATTGAACAGTATCATCCCAACTGGACTAGCCTGGAATAGTCCAGTCATCCAGATAGTGTCGATTGGATCTGCCATACAACGCCTCTCATTATTCATTTTGTTTATTTACTGTGATTGTTCAACTGTATCGTCTAATCTCCGAAAAACTTGAGTAACAGAGCAAGTTGTTTTATGAAAATGATTAATATCAATGACTTATATTATTCTTTTTATATACAGAGACAATTATTTGACGCCAATATTAAGGTTTTTACTACAGCTTTCTCCTTATATGTCGATATAAACTCAGATGGATACACAAAAAACAATTGATACACATACGATCAAGCGCCGCTTTATTGCCTTGAACCGAGATCGTGTGGAACGTATCAATAAATCACTGCGCTGGCGTCAGCGACATTTTCTAAAATTATTGCCACTATTATTTCATGTTAATGATGAATCACTACCTGGTTTTATCTCTGATGATACTCCAATAGGCATCAGTAATTACAAACCTCTTAAAGCCAGTATTGAAGCTGCAAAAAAAATTAATAAAAAGTTTCGTCACAGTACGCGAGCATTATCGCGTTACAACATTCATTCCATTTTTTTAATGGGTAGTAGTGGCACTATCGCGCATACCGAACAAAGCGACTTTGATATTTGGCTATGCCATCGACCAGGAATGGAAGCAGACGAACTTGCCTTACTCGAAGAAAAAGCTAAAGCCATTGGTAAATGGTGTGCCTCACTCGAGCTAGAGGTTCATTTTTTCCTAATGGACGAACATCGTTTTCGAGATAAAAAACATGGCTCCATGAATAATGAGCATAGTGGCTCAGCTCAACATCATCTTTTATTAGAAGAATTTTATCGTACTAGTGTTTACCTTGCTGGTCGCTATCCTTTATGGTGGCTTGTGCCACCGGAACATGATCATGATTACGACAATCATGTAGCACATCTTATTAAGCAAAAGAAAATTAATGAATTTGAAGTCATTGATTTTGGTGGTCTTGATAACATTCCTGCTGAAGAATTCTTTGGTGCCTCACTATGGCAAATATACAAAGGTATCGATTCACCTTATAAAGCCGTGCTTAAAATATTATTAATGGAATCCTATGCGAATGAATATCCAAGTATAGATCTTCTTTGCTCACGACTAAAACAATCAATTTACGATAATGTTACCAGTCTAGTTGAAATAGACCCATACCTCATGATGTGCCATAAGGTCGAAGAATATTTAACTTCTCGAAATGAACCTCAACGGCTTGAACTAGCACGACGTTGTTTCTATTTTAAAGTAGATATTCGCCTTAGCAAAAATATTGATAAGACAGAGCTACGGACAGGGATGCTAAGCGATCTAGTTAATCAATGGGGATGGGACGATGCACATTTATTAATGCTCGACTCTAGAAAAACATGGAAGATTCACCGTGTTATTGACGAACGAAAGAAATTGGTTGATGAGTTAACCCGTAGTTACAAATTGTTATTCAGCTTTGCAAATCAGTATGCAGACAGTGCGGATATTGATCAGCGCGAAATGACCATACTGGGTCGAAAACTCTATGCCGCATTTGAAAGAAAATCTGGGAAAATTGATATTGTTAACCCCGGCATTTCACCAAACCTATTTGAAGAACAATTATCATTTGTTGAAACTGATGATAAATGGCTTATTTTTAGGGGCAAAGTAACGCATAAAGAACGCAGTCGGAATACTCCTCTTAAATTAAGTCACAGTATTATTGAATTATTCTGTTGGTGTCATTTTAATAATTTAATCAGCCCCCATACGATAATCAATTTACACTCGAGTAATCATTCAATTAATCTTCGAGAAGTAAAACAAATACTTTCTGCGTTAGATAATCAATTCCCGCATGGTGGTATTCCTAAAACCGATATCAATCTTTTTAGTAAGGCAAGCCACGCCGTAAGAACAATATTATTTATTAATGTTGGCATTAACCCGATGGCAGTTCACAATCGTGAAGATCGTCAATTAGTAAGCAACCGAACAAATGCTCTTAGTTACAGTGGCTTACTTGATAATCTTGTATTAAGCATTGACCAAGTCTCTATTAATACTTGGCAAGAAATTTATTCTTATAACTACTCTGGCATCAACGAAGTAATGGAATGTCTTTGTAAAAATATACAAATGTCGAGTGTAAGTAATAATAATATTCTACCTGTTATTAGTGCCTTTAGTTTTACTTCAACACTTGACCACACTATGGCTAACCGAATTGAAACATTATTTAATGATGTGATTCGGTTCTTTCATCGCTGTGACATATCTAATACCGCTCGCTATATCATCGGTGTTGAAAATAACTATTATTTACTACAAGAAAAGTATTCTGACAATGCTAAGCCACAAGTCAGCTACAAACGCCTCGGATCATTCAACAGCTTATTAGAAGATCTTTCCCAACCCGAACCTGATTATTCACCTGTAGTATTTGATAAAT
>JAGLUW010000026.1 GCA_023134145.1 Sulfuriflexus sp. | reverse complement strand
TCATAGCAACCTCTCTTAAATAACTTTTATATTCACAATATCTGAACTATACCTTAAGAAACAACTCTATTCAGTAGAGGTGACACTTATGTCGACATCAACTATTCAGATTAATGAAAAACCAGTCGAAGTCAGGATCAGTGATAAAGCAACCGAGGCATTAGCCCTGCGCACCACGCCGATCACTGCCGAAATGGAATTATTTTTTAGCTGCCTAATTCGTAAACGTGTCTGTTTCTATGAAAATAACAAAGGCGTAACGGTTATTAATGGCCTAAAAGTAGACTTTCACCCTGTCATGACACGTCACTGCAAAGATACTGAATTAGAAGAAGATGGACCACCAATGACCGACTTCCCTATTGAAAAGCCACAAAGCTTTACGCCGCGCTGGGTATCGATTGATTACAACAAAGGCGAATGGCTTGGTGAATTTGGTTATTGATTTTAGCAATTAACTTATAAAAACACTTGCACCACAGAGGACACAAAGGCACACAGAGAAAATCAAAATACTAGAACAACAAACTAATAACTAAACTAATAACTAAATTTATAAATAATTGGTTATGATTTCCCTGTGACCTCCGTGTCCTCTGTGGTAAAAATTTATAATAACCTAGCCTTCGAGTTCTTCCCAACGCACATAGCCTTTTGCCAGTTCTGCTTCTAATTCTGCAAGACGTTGCTGTGCCTTATTAACAATTCCACTATCTTGTTGATAGAAATCACTGCTCGCCATTTGCGCATGCAATTCTTTTTGCTCAGCTTCCAATTTTTCAATCTTGACCGGTAACTTTTCAAGCTCACTTTGTTCTTTATAGCTTAATTTTTTAACTTTCTTTTCTTCGCTTACCGCAACCGTACTCTCAATCGCTTTTAGTTTTTCTTTATTTTTCGTGGATTTATTGTTACTTGAAATACGACGTTGACGTAACCAGTCATCATAACCGCCAACGTATTCATTCACCTGTCCGTCACCTTCAAACACTAACGTACTGGTAACAACTTCATTAATGAAGGAACGATCATGACTAACCAGAATAACCGTACCTTCATATTCAACCAGAATCGATTCCAGCAATTCGAGCGTGTCTACATCCAGATCATTAGTTGGCTCATCCATTACTAGCATGTTGGCAGGCTTGGTAAATAATTTAGCGAGTAATAAACGATTACGCTCACCACCCGACAAAGCCTTTACTGGCGTTCTTGCACGTTGCGGACTAAATAGAAAATCACCTAAGTAACTAATCACATGACGCGGTTCACCGTTGATAGTGACAAAGTCATTACCGCCAGCAATATTATCTTGCACATTCTTCTCTGGCTCGAGTTGTCCACGCAGTTGATCAAAGTAGGCAATATCTAATTTTGTGCCCCGCTTCATTTCGCCTTGCTCTGGTTCTAGATCTCCGAGCAACAAACGAATTAAAGTCGTCTTGCCGCAACCATTCGGGCCGACAATACCAATCTTGTCGCCACGTAAAATCGTCGTGGAGAAATTCTTTAACAAAGTATTCTTTTCACCCTGTGCGTTCTGCCATGACCAAGTCACATTATCGGCTTCGACAACAATCTTGCCCGATGACGACGAATCCTGCATTTTCAGTTTTGCTTGACCGGTCGTTTCTCTGCGCTCGGCGCGTTCCCTACGCATCTGTTCTAAAGCGCGAACACGTCCTTCGTTACGGGTACGACGTGCTTTAACACCTTGGCGAATCCACTTTTCTTCTTCTGCTAATTTTTTATCAAAATGCGCCGCTTCCGTTGCTTCTGCATCTAGTGCAGCCTGCTTATGCTCTAAATATTTCTCATAGTTTCCAGGCCAACTGGTTAACTGCCCTCGATCCAGTTCAATAATCCGTGTTGCAAGACGTCGCAAGAACATTCGATCATGGGTAATAAACAGCAATGTACCTTTATAATTGAGCAAGAAATCTTCAAGCCATGCAATCATCTCTATATCAAGATGGTTTGTTGGTTCATCCAACAGCAATACATCGGGTTCAGCAACCAAGGTCTGCGCCAGTAACACGCGGCGTTTCCAGCCACCAGAAAGTGATGAAAATTCGGTGTCGGCATCTAATTCAAGCTGCGACAAAATCATGTCTATACGTTGACCTACCTGCCAACCGTTCACGGCCTCAAGTTCATGCTGCACTCTTTCAAATTCAGGCATCAAACTCATGTCTTCTGCTAATAAATGACTGAGTTCATTAAAACGAATCAATAACTGACCGGCTTTATCCAAGCCCTTCGCAACAACGCTATAAATAGTACCTTCAGTGTTGTCAGGAACTTCCTGCGCCAACTTACTAATGCGCATACCTTGGCCAATTTGGATGTTTCCGTCATCGGCTTGCAGTTCACCCATAAGAATTTTGAACAGCGTCGATTTACCCGTACCGTTTCGACCAACCAAACAAATACGCTCGGCCTTTTCTATCTCGAGGTTTACGCCATCAAGTAGCGAGGGGCCACCAAAGCCCAATACAATATTTCGTAATGACACTAAACTCATTGTGATTCATCCTGCAAAACCGCTTCAAGCGTTGCTTCTTCTATGGGAAATGGCATGGCAATAATGTCAGGGTAAGTTACATGTAACTTTTGAAATTGCGTGGCATATTCCTTTTCATAAAATACCACCACCCGACTATCCAATTTCGAAAATTGCAGTGTTGCTAGCAAAGATTCGAGACTACTGGTGCGATCCCTGAAATCTGACTGGAAATTAAACTCAGTCACAATCGCCTCGGGACGCGTTTTTTTCAAAGTTGATAGCGCCTTACGCATTTGATGCGCTTTCTCTACTTTATAACCGAGGCGCTGATAGAGAGCAGAAAAATCAGGGTATCCGCCTAACTCCACTATCGACAATAAATTTTTTTGCGCATCCACCACAAAGCCCCTGCTAAAAATATGTTTTATTAATGCCTCTTTACTACGGCGCGCATCATACCTGATCCTGAACCGAGTCACCGCATTTGCTCACATCACAGTGATATGAGATGGTTAATCCAACCTATTCTGTTTGTATCAGGGTGTCAGGCACACCTGTCGTGAGGACGACGGCTGGCATAGTATTGCTGCTACCAACATGAAAAATAAAACTAATAAATTCAAGGAGTAGTGGGTAATGAAAGCATCCGATCTGTTTGTAAAATGTCTCGAAACAGAAGGCATCGAATACATCTTTGGCGTACCCGGTGAGGAAAACGCTGATTTCATGATGTCGCTTGAGCAATCTAAGAAAATTAAGTTCATTCTCACTCGCCACGAACAGGGTGCAGCCTTCATGGCTGAGATATATGGACGCCTTACTGGTAACCCAGCAGGTTGTCTCGGCACACTCGGTCCCGGTGCGACTAACCTTATTACTGGTGTCGCCGACTCCAACATGGATCGCGCTCCAATGCTGGTACTCACTGGACAAGGTGCCTCTACCCGCTTACATAAAGAATCCCATCAGGTCATGGATGTGGTGGCGATGTTCAAACCCGTTACCAAATGGGCGCAAACCATTTTCCATGCCGACAATATTCCTGAAATCGTGCGCAAAGCCGTACGCCTAGCGCGTACTGAAAAACCCGGTGCTTGTCATATCGAGTTACCAGAAGATATTGCTGAACACGATACCGATGCCGTACCCATGTCGGTAAAACGCTTCCGCCGTCCTGTTGCTGACGACAAGATCGTTGATGAAGCCTTTAATAAAATAATGACTGCAAAAAACCCAATTATCGTTGCTGGTAATGGTTGTATTCGTAAGCGTGCCAGCGCCCAATTGCGTGATTTATGTGAACAAACAGGTATTGGTGTTATCAGTACCTTCATGGCGAAAGGCTGTGTCGATATGGATGCCGATTACTGCCTCTATACTGTTGGTTTACAAGCAAAAGATGTTGTTGCCTGTGCGATTGATGCTGCCGATTTAGTTATTACTGTCGGTTACGACATGGTCGAATACCACCCACATCTATGGAACAAAAATTCAGACAAGGAAATCATCCATATTGATTTCCTCCCGACTGAAATCGATTCGCACTACCACCCACAAACTGAAGTCGTTGGTGACCTTGCCCATACCTTGTGGATGCTGAACCAACGTTTCGCTGCTGATGGTAGTTTCTCTTTTGACAAAACTCAGCAAATCGCTACTCGCAGAGAAATGGCCGCAGATCTTGCCATGGAAAAAGACGATGATTCAAACGACAAACTAAAACCACAGAAAGTTTTATGGGATGTACGCCAAGTTATGGGGCCACACGACATTCTACTTTCTGATGTTGGCGCGCACAAAATGTGGATCGCCCGTCATTACCAATGTCATGAACCAAACACTTGTTTAATTCCTAATGGTTTTTGTTCAATGGGCTTTGCTCTACCTGGTGCAATTGCCGCCAGTATTGTTCATCCTGACCGCCGTATTCTCGCCATCTGTGGTGATGCTGGCTTCCTCATGAATGTACAAGAAATGGAAACAGCCAAACGTTACAACACCAACCTTGTTGTGATGGTTTGGGAAGATAACCAATATGGTTTGATCGCTTGGAAACAGGAAGCGCATTTTGGTCACCATACCAAACTAGATTTTGGTAACCCAGACTGGATGCAATTAGCAGAAGCCTTTGGTTGGGGTGGTCACCATGTCACTAAGACTAAAGATCTTATTCCTCAACTGGAAGCCGCCTTTAATGAAGAAGGTCCTAGCCTTGTTGTGCTGCCGATCGATTATGCAGAAAACATGAAACTCACTGAGCGTCTTGGCAACATCAGCTGCCCAATCTAAAGGAGAGAACTCATGACTGCACATTTTCCTCTCATGGTACCGGGTGCATCCAGTACGGGAACACATGATGTTCACGCTCCTTTTGATGGCAGCCTAATAGCAACCGTTGATGTTGCCGGTGCCTCTGCTGTTGAAACAGCCTTAGCCACTGCGCATGCCTTATATACTGATCGTGATAAATGGCTCAGCGCACCACAACGCATTGAAATACTTGAGCGCACTGCGGCAATTATGCAGGAACGTGCCGATGAACTGGCGATTGAATCTGCACGTGAAGGTGGTAAACCGTTAATTGATTCACAAGTTGAAGTGGCACGCGCCATTGATGGTGTACGTAACTGTGTCGATTGCATTAAGGAAAATCACGGCACCGAGATCCCAATGGGTATCAATCCAGCATCCATGGGTCGCATGGCAATGACACATCGTGAACCTATTGGTGTCGTGGTTGCTGTGAGTGCCTTTAATCATCCATTAAATTTAATCATTCACCAAGTTGGTCCTGCGATCGCCTCAGGTTGTCCGGTAATTATTAAACCTGCCGGTGACACACCACTCTCATGCATGCGCTTTATCGGCATTCTTCGTGAAGCTGGCTTACCTGCAGAATGGTGTATGCCAATGGTTGTTACCGATCGTAATGTTTCAACCAGTCTCGTCGCTGATAAACGTGTTGGTTTCTTTAGTTTCATCGGCAGCGGTAAAGTCGGTTGGTCATTGCGTTCACAACTTGCACCGGGAGCGCGTTGCGCATTGGAGCACGGTGGTGCTGCACCCGTTATTGTTGAAGCCGATGCCGATCTCGATGATGCGCTACCACTGCTTGCCAAAGGTGGTTTCTATCATGCCGGTCAAGTTTGTGTTTCTGTTCAACGTGTTTACGCTCACAGTTCTATTGCCAAACAGATCGCAGAAAAAATTGCCGAGCTTGGCAATAAAATGATTGTTGGTGATCCCACTTCAGCAGAAACAGAAGTGGGGCCGCTTATCCGAACACGTGAAGTCGACCGTGTACATGAATGGGTTGAAGATGCGATTGCCAAAGGTGCAGAAAAACTCAGCGGTGGTAAAAAAATAAATGGCGGTGGTAAAGCCGGTGATACTTGCTATGCACCTACCGTATTATTCAATGTGCCAGATGATGCTATTGTTTCTAAAAATGAAATCTTTGGTCCAGTCATTCTTGTCAACAGTTACGATGATATGGACGAAGCTATCGCAAAGGCCAACTCATTACCCGTTGCCTTCCAAGCTTCAATCTTTACCAAGAACATTGATAAAGCCATGCGTGCATTTAAACGCTTTGATGCCTCGGCGATCATGGTTAATGATCACACTGCTTTCCGTGTTGATTGGATGCCATTTGCTGGTCTGCGTGAATCAGGTCATGGTGTGGGTGGTATTCCGCATACATTCCATGACATGCAAATTGAGAAAATGTTGGTGCTGCGTAGTCCTGAGTTATAAATAAACCGTCAACATCGGGGAGATATCCTGCCTCGGTGTTGTCGAAGTAATACTGGCGCATAATGTAAGCTCGGCACGCACCAAGGAGGATCGTATGCCCGAAGCTAGGCTTATCCTGACGATCCTCGAATACATGGCAACACTATTCATCTTTGCTGTTGGACTCGCTGTACTCGCGATTATCATTCTCTATATCGTTGATATCAGCCAGACAAAACAGGCTATACGTCATAATTATCCTGTTATTGGCCACTTCCGTTATTTATTTGAAAACCTTGGAAAATTCTTCCGACAATATTTTTTTGCCATGGATCGTGAAGAGCTTCCCTTTAATAGGGTCGAACGTTCCTGGGTTTATCAGGCCTCTAAAAACCTCGATACCACACGTGCCTTCGGCTCCAGTCGAAGCCTGAAAGAAAACGGTACCATCATCTTCGTAAACTGTCCGTTTCCAGTACTTGGCGAGGATGCCACACCCATTAGCAAACTTAGTATCGGCCCATATTGTCGAAAACCCTACACAACCGATTCGCTATTCAACATCTCCGGCATGAGCTACGGCGCTATTTCAAAACCTGCAGTGCTGGCACTAGCCAATGGCGCACGCCTTGCGGGTTGCTGGATGAATACAGGTGAAGGAGGCCTATCAACTCATCACCTAGAAGGTGGCTGCGATCTGGTATTTCAAATAGGTACGGCCAAATACGGTGTACGCAATACCGCCGGTAAGCTGGATGAAAATAAACTCAAACAAGTTGCTAACTACGAACGCGTCAGAATGTTCGAACTAAAGCTTTCTCAAGGAGCCAAACCTGGTAAGGGAGGAATATTGCCTGGAGCCAAGGTGACGCCAGAGATTGCAGAGATTCGCGGCATCCCAACAGGCGAAGACTCTATCAGCCCCAATCGTCATCCTGAGATCGACAATGTTGATGAACTTCTCGAAACCATCCATCGAATTCGTACTATTACGGATAAGCCAGTGGGCATCAAGTTTGTTCTTGGTGCCTATGGATGGTTGGAAAGCTTTTGTGAAACTATCCTACAACGGGGTATTGAATCAGCCCCAGATTTTATTACCTTAGATTCAGCAGATGGCGGCAGTGGTGCCGCACCGATGAGCCTAATGGATCACATGGGACTACCCATCGTTGAAAGCCTGCCAATGCTGGTGGCAATACTACGGAAGCACGGCCTAAAAGATCGCATCCGAGTAATTGCCTCTGGTAAGTTGATCACACCCGCTGATGCAGCGTGGGCACTTTGCGAAGGGGCTGATTTTATCGTTTCGGCACGCGGTTTCATGTTCTCGCTTGGATGCATACAAGCACTGCAATGCAATAAGAACACCTGCCCTACAGGCATCACTACCCATAACCCGCGACTACAAAAAGGCCTCGACCCAAGTCTTAAATCAATACGCGTCGAGAATTATGTCAATAATATGGTGCATGAGATCGGTGTTATCGCACATGCCTGTGGCGTCAGGGAACCCAGACAATTACGCCCATTTCATGCCAGAGTCATCACTGATGGCAAATCCGTATCACTTGAAGAATTACATAAAATTGCTTGATTCGAACAGCATGGGATGTGCATTATCAGTATAATGACTCTCTCAGTCTGCTTTCACGAGAATAAACGCCATGCCCAGTGCGAATGATGAAAACTTAGAAAAACTTCACCAATTAAAACTGGAACACGGCGATTTGAATGAAATCATTGCACTTCTACAAGAACAGACCGTTGTTGATCAATTGCAATTACGTCGTTTGAAAAAACGTAAGTTACTTCTCAAAGACATCATCATTCGATTAGAAAGCAAGTTAATTCCAGACCTTGATGCCTAAGTTAAACCTCAGTTAGATCCTTCATAGACACAAATTCAGTCGGGTCTGGGCTGTAACCCATAACATCACCAAGTTGGCTAAATTTATTCACACCCGTGCTTAATTCGATATCGCTAGGCATAAATTGTGCTGGATGCTCATAACCTGCTGTATGAGCCAATGACAATAATTCTTTACGGAAACCTTGGACATAAAGCCCTAAACGTTTCGCCTTAGTATCAACATGCAATCCACCTTGACGCCAAGAGCTCATGGTTGCGATACCTGTAGGACAATGCCCCGTATGACAGGCCTGTGATTGAATACAGCCAATTGACAACATCGCTTCACGTGCCACTGAAATCATGTCACAACCCATTGCATAGGCAACAATAGCCCGATCAGGAAAACCTAATTTACCACTGCCGATCCAAACAATACCGCGTGACAAACCTGCATGTTGGAAGATTTGGAAAACTCGCATGAAACCAATTTTAAATGGTAAGGAAACATGATCTGCATAAGTTAAAGGTGCCGCACCCGTACCGCCCTCACTACCATCAATAGTAATAAAGTCGACGCCCTGACGACGTGTTTTCATTTTCTCAGCAAACTCTTCCCAAAAACCGGTTTCACCTACAGCGGCTTTAATACCAACAGGTAAACCTGTTCGCTCGGCAATTAATTCTACGAAATCAATTAATTCATCTGCATTCGAAAACTCTGAATGACTATTTGGTGAGATACAATCAGTGCCTTCATGAACGCCACGTGTCTCAGCAATTTCGCCGATGACCTTCGCGCCGGGCAGTACGCCACCCTTACCTGGTTTAGCACCTTGCGATAGTTTAATTTCAATCGCTCGAATTTGTGGATTTGCCGCAACACGCTCTGCAACAACATCAATCGAAAATTGTCCGTCCTTATCACAAGCACCAAAGTAACCTGTACCTATTTGCCAAACGACCGTGCCACCCAATAAATGATACTTACTGACACCGCCTTCACCTGTGTTGTGGTAACAATCGGCAATACCTGCACCTAGGTTTAATGCTGATATCGCATTCTTACCTAGAGCACCAAATGACATCGCAGATACATTTACAATTGAACTAGGTCGCCAAGGACGACGACGATTGTGCATCGCGCCGATAATTTTTACACACGGGATAGTACTTGGATCATCATTTAAGTAAGTGGCCTTTTTTTCAGGAAAGGGAAATGCAGCATTTTTTATAATCGGGTAACCAATACCGTACTGCATTTCGGTAGTACCAAAGGCAGAATAATTATTCGCGCCTTTTGATGTAGCATAAATCCACGACCGTTCGGTACGATCAAATGGCATTTCTTCCTTGTCATGGGCAACCCAGTACTGACGTAACTCCGGACCAATCATCTCCAAGAAGTAACGCATATGTCCCAACACAGGATAATTATGCAAGATTGCATGTTTTTTCTGTGTAATATCGTAAATAAAAACGACAGCGATAAATATGGCCACACCAGCCAAGATTGCTAGAATCACTTCAATTGCCATGATAATTCCCTTTTTATTATTATTGCGGTACTGCTCTCTCTCCGCTAATTTTTATATGCTATAAAACTATTATTTATTTGCTGTCTTCCTCTGCGGCAGGAATCCACTCTTCTAGTGCAGCAATAATGCTGCGAGCTTGATCTGCACTGGAAATGTTAAATTTAGACTTCTGGAAATATTCGCCATTGCGTTTTTGATAACGACGAATAGTATATTTGTCTTTGCCGTACTCTTCTTTGGCTTTGTTCCAATCCTGAAAGCGATACATGATAGTTGACCACGCTCCCTTAGTGAGTACTTTTTTATCTAGTTGCTTGACCAATACTACGCCATCTTCGGAATACTCAATGGAAAGGTCATCTACTGTTTCAGCCATGATATTTTTCTCTTTTCTAAGTTGTTTTGATTTGTTACAAGATTAACAGAACTATCCTGAAAGTTAAGCTTTTAGCTAAAGCCCAGCGAGAAATAAACGCAGGCGCAAACCCCAATTCGAGCTATAACCGATTTCGACATCATAAATACTGCCGTCAGCCGCAATAATAAAACTACTCGGGTAGCCCTTCACGCCGTATAGCTGCGCCCACTCGCCCAGCTCATCTTCTATTACGGGAAAACGCAGATCATGTTCCTTTATATAGGTACGCAGACTGTCAGCATCTCCTGATCGTGAGGCAATGGTCAGAACGGCATAGTCTTTAGCAATCGCTGAAATACTCGATTCCTCAAAACGACAAATAGAACACCAACTGGCCCAAAAATGAACCAATACAGGTTTGCCCGCATAATCACTCAAACTTACCTGTTTTCCACTCAGTAAAACGGTATTAATCGGTGGGGCTTGTCCGGTTACTGCATTTCGTGATTGCCACAGCTGCATGCCAGCATAAACCATCATCAGCAACAGAGATTGCAATAAAAGGCCGCGCCAAAATTTGGCTCGTTTATAGAAAATAATCGATTTAGATTCAGACATAGCCAAGATAATACGCGGTGATGCAATCGCTGACTACGGTAATTTTGAAGTTAATTAATGGTGTTTTTGCTCGAGAAAAGGGGCGGGGAAATCAGCTGCATATTTCTCAATCCATTCTTTCGCTGCTTCTTCGCAACTTATGCTACGGCCCTTCTGCTCAAGCTCCTGCCCTCGGTAATTCTCAATATGACAGACTTGCTCAACCATCCGCACCGTATAAAAATCACCGGCATCCATAAATTCAACACCAACCTCAAATCCGTCAAGACGCTCACGACACCAAGCTACTCGACCACGAGATTCGACTTCACCATGTGGAATTGAGACAGACAAAGACACCATGGCACCGGGGATAAGTGGTGCCTGACTGGTAAAACTTAAACCACCGTAACCAATATTGTTAAGGCTCTCCGGACTGCCATCATGAGTCTCATCCGGACGAACACTGATCGGCATACCCGATGGGTGACGAATATAGGAACGCATCGCAATACACTCCGTTGTTGCTTACTTTAAAGATAGGCCTCAAATACCTATTTTTCTAGTCTTTATTAAAATACGTGACAATTATTTACATTTCATCCTATAGACATAGGCATAAAAAAACCCCAGAAAAATGGGGTTCTTAACTAGTCACTGTTTTTCAATTTATTTAACTTGGTATCACATTGCTTGCCTGTAAGCCTTTCGGCCCCGTTTCCACATCAAATGTGACTCCCTGCCCTTCAGCCAAGCTTTTAAAGCCCTCGGCCGTAATCGCTGAGAAGTGCACAAAAACGTCATCCCCACCTTCACTTGGTTCAATAAAGCCAAAACCTTTTGAGTCGTTAAACCATTTCACTTTACCCGTTGCCATAAAAAGTCCCTCTCTATATGTAACATCGCCTATACATAAATGAGAATATCACCCATATAGCAAAGATCAACAAAAAAAGGCTATAAAATCATAATATTAGAGTTGTCTAATGCTTTACTCTCGGGTCAACCCGCCTATAAATCAGGGTAACCTTCACCCGGCGGCATTTGTAGGAAGAACCCTTGTTCATCAAGCAAGCGAGTCACCTCCGCAATATCGGCATAACCCAGCTTGTCGCGACTGGCGAGATCCAAATCCATAATGAATTGAAGTTCACCCAACATATTCAAAAGCGCCTCAGGCACGTCGGAAAATTCATCCTTAGTTGTTACATAAAGATAAGAATCTAGCTTACGCTCGCTCTTATAAACAACACATCTCATTCGGTTTTTCCTTCTTTTAATCCCTGCAGCCATATTTCTAGTAATGGTTGTGCCATTTTCTGCAACAACCCGACTTTATTCTCTAAATTTATCACTATTTCACTCGCGGCTTGATTCCATGGCCCACCCTGCGCCAAATCTGCCGTATATAAGGAAGCCCACTCTTTCACCATTTCAACCGAGACCTCAATATGACACTGCAAGGCGAGCGTTTTACCCATAACATAAGCTTGGTTAGGGTAGGCCTTACTCGATAGGATCAACTCTGCGCCTTGTGGCAAGCTGAATGTTTCACCATGCCAATGAAAAGCTGATATTTCCTCGTTATCATTTCCGAGCCATTTCTCTGCAGTAGAGCTATTAACCCTTTGCACTGCATGCCAACCAATCTCCTGACCTGCATCGCCCCGGAAAACTTCACCACCCAAGGCCTTACTAATAAGCTGACTACCCAAGCAAAAACCCAACATTGGAATATCTGCAGCACGCGCTTTTTTAATGAGCGCTAATTCATCTTCCAGCCAAGGCAAAGAGTCATTCACGCTCATCGGCCCACCAAGGAAAACCAAACCTGAAACGCCATCCAAGGAACAGGGTACGGGCTGACCCTCGTCAATTGCGATTAACTCAAAATCAATTTGTCGCTGTCGTAAAAGCTCAGCCAAAAAACCGGGGCCTTCACATTCAATATGTCGAAAAATTCTAATCAAAACTCAATGGCTCCTGTTCGCCATGACTCACACGCTCTATAATACAGTGCATGCGTACGATATCGGCAATTCAACTCTACAAAAACGTCCTTTTTGTCATCTTATGCCTATCGTTAACGGCCTGCGTTATTCAACCGATTCAACCTGATGATATCCGTGAGCCCATCTTACAAAAAATCCACCAAGCTTTCGCCAAAACGGTTACTGATACGCTCAATGATCCAAACGAGGATTGGACCAGTGGCTGGCTTGGCAATATGTGGGTTAATTTCCATGAAGGTAAGCAACGCGGTCTTTGTTACCAATGGAAATATCGTATTCACGCAGGCGTGAAATCCACTGTCCTCTCACAAGGCTGGCAACTCACGAGTATTGTTATTAATAAAGGTGCTGATGGCGAACATCATGCTGTTGTTGTTTACGACCCCAAGCAACTCCAAGCCGACCAACTACTCAAAGCAACCAAGTCACAATCCGTCTTTGTTCTCGACGCATGGCGACAAGGCATGCCAGATATTTATCCTATTTCAGAATGGCTGCAACTTGCACGTCATGTTCACGTAGCAGCACAAATCGTTGACATTAATTAATACGATTATTCTGAATTAAGATAATTTTCTAAGTATTCAGTAAAGGGAATTTTATCCGCAGCTTCAATTTCCTGCTGACGTAGTACAGATTTTTTAGCGGTATCTATCAGCATTTCATGACTTTCCGGTGATGATTCTATATTAGAAAAATATTCACTGTGCTGTACCGACATACGTCGTGCGAAATGATAAAAACCTTCCTCATTTTCGCGCATCTCTTTTAACATAATGGCCGATGGCGTTAACTCAGGATCATGTATCGCAGCGGTTTGTACCGCGAGGGCATCTTGATACGGCTGACCTTCAGCTGCCGCATCAAGTAATTCACAAACACCTTGCATTGCTGTCACCACTTCCAATGCCCAATCTTTTAATAAAATGGTTTCGCCATTTCGCTGTAAAGACAAATTCGGATCACGACCTCGATGCGCTGTGTCTAATTCATTTTGATCTATTTCACCACGCTCAAGATCATCAATCGGTAGGCTATCTGTCAATAAACAAAACAGCACAAAAGCCTCAAGAAAATATAACTGACTTTCACTCACACCGAGCGGTTCAAAAGCATTTACATCTAAAGAGCGCAGCTCAATATATTCTACGCCACGATTTTTTAATGCGGCTACTGGTTTTTCATTTCCATTCGGTACCTGTTTAGGACGAACGGTACTGTAATACTCATTTTCAATTTGTAAAATATTGGCATTCAATTGACGATACTCACCATCCACCTCAATACCAATTTTCTCGTATTCTGGACACGCTGTTGATATAGCCCCTTTCAGACTATCAATGTATTTATCTAGATCATCGTAATCAGCTTTAATGCCTGATTCATTTTCTTTATTATTTTGATAACCGATATCGCCCATGCGTAACGATGTTGCATACTCTTCGTAATAAGTATTTTCATCAAAGTCTTGCAGGCTAGTTGTTGTCTCGCCAAGAAAGGATTTACAAACAGCAGGCGAAGCGCCAAACAAATAAGGCACTAACCAACCTAAGCGTTGTAGATTACGTAAAATGCCAAAATAATTGTCATTTATAAACGACTGTAGATCTGCGTTACTTTCTTCACTCTCGTGATAAGCCTGCCAGAATTCTTTCGATAAAGAATAATTAAAATGCACCCCGGCAATCACTTGCATGACACGTCCGTAGCGGTAGCCAAGGCCTCGTCGGTACACCGTCTTCATCATGCCCGCATTGGATGAACCAAACTTAGCAATAGGGATACTCGTCTCACCTGCCACCACACAAGGCATGCTGGTTGCCCAGAGCATTTCATCATCAAGTTGAGTGAAAACAAACTTCTGAGTATCGGCTAAAAAGGCTACGGCTTCTTTAACCGAGTCACAGGGAGGAGTAACTAATTCAAGTAAGGCTTCGGAATAATCTGTCGTGATATAAGGGTTAGTTAAAGCAGCACCCAATTTTTCAGGATGCAATTCCTGAGAAATACTTCCCTGAGGATTCACCCTCAAGGTCTCTTTTTCTAAACCAATACGGCTACCGGCCAGCAAGGTTGCTGCGGAAATTTTTTTCAATTGCGCTAAGCGCTGCTCAAAATGGGAATTCAAGATACAAGGTCCAGACCAGTAACCCTACGGGATACCGGATATTAATCATTAAGGTAGTGAATAATATACTGCCTGCTTGCTAGGGTCATCCCCGAATTGCTGCGCCGTACTAACTAATATGAGCATCGGTGACCATAATGACCTCATGACCGTCAGCTTGCTCCTGATCAGCGATTCTATTCGCCTGTCTCATTGCATCATTATGATTATGATAAGTCGCTACATATAAAATACGCGAGTTGCATCGGTGGGCTAAGGTGAAGCCGTAACTTTCCTCGCGCACCTCAACAGAATGGGTATCTTTCGGTACTTCACTTGGATTAAACATATATCGGCACTACTCTGCTGAAACCAGTCTTACTATGGTTATCGACCAATCCAGCGAAAAATTTAGCCCTAATTAAGTGGTAATTAGGCTGTATCTACGGAGTAATTGAGCTTATTTGCTGATGTGCCAATCGTAGGCGCAATCAAGGTGAATACGTACGGCAACGATACTATTGATACCATCTTCAAGCATGGCATTAAGCGGAGTACGATCTTTAAAACGGTTATTAACACGGTTCATCCACATGCCTCCGGCAGCCGAATTACATGGATTAGAAGTCGCTAAGGCATCATCAATACCTAGAATATGATCAAGAAATTCATTTACACGCGAATCATCCACAGGAAAGGTCGACGAGCCTTGGCGGTAACTGCGGATCTGACGCGAGCGCGTATCATCAGGCAAGCCTAATAAGAGGATTTGGTCGCCATCTTTTACCTTCCACTCATCCAATATTGCGATGACATTGCGCGTGAAAGTAATTTTCGCTTCTTCTTCCATCTTTTGCATAGGAGAAGCAGTGCTCTTGCTATCTGACATTATTCACTACCGTTTTCATCGTATTAAAAACAATTGTAACATAATGGCTTAATAGCTAAGTCAAAGCCCTAGTGTCTATGAGTGTAAGCAATATCTCATACAAGGTAATCAACACCGGTGCCACCTAAGCCACAGTAACCATTCGGATTTTTAGCGAGGTATTGCTGATGATAATCTTCCGCATAATAATATTCAGGTGCCGATAAGATTTCAGTGGTTATCGAGTTTTGCCCCGCACTTATTAAGGCTTGCTGATAACGTCTCTTAGATTCATTAGCAATGCTTTGCTGCTCCTCACCATAGGTATAAATACCCGAGCGATATTGAGTGCCTGCATCATTACCCTGACGCATTCCCTGAGTTGGGTTATGTGCCTCCCAAAATACTTTAAGCAAATCTTCATACTTAATCTTTGCTGGATCAAAAACCACCAAGACAACTTCGTTATGACCGGTTTGCCCACCACAAACTTCTTGATAAGTTGGGTTCGGCGTATAACCTGCGGCATAACCGACCGAGGTTGAATGCACACCGGGAATTTCCCAAAACTTGCGCTCCGCTCCCCAGAAACATCCCAAGCCAAACATGGCCATTTGCATATTGTCAGGGAAAGGCGCTTGCAGTGGATTACCATTAACATGGTGTTTTGCTGGCACGCGCATTTTCTCATCTCGCCCAGGCAAGGCCGTATCTACATCTGGCATTTGTGATTTTTTATTGGTCATGAACATGGCCTAGATCCTTTTGTAATAAATAATTATTAACGAGGCTATTCAGCCAATCATCCGCCTTCGCTACCAATTCGCCAATACTATATAGGTGAGTAGGCTGAAGCATGTTTAAATTGACCATTCTCCTGCCAACTGGTTCCTTTACAAACGCAGATTCCGTGTTAATGTTGGTGGTAAATATTAATGGAGAATCTCATGCCACATTCCTTTATCAAATTCGTGCTATCACTTGTTGTTGGTTTAAGCCTGCTCGGTAGCTCACCTGCTTTTGCTGGTTCCAAGGTCGAAATAAACTTCGAAGTAAAACAAGCGTTGCAACGCTTTAAGAAAGATGTGGTTGCCGCAGACGAATATATCAAGCTAGCGAAAGGAATGTTGGTTTTCCCGAGCATATTCAAAGCAGGTTTTGGTATTGGTGGTGAGTATGGCGAAGGCGCCATGATTATTAATGGAAAAACAGTTGAATATTACAGCACTGCCGCAGCCTCTATCGGCTTTCAACTCGGTGCGCAAACTAAAACCGTTATTATGATTTTCACCACCAGCAAGGCACTAAAGAAATTCCGTCGCAGTGATGGCTGGGAAGCCGGTGTTGATGGTTCAGTCGCATTGATTGATGTTGGCGCAGCAACAACGCTTGATACCAATACGGTGAAAAAACCTATTATTGCCTTTGTCTTTAACAACAAAGGCTTGATGTACAACCTATCTCTTGAAGGTTCCAAGTACAGCAAGATAAATCCATAAATAATAGGATGTTTTTTCGAACCCGTACCTTTTTTACGAAGGGTACGGGTTTTTTATTGAGTTATAATCAGTTAACTAACAGATAATGGAAATGTTTTATGTCTGAATCAGACAGCCAACGTCGCTTTATTCTTGAACATACAAATGTTCGTGGCATTCTTACGCGCTTAGATAATAGCTGGCGCACTATGCTCGAAGGCCGTGACTACCCGCCCATTATCGAAGACTTATTGGGACAAGCTGCCACCGCTATCTGTCTACTTAGCGCAACTCTTAAATCGAATAGCTCACTGACGTTACAAATTCAAAATGGCAACCCTGTCACATTGTTAGTGATGCAGGTTAATGAGTCTCAACATTTTAGAGGCATGGCCGAATGGCAAGGTGAAATTACTGATTCTTCTCTAGAAAAATTATGTCATGGCGGTCAACTGACAATTACCATTGAACAAGAGTCTGGTGAGCGTTATCAAAGTATTGTTGATATGCACCAAGAGTCTCTAGCCAAAGCACTACATAATTACTTTCAACAATCAGAGCAACTGCCAACCGATCTTTGGCTTGCGACTAATTCACAACATGCAGCAGGTTTATTGTTACAAGCACTACCTGAACAGAATGAAGACGATGATCCTGATGCTTGGAACCGTGCCTGTCAGTTAGCAAATACAATTACTGACGACGAGTTACTTGAACTACCCACTGAAGAATTATTGCATCGCCTTTATCACGAAGAAGATATTCGTTTATATGAATCAAGCCCAGTAGCATTTCGTTGTAACTGTTCACGCGAACGTTTTGCCGATAACTTGCGCAACCTAGGTGAAAAAGAAGTTCAAGACATTCTCAAAGAACAGGGTAGCATTCGTATCAATTGTGGTTTCTGCCAACAACAATACGATTTTGATAGTATCGATGCTGTGCAATTATTTACTGACAACGCTGTGCCAGAACTTCCTCCAACACAGCATTGATTAATCTAACCACTGCTCAAGATAAAATAACCTAAGTCCTTCTGATGAACGAGAAGGCCCAACTACCTTAGCCGCATATAATTTTTTAGCCGGATCAGCCTTGGTTCGTGCTAGCTCCTCCGACGCCACAACCTCAACACAATTTTCGGGGAAACGGTCACGATGACGGCGTGGTGCATAAATCACCGCGTAATGTTCTTCGACAACATCGCTCTCAGGATCAATGGGGATTCGGCTCATTATTACTCTCTCAACTCCATGAATTTCCATTATAAGCAGTAAAACTAAGCAAATACCAAGTAATTGAAATAGATCTGAACCGTCAGCAGCTGATATAATCGCATCAATTTCACCTATCCAGCTAATTATTTACTAGGAAATTCTCCATGAAAATAGCAGAAAACAAGGTCGTTACGATCAATTACATCCTACGTGACGATGACAAAAAAATTCTCGATAGCGCCCAAAATAGTGATTTCGTTTACCTTCATGGTGCGCAAAATATCATTCCGGGCCTAGAAAGTGCCTTAGAAGGAAAAGCGGTCAATGACGAATTATCTGTCAGCATCGTGCCTGCCGATGGCTATGGCGAACGTAACGATGATATGAGTCAAGTTGTACCTAAAGATATGTTTGGTACAGAAGAAGGCATTGAAGTCGGCCAACAGTTCCATGCTGCATCACCGGATGGACAAGAAATCATGGTTACGATTACTGCCATTGATGACGACAACATCACTGTCGATGGCAACCACCCACTTGCTGGTGTGACTCTCCACTTTGAAGTTCAAATAATGGAAATTCGCGATGCAAGTGCCGAAGAACTAGAACATGGTCATGTACACGGTCCCGACGGTCATCACCACTAAGATAAAATGATTTTATTTTATCTCGCTGAATATTGATTGAATATCATTATTCCAGCGTTGCAAAAGTGTTTTTGTATATTCATTATTCACAAGTTCAGAAAACTGAGTCATATTTGAAGCAACCAGCAATGTTTCATTATTCTCAGAAAAAATAACAACCTTAAGTGGCAGGTATGGAATAAGTTGCGGTTGGCTTTGCTTAACCGCTCTTATTTCACTGCTCTTGCCAAAAAATACAATACGATATTTATCTGTCTTATAACCTGATTTAGTCAAACCAATGTCAACACGTTGTACGCGACTCACCGTATAACCATGTTCACCAATTGATGTTTGTAAAGCTAACATCGCTTCGGGGAAATTTTGTATTGAACGATGCAAAATCAAACCATCACTTTCACTGGCTACTGCCGAAACTGTTGACAAAACCAACATTAAGATTCCTGCTAATAAGCGTCTCATAGTGTTGCCTCCTCAATAATATTGGTATAAATCTCAAACATCTGATCACAGAATTTATCCAGCTCGTCATTGTTATACATCGCACTTAAGTAACGTGGATTAATCGCCATTACTTGCACCTTACCTTCTCGTTCAACCACCGTGACTCGACATGGCAAAAATAAGCCTACGCGAGGATCAACGCCCAGCACTTCATTAAGGGTCTGAAAATTACAGAAGTAGATCACAACCTCACGACCACTCTCAGCACCTTTTTTAACTAAGCCTTCTTCAAGATCTTGCACGCGAATAATTCTAAAGTTTTCTGCTCCCGCTGCATTCTTAAGGTTTTCTACGGTGGTCTTTAAATCATTAGGCGAGTCGAAAACCATAATCGCTGATTCTTCTGTGAACTTTTTCTTTGCCTTTACATTTTCAAAACTGCGAACATAACTTACAAGATCATCAATATCTTTTTCAGTTAAACCCATTTTTAGAAATGACTGCATTGGTGTACCTTGCCGCCCATTCATTAATGTTGATTTAATCATGTGATCTGTTGCGGCCAGAAGAAAACCGGGATTACTAATTGATGGTGCAATAATCGGTAACTCACGTGGTCGAGAAAATGTTACGCCAGTGCCTTTTCCCCCTTCACCATTTACTCCGTGACAACTTGCACAATGCTGGCCAAACAATTTTTTGCCACGTTTAATGTCACCTTTAACTAAGGCATGCAAGGATTCAGGATATTTTCCCGGAGCAAAATTACGTAAATGTCCAACAATTGCCTTAATTTGTGCGTCACTCAAATACTTAAACGGTGGCATTACTCGGCCAGGTCGGCCATAACGAATTGTTTTTTCTAAATAGGTATCAGGCACGCTGTGTAAAAAACTTGGCAGAGAAATTGGTACCCCAACCCCGCCCTTTCCATTACCCCCATGACAAGAGGCACAATTAGTTTCATACAAAAGCTGACCATTTGGCGCTGCGTTGACCGCAACTGAAATCAACATCAATACAGGAACCAACCAACTGCGAACTGAGACCTTTATACCTAATACTGACAACATATTTTCAAACCTCGTTAACAAGGAATATAAGTATACCCTAATATAGAATTACTGCTAGCGCGTTGATCCAGATCATGTGTCGTTTCCGAATACCGATAATTCACTATATGATACATAGAATGAATTCACTGCTCCTTCATACCAAGTATCCTAGCACCTTTCTCCTGCTAATTTGCGCGCTGACAATAAGCAGCGCACAGGCTGCGCCAAAACGTCATGTGTTCAAAAACCCAGAAATAAAAATGGTAGTTATCCCTCGCACCGCACAACAAATGGCCGCTTTTTATGAAGGCCGCGAATTTCCAATCAATGCTATTAATGCAACACGCGATGCCTGCTTTTTTACTATCGGCATTCATAATAAAAGCCAAAGTATTTTAAAACTAAATACTAATAATTGGACATTTACGACTGCAACAGAGACGCTTTCATTGCTGAGTCGAGCTCACTGGATTCAACGCTGGAAGAAACTCAATTTACCACAACGATTTCAATCGACCTTTCGCTGGACCTTACTACCTAATCAACTCGATTTTCAGCCCGATGAACATGAAGGTGGAAATATAACACTAGCAAGAATCAATACCCCCTTCACTCTAACCGCACGTTTTGCTAAAGAAATGAATAGCAATGCGAAGCCTTTAATTATCACCTTCAAAAATTTACGCTGTGCAGAAGACCCCGCACCATGAAAAAAATACTGATTCTTTTATTATTCCTCGCACTGCCATCAGTATCACTATACGCGGCTACTGATGCCCCCAAAGGCATTATTAAAATTACACCAAGAATGGCTCCACCGCTCAGCCTTGAAAATATGGATGGTAATAAATTTACCTTATCAACAAAAAATAGAAGATGGGCATTTGTACATTTTTGGGCAAGCTGGTGTGGCCCCTGCCGTAGAGAAATGCCTACTATCCAATCCTTAATTCAAGACATGAGCAAAGACAATATTGATTTTTTCATCGTCAACACAGCCGAATCAGAAGATACTATTTTTAATTTTCTCGGTGCCGTTGCCCCTGAAGTGAATACACTACTAGATCGTGATGGCCTTACTACCGAGTTATGGAAGCCTCGAGGCCTGCCCTCTACTTACCTTGTCGATCCAAATGGGCAGATACAATATGTAGTGATTGGTGGCCAAGATTGGCATAAACCACTCTATCAAAACTTTTTAAAGCAATTATCTACAGCAAAAACACAAGATCAAGAAAAATAGTATTTACCTAGCTTGCCAACAAGTGCAAACTAACTCAACTGTCGCAGAACAGCTTAAAATAATAAAATCTCTTAAAGGGATACGGGTAATGGAATCACGGAATTGGCAACGACGCCAAATTAAATTTGATGTTGAAATACGTCTTTGGCGACGCGGTGGCGAACAGCTTATTGCCTGCAAGACCCAAGATGTCAGTATGGGTGGTGCTTTTCTCTTAACAGAAGAATTAGGTTTTCCAAAACATCGCCTACTTGAAATATCTTTCCCTGCATTACAACGCTTACAATTAAAACAACCTGTCATTATTGCTCGTGCTATTCGCAAAGAGGGTAAAGGACTTGCCGTGCGTTTTAGTAAAGCAGATAGAGAAACTATTCGTGCAATGCATAAGATGTTGCAATGGCGAAGTTACTATCCAATAGAAACAAAACAACGCCGCTACCTAAGCCCAGCAACACCTAAGAAAACAAATTAAGCTTTGCTCTGTTTCTTCAAGGTTTTTTCGATTACACGCGCTGCTGCAATAAAACCAAATGATGCAGTTACCATCGTCGATGAACCATAGGCAAAGTTACAATCCATAGAAACACCATGAATACCGGGCTTTTCAAAACCTACCTTGCCATCTTCTTTCGGATAACGTGGTTGCTCTAAAGAATAGACACACTCGATACCAAAGTAACGCTGTGTATTACGCGTATAACCATACTGTCCACGTAAAAAAGAACGTACCTTTGCTGCAAGAGGATCATTGTGAGTTTTATTCAAATCGCGAATTTTAATTTGTGTAGGATCAATTAGACCACCCGCACCACCGGTTGTTATTACAGGGATCTTATTTCGTTTACAGTAGTAGATAATGCCTGATTTAAATTTAATGCTATCAATAGCATCAATCACATAACTGTATCCACGATCGAGATAATCTTCCAAGGTATCCAACGTAATAAAATCATCAATAACCGCTACATCACATTGAGGATTAATTGATTTCACTCTAGCGGCTAATACCTCCGACTTCTTTTCTTCCAATGTGTCATCGGTTGCATGTAGCTGTCGGTTAATATTACTCGGTGCAATGGTATCGTAATCAATTAAGGTTAATTTACCGACGCCTGTTCTCGCAAGTGCCTCAACGGCCCATGAACCGACACCACCTACGCCAATGACACACACGTGCATTGCTTGAATACAATCTTGTTCGGCCGCACCATATAAACGACGGATCCCACCGAACCGTTGTTGATAATCTGATTCGCTCATAGCTTAATTTAACGCCAACACGTCAATCGCATTTTGTGTTGTTTGGGCTGCAATATCTTCGGCAGACTCATCTCGCAGCTCAACAAGAGAATCTAATACATCCACCAAGTATTCAGGACTATTACGCTCACCATGATGTGCTGAAACCACCATGTCAGGTGCATCCGTTTCTAAGACGATTGAATCAAGAGGAAGGTTTACTGCCAAACGGTGAATTCGTTTGGCCTTTTCATAAGTCACGCTGCCACCAAAACCAAGCTTGAACCCCATGTCGATATACTTTATTGCTTGCTGTTCACTGCCACTATAGGCATGAATAATTCCACCTTTTACTTTAAACTTCTTCAGCGTTTTAATAATACGGTCATGCGCCTTACGCACATGTAGTATGACTGGTAAATCTGCCTGTTGCGCAATATCTAGTTGTGCTTCAAAAAGTATTTGTTGACGTTTACGATCGAGTTGTTTGTCATAATAATCTAGGCCAATCTCACCCACTGCAACTACTTGCTTACGATGATCCTCTATCCATTTTTCTAGTAACTTAACATCTTTATCTTTATGAGAAGAAAGAAACATAGGGTGTAAACCCAAAGCGGGATAGAGTCCCTTTTGCGTTTCGCAGAGCATTAATAATTGCAGCCAACCCGACTGATCAATCGCGGGTACAACAATTTTATTAATTCCCATCTCACGACAATGCTCAATAATCTCAAGCCTGTCTTTGCTAAAGCTATCTCGATCGAGGTGACAATGTGTATCTATTAATTGCATAAAATTATTATCATTTACTAAAGTAAATCAAACCAACCAATCACATAGTAGCAAATCACCATAAAAATGGTGATTATGCCCCAAAATATTAACCAACGTTGTTTCCCATAACGTCCCATGGCAATAAAAATAAAAGCCATAATCAAAGTGTAGGCGACGGTTATATCACTAACACCATCTGTTAAGCTTTCTGGTTGCAGGTTATTTATATCCTGCCCTTCTCTATAACGCATACAATACTTCTTTATTTCTCATCATTTAATAAATGCACAACACGCTGTGGAAAAGGAATAGTGATTTTGTGCTGTTTAAATGCTTTCCAGATTGCCAGATTAATATCTGATCTCACACTACCAACACCGTCCTCAGGATCATCCAACCACAGGCGTAACTCAAGATTGATACCACTATCTCCAAACGCCAACATACGTGTTTGTGGTTCAGGATTCTTTAATACTCGACTACTCACACTACAAGCATCAACCATTAATTTCATTGCCTGCTCAGGATCATCATCATAACTAATTTGTACGGGGATTTTTACGCGCACATGTTTATCGCTATAACTCCAATTTACTACATCAGAGGTTATTAAGTTTTCATTAGGTATTAATGTCTCAACACCGTCACGATCACGCACAACAATATAACGCGCATGCATCGCTACGACCCAACCAAAACGCTCGCCGATGGTAATGACATCGCCTAATTTAATAGAACGATCAAATAATAAAATGAAACCACTAATAAAGTTACTCGCGATTCGTTGTAAACCAAAACCAAGACCAACACCTAAAGCACCACCAAAGACCGTCAATGTTGTTAAATCAATACCAACACTATTCAATGCAATTAATATCGCAATGGTATACAACAAAACCTTACTGAGCTTGCTCAAGCCAACTTGCATGCTGACACTTAAATATTCCGAACGTTTGGCACGTTGCTCAATATAACGAGATAACCAACTTGCCATTACCATAAATACCGCAATCGCAAATCCGAGTTGTAACACGGAAAGCATTGTTACTCTGTTTGTACCTAAAGTAATACCAATGCCATCTAGCGTTGCTAATACATCCGGCAACCAACCTAATAGGTGCAGTGCCACCGCGCCCCAAATAAGCGTACCGATCAATCCTTCCCATGCACGTAGAGCCGGGCTTGGCCCAAAAGCTCGGCGCAAGGCATACACAATGACGCGTATCGCTGCCAAAGATAATAAGAGAGGAACTAATAAATCGAGTAAGGGAGTAAGTACACTAAATTGAGATAAAACACCTGCGGAAACCTGCACCACAATGGCCATTGCCAAGGGGAAAACAACTCGTACCGAACCACGCATTGCCATGCGTCGAAAACCACGTTTTTCACTTTCACCAATTTGCCGAACAATAAATGATTGCCAACGTCGATGCGCTAACCAACCGATTACGCCACCGGCAATAATACAACCCAATTGCCAAGCACCCGCAGGCGTCAGCATCACACTAAACCAGTCTTGTAAGAAGCTTAAAATACTATTGAACCATTCCATACTATTGAGATTACCGTATAAATCATCATAATTCTGTGACCTCAGTATGCATTTTTCGATGTGCTAATACCATGAATACAAGTAATATACGCACGCAATTAAGCATAAATCAGCTGTCTTCGCGTATAATAGCCGTAGCAAACCAATGGAACAAAATATGTCGGACGAACGCATTGAATTAAACAGCGAAGAATTACGCCAAAAGATCAATCTTGAAACAGGGGCGGTTGAGTGGAGTGAACTAGTACGCCATTTTGCCAAAGGCTTAGTCGTCGTTATTGGTACTGAACTCGATCTCATTGAAGTGGCTGGACGCTTTGCCGCTGATGATCAAACTCAAGTTGCTAAATGGATCGAAGAAGAAAAGATTTCCCGCGCATTGGATGATGATGCGCGACGCTGGAATGAAAACAATACAGAATTCTGGTCAGTCGTAGTCGCACCGTGGGTGTTAGTGCAAGAAAAATCTAAAGATGAAAATAATTAGCTCGGTAAAAAATCAAACTGCTCAGCAAGCGCCCGTTTCACTCTCGCAATCATTTTTTCTAATTCATCTTCCGAATAAGGCTTAGCGGGATGCGCTCCCCAAACAGGGGCAGGCCATGCAATATCATCTACGTAACGTGCCACATGGTGAATATGTAACTGCGGTACAACATTACCCAATGCGGCAATATTAATCTTATCTGCATTAAATTCTTTTACCAATAATTGTGCGATGCAATTTGATTCACGTTGCAGCTGTTGTTGATCGGCTTCATCTAACTGAAATATTTCAGTTACCGCTTCGCGATCAGGAACCAGAATCAACCAAGGGTAATTTGCATCGCGTATCAGTAATAACTTACTGAGTAAAAACTGCCCAAGTACCACACAGTCTTTTTCTAACTGAGGATGTAAATCCGCCATTATGCTATTTTATCATCCGCAACGTGATACTTAGGATCTTCCATTACATTCACTTCAACCAGATCACCCGCTTGAGTTAATAGTAATTTACACTCTTCACTTAAATGACGAAGGTGTAATGATTTACCGAGTTTGATGTATTTTTCAGCCAATGAATCAATTGCTTCAATTGCAGAGTGATCGGCTACACGCGAATTCTGGAATTCAATAATTACATCATCCGGATCATTTTCGGGATCAAATAGCTCCATAAAACTTTTAACTGAACCGAAGAATAGTGGCCCGTTCAATTCATAAACTCGAGAACCATTTTCGTCATCATAGCCCTTCACGTTTATATGGCTGGCGTGCTCCCAAGCAAAGGCCAAAGCTGAAACGATGACGCCGACTATCACTGCAATCGCTAAATCTGTCGCAACGGTGACACCTGAAACGAGCACAAGAACAAAGGCATCTGTACGTGGGATCTTGCGGATAATTCGCAGACTAGTCCACTCAAAGGTTCCCATTACCACCATGAACATCACACCAATCAAGGCCGCCATCGGAATAAGTTCAATCAGACCCGATGCAAACAAGATAAAACTCAGTAAGAACAATGCCGCGGCAATACCCGATAAACGCTGATGACCACCTGAGTTCACATTGATCATACTTTGACCAATCATCGCACAACCGCCCATACCACCAAACATGCCTGTCACCGTATTAGCGATACCCTGACCTACACACTCACGGTTACCACGGCCACGTGTATTAGTAACTTCATCAATCAGGCTCAAGGTCAGTAGTGATTCAATCAAACCGACTGCCGCAAGAATAATCGAGTAAGGCAGAATGATGTAAAGCGTTTCTAATGTGAACGGTACTGAAGGAATATGGAATGCCGGAAAACCTCCTTCAATCGAAGCAAGATCACCGACAGTCGTGGTATTAATATCAAAACCAATCACTAAACCCGAAACAATAATAATCGCTGCAAGTGCAGCAGGAAAGGCCATCGTTAGCTTGGGCAAGAAATGCATTATCGCCATGGTCATAGCAATAAAGCCAAGTAAAATCATCAGCGGTTCACCGCTCATCCATGCTGCTATACCTGCATCATCGGTAATCTGGAAATGTTGTAACTGTGCCAAGAAGATAACGATCGCCAGACCATTTACAAAACCCAACATGACCGGATGCGGCACGATACGAATATATTTACCCAGCTTAAAGACACCCGCCAGAATTTGAAATAGCCCAGTCAGCACCACGGCCGCAAATAAATACTCAACCCCGTTATCGGCCACCAGTGCAACCATCACCACGGCCATTGCGCCCGTTGCACCTGAAATCATGCCTGGACGGCCACCAAAGATAGAAGCCAGTAAACCCACCATAAAGGCGGCGTACAAACCAACCAAGGGATCAACACCCGCAACAAAGGCAAAAGCCACAGCCTCAGGAACCAGTGCCAAGGCAACAGTCAGACCGGAAAGAATTTCATTTTGAAAACAGGCGCGATTAGCGCAACCAAGCTGAAACATGTAAAACCTCAGGGTATTTGATGTATGAAATGCTGCCGCATCATAGCAAAAATGGCCTAGCGAGTCAGTCTGTCATTAGCGCTGCGACTACAATGACAGCAATGTACGGACATGAAAAAGGGATGCACTCGGCATCCCTTTAATATTCATCAATCTAACCAATCTAAAATGATTGTTTTAGCTACAACCCTTAGGGCGTGGCAAACCACCGACCTTGTTAGCACACTTAATCAAACCCGTTGGGAACAGTGAGTAAATGTACTTCTGGCTGCTGCGATCTGCGCCAAATTTCTTTTTCATGATCTTAGTAAATAAGCGCGGCTCAGCAACAACACCATTTTCGGTGAAGTATTCACGAGCAGTGTTAATAATGTCCCAATGCTCATCGGTCAATTCAGCGATTGATTCATTCTTGGCAATTTCGTGAGCCAATCCTTCACTCCATTCTTCCAGCTCCAATAACCAGCCAGCTTCACTGAGTTCAATTACCTTGCCATCTACTTCTGCTTGCATAATGCCCTGCTCCGGAAAAATTTAAATAATATGTAATAAATAATCTTGAGTGATTTTATCGGATATAAGACCCTCCTGTCTATATAAGTATTCAGTAATATTTGCTGTATTTATGTGCAAATTTTCTATTTATATATAAATCAGTGACTTATGATTACAGCATGACAAGATATTTTTTGAGAAATCCTCTACCATAGCGCCCCCGACCTACCTATCAATATATAAAGAGTAACTTGGCGTGCAAGAATTTATCCCCGGACAACGTTGGATCAGCGAAGCAGAACTACAAATGGGTCTAGGCACCGTGCTCGAGAGTGATTTTCGCACAGTCACCCTTATCTTCCTCGCCAGCGGTGAAAGCCGCACTTATTCACGCGAGTCTGCGCCACTGACACGCATGGCTTTTTCAGCCGGTGATATCATTAATAGTAAAGAAGAGTGGCAACTCTTAGTCGCTTCGACTGAAGAACAGGATGGCATCCTTAGCTATCACGGCAAACGTACCGATACTGGCGAACCGGCTGTTCTTAAAGAAATTAACCTCGATAACTTCATTCAATTGAATCGCCCCGCCGAACGCTTGTTCAGTGGCCAAATTGATAAAGAGAAATGGTTTGAATTACGTTACGCAACCCTACAACATGTAAACCGACTCGCGCACTCTGACCTTCGCGGTCTAACCGGTTGTCGCACAAGTCTGATTCCTCATCAGATGTATATCGCCCATGAAGTGGCTAATCGTTATGCGCCTCGCGTATTACTTGCCGATGAAGTGGGTTTGGGTAAAACCATTGAAGCCGGTTTGATTCTGCATCATCAATTACTAACCGAACGCGCCCATCGTGTATTAATTATTGTGCCTGAAACACTTATCCATCAATGGCTAGTGGAAATGCTGCGTCGTTTCAACTTGGCTTTCAGTGTGTTCGATGAACAACGCTGTCTTGATATGGAAGAAAACCTGACTGATGAAGAAAAACTCGATCCGGATAACAATCCATTCCAAACGGAGCAACTTATTCTTTGTAGCCTGGATTTTCTAAGCTCTAACCCACAACGCTTTAAACAAGCTTATATGGGTGATTGGGATTTACTGGTTGTTGATGAAGCACACCATCTCGAATGGAACGAAGAACATGCCAGTCTTGAATATGAATTAATTGAATTACTCGCAACAGAAACACCGGGCGTATTGTTATTAACCGCCACACCGGAACAACTTGGTAAGGCCAGTCACTACGCACGCCTTCGCCTACTTGATCCGGATCGTTTCCCAGATTACGAAAGCTTTCTTAAAGAAGAAGATGATTACCAACCCATCGCGGATGCCGTTGAAACTTTGTTAAGCGATAAAATATTATCCGATGCACAACAAAAGAATCTGCATGCGCATTTTGATAAACAGGGTCAAACACTTGACCTCGATGCGGCACACAATCCAGACACACGTAATGACTGGATTGAACGCATGCTCGATCAACATGGCACGGGACGTGTTCTATTCCGTAACACACGTAATGCAGTAAAAGGGTTTCCCTCACGAAACGTCACCGGCTACCCATTGCCTGCACCTGAAGGTTATCTAGACGAACACGCCGATATCCAATTACAACTTTGCCCCGAACTGGCTTACATAGGCAATGAAGCATGGACAAGTGTTGACCCGCGCATCGACTGGTTACGTAAACAACTAAAAGAAATTGGTAATAAAAAGGTTCTGCTAATTACAGCGAGTGCTGATACGGCGATGGATATTGCCGAGGTACTGCGCGTTAAAGCAGGTATTCATGCCGGTGTTTTCCATGAGCACATGAGTATTATTGAACGTGACCGTGGCGCCGCATTCTTTGCTGATATGGAATACGGTTGCCAATTACTGGTTTGTTCGGAGATTGGCAGTGAAGGTCGTAACTTCCAATTCGCACATCACCTTGTCTTGTTTGATCTACCACTCAACCCAGATTTGCTCGAACAACGTATTGGACGTTTAGATCGTATTGGTCAGGCAGAAAACATTCAGATCCATGCACCGTATCTTGAAGGTTCGGCACAGCAAACCATGTTCCAATGGTATGACGATGGTCTTGGTGCTTTCGAACATACTTGTCCTGCTGGGCATAATGTCTTTGTTCAAGTTGAAGAAGAACTCTATGACGCTTTGGCTGTGCCTGATTCAAATATCAACGATCTCATTGCCAAAACAGCGCGTCTACATGACGAGCTAAACGAAGCCATGCAAAAGGGCCGTGACCGCCTACTTGAATATAATTCTTGTCGCCCTGCCATTGCGGCCGATCTATATAAACGCGCCGAACAACAAGACGACACTGAAGAATTACTCAATTACCTAGAAAATGTTTACGACTGCTTCGGTGTTGATAGTGAAGTACATGGTGAAAATAGTTTTGTTATTCACCCCAGCGAACACGTTCAAAGTGATGGGCTGCCCGGTTTAAATGAAGAAGGCATGACCTACACCTGTGATCGCGATACCGCTTTGTCTAATGAAGACATGCAGTACTTCAGTTGGGAGCATCCCTTAGTCACGGGTGCACTGGATCGTGTGCTTGCCAATGAACAAGGCAACACGTCGGTTACTTCGCTTAAATATCGTGGTGGCAAAGCCGGCACCCTATTAATGGAATGCCTCTACACATTAGAGTCGGCATCAAGCCAAACCTTACAAACAAGTCGCTACCTACCACCAACAACTATTCGCGTAGTGGTCGATCAACAAGGTAATGCCAGCAGACCTGACATTCCTCATAAGTTCATTAACCAATACAGTGAAAGAGTGAATGGTAAAACCGCCAATCAAATAGTCCGTGCTTATAAAGAAGTTATGAAGAACATGGTCGATGCCAGCAAACAACTTGCTGAACAACAAGCTCCGGCCATTCTGAAAGATGCACACGACAAGACGCGACAAATGTTAGCTAAAGAAATCGAACGTCTGCAGGCTTTACAACAAGTGAACCCGAATGTACGTGATGAAGAAATTCAATTCTTCCAAGACCAGTGGCAAGCACTTAACGATATTCTCGACAATGCATCACTGCGTCTCGACGCGCTACGCGTCATTGTTGTGACCTAAAAAGCGCTAGAAAAATTATTTCTAAGCAATAATTTCTCTCATTTTGGGGCTAATCCAGCCCCAAAATGTCGATTTCACGCAATAATACCCCTCGTAAAACCATGGGGAAACAATAAAATATCATTATTATTCAATTAGTTACTTTCAATAAAATTATTTTATTCTCTTCATTTAAATAATCATTAGACTTTTCTAATATTATGTCTTGCTAATATTAGCAAAGTCTAATAATATGAATTCACGTTGTTACTACTCCGACGAAAAATTTACTAAAACGAAATACTTTTAAAACGAAATTTAAATACAAATCTTGAGAGGGAACATATTATGAACATCAAAAAATTATTAGTTGTTGCTACAATCGCTGCTCTTCCAATGGCTTCTGCACAAGCTTGGTGGGGTCCTTTCAACAACTCTGGTAACGGTTTCGGTAATGGTAACGGTGCTGGCAACATGTCTTTCAACATGAATGCTAACGCTCGCGGTAACGCACAAGGCCAAAACGGTTACAACAATGGCTACGGTTACGCTCCTTACGGTGCACCAGTTGCTCCAGTAGCACAAACTGCTCCTACTGCAGCTAAGACAGCAACAGCACCTACTGCTCCAATAGCTCCCATTGCAAACGCTCCTTACGGTTACGCGCCTTACGGCAACCAATACCGTAACAATGGTAACTTCATGGGTAACGGCGCTGGAAATGGCAACATGTCTTTCGGCTTCAACGCTCGCGGTAACGGTAACGCACAAGGCCAAAACGCTTACAACAATGGTTATGGTTACGCTCCTTACGGTTACGCTCCAGTAGCTCAAGCACCTGCACCGGCTGCTAAGTAAGAAGTTTCTGCTCGCAGAAATAGAGCCCGGTGTTACGGCACCGGGCTTTTTTTGGGCTTCAATTACGACCCTTTAAAAAGTAGTACTAGATAGGTTTTTTATGACTGAGAAATGCGACATCACATGCACAGCAAAGACACTAAAGGCGATATCTCATCCTTTACGTCTCAAGATATTATGCTGTCTGAATGATGGTGAGCTATCAGTTAAAGAAATTGTTGAAAAATCGGGTGCTTCTCAAAGCAATATTTCTCAACACCTTTCCTTTCTTCGCAGTAGGGGCATATTAGATGCACGCCGCGATGCGACTCGAGTCTATTACCGAATAGCCAAACTAGAATTGATTGATATCATCAAGATGATGCAAGAACTTTACTGCCAACACGAAGCAGCCTAGTTCTCAATACCCTTACTATGTAGGTACTCTTCATAGCTACCATGAAAATCGACCAGACCTTCATTTTCCATATCAATAACACGCGTTGCCAGTGATGATACAAATTCACGATCGTGACTAACAAAGATAATCGTACCGTCAAACTTCTCTAGTGCCATATTGAGTGACTCAATTGACTCCATATCAAGGTGATTAGTAGGCTCATCCATCAATAATACGTTCTGGTGAAGCTGCATTAACTTACCGAATAACATACGGCCTTGTTCACCACCGGAAATCACTTTTACTGATTTCAGTACATCGTCTTTTGAAAAGAGAAGCTTACCTAAGGTACCGCGAATGGTTTGTTCGTCTTCGCCTTTTTGCTGCCATTGGCTCATCCAGTCAAATAGACTTAGGCCATTTTCAAAGTCCGCAGAATGATCTTGCGCAAAATGCCCTACATCGGCATTTTCTGACCACTTAACATTACCGCTATCAGGCTCAAGCTCACCTGCTAAAGTTCTAAGCAATGTTGTTTTACCAATACCATTCGGACCAATAATGGCGACGCGTTCACCTGCTTCAACCATGAGGCTCATATCGGTAAATAACTTTTTATCGTCATATGCCTTTGTTAAACCTTTCACTTCAACCGCAAGGCGATGCAATTTCTTATCTTGTGAGAAATGAATATACGGGTTCACACGGCTAGATGGTTTTACATCCTCTAGTTTAATCTTTTCAATTTTCTTGGCACGCGAGGTCGCTTGGCGTGCCTTTGATGCGTTCGCCGAGAAACGAGCAACAAATTGTTGCAGCTCTGCAATCTGGGCTTTCTTCTTGGCATTGTTCGATAACATCTGTTCACGCACCTGTGTCGATGCCAACATATACTGATCGTAGTTACCGGGATAAACACGCAACTCACCGTAATCGAGATCGGCCATGTGAGTACAAACACTGTTTAAGAAGTGACGATCATGCGAAATGATAATCATGGTGCAATTACGTTCGTTGAGAATATTTTCCAACCAACGAATTGTATTAATATCCAAGTTATTGGTCGGCTCATCAAGCAACATGATGTCTGGATCAGCGAACAGTGCTTGTGCCAGTAATACACGCAGCTTCCAACCCGGTGCGACTTCACTCATCGGGCCCGTATGTTGTTCAAGCGGAATTTCTAGGCCTAGTAATAGTTCACCAGCACGTGATTCAGCCGTGTAACCATCCAGCTCAGCAAAGATCACTTCAAGCTCGGCGACCTTCATGCCATCGTCTTCGCTCATCTCTGGCAAGCCATAGATACGATCACGTTCTTGTTTCACTTCCCACAGCTCGGCGTTACCCATGATCACGGTATCAATCACGGTGAATTCTTCAAAAGCGAACTGATCCTGCCCTAACTTACCGAGACGTTCATCTTGATCAACCGAGACCGTACCTGCGGTTTGGTCAAGATCGCCACCTAAGATCTTCATAAAGGTGGTCTTACCGCAACCGTTCGCGCCGATAAGGCCGTAGCGATTACCTTCACCGAATTTAACGGAGATGTTTTCAAATAGAGGCTTGGCGCCAAATTGCATGGTGATATTAGCTGTCGAGATCACGGTATTGTTCCAAAATGTAGGTTAGCAGGCGATAAAGTCGCGCATTATCACATAAAAAACCGCTCTTGGGCGATTTGAATCAAGCCTATTAGTCAGAACTACCCACTCGCCCACGCAGGTTTTTCAATTTCCCACGCTGCTGCTTGCCCTCAAGGCGTTTTTTGACTGAATTTTTGCTTGGGCGTGTTGGTCTACGAGGCTTTTTCCGCTCTAGTGCCTTGATTAATAAGGATTGAAGGCGTTGCTCAGCATCTTGACGATTTTTCTCTTGGCTACGGTGGGTCTGCGCCTTAATAACAACTACACCCTGCGAGCTAATCCGTTGATCTGACAATCGTAATATCTGCTGCTTTATTTCAACAGGGAGGTGCGAACGGCGAACATCAAAACGCAGTTGTATCGCCGATGAAGTCTTATTAACATGCTGGCCACCCGCACCTTGCGCACGAATGGCACTGAACTCCAGCTCATGTTCAGGAATAAATAGTGTGTTAGAAAGACGGATCATTATCGGCTCTTAATTTATACTCTTTGTGTTACAAAGACATCAGAACAAACAGGAACCACCTTATGCAAATCGGCACCCCGCTTTCTCCTTCTGCCACCAAGGTCATGCTGCTTGGTAGTGGCGAACTCGGCAAAGAAGTCATTATCGCTCTACAACGCCTCGGTGTCGAAGTCATTGCGGTAGATCGCTATGCTAATGCGCCTGGGCACCAAGTTGCCCACCGTGCCCATGTTATTGATATGACAGATGCCGCGGCCTTACGTGCGCTCGTTGAGCAAGAAAAACCCGCGCTGATCATTCCTGAAATCGAGGCTA
Source organism: Sulfuriflexus sp. (assembly GCA_023134145.1). Taxonomy (GTDB): domain Bacteria; phylum Pseudomonadota; class Gammaproteobacteria; order AKS1; family AKS1; genus Sulfuriflexus. The sequence continues at coordinate 43,631 of JAGLUW010000026.1, read as the reverse complement.
TTGCCACCGATGAATTAGCACGTATCGAGCAAGATGGTCTAGCTCAAGTTATTCCCATGGCCAGAGCAACCCAGCTCACGATGAACCGTGAAGGAATCCGACGATTAGCGGCTGAGACACTCGGCCTAGCAACCTCGAAATATGCTTTCGCCGATAGCCTCGAAGAATGTCAGCAAGCGGTCGCCGATATTGGCATGCCCTGTATTGTGAAACCTGTCATGTCATCATCAGGCAAGGGACAATCTACTATTAAATGTAGCGAAGACATCCAAACCTCATGGGACACTTCCCAAACTGGTGGTCGAGTAAAAAATGCGCGCATCATTATTGAAGAAATGATCGACTTTGATTATGAAATTACGCTCCTAACCGTACGTTCAAAAAATGCCAACGGCGACATTGAAACCTCATTCTGTGAACCAATTGGCCATATTCAACAAAACGGTGATTATGTAGAAAGCTGGCAACCTCAGGGTATGAGCGAATCCGCCCTGCAAAAGTCTCAAGAAATTGCTGCAGCTGTAACCGATAACCTTGGTGGTCAAGGTTTATTCGGCGTCGAATTATTTATTAAAGACGATCAAGTGTTTTTCAGCGAGGTTAGCCCGCGTCCACATGATACCGGCATGGTGACGATGGTCACACAAATGCAAAATGAATTTGAGCTACATGCCCGCGCTGTTCTCGACCTTCCTGTTTCCACCGCATTAAGAACTCCCGGTGCCAGCGCTGTTATCTATGGCAACATGGATGAACAAGGTATTCGTTTTGATAATATTGAAAAAGCCTTAGCCCTGCCGCAAACTGATTTACGTTTATTTGGTAAGCCTGAAGCCTTCACTCGCCGACGCATGGGTGTCGCACTCAGTTATGCTGATGATACCGAATCAGCTCGCACGCAAGCGAAACTCTGCGCAAGCCTTGTAACGCCAAATAAAAATTAATTTATATAACTTTTAATACAATCTTTATAGAGAGAATCACCATGTTTGATACCAATGAATATTTTGACGGCAAAGTAAAATCGATTGCCTTTAAGACCAGCACCTTGCCCGCTACTGTCGGCGTGATGGCTGCAGGTGAATATGTTTTTAACACCGCAGAGAAAGAAACCATGACCGTTGTCAGTGGCGCGCTTGTCATTAAACTTTCAGATGATGCGGCTGAAGTCACTTACCAAGCAGGTGAATCATTTGAAGTGGATGCTAATGCTTCTTTTAATGTGAAGGTAATTGAAGATACTGCTTATCTTTGTGTTTATGGTTAGTAAAGGGATGTGAGGAGTAAGGAGTAAGGAGTAAGGAGATTTTACACCTAACACTTCTCCCCTAACCCCTCACAAAAAAAAGCCCGCCAATGGCGGGCTTTTTTACAGCTGCTTAAAAAAATTAAGCTACTGTTACGTTCTTAGCTTGTGGACCCTTAGGACCACTTTCTACTTCGTAGTTCACTGCTTGATCTTCAGCCAGTGTACGAAAACCTTCTGAGTTAATTGCAGAGAAGTGAACGAATACGTCAGCACTACCGTCTGAAGGGGCGATAAAACCAAAACCCTTAGACTCGTTAAACCATTTTACTGTTCCTGTTGCCATGATATGCACCTTAAAAAATAAAAAAAAACTTATTGCATTTCATAACGGGCAACTTAGAAATAACTAAAAGTAACGACCGAGTAGTCCTGAATCCATGCAACGCTCTTAAAATCACAAGCTTTCTAGCTCGTAATACCCGACCTATTTCGTCGAGTGGGAGCGATTATCACTAAAAATCCTTATAAATACAAGCCCTAACTACAATACGGGCTTTATTTCCGACTGTTCTAAACCCGCCATTTAATACTGACAGGCATAATTATGCTCACTAACAAGTAATTTTTCCTCAAAAAAGCGAATTTCGCAGATTTTATGACCAGAATCAGCCACATTTAACCCAAATAACCGCAATTCACCTAACTTACTCACCCGTAGCGATTTATTAATAAATTCTAATATTGCACTAAAGCAATGCTCTCTTTGGGCCGATATACGGTAGGGGATATAAAATTTTACTCGAGCTGTACCGGACGACACCATTGAAAGTACAAACAAAACTTGGATTCTTTTCTTTTGGTATCCGCCAAAAAATTGGTCTCGTCCTTATTACAATACTATTACTGTCATTGGGTATCAGTGGCTGGCATTCATTACACCAACAAGAACTGCTCGTCATTGAAGAGACCAAATTAAGAGGCAGCGACTTAGCTCGCTTCACATCTAGATCCGTTGCTTATGCTGTTATTGGTTACGACTATCACAGTATTCAGTTGTTACTCGATGAATTAGTTAACTCACAAGACATCAACTACGCAAAAGTCATTAACAGTAAAGGCAATGTTATGGCTCGCGCTGGTCGTCTTTCAACCGAAAGTGATATTTGGACTTATTTTGAACAAGAAATAATCTTAGATGACAATATTATCGGCTCATTAAGCCTGCAATTTGATAATAGTCGGATTATTAAAAAATTATCCCAGCAACGAAAGACTCTCATTCAGAAAGAAATTCTACTCATATTGGTAATTGCTTTCTGTGAATATATTGCTTTATCAATTTTCATTATCCGGCCTATTGTTTCCACATCAAGAAGCATAAAAGAAAGTATCAATGGCGCCAGTTTGCTTACGAAAAAGATTGCTTACCGAGCAAAAGACGAATTAGGTTATCTTTTCTCACATTTTAACACTTTGCAACATCATCTACATTCTGCAACTAAGCAATTAGAATCGAAAATAAAGGTCGTTAACCAAGAAGTACAAGAACAAAATATACTTTTAAAGAACCAGTCCAATGAATTACAAAAAACCAATCAGAAATTAAAATTATTAAGTATTTCTGACCCCCTCACTGATTTATTTAATAGACGACATTTCGATATTCTACTAAAGAAAGAAATCGCCTTTTCTCAACGCCATGAAAATAGCGTCAGTCTAATTCTTTTAGATATAGATCATTTCAAGAAAATAAATGACCAATACGGACATAGCGTAGGTGATGCGGTTCTATGTGCTGTTGCAAAAAACATTCAAGAAAACACGCGGAAATCAGATATCTGTTGCCGTGTCGGTGGCGAAGAATTTGCTATTATCTGTAAAGACACTGATGAAGAAACAATACATCTAATTGCTGAGAATTTACGAACTAAACTTGAAAACTACACAATACGTAATAATATAAATGAAATAACTGTCACTGCTAGTTTCGGCATGATGACGTATTCATATATTCCAGAACAGCCTTTATCCCCTGATGACGTTTATCATTATGCGGATATGGCTATGTACCACAGTAAAGACAGTGGTCGTAACTGCACTACCTATTACACCGACATTGATGCTCCTAAAGCAAGTGTAAAAAAACCTTAGAGGTTATTACTATGTTAAACAAATCATTCTTAGTTTCTGCGCTCAGTTTATTATTAATCTCTTCCGTCGGCACAGTGGCGGCTGATGAATTGAAATTTGGTTCTGTGGCAATGGATATTCCTGCGGTGATGCATAAAAAATTAACGCCCATGACAGATTATCTTAGCCGTGCTATCGAACAACCGGTTTCATTGCGACTGTCACCTAATATGGCTTCAGCTATTGATGCTGTTGCTTCAGACAACGTTGATCTTGCTTATTTAACACCGGTTGCTTATTTGAAAGCGCATAAAAAAGGTCAGTCTGAGATTCTTGTGAAAACGGTCACTAACAATAAAGCATCATTCCAACTAATGATTGTGGTTCGCCAAGATAGCACCATTAAAACGATTGCTGACCTAACCGGAGCCGAATTTGCCTTTGGTGATAAAGCGGCCTTACTACAACGAGCCGTTGTCGTTGGTGCCGGTGTGCCATTAGATAAACTCGGTAGTTATAAATTTATTGGTCACTACGACAATATTGCTCGTGGTGTGAAGAACGGTGATTTTGATGCGGGCATTCTCAAAGACACCAAAGCATTTAAATGGGAGTCAAAGGGGCTGCGTATCTTATACAGCTCACCACACCTCCCTCCCTACAATATCACTGTTAGCAAGAACCTTAACAAGGCCACCCGTGAAAAATTAAAAAAAGCCTTTCTCGCTCTTAATGGAAAGAATCCTAAACATCGTGAAATCATTCAGGCGTTGAGTAAAAAATATAATGGCTTTGCACCGGCTAACGATGCCGATTACGACGTGGTACGAGAGTTAATTAAACCTTTTAATTAACTCGAAACACTTAACCCTGCGACGTATCCGGATGACCAAGCCCACTGGAAATTATAGCCGCCAAGATGGCCCGTCACATCAACTACCTCACCAATAAAATAGAGATTAGGGCGTGTTTTGCTTTCCATTGTCTTCGAGGAAAGATCATTGGTATCCACACCCCCCATTGTGACCTCAGCAGTACGATACCCTTCTGTACCTGAGGGCTTAATAAGCCAGTTAGAAAAATGGTCGGCTATTTCTTCTAACTTAGAGTCCGTTATCTCGGCAATCGCTGTGTCTTTTTCTTTTCCCCACCAAAGTGATTCACACTCATGAATGAGTTTTTTGGGTAAGTGCTTGAGTAAGATATTGCGCAACAAACTCTTAGCCTGCTGTTGTTTTGCCTGCATTAAAATCTCTTCGATATCCTTGCCAGGTAATAGATTAATACTAATCGCATCACCGGCATGCCAGTAGCTCGATAGTTGTAAAACAGCTGGGCCACTTAGGCCGCGATGTGTAAACAACATATCTTCATTAAAACTTTGTTGCCCACATGAAAGGTCAACATGTGCTGCTAAGCCAGATAAGCGTTCTGACATTTCCTTCAGTGAACCTGATAGTGTAAAGGGAACCAATCCTGCTCGATTCTCAAGCACCTTCATGCCGTATTGACGCGCTAGCTCATAACCAAAACCGGAACCACCTAATGTCGGAATTGATAAGCCGCCCGATGCAACCACCAGTGAATCACAATGTAACTCGCCTAAATTAGTCGCCAAGCTGAAACCATGATCGCATTCAACAGATTCAATCTCACAACGCGTCCTAATTTCCACACCTGCTTGCTGACACTCATCTAATAACATCGCAACAATTTGCTTAGCCGACTCATCACAAAAAAGTTGGCCTTTCTGAATCTCATTACCGTCATTATCACGATGGTTCTTTTCGTTATAAGTAATGCCGTGTTTATTAATGAGTTCAATAAAATCCCATTGCGTATAACGAGATAAAGCCGACTTACAGAAATGAGGATTTTCAGATAAGTAATTTTCAGGCTCGGCATACATATTGGTAAAGTTACAATGCCCTCCACCAGACATCAGGATCTTCTTTCCGACCTTATTGGATTTTTCTAAAATCAATACTTTACGGCCGCCTTGACCAGCAGTAATGGCACACATCAACCCTGCTGCACCCGCACCAATAATAATGCAATCGTAACGCTCTGCTTCAGACATTAGGCTGCTTGCAACCGATATAACCATGCAGGCATAGAACGCCATGCTTGTTTTAACTGAGTTTCGTGATGTCGATAATCAGGAATGTAACTTTCGAGCAACTTATAAAAAGAAGCTGAGTGATTTAGATATGCGGTATGGCAGAGTTCATGAACCAAAACATAATTCATCATTTCAGGACGAACAAACATCAATTGATAATTAAGATTAATCGAGCCCGTGCTTGAACAACTACCCCAGCGTGTACGCTGCCCACGTATTGTTGCCTTACTAAACGATAAGCCACAATCTTCACTTGCTTGTTCAAGCAGTGGTAACAAGTTTTCTTTTGCTCGGCGCATCAACCAACGTCGTAATGCCTTTGCGCAAGCATCGCTGTCTTCAATGTTGCCCATGATTTGTAATCGCAATGACGCTGTTTCAACCGCGCGAACAGAACGCGCATTGGTTTGAATATAATCAATCGCCCAATCTTCATCTAAGGCCGGCAACTGAATCGATTCAGGTAATTCTGCATCCGTTTGCAAGGAAGGTTCTTCAGCATAACGACTAAATACTTTTTTAATCCAAGCGCTGCGACTCTCAACCAACTCGTCTAATAGATCATGGTTTTTAAAGCCACGCGGCACAACCACCACCAAGCCTTCTGCTGGTGTTATTTTCAAACTCACATGCTTCGCACGCGGTGAAATTTTTATGCTGTAATCCGTCATTTATGCACGTGACATAAAATTACCGTTACCGGTATGTACCTTAACTACTTCACCTATTTCGATATATTCCGGCACCTGTATTTCAAGCCCCGTATTCAACGTCGCCGGTTTAGTTCGCCCTGCCGCCGTGGAGCCTTTAATATTGGGCGCTGTATCCACCACCGTCATTGTTACCGACGCGGGTAATTCAATTCCAATAATTTGGCCATCCATTAATAAAGCAGTAATGCCTTCTAGACCTTCGGTAATATATTCGCGCTGGCCTTCAAGCTCACTTTCAGAAAGATTATGCTGACTGTAATCAGTCATATCCATGAAGATCATCATGTCGCCATCGGTATATGAATATTGCACCTGAGTTCTTACACAATCCGCGTCTTTCAGCAGATCATCACCCTTATACGATTCATCAAGCTTCTGACGTGTTTGTAGATTATTAAATCGAATTTTATAAAGCGTCGCCGCTCCACGCGATGATGGGCTTTTACAGTCCACTTTCTTAACGGCATGTGGCATGCCATTAATTTCAACAATCATTCCACGTTTTAAGTCACTTGCCTTCGGCACGGTTTTCTCCAAGTCTTCATGATTTCACTGCCACATAGTATACCTTGGCTTCGGCCATTTGGTAAAAGTCCTAGAGAAACAAGCATTTGAGAGGGGCGAGGCAAGATCAGGACAAACATCACAAAAAACTTATATAATGGCGTTCAATTTAGGCACTTACGCAACGGTAAAATCAAATGAAGTGGTTGATTCGAGCATTTTTCAAAACCCTACGCGCCATCATTGGCCCGATCATGCTGCTTGGCGATTGGATCACCACACCTCGTGGTGTTGAGCGTAGCGATACGGCTCAAGAACAAGTTGATGCGATCACTGCCAACATGACGCTTTACCAATTTAAGACCTGCCCTTTTTGTATCAAGGTTCGTCGCTCTATTAAGCGCCAGTCTTTAAATATCGAACACCTCGATGCGCAGCATAATAATGAACATCGTGAGCAACTTATGCAGGGTGGCGGTCAAATCAAGGTGCCTTGTCTCAAAGTCATTGATGATGAAGGCAATGCGAATTGGCTTTACGAATCAAATGATATCATCAGCTACTTACGGGCCACTGCTGCTTAAAGGTGGATGCCCCTTTAGACCCAGAACTACCGCTTAATTCAGATCCCCGAATTTTACTTAAGCTAGCCGACTATCGAATGCCGTTTGGTAAATACGCCAACCGACTCCTCATTGATCTACCCGAACCTTATGTCATCTGGTTTGCCAATAAAGGTTTTCCGAATGGTGAATTAGGCGAAATGCTGAAAATTGTTCACGAAATAAAAATTAACGGCCTCGAATACCTATTTAAACCACTGCGCAACCGAAGCTAAACCCCATACCCTTACTCTCAACATGACTATATTGCAGCGTAATTCCATGTAAAATACCTGAGCTGCTTACTAAAGAATATGACCAGATGACTGCTCTCGATAAATTGAAATTCAACAACAGCTTTGCTCGACTACCCGAAGAGTTTTTTAGTCTTGTTGATCCGCAACCACTTGAGAATGCGCATCTGGCTAGCCTTAATGAAGATGTTGTTAAACTACTCGAACTTGAAGGCATCGATTTTTCTGATCCTGCCCAACTCGCGGCTTTTTCTGCACAAGAATTATTGCCCGACATGCAACCTATCGCGCAGTGCTATGCCGGACATCAATTTGGTCAATTCGTACCACGCCTTGGCGATGGCCGCGCGATTATGCTCGGTGAACTCGAAACAAAAAATAACGGTAAATGGGATTTGCAAATAAAAGGCAGTGGCCCAACACCTTATTCGCGTGGCTCCGATGGCCGTGCCGTATTACGTTCAACGATTCGTGAATACCTCTGTGGTGAAGCCATGCATCATTTAGGTATTCCCAGTAGCCGCGCTCTATGTATTATCGGCAGTGATGAAGAAATTTACCGAGAACAAATCGAGCCCGGTGCAATGCTACTACGCGTAGCTCCATCGCACGTACGATTTGGTAGCTTTGAATATTTCTATCACAGCAATCACCACGATCATATTAAGACACTCGCTGATCATGTTATTGAATCCCACTATCCAGAATTCATGAATGCCGATGACCACTATGTAAAATTACTCGCCGAAGTAATTCAACGTACAGCACGTATGTTAGCCGGCTGGCAAACGGTTGGATTCTCACATGGTGTAATGAATACTGACAATATGTCGATCCTTGGACTGACCATCGACTACGGCCCCTACGGTTTTATGGAAGCCTATGACCCAACGTATGTTTGTAACCATTCCGATCATCAAGGTCGTTATGCCTTTAATCAACAACCGAGTATTGGTTTATTTAATCTAAGCTGTCTCGCTCAATCCCTTCTACCTTTATTTCACGACGATGGACAACAAGCGGCAAACTTGGCGCGTGCCGAACTCGAATGCTACCAACCCGCTTATGTTGAAGAATATTCCCAGCTCATGCGCAGCAAACTTGGTTTCGCAACGCAACGAGATGAAGACCAAGGCATCATGCAAGAACTGCTCGAACTCATGGCCGCAGACAAAGTTGACTACACTATTTTATTCCGAAAATTATCTCGGTTCTCAACCATTGAAGAACAATACAATGCACCATTACGAGATATGTTCATCCAACGTGAAGTATTTGATAGCTGGGCAGTAAAATATACTCGACGCCTTAAACATGAACCTGCTACAGACACACAACGTGCCACCGCAATGAATAAAGTAAATCCTAAATATATTCTACGCAACTACATGGCCGAAGCCGCCATTCGTAAAGCAGAAGATGAAAAGGATTATTCAGAGATTGATCGCTTGCTTGAATTATTACGCAAGCCCTTTGATGAACAACCCGAAAATGAACAATACGCAGGCCTACCACCCGACTGGGCACAGAGTATTTCCGTAAGTTGTTCTTCTTAAAAATCTGGCGTTGTTCTTCTTAAAAGCTGGCGTTGTTCTTTGTAATATCACAATAACGTCGGCGAACGGCGTCAGTGATTGGATGATAGTGAATTGCGAGTTAGCTTGAACCTTCGGTACGAAGGTTAAGATACTCACAATGAACACGTAGTGTTCTGTGAGCCAACCGCAGGCCGCTTGCTGAGCCAGCAGTTAATTACTGGCGGCGTGACCCTGCACATGTCTGGCGCTGTTTAGATTTTTCTAGGATTTCTTGCTGCTCAGCATCATCTGCCATGCCCCAACGAACGATTTCATCGATATGACGAAAACACCCCATGCAAATATCACCTTCATCAAGACAGCAATTCCTGACACAGGGGGATGGAAGAGAACCGCGTTTAGTCTTTATAGCGGCTGAATATCAGCGTGGCGTTAGTACCACCGAAACCAAAGCTATTCGACATAACCGTATCTAACGTTGCGTCATCTTGACGTTCACGAACAATAGGCACGCCATCTGCTTCTGGATCTAACTCAGTGATATTGGCTGTGGCGCTAATAAAACCTTCTTGCTGCATTAACAAACAGTAAATAGCTTCATTCACACCTGCCGCACCAAGCGCATGACCGGTTAATGATTTAGTCGAACTGATTGCAGGAATCTTGTCACCAAAGACTTCTTTCACGGCTTCAAGTTCTTTCAAATCACCTGCTGGAGTACTCGTGCCATGAGCATTGATGTAATCAATTGGCGTATCGACCGTCGCCATCGCTTGCTGCATACAACGCACCGCACCTTCACCAGATGGAGCAACCATATTGTAGCCATCTGAAGTCGCACCGTAACCAACAACTTCAGCGTAAATTTTTGCACCACGTGCCTTGGCGTGTTCGAGTTCTTCTAACACAACACAACCGCCACCGGCGGCAATCACAAAACCATCACGAGTCACATCATAAGGACGTGAAGCTGTTTCAGGTGCATCATTATATTTTGAAGAGAGAGCGCCCATCGCATCAAATAAATCAGACATGCTCCAATGCACTTCTTCACCACCACCGGCAAACATTACGTCTTGTTTACCCATTTGGATTTGCTCAAGCGCATTACCGATACAATGCGCACTTGTCGCACAGGCAGAACTAATAGAATAGTTAATACCCTTGATCTTAAAGGCTGTCGATAAACATGCCGACGTTGTACTACCCATGGTGCGTGTCACCATGTAAGGGCCGATTTTTCTCAAGCCTTTCTCGCGTAGTGTATCTGTCGCAATAGTGATGTTCTCGTTTGAACCACCACCTGATCCCATAATCAGACCAGTACGAACATTTGATACGTCTTCTTCTGGTAAACCTGAATCTTCAACCGCTTGTTTCATCGCGATGTAGTTGAATGCAGCCGCATCGCCCATGAAACGCAATAATTTACGATCAATATTTTCTTTCAGGTCTATATGTACTGGCGCATGCACATGACTACGAAAACCTAGGTCAGCATATTCTTGTGAAAACTCAATACCCGAACGTCCTTCACGTAAAGACTCGGTAACTTCTTTAGCGTCATTGCCAATACTGGAAACAATGCCCAGCCCAGTGATAACTACACGTCTCATGCAAGTCTCTCTTAAAATTGTTCAGTCGATGTAAATAAGCCTACGCGTAAATCCTTCGCTGTATAAATAACTTTACCATCCACTTCCATGCTGGCATCGGCAATACCCATGATCAATTTTCGCATAATGACGCGTTTCAAATCGATACGGTAGGTTACTTTTTTATTCTTTGGCGTTACTTGACCGGTAAATTTAACTTCACCTGCACCAAGTGCACGACCGCGTCCTGGGCCACCTTTCCAACCAAGGAAAAAACCAATCAACTGCCACATGGAATCCAAACCTAAACAACCGGGCATAACTGGATCACCTTCGAAATGACAATCAAAGAACCAAAGATCAGGATTTATATCTAGCTCGGCAACAATTTGTCCCTTGCCGTATTCCCCACCTTCATCGCTGATGTGCGTAATGCGATCAAACATGAGCATCGGTGGCAACGGTAATTGCGCATTGCCTTCACCAAATAATTCGCCATGACCACATTGAAGGATTTCTTCCTTCGTAAAGGAATTCTTATCGGTTAAACCTACTACTGTATCGCCCACGTTCTCATTCTCCGGGAGGTATTTATGTCTTTTACAGGGGGCATATAATACCACAACCCGATTCTACTTGGCTGTAATTTCACCCCATGACAGGCTTACTTTGCTATTTTCTTCAGTCGAAACAAGCCATTAACCCCGCTGTCACTGGTAAAATAAAGCGCTCCATCCGGCCCTGTCGCCAATCCGACCGGTCGAGCCCAACGACTGCCACCTTCCAATTGAAAACCTGTCACCAAATCATCAACCCGCTGAGCTTCGCCATCCTTGAATCTCACCACCACCAACTTGGGCTCGCGTCGCGTGGCTGCGTCACCATAGAAGCCACCCGATGGCTGAGTGCCCCAAGAACCTTTCAGGGCCACAATCGCATCGCCTGTGAAGCGTGCATCTAAACCATGTGCAGGAATAAAATGCACACCCATCGGTGCATTACGTGCGGGAAATGTCGCCACCGGCAAGGTAACTTCACTGGCTGGTAGAGGTGGTGTAGTTTTCATGCAACCATCACGACGTAGCACCTTGCCGTCATATTGAAACCAAGGCATACCCATAAAGGTATCTTGCTCAAGGCGAGAAAAATATTCAGGAGGGAGATCAAAACCAAGGTGATCCGGGCCATTGTTGCTCGCATACATTACACCCGTATCAGGATGCCAATCAAAGCCAACCGGATTACGCAGACCCGAAGCAAAGGTTTGCCACTGTGGTTGCTTACCACTCTCATCCAGTACCACCACGCCGCCACGACGACCTGTAAAAGGATACGGCTTACCTAAATATTGATTGCTGCAATTACCGGCAATACCGAGACTAAGATAAACACGCTTGTCTGGGCCAATACCAACTGTGCGACTATTATGCCCTCCCCCACCGGGGATTTTTGCAACTAACCGCAGTGTGTTTTCTTCAACCGTGTTTTGTCCTAGACGATAAGGCGCACGGTAGAGAGCGTCGGTTGTTGCGATCAAGATTTCATTGTCACGAAAAGCGACATTATGAGGATAACCACCGGTGCTAATCAGCACCTTGGTACGGGTGTAAGGTGGTGTAATTCTATAAACATTACCCGAACGGGAACCCGCAAAAAGATCACCGTTTTTAATGAACGTGAGTAAACGCGGACTATTCATTTCATCGGTGAGTAGCTCAAGCTGCATGCCGACAGGAATCCTGACGCTAACCTTGCCGCTAGGTAATACCAAGACTTGTTGTTGGTAATCAATCTTCGCCGTTCCCGCTAAACTATAAGCGGAAAAAAGTAAGCAGAAAACAATCAGACTCAATCGCATCATCATTTTCCTTATGAAGAAAATTATCTCTTTACAGAAAACTGCCTAATACTCTTCAGCACAATCAATATCCACGGCGAACTATGCATCAGCAAATCAAATATATCAATTGGCCGGGCTAAATTACCCGCTGATAACATTTTTAACTTTTCGATCACATGAGGTTCAGGTGCAAACGGCGCAAGGCCAATTGTCACTGCAAAAACAATAATCATGAACCACGGTAATTTATCTAACCACTTCATATTTAAATCCTAAAATATAACAATATTATTTTCGATATTCTGCCAATACCTTTTCAAGCGTTGGCCTTACATATAACTTTCCACTGACATCAACAACTGGCAAGTTGTATCTACGTGTAGATATTCCAGATGCCCTCATTCGTTTGTGCAGCTCATCAGCAACCTGTTTATCATCGACAATAAAATAACGGACACTAATACCCTTTGTAGCCAGGTCTTTTCGCATATTTCGTGTGAAGCTGCAGGTATTTCGACCATACACCGCCACATAAGGGCCTGCATACAAAGGCTCAACAGACGAGGCATTATAATGTTCATAACCTTTAAAAACAGCAAATGCTAAAAAGGCATAAATAAGTACCTTTTTCATGAACATAACTCGCTAAGGAATAATAACTCAAGCATACACACCTTAAGATCTGGTGTTGATATGTTGTTCCACCAGTGTCAGAAAACGAACCATATCCAGCGGTTTAGTCAAGAAGGCACGGATACCGATCATCTCTGAGCTTTTTTCATCAATGTGCTCACTGTAGCCGGTACACAGGATGATGGGTAAATCCGGTTGCAATAGCAACATCGCTTTCGCCATCTCGGCACCAGTGATACCGGGCATGGTTTGATCCGTGATTATCATATCAAATTGTTCTGGGTCTTCATTAAATAGTGCCAACGCTTTGTGGCTGTCGGCAATTCCTGTCACCTCATAACCCTGAACTATCAGTAGCTCTTTAAGCATCTCCATCACTGTAGGCTCATCATCAACCACTAAAAGGTGATATTTGTTGGCCTGATGTGCGGAAGCAGGCGTATAGCTTGTAGCGCTGGACTCATTGATAAGTGGCGTAGTTTCTGGGAAGGGGAAAAATACCTGAAAAAGAGTGCCTGTTTCGACACTGGATTGCACCGTGATGTGACCACCATGTTCGTGCACAATGCCATGCACCATTGCCAGCCCCATACCCGAGCCCTTGCCAACGGCCTTGGTAGTGACAAAGGGCTCAAAAATTCTGTCCAACACCTTGTCGGGGATACCATGCCCAGAATCCTGCACTGTGATAACTACAAAGTCTCCAATGACCGACTCATGGCACGAATTGCAGACGACGGAAATATTTTTTTGTAACTCAAGCTTAAGAGTCATGTGCCCCTGCCCCATCATCGCATCACGGGCATTGATACATAAATTGGTCAGTAGCTGTTGTAGCTGAACAGCGTCACCCATGATGGCGGGAACATCGTTATCAATTTCCATCTTTAATTCTATGCTACTAGGTAATATCGGGCGCAGCATTTTCACGGTGTCATGCAGCTGCTCATTTAACAATAATGGTTTCATTTCACCCTGGGCGCCGCGACTGAAGGTGAGCATCTGTCTGATGAGTCCCGAGGCCCGTTCACCAGCATCGATAACTTCTTGCAGGTAACCGGCGGTCTTGCTGTTTTTATTCTTCGTCTCCCGTTTTAAGGCAAGTTCGCTGTAACCAAGAATGCTGGCCAGCATGTTATTGAAGTCGTGGGCAATACCACCGGTAAGCTGTCCGATAGCCTCCATCTTTTGTGCCTGTTGCAGCTGTTGTTGCAATTTTTCTTGTTTGATTTCCGCTGCTTTTTCCTTACTGATGTCACGACCTACTCCCGTCAGACCAATAACATTGCCTTTATCATCAAACAATTTTGCGCCATTAAAATCGTAGAGGACTTCGCCAGACTGGGTGATAAAGTGAGCCTCAACACGCGCAAAACCTGTTTCAAAAACTTTGGAAATAGCTTCAAAAACCTCATTTCTTTCAGGCTCTGGAAAATGCTGCAAGGCGCTGACACCGATTATTTGCTCTTTGCTGAGGCCGGTGATGTTTTCAAATTGTTTGTTACACCAAACAATGTTGCCAACAGTGTCCAGTTTGTAGAGCACATCAGGTACGGTGTCAGTAACGGCAGTATATTCACGCAACATCCTCGATATTTCTTCCTGCAGTTGTTTCTGCTCGGTGATGTCCCAGAAGATGCCCAGGACACCATTTACCTTGCCTGTATCATCATGCATGGGAATCTTGGTGGTTTGAATGACACCTTCTTTGCCATCATCAACGTAGTATTCCTCAAACTCAATGGACTCATCGGCCTCCATCACCTCACGGTCACCCCGCTGATATTCTGCGGCATTTTCCGGATGAAAATCGAAATCATTTTTACCTGCAATCTCTCGCGGCGAGATACCTAGATCATCCGCGTATTGTTTGTTGCAAGATATATAGTTCAATTCTATGTCTTTGAGAAAAACACGCTGAGGAAGTTTATCGATCAGGCTGTGGTATTTGTCTTCACTTTCTTTGAGATGACGAAAAGTCCTGCGCAGTTTCCTTGTATAGATAGCGAGACCGAGCATCAGCCCCAGTAAGATGGAAATGATGCTACCCAAAGTGCTAAATAGAAAGAGCTCTTTGGTGCTATATCCTGCGAGAATTTTTCTACCAAACCATTTGTCATAGATTTGCTTGTATTGTCCCGAACGTTTGATAGCCGCAATACCCTGATTTAATTGTTCGAGCAGCTGCTGGTTGCCTTTCTTGACTGTCATCGACCAGCTAAGGCGATGCAGTGGCGTTCCGGTGATTTTAATGTGATCGGATAACTGTAAATCCTGCGCCAAGTATTGAACGATCTGCTCAGGGTAAACAAAGGCATCGACTGAGCCGCTGATCAATGCTGCCAGACCTTCGGTCGGGGTGTTAACGACATGACAGTTGATCTCCGGGATGCGTTGCAGGTGTAAGTGAGTAATATGCTTATTAACGCAGGCGACCTTTTTTCCCTTCAGTGAATCCAGATTATGAACGTCGTACTGGCTTTCCCGCACAAAAATCACTTCCGACATTTCGATAATGGGGTCGCTGAAATCCAGGAAGCTCTCGCGTTCCCTAGTATAGCCAGCGTCATGAATCAGGTCGGCTTGCCCACTATCCAGCCAGGCAAGAACCTCGGTCCAGCGTGAACTGTGGATATGACGGACTTCGACACCCATCTGCTTGGCAACGGCATTAGAAATGTCACTAGCAAAACCCTGCAGCTGACTATTTTCATCCAACAGATTGATGGGCGGGAAGTTGTTGCTTGAGGCGATGGTAAGCCCAGTGAACGAAGCCCTTGGACTGGACAGCGAATCCACAGGCTCTGCGTAGAGCAGCGTATTTATGGGCAATAATACGAGGAACAAAACGCCGGTGAGAATGACATGCATTCTTTGTATTAGTCGTAACATGTAATTGAATAATCCACTTTTAAAAGAGGGTATTTTAGCCTTCGCTACATTATAGAAATTGAGTATTTTGTACGCAAAACCGTACTAATTATACCTTCACCATATAAAATATAGTGACAATTTGGTGAATTTGGTGAAAACAAATGTTAAATTTTTAGAAGTATCAGGAATAAATGGTTAACAGTTCTAATGTAAGCAAACATTGATAAAAAAGCAGTACCAAGAATATTTAACGGCATACGTTGCCAACGATTAATTTCATAATATACCTAACATTCAGTTTAATTAGACTTAATGAAACCAGCAATGAAACTGACCACCTCATCATCTATACCAAGAAACCCATGATATGATCTGGCTTTACATGGTTTTGATATAGGCATGTCACCACCACTAAATATTTTTACTTCTAGCTTCTTCGAATTAATTAGACCATCCGCAATTTCTTTGGCTCCTTCAGGCGGTGTCACCCAGCAACCATCTTTACTATGAGTGACAACCAATGTCGGGATCATTATTCTATCCAGATCCATATCAGTCACTGGTGTGCCTTTGGCATTAGGAACTGACATGCTCGCAGTGAGAATCAATCCATCCGGTTTTTGACTAGAGTTAATGGCAAGGTTAGTCACTGATTCGGTTCCTCGACTTGTGCCTACCATCCAGACTGGGACGTCAGCGATTTCCCGTAGATAACGAATAACATGATCTATATCTTCAACGTGCTCCATGCTATTTCTAAAGCCACCAAACATTCCTTTCCTTGAACCATGATCGGAGGGCGCGTCAACGACCGCCACCAAAAAATCATGGCTTGCAAATAGTTCTCTGGTTCTCACCAAAAAATTATTATTTTTCTTATTTATAGTGGGGTCACCAGAAGAAGATGACAAATTCAGAGTGCCACTTCCTCCTGCAAAAAGTATAACGCTGGCTACGGGTGCAGCTGGTTTGATTAGGATAAATTTTTGTTCAACGTCAGGTCTTGTGTTCAGTGTAACAAGTTCGGCGGCATTTACATTCACCGAAACAAACAGAAAAAGAGTAATTATAATTAAATTTGAAAGCTTCATTCCGCATCACTCCTTGAGCAATCTAACACCTGCCCCAGTTTTTGGTACTCTTTAATGATACTAACTTAGCGATATTTTTTCTTTACCTTAAAAAATATAAATAAATAATTTTTCATACTATTATTGCTTGCTCATGTACTGCTCAATTAATGCAATCAACTTATCGTCTAGTAATGACTCGAATTCATTAATATCTTCACCAAATAATTCAAAATATTTTTTAGCCTGATTTTTGGATAAGTTTTTATTAGCTACTTTATACTGCATTTCAGATAACGACTTATCTCGTCTTGGAACAATCTGCCAATTAACGATGTGCGCATAAACAAAAGCCAATTCATCCTTGGCAAAATTACAAAAACCATCCACATAGTCATCACCAACGGGGCCAAGGCAACCGCCTTCAACTCGGCATTCAGCGGTAATCTTTTTTTCTTGTGGTAATTCGGTTTTCATATATTACGGACTATTCTAATCTAAAAAACTCATTCAGTGAATATTTATTCTTGAATAATCTCTAACTCTTCACTCGCCATCATCCACTCTTCCTCTGCTTCTGCAAGGTTTTTACAGATGCTTGCTTGTTGTTCTAACAGGTCTTTGAGCTTTTGTTTATTAGCCTTGCTGTAAAGGTCATTGTCAGCGAGTTGTTGCTCTAACTTCTCTTTATCTTTTGACAAAGAGCCCATTAACTTCTCACATTTCTTTATCTTGTTTCTCAAAGGTTGAGTTAACTTGCGCTGCTCGGCGGCAGTCTGGCGTTGCTGCTTACGATTGTCTTGTGTCGGTTCTTTCGTACTTATATCGCTGTTCGAAGCTTGCTGTCGATTTTGTTCTTTGAGCCATTGGCGATAGTCATCCAGATCACCATCAAAGGTTTCAACCTTACCATCTGCAACCAATAACAAGGTATCGGTAACGGTTTTTAATAAATGCCGATCATGCGAGACAACAACCAACGCGCCTTCAAACTCTTGCAAAGCAACCGACAAGGCATGGCGCATCTCTAAATCCAAATGGTTAGTCGGTTCATCTAAA
Organism: Sulfuriflexus sp.; assembly: GCA_023134145.1. Classification (GTDB taxonomy): domain Bacteria; phylum Pseudomonadota; class Gammaproteobacteria; order AKS1; family AKS1; genus Sulfuriflexus. The sequence continues at coordinate 25,448 of JAGLUW010000026.1, read as the reverse complement.
AGTAATAAGTTTGGTTTTTGATATACCAATAGCGCTAATACCAAGCGTGCTTTCTCGCCACCCGAAAAAGGTGCAACAGCTGCGGTGGCCATATCGCCATTAAAGGCAAAACCACCTAAGTAATTTCGTAAGTCTTGTTCACTGGCTTTTTTATCTAGGCGTTGCAAATGCAATAAAGGACTAGCTTGTGGATCAAGTTGTTCTAATTGGTGCTGAGCAAAGTAACCAATCTTAGTCGCACTGGCGAACTGACTTTTACCCGACAAGGCTTGCAGCTCACCGGCAATAAATTTAATTAAAGTCGATTTACCCGCACCATTATGGCCAAGCAAACCAATACGGTCACCTTCACCAATTATTAATTTCACTTTTTCAAGTATCGGCGTGTTGTCATAACCAATCGTGACCTGCTCCATCTTGAGCAAGGGGTTGGGCACTTCATCTGCCGGTCTGAAATGGAAATTAAATGGCGAATCAACATGCGCTTGATTAATAATCGTCATACGCTCGAGTGCTTTAACCCGACTTTGTGCCTGACGCGCCTTAGTCGCTTTGGCTCGAAAACGATCAACAAACTTTTGCATGTGCGCAATTTCACGTTGCTGGCGAACATAAGCTGCTTGTTGATGGGACAACTGTTCAGCGCGGCGCACTTCAAAGGCCGAATAATTACCTGTGTAGACGGTTAATGTTGTTTGATCAATATGGCCAATATGCGTTGCGACCGTATCGAGGAAATCTCGGTCATGAGATATCAGCAGTAACGTTCCTTCGTAATTTCGCAGCCAACCTTCTAACCAAATCACAGCATCTAAATCGAGATGGTTAGTGGGTTCATCTAATAGGAGTAAGTCAGAACGACACATCAAGGCTTGCGCAAGGTTCAAACGCATACGCCAACCACCCGAGAAATTATCTACAGGTAATTCTTCTTGTTTCGCGGTAAAGCCCAAACCATGTAATAAGCGCCCAGCTCGACTACGAGCAGTATGGCCATGAATAGTATCTAATGCGGCATACAACTCTGCTAATTGGCCACCATCATGATTTTCTTCTGCCTGTTGTAGCTTTTTCTCCAGCTTACGTAGCTCAAGATCACCATCCAAGACGTACTCAATCGCCGCCATGCCGGTTGCCGGTGTCTCTTGTGCAACATGCGCAATCACCGTACCGGGGATAATCGAAATATCACCACCATCGGCATGAAGTTCGCCTCGAATGAGCGCAAACAGGCTCGATTTACCCGTGCCATTGGCACCAGTAATTCCCACCTTTTGGCCAGCATGGATCGTGCAGGTCACATCATGCAGTAATTCACGGACACCACGGCGTAGGGATAATTGTTCAAGCCTCAACATGCGCGGCAGTGTAACAGTTCATCGTGTAAAAAAAAGATTCACAAAATATTTTGCTGTCGTACCATGGGGCTCAGACAATCAGATAAAGTTTAGATAGGAAGAGCAGATATGACCCTTGAACAATTACTCGCGCAATTAAGTAATAATCCAGAACAAGTTGAGTTTAATGAGGTTATTACCGTGATTGAGGCGAATTACGATTACCAGCCTGCTAGCTTCACGAATGGCTCAACGAACAATGCTGCTGGTAGCAATGAAGGCTCGTGTAAGATTTTCGCTTTCGCACAATTTAATAAATTAGATTCAGCCGCAACCCTCGCTTGCTTTGGTCACTATTATCGCGAAGATGTACTGCAACACCCTGATGGTGATGACCATACCAATATCCGACATTTCATGGAATCCGGTTGGGATGGTGTGCATTTTGAGTCTGTGGCATTAACGCCTAAATAATCTGCATGATACGCGTTGTTATCCCATTATTGATCCCTGTTAGTTTATTAATACTAGCGGCACTGCTTTATCCCAAATTAGCCCAACCCATTTTCTCAGCATCGGCCGTCACGCCGCTACTACCTTTTATTATTGGTGTTCCTGCATTGGCGCTTTGTCTGCAATTTAATCGCAGCCGTTATTTCTTTTCTCTATTCAGTATTCTGCTTAGTTATTTATTATTGCATTGGTTCCTCGCCAAAGGACAAGCCGGTTTAAATGCGGCCAGTTACCAAGCAATGGCTTTATTGTTGCCGATTAACTTATTAGTCTTTTCGTTAATCCGCGAACGCGGCATGTTAACCGCATGGGGTAGCAGCCGATTTATCCTTATATTCATTCAAGTCGCTTTTGTTTTTCTTATGTACACCTTTTACCCAGCCAGCCTAACTAACATCATTGATTATGAATTTATTAATGCCACCACAACTCGCTGGACACATCTCCCCCAACCTGCGCTATTAATTATTTTGGTTGTGGTTTTAATTCTCAATGGCAAGTTATTCGCAACACCGTCAACCGCTGCTGCAGTTTCTTTTTGCTCCTTTATCGCCAGCCTAGTGATGTTGCACTTTCATTTAAATGAAAATATGGTCATCGCCTTTGCTACAGCAACCAGCACAATGTTTGCTATTGCCATTATTCAAGAAAGTCATCGCATGGCTTATATTGACCAATTAACCAGTCTTCCTGGACGACGTGCGCTCAATGAACAAACATTGAAACTCAGTAACAAATATTCAATTGCCATGGTTGATATAGACAAGTTCAAGAAATTCAATGACACCTATGGTCACGACATTGGCGACCAAGTATTACGCATGGTTGCATCGAAACTCGCTAATACAGGTTCAGGAGGCAAAGCCTTTCGCTATGGCGGAGAAGAGTTCTGTATTATTTTTGCGGGACAAGATATTAATGTAACCATGAAGGCGCTTGAAGATCTTCGCGAAACCATTGCCAATAGTCATTTTGATTTGCGCAAACAGAATCGTCGTGCCGCTGACACCAAAAGAAAAACCAAAACTAAGAATACGGTTCAAGTCACTATCAGTATTGGTGTTTCACAACGCAGTGATAAACTTAGCTCACCTCATGCCGTTATTAAAGCGGCAGATAAAGCCCTTTACCGCGCTAAACAGAAAGGCCGCAATCGGGTTTGTAAATAAAAAATTATTTCTTTTTTTTGCCTACAAAAGCCACAGTCTTTACAAGGATTAGATCCGTTCTGCATAAAAAATTAATGATTATAGGTGTATTGCCGACAACTAGAACTATACAATTAACCGAGAATAAATCATGGCAAAAATATTAACGGTGGATGATTCAAAAGTCATTCGTGAATTAGTAAAGACGGTGCTTATTGAAAATGGCCATGACGTTGTTACTGCAAATGATGGCGTAGAAGGACTCGCCGCTACGCGTAATGAACAATTTGATATGATTCTTTCCGATATTAATATGCCTAACATGACCGGCATTAGCATGGTCAGTAAAATTCGCCGACTACCGGGCTATGAGTACATACCCATTGTTATGCTGACGACTGAAAGTAGTGATTTTAAAAAGGACAAAGCAAAAAAGACCGGTGCAACAGGCTGGCTTCAAAAACCATTTGATCCTGAACGGCTCATGAAAGCTATAAACAAACTAATTAATTAACCTCTTAAACTAATTATTGTCTTTATAAATCAGATCCAGCTCATGCTTCCGTTAATTTATTGATCAACTCAAGCATCGGCGTCGCATTATTGTAATCAATCGGCACACCTCGTGTTGACGTTCCCACTTGTAACACTAAAGATGGAAAACTCTCCGCATACAATTCACGCGACAATGCCATTTCATTTTCAAGCTGCTGTTGAGTTTCAGGCGATAGCATATCGCATTTAAACTTCATCACATCTAAACCCAATTCATCTGCTAACTCAGACAATGTTTCTAGATCAGAGGGGTTTCGTGCCTGTTGATAATATGCAACTTGAATGGCCTTGGTCATTTTCTCATCAAAGTCCTCCTCTTGCTGCCGCGCAGCGATCACGGCTCGGCACGAAGGATAAGTAGAACGGCGTGGCTGACATTGTGTCCAAAAATCAAAGTTGAATTTTGTATCGGGGATCTTCTTTTCAATCCTACGCCATGTTTCTTGCAGCATAGTCTGCATTTCCATGGGCATTGGCGCATCACTATCAACTGCCAGGCCGCCCAGTAATCGCCGTACCTCAATATCACTCGGCAGCGCAGCAAGAAGTTGCTTCAATACCGGCGCGAATCCCCAGCACCAGCTACACATCGGATCATGTACATAATAAAGCTTTGTCACATTTACATTCCGTTATTAAATTTATCTGTTTGTGTCGCACCGCTATTACGAACCAATTCTAATGCAGAAACGTATTCCTTTAATATATTTAATGACCACGTAATACGTTCACGGAAAAAGCTGTCTGACCGTTCATCGTTATCTTTGGCATCATCATTCAACACCTGCTCAACGTTACGAATAATAATTTGCTCAGGGATATAACAAAGCCGATTATTTTTATAACTGCTCATGCGTAATTCAGCCACTGGCGTTGCTCCACCATCACCCGAAGATACCGCGACAATCATGGCCGGTTTATGGCCAAGCTCATTCTTACTACTCAGTAAGAACAAGTTCTTTAAGCCAGCAGGAACTTGACCATGCCATTCCGGTGTAATCACTACAAAACCATCACTACTGGCAAGCTGTTCACGCAACGGCGTAAGTAGTTTCTTCCACTTATCATCACCATCCCAAACACCTTGATCCCATAAGGGTAAAGGGTTGTCCGCCAAGCTCAATATCGGTGCTTCATCGCAAATACCTGCCTCTAACGTTTTTTGAATAAACCCAGCAACTTTAAGACTTTGTGCCTCAGCTCGGTGACTACCGCTAATAATGGTTATTTTCATTAAAATGATCCTACTTATAGCGTTTCTTAATATAGCCAAGAGTATAAAAATTTATTACCCATCTGACTAGGTATTATGATTTTTTCGACTATGATTAAACCATATAAAAAATACAAGAAATTAGTCGTATGAAGCTGTATCTCGTCCAACATGGGGAAGCCTGTTCAAAACAAGATGATCCTGAACGCCCTCTAACTGAACAGGGCAAAGCTGATGCCAACCGCTTAGCGGTTTTTTTGCGTCAAGCGGGTGTAAAAGTAGATCACGTTGTTCACAGCGGTAAATTGCGAGCGGAACAAACTGCGGCGCGACTTATTAATGCCATTGCCCCCGGCACTAAGATTGAGGTGCATGATGCGATTGGCCCTAACGACAATCCTGTAACCTTCGCGATACGTCTTAAAGAATTACCTGGCGATAGTCTTATTGTTAGCCATCTACCATTCATACCTTCTTTAATCGCTCACTTAATCACTGGCAATAAAAACTCTCTTATCACCGCCTATACTCCGGGCACGGTTGCTTGCTTGGAGTTCACGCCAGAGAAAAGCAACTGGTCTCTCAACTGGATGATTCGCCCCGAACTATTTAATTAGCTCTTCACCCTTCAGCATCGAAAAGAAACGCTGGCGATTTTGTTTCGACAGGTTCCGATAAACACTAAACTGCGCATGCTGTTGAGGCTGCGCCAGATCAAACTCAATTCCCCATAAAGGCTCGACACCGTTTGGCTGAATCGAATATCTAATATCGATCAATGAACTGGGATTCTCTGGATCAGCAACAAGATAGCCATCTGAGAAAAAACTAAACCGCTGCATATCATGATATAAAACTGATTCCGTATCTAACTGAGGATTATCACGCTCAATATTGTATTGAAGGATCGACTCTCCCTCATATACCTTTGCCTGCCATGCCATTCTTACTGCATCTATATATAAGCGACCATCGGACTCGTAAACCGAACGCCATAAAAACGTATTACCAAAAGTGGGTTTAACAAGAAGTTTTGATAAGGTGTGTCCGCGTTGCTGCGCTAACTGTTGGATCGTTGTGCTGACACGTTCCGTTTGCATGAAACCGAACAGAAGATACAACCCGCAAAATACTAAGCCGAGCTGCGCTACTTTTGCGCGGCGCCATCGATACGCAAGCACGACCGCCAAGATCAATGGCAAAGTAAATAGTGGATCGACAATTGATATTAAGTTGAAGGAAACACGCTCATCTGATATCGGCCAAAACAAATGCGTACCATAACTAGTGCAGGCATCAATAAACCCACTCAAGCTATAGCCGAGTAAACTAAAAACATAAAGCCGCTTGAAACTAATCCGCTTGCGTAATAGTGGCCACATAATAAACGCCGCGATTAATGCGCCCAGCGGAATAAAGAATATCGAATGGGTAAAGTGGCGGTGATACTCAATCGTCAACAGACTGTCATTGGCAGAATAAATGAGCGCATCCACATCCGCTAACAAACCCGCCGCAAAACCAATACCAGTAGCAAGCCGTGTCTCGGCTTGTTTCGAGCCTGCCTGTGCCAATGCCGCACCAAGCACGCCCTGTGTTAATAAATCCATACTATAAAACTCTGTTTGCTAACATTTACCCACCATTATCCATTAAACTACACTCCTTAGACAATCAGAAAGTATTTGGAAATAGTATGGCAATTCACTGGTACCCCGGCCACATGCACAAGGCCCGTAAAGAAATGGTTAAGGCACTGCCTTCGGTTGATCTCGTGATCGAAGTCTTAGATGCCCGCATACCTTATAGTAGCGAGAACCCTGTCGTCGCTGATTTACGGACTAAAAATGGTTACACCAAACCCTGCATTAAGCTGCTGAACAAATCCGACCTTGCCGATCCAGCCACTACCCAAGCATGGTGCGATGCCTTTGAACAAGACCGTAATGTAAAAGCACTGCCCATCATGGCGACCCAAACAGGCCAAGTGAAACCCCTGATTGCAGCCTGTCGCCAACTGTTTCCTGATCGCAAACTAGACAAACCCATTCATGCCATGATCATGGGCATACCCAATGTTGGGAAATCCACCCTCATTAATGCCTTGGCCGGAAGAATGATCGCCAAGACAGGTAACGAACCCGCGGTCACCAAAAACCAACAACGCATCGATCTAGGTAACGGCATTGTGCTGCACGACACTCCGGGCATACTTTGGCCAAAGATTGAAAATGAAAACAGCGGCTACCGTCTTGGCTGCATCGGCTCTATTAAAGACACCGCACTCGATTATGACGACATTGGCTTCTACCTTGTTGAGCACCTACTCGAAGCCTACCCCAGCCTACTCAAACAACGCTACGACATTACCAACCTACCTTCAGAACCATTGCATTTTCTTGAACACATTGGCGCCAACCGTGGTTGTCTCGGTGCAGGTGGTCGCGTTGACCTCGTTAAGATCTGCACCATTGTAGTCAACGAATTTCGTAACGGCACGCTGGGACGCATCAGTCTTGAAACACCTGAGATGATTGAAAAAGAAATGATCGAAGTTGAAAAAATCATAAAAGAAAAAGCTGAGAAGAAAGCCACAAGGAAGAAGAATTTTAAGAAAAAGAAATAAGTCGTATGGTATGGTCTTAAACAACAACAAAATGCACCTGTTGTTTATATAAAACATCTCAGTAAAAAATAATATGCTTATGATCAATAAGTGAAATTCATAAGAGGGCTCAATATCCGAATTAAAAATTATATTTAGGATATTTACTTATAGTTAAAATACCATAGACTTAATTTAATAATGAACCTATGAAAAAGATTCATAACTCGCATAGCAAAACTTCTGATCAGACATTGTCTGAATTGGAAACCACGCGCTTAGGTTTAAGTGAGGCCGAGGCTAGCCAAAGACTATCTACCTTTGGCCCTAATAAACTACCAGAACCCATACCCCGCAATGCGCTGATACGATTTTTCAGTCACTTACATAATATCCTTATATATGTCCTTCTCGGTGCAGCTGTTATTACAGCACTGCTTGGTCATGTGGTTGATACATTTGTAATCATTGCTGTAGTCATTATCAATGCCGTTATTGGTTTTTTGCAGGAAGGTAAGGCAGAAAAAGCAATGAGTGCTATCCGGCACATGCTTGCATTGCGCGCCTCTGTCATTCGTGATGGTAAACGTCAAACGGTAAAAGGTGAACAACTGGTACCCGGCGATATTGTTTTACTCGAAGCAGGCGACAAGCTGCCAGCCGATTTACGTTTATTAAAAACCCATCGTTTACAGATCCAGGAATCAATACTTACCGGTGAGTCTGTGGCCGTTGACAAACATTCCCAACCGGTCGCAACTGACGCACCACTTGGCGATCGTTTCTGTATCGGTTATAGCGGCACCACTGCCACCACCGGACAGGGTATGGGCGTGGTGGTTGCCACCGGTTCACAAACAGAAATTGGACGCATAAGCGGTTTACTCTCGGAAGTGCAGACATTGACTACGCCATTGGTGGCGCAGATGGCTGTTTTTGCCAAATGGCTTACTTTCGTTGTGCTTGGCATTTCGGCAATAATCTTGATCTTTGGTTATTTTGTCCTGCATCATGATTTTAATAATTTATTTCTGGCTGTCGTTGGCATTTCGGTCGCGGCCATTCCTGAAGGGTTGCCAGCGGTACTGACCATCACATTAGCGGTGGGTGTACAGGCGATGGCGCAACGTAATGCTATCGTTCGACTATTACCGGCTATTGAAACACTCGGATCAGTCTCAGTGATCTGTTCCGATAAGACCGGCACTCTCACACAAAATAAAATGAACGTTAAAACGATTGTCACAAGCCTTGAACGCTTTACTATCCACGGGAATGGTTATGAACCCTCAGGCGATATAACAATTAACAAACACAGGGTCAGCGTGGAAGAATATCCAATATTGCATGAATTGGGACGAGCTGCTGCCCTTTGTAATGATTCGGAACTAGTTAGAAAAGAAAATGAATGGGATGGCCATGGTGATCCGATGGAGATAGCCCTGTTAGCTTTTTCCAGCAAAACAGGCATAGATGGTGCCGAGACACGTATTCAATGGCCACGCACTGATCTCATCCCTTTTGATACTTTGCATAAGTACATGGCGACGCTTAACCATGACCATGAAAATCATGCATGCATTTTTATAAAGGGCGCGCCTGAGACGCTACTTGGCATGTGCCAGGAACAACGTACAGGTAGTCATGAAACAAAACCGCTGGATAGCGATTACTGGAACGAACAAGCCAATGCCATTGCAGCTAAAGGCCAGCGCGTCCTTGCCTTCGCTACTACGCAAGTGAATCCTGAACATACTGTGCTTGAACAGATTGATATAAAAGATTCACTAATATTTCTGGGGCTGGCTGGTTTCATCGACCCACCACGACACGAAGCAATTGAAGCAATAAGTAAGTGTCACCGTGCCGGCATTGATGTAAAAATGATCACCGGCGATCATGCCATCACCGCCGTTGCGATTGGCAAACAATTAGGCTTGCAGAATACTAACAATATATTGACCGGCACTGATCTGGATAAACTAGACGATACCGAACTCAAATCCATCGTATCCCAAACAGGGATTTTTGCACGCACGAGTCCGGAACATAAACTGCGTCTGGTCATGGCATTACAAGCAAACGAAATGACCGTAGCAATGACCGGTGATGGCGTTAATGATACCCCTGCGCTTAAACGCGCCGATGTCGGGATTGCGATGGGCAGAAGTGGCAGCGAAGCAGCAAAAGAAGCAGCTGAAATTGTATTAGCCGACGACAATTTTTCCTCCATTGTCGCCGCGGTACGTGAAGGTCGGACAGTATATGACAATATAAAAAAGGTTATCAGTTGGACCTTACCAACTAATGCCGGTGAGGCAATGACTATTATCCTCGCTTTGATGCTCGGATTAAGTCTGCCAATCACGCCGATCCAAATCTTATGGGTCAATATGATAACCGCTGTAACGCTTGGTATCGCACTGGCCTTCGAACCAACAGAAGAAAACACCATGCAACGACCGCCCAGGTCTCGTAGAGACGCTCTGCTAAGTGGCGGTCTTATGTGGCATATTGTTCTTGTAGCAGGCCTGTTTCTCGCAGGTGTATTTAGTATTTATGAATATGCTATTTCACAGGGTTACTCAGAAAATTTGGCCCGTACCATAACCATGAATACACTGGTTGTACTAGAAATATTTCATCTTTTCTTTATCCGCAATATGTATGGGTCGGCATTAACCTGGAAAGCAATATGTGGAACCCGTGCTATATGGATCTCGGTCATTGCTGTTACCATCGGTCAGTTCACCATTACTTATATTCCATGGTTTCAAAGTATATTTAAAACAGAAGCAATTGGTTTACTAGATGGCTTATTAATTATCGCTGTCGGTATAATAATGTTTTCCATCATTGAAATCGAAAAACAAATACGCTTAAGAATACTGAAAAAAACGTTTTAACAAATCGTTCTGCTGATCAAAACTATTTAATGTGATTAGATATAATTCTCTTATTGCATAAAAGACACTTTTCGATCAATAACAACCCACTAAGCATAAAACGATATAAATGATTGGACTGTGCCAAATTCAAAAATATAGATTGCCACGCTCTGCTCACAATGACGGGCAAACAAAAACGGGGCATGGTTTTCACCATACCCCGCTCTTTTAAAACGAAAACGTCAGACTATTTAGCTAGGCCGTCTTGAATCGCTTTAACAACAGCATCACTTGATGTTGCATTAACTGAAAGCAACATACCTTCGCCTTCGTAGAAACCAACCAGTGGAGCAGTTTTTTCTTGGTAAGTTTCAAGACGGTTGCTGATAGCTTCTTCAGTTTCGTCATCACGTTGGATAGTTTTGCTACCACACTTATCACAAATACCTTCAACCTTAGTTGGGTTGCTCTTAGTGTTGTAGATAGCTTGGCAATCAGAATTTTCACAAGTACGACGTGTAGTCAAACGATCTAAAATCACATCGCGTGGTACATCAAGACTTACTGCCATATCAAGTGTGACACCAATTTTTTCGAGTAACACTTTCAATTCTTCAGCTTGTGGAATTGTGCGTGGGAAACCGTCAAGTAGGAAACCTTTCTCACAATCTTTTTCTAACAAACGTTCGCCCATGATGCCCATGATTAATGCATCTGGAACCAAGTCGCCCGCGTCCATGTAACCCTTAGCTTCTTTACCTAAGTCTGTGCCCGCTTTAACAGCGCCGCGAAGAATATCACCTGTTGAGATTTGTACTGAACCGTCAAGTTCGGTCAGCATTTTTGCAACGGTACCTTTACCTGCGCCTGGTGCGCCTAAAAGAATCAGTTTCATGGATGGCTCCTTACCTTATATGATCGTGAAAATTAGCGCGCATTTTGCCTGTTCGTGGCCCGTACCACAAGCAAAGTCCTTTTAGCCTAGCCATAAAAATCCTTCTAAAACGCCACATTTTCACAACTCATTGAATAATAATGAATTATTTTTTTAATATTTGTTCAGCTTTGGTTCAGCCGCTCCTCTGTAATCTGCTCATACGGTCAAGGGAAACCTGATCAGAATCATGAAAATAACTATTTTAAGGAGCACACCATGAAAATTCGCAATATCTTATCTAGCTTGGTTCTTGCAGCCACCATTGCAGCACCGGTATTTATTTCCAACACCGCACAGGCAAGTGACCGCTGTGGCAATGCCTATGAACGTCACAATTACAAACACGGTTACCGTGATGGCTATCGTAATTCACACCGTGAAGAAAGACGCCACCGTCGACACCAACGTCGCCATCACGATTCACATTATGGACGTAGCCATCATCGTCACAGCCGTCGTGCTGATTACCGTCACTATGGTCACCGCAGTGGCATCGACCTCATCTTTCGATTTTAATGTCAGCTGTCATGATAACCACTCGCCATCCTCATCTCATGCTGCTTATAGAAAGTGTAGAGAATGGTTCGAGTGGTTTCAGACGTGTATGCTAGAACTATGAAACTTCTCAAAACATCGTTACTTTGCTTGCTGTTATTTGTCCTGCCAATAACGCTAAGCCATGCTGACCGTTCACACTGGCACGGTGGGCTGCTTGCGAAAAACAATACCGTTTCTCCAAACGAAGCGGCTGAACGTGTGCGCAAAGAACTCGGTGGCCGTATCTTGGCTATTGAAACTATTCAGCGTAAAAACAAAACCTTTTATCGCATCAAGATCCTTACTGGTCGAGGTGTAGTACGCGTTATTAACGTTAACGCCAACACCGGACGTATTCGTTAGGCTAATTTATGCGCGTACTTGTTATAGAAGATGAAGAAACCATCCTTGAGCAACTACGCTCACAGCTTGAAGCCGAAGGTTATATGGTTGACTGCTGCAGTGATGGTGAAGACGGTCTATTTAACGCACGTGAATATCCTATCGATGCCGCTATTGTCGACCTAGGTCTACCGAAACTTTCCGGCAGTGATGTTATTCGCACGCTTCGCGAAGAAGGCAACACGCTGCCCATCTTGGTGCTAACCGCACGTGGTAGCTGGCAAGACAAGGTTGCAGGTCTTGAAGCCGGTGCCGATGATTACCTAACCAAACCGTTTCATTTTGAGGAGTTGATAGCACGCTTGCGGGCATTACTGCGCCGAAGTAGCTCAACCGCGACTGCTGACCAATTATGCTGTGGGCCTATTAATATCGATTTTTCTAAGCAGCAAGTTAGCCTCAACGACAGCAATGTAGAACTAACCACCTTTGAATATCGTTTACTCGAACACCTTATTCGCCATGCGGGTGAGATTATTTCAAAGTCAGCATTAGCCGACTATTTGTATCCCCACGATGATGATCGCGACAGTAATGTGATCGAAGTTATGGTTGGGCGGCTACGCAAAAAGCTCGACCCAGATACCAAGCTACAACCTATTGAAACCATGCGTGGTCGCGGTTACCGGTTTACGCTTAGCGGAAGTGGCCAAAGCACCTAATGAAGCTGTCGATCAACACACGGACAGTAATTGGTGCTGGCTTGGTACTCAGTGTGTTTTTGGTTTTAACTGGCTGGACCTTAGATCGCGCCTTTGAAGATTCAGCTCGCACGGCTATTCAAGAACGTCTACGCGGCCAGCTCTATCTTCTTATTGGTGAAACCGATGTAAGTGAGACGGGCAAGATCAACTTACCACTTGAGTCTGCACTGACACGACTCAACCAACCAGACAGTGGCCTTTATGCCAGTGTTTATCGCGAGAAGAAATCTGTTTGGCAATCTCAATCGCTTATTTCTACAAAGCCAAGCTTTATCTCCGAGCTAAAACCTGGCGAAGAACGCTTTGAACTATTAGCAACAGACAATAGTTTTGTGCTTGGCTACGGTATCGAATGGCAAACAGCAACGGAAAGTATCTTGCTGACCTTCTCGCTGATTGAAGACACCACCAGTTTTACCGCGCAAATAAACCAATACCGAAAAACGCTTTGGGGTTGGCTCGGTGGCATGGCGGTGCTCTTATTACTCGCTCAGTTATTGGTCCTGCGTTGGGGGCTGCGACCACTGCGTACCGTGGCCGATGAACTCATGCATATTGAACAAGGCCAGCAAGAACAACTGCGTGCCGACTACCCTGCTGAACTACGCGGCCTCACGGATAATCTGAATACCCTACTTAGCCATGAACGCGCACAACAACAACGTTACCGTCATGCGCTGGATGATTTGGCGCATAGCCTTAAAACCCCTCTTGCGGTGCTACAGGGTGCGATTGATGACCCTAATACTATTCGCGAACAAGTGAGCCGCATTCAACAAAGTATCGATTATCAATTGCAGCGCGCTGCCACCGCCGGACGCTCTGGGCTGAATGCGCCGATTTCATTACTTCCTATTATTGATAGCTTGGTGAATGCCTTACAAAAGGTTTATCGAGATAAGCAGCTTCAATTTAATGTATCTGTTGATACGGATTTACTGATTCGCGCGGATAAGGGCGATCTCACCGAGCTGTTTGGTAATCTGCTCGACAATGCCTGCAAATGGGGGCAACAGGTAATCAGCATCGATGCCGAACAAATCGGCGACGCACTCAATATAAGACTTCATGATGACGGACAGGGCATCCCCACCGAGCAACTTGAACACATTCTGCAACGCGGCGGCCGTGCCGATGAAGCCATTACCGGCCAAGGAATTGGTCTCGCCGTGGTACAAGAAATCATTAATGCCTACGCTGGCAGACTGACTCTCAGTTCCCGCTCTGACGGCGGCTTGCTGGTTTCCATCACCATTCCTAACCGCACGGCTTAGATTGTTTAGCGGCCATAATTAATTTAATTTCTAACTTAAATCACCTAAGGCATTGTGTCCTTTTCAAGTTTCCATGTTATCCACAAATTCTGTGGATAAGTCTGTGGATTAAGTTAATTTAAAAAGCATTTTTAACATCATATATTGCATTTCTGTTAAACTGTTCGTTTTTCATACAATCTGTTTTTGCTATATAAATCAAGGTGTTTCACGGTTTTTATAGCGTATAAAGCATTTTTTACGCGAATTCTCCGTAAAAAGTGATGATTGTTCCACGGCCTGTGCATAAGCCTTTTCTGATGAAGCCAAAAAGCTCTTAATATTGCACCATTAAAGTGCCGTGGCTATGCCTATAAATTAAACAACATAAGCTCGGAAGCGGAAGAAAAACTGCCGAGCCACTTGCTAGCAGGGAGCTCGGTTAGTATCTTGGTGGTTTAAGCACTACATTCCTACAAACGGACTTTATGAGCACGAACACCTCAAAAAAATCATCGAGCTTACGCAATAACCATCCCTTAGCCATGATGATAAATCGTTATGGATTTCGCTTGCTCGGTACGCGCCTGCCTCGGCTGATGAGTTGGTGGGCATTACGGCTTTGGTCTCAGACACATCGCTTCGACCCTCCTGCCCGTGAATTGCGCCTACAACTTCGTGCAAGCGAGTGCCCACTTACGGTTAACGGCATTAAGATTAAAGCGTGGGAATGGGGCAAAGGACCCACCGTATTACTTGTACACGGCTGGAATGGACGTGGCATGCAACTGGGCAGATTTGTCGATCCGCTACTCAGTGCTGGCTACCGAGTCATCACCTTTGATGCCCCAGGGCATGGCCAGAGCGACGGCACGCGAACTCACCTTGCGCAGATAAGCGATGTGATTCAAGCGCTAGCAAAGAAGCACGGGGCTTTTCATTCTGTCATTGGACACTCCTTTGGCGTTGCCGGTGTTAGTGCAGCCATTAGCAGTGGCATGGCGGTACAGAATCTAATCGCCCTTAGCTCCCCCGGTGGACTAAGCAATTTAATCGAACGATATTGCCAAGCCATGTTGATCCCCGAAGCCACGGAGCAATATTTAAGACAACGCTTAGAGAAACGTATTGGCTCGGAACTTTGGCAACGATTTGCTGATAGCTATCCGCTCGATAGCGGTGTGGAACGCTCGCTGATCATTCACGACAAAGATGATAGCTGGGTGGATTGGCAGGAGAGTGAACAACTCAGCGAATGTTGGCCAAACCCTGAATTCGTCTTAACCGAAGGCTTGGGGCATCGACGTATTCTGCGAGATCCCTCTCTGCTGCGATATGTTGTCAGCTTTATCGATATAGGCGATTTATGTGATCCCCTCGATTAACCTTCATTTTTCGTCCAAACGGCCGTTAACCTAGCAAGTTATCGAGAATAAGGTGAACTATATGGCATTCGCTCCCGTATCTATCAGTGCTCCGCGCCTAACACCCCCTGCACCACCCGCACCGACAGCCACAACTATTAATCCTGCTTCTGAAGATACACAGGATAAACCCACGGTTCCGCGTGTCGTCAATACAAGTGAGAAAGTTGAAAATCCAAGTTCTGATCAAGCGCGCGAGCAAAGCAGCCAGAAACCCAATAATTTAGCGGATCTCGATCCTGCCGAACAACGTGTGCTCGACCAACTCAAAGCTCGAGATCGTGAAGTACGTGCGCACGAACAGGCACACCTTTCTGCCGCAGGAAATTTAGCCTCCGGTGGTGCCAGTTTCACTTATCAACAAGGGCCGGATGGACAACGCTATGCGATTGGTGGTGAAGTCGGTATTAATAGCGCCACCGTCGCTAACGATCCTGAGAAGACCCTTCAACGTGCTCAACAAATTCGTCGCGCAGCTTTAGCACCGGCTAGTCCTTCAGCACAAGATCGTAGCGTCGCGGCCAATGCTGCTGCTACCGAGCAAAAAGCACAGGCTGAAATAATAGAACAACGAGTAAAAGCAGAACGCGGCCAAGCAGCCGTAAATGAATTTAGCGATATCGCTACAAGTACAAATGAAACACAAACTGAAAAACCGAATAGTACCAATCAAAGTCAGAACCAAAATCAGAACCAAAGCCAAAATGAAATAAACAATAATGCTGCAGTGAATAACGCCAATACCAGTCCCGCTCAAAATGAAACAGACAATTCAGAACGGGAATCTAATCCTGTCGATATTTTAGCTTAAATAAGTTTTCCGCTTTTAATTAACCAACTGTTTGGTAGTACAGATTTTGCGGATGGTTTGCCTGTGCAAAGAAGAACCAGCGTTCGGCAATCAAACCAATATACTGACTCACAAATGCCGCAATCAATAAATTGGTACTTCCTTGACTAATCGCAAAACTCAATAAAATTACTGGCACTAAAAACACCAATACCAAGAAAATCCATTTAATCGACTTCATAAATAATATCGACATACCATGGAAATATTCACGTGTATTAAATGAGCCACCCATAAAACCCATCGCAGTTTGTTTAATACGATCATCACGCACGCCAATGGCCGTTTTTAATGAAGACTTATGACGAATCTTGGCATTACGCATTAATGATGCAACGCGTGTTACCAAGGCAGAGAGCGTAATAATAATCGCCCAACCAGCATAAAAATTAACTAAGCTCGGTGCCATATAGGCTGAAAATACAGCGGCAAAAGTAAAGCCTGATGCACCACCTAGTAAGGTGTAATTAATTACCGTCAGGGGTGTTGCCCATTCTTGCAAGAATTTAATACAGGCGTAAATCATGCCGGTACAAAGGTATAACAAGAAGGTAACTAATACACCGCCAAGCCCAAGTATCAAAGTAAGATCACCGTCCACACCGGTTTTAATACCGAAGGTTGTTAGATCCCAGCCCATATAATGAACTAGACCGTAAACCGTTATTGCACCGATCACGGTTGGCAACACGATCACTTCACGTGACAACCAAGAAGTGCGCCACATTGCCGCTGAACGCCATGCACGTTCTGGATGGCCTAAGTGAAAGATCGATGCAACCAACCCAACTATCAAAAAGGCAACTGAGATAACACTGCCCCAAACATAAAAATCTTGTGACTGTGATGGCAAGACATTAACAATGGCGTAACTTTCACCCGTGTAGAGTGCCAAAAACAAGCCTTGGCCTACGCCGATTAATGTCGTTAAAAATATAACTGAAAAAGCGGGATTCATTGTCTAACTCCTTACCAACTCGTAACATCATCAAGAGTATGACCGTCGTCTTCAACCTTAGGACGCTCGCCTTCTTTCTTGAGAGGGTTATCTGCACGAACCAATTCATCTTCATGAATACGGATCTTCATCTTGCGACGTGGCAGATAATGATTTGATGGTTTAGTACCCCATTCAGGCATAAGCTGGAAGCCCGCCTCTTCTTTAATGGCCATTGAAACCACTGAATCTGGATCATGTACATCACCAAATAATCGCGCACTGGTTGGACACGCTAAAACACAAGCCGGTTTACGCTCTGCTTCTGGCAAGGTTTCATCGTAAATACGATCCACACACAAGGTGCACTTCTTCATGACCTTTTGGTGTTCATCAATTTCACGCGCACCGTACGGGCAAGCCCATGAACAATATTTACAACCAATACATTTGTCGTAATCAACCAAGACAATGCCGTCTTCTTCACGTTTGTAACTCGCACCCGTTGGGCACACAGGTACACACGGAGGATCTTCGCAATGTAGGCAAGACTTAGGGAAATGCACCGTTTCTGTTTTCGGGTACTCACCTACTTCGTAAGTTTGTACGCGATTAAAGAAGGTACCGGTTGGATCAGCATCATAGGGATTATCATCCGACATGAAGCCAGCTGGTCCCGAGGTATTCCACTCTTTACAACTGGTTACACAGGCGTGACAGCCAACGCAAACATTCAAATCGATAACGAGTGCTAACTGTGTCATGACTTTTTCCCCTTACCGGCAAAGTAACTTAGCCATGATTTACGTTTTTCTTGCCCCGGTACCGGGTTATAAGTTTCAAACTGAGGGAAGGTTTCCTGCTTCTCGCCGCCTTCTGCCTTATAAACGCGAACCCGAACATCGTACCAACCGGCCTGACCCGTTACAGGATCAGAATTTGAAATATGTTCACCATCTTCATTAGGAGGTAACTCTTCGGAAATAATGTGGTTCAACAAGAAACCTTGTTTTGCTTCATTGGCATTAGGCGCTAGGTTCCAAGCACCCGCTGCTTTACCAATCGCATTCCAAGTCCAGACTGTGCCCGGTTCTACAGATTCAGAGAAACGGCACATACCTTTAACCTTGCCCCACTGAGATTCAACCCAGACCCAATCACCGTCGTTGAACTCACCTTGTCGGCCGAGTTCGGGACTCATGTAAACATGGTTATAGGTATGGATCTGACGCAACCAAGCATTTTGTGAATCCCATGAGTGATACATCGCCATTGGACGTTGTGTCAGGGCATTCAATGGATACTTCTGCTTATCTGAAAGCGAAGATTCCAGTGGTTCAAAATAATATGGCAATGGCGTGAAATAAGTTTCAACACGTTTACGCAAATGATCAGGCGGCTGCTTACCTTGGGTCTTACCTTGCGCGGCAAGACGGAATTGCTGCAACACTTCTGAGTAAATATGAATCAGGATCGGTTCATCGTAACGCGTTAGACGGTGCTCCTTGGCCCACTGCAGGTAACCTTTATTCCAGTTACGCATGTACTGGTAAGACTTCGGCATCTCGTAATGATAAACACAGTTGTTCTTTTCATACATCTGCCACTGATTCGGATTCGGCTCACCTTTCATGAACTTCTCGCCACCTTTACCACGCCAACCGGCAAGGAAACCAATACCAGAACCGGGTTCGGTTTCGTAGTTGGTAACAAAATCAGGATAGTTACGATATTTCTTCTCACCGTCTTCTTTAACAAAAGCAGGTAGTTTCAAACGTGCACCCATTTCAATGAGTACTTCCTGGAACGGTTTACATTCACCCTTCGGTGGCACAACAGGGATACGTACTGAATCCACTGGACCATCAAATTCTGAAATTGGGCGATCCAACATCGACATAACATCGTGACGTTCAAGATAGGTTGTATCTGGCAGAACTAAATCCGCATAAGCTGTCATTTCAGATTGGAATGCATCACAAACAATTATAAACGGAATCTTGTATTTACCATCATCATTCTTATCGTTGAGCATCTTGCGCACTTCAGTGGTATTCATTGACGAGTTCCACGCCATGTTCGCCATGAAGATCAGCAGCGTATCAATTGGGTATGGATCGCCGCGCCATGCATTGGTGATCACGTTATGCATCATGCCGTGAACAGATAAAGGATGCTCCCACGAGAAGGCTTTATCAATACGAACTGGCTTGCCATCATCATCAACAAACAGGTCATCTGGATCGGCTGGCCAACCTAGTGGCATACCAGCCAATGGCGTTTCAGGTTTAACACCTTCAGGGCCCTTAGGTGTTTTTGCACACGGCGGAATTGGGCGCGGGAATGGCGCCTTGTGACGAAATCCTCCAGGCGTATCTATAGTCCCGAGCATACTCATTAAAATAGACAGTGCGCGAATCGAATGGAAACCATTTGAGTGTGCCGCTAGTCCACGCATGGCATGGAAGGCAACCGGATTACCGGTGACTGTTTCATGATCCTTGCCCCAAACATCGGTCCAAGCGATTGGTAATTCAATTTTTTGATCACGTGCAGTCACGCCCATTTCATAGGCTAGACGACGAATTGTATCTGCAGAAATGCCCGTAATACCTTCGGCCCATTCTGGCGAATATTCTTTAACTTGATCAACTAATAATTGGAAAGCCGGTTTAACTGGCGTGCCGTCATCTAATGCAAACTCACCGAGTAAACGAGGTTCAACATCATCGGTGTGAGTAACAACGGCTTTGTTGGTTTCAATGTCCCACCAAAGTTTATTCTGTGGATCGAAACAGGCTTCTTCTTCGCCAACTTCCGCGCGGATAAACATACCGTATTCAGTACTGTTCTCATCCATGTTAACCAGCTGCGCACTATTGGAATAGCGAACGAGGAATTCACGATCAAATAAACCCTGTTTAATTATCTCGTTAATCAGTGCCAATATTAACGCGCCATCGGTACCCGGTTTGATCGGTACCCATTCATCAGCAATCGCTGAGTAACCTGTACGCACAGGGTTAATAGAAATAAACTTACCGCCATTGCGCTTGAACTTAGAAAGCGCAATCTTCATGGGATTAGAATGATGATCTTCGGCTGTGCCGATCATGATAAATAATTTAGAACGATCTAAATCAGGACCACCGAACTCCCAGAATGAACCACCAATGGTGTAGATCATACCTGCGGCCATGTTCACCGAACAGAAACCACCATGCGCAGCATAGTTGGGCGTACCAAATTGTTTGGCAAACAAGCCCGTTAAGGCTTGCATCTGATCGCGACCAGTAAATAGAGCAAATTTCTTAGGATCGGTTTTGCGGATTTTACTTAGACGTTGTTCCATGGTGTCGAAGGCTTCATCCCAAGAGATGACTTCAAATTCACCGGCACCACGCTCGCTGCCTTCTTTACGCTTTAACGGTTTAGTCAGTCGCGCAGGAGAATATTGCTTCATGATGCCCGAGGCACCCTTGGCACAAATCACACCCTTATTAAGAGGGTGATCGGGATTACCCTGAATGTAACGAACTTCACCTTCGCGCAATGTAACGCGGATACCACAGCGACATGCACACATGTAGCAGGTGGTGTTTTTGACTTCGATACGTTCGTTATTTTCAGCTGAAATATCAGGAGCTGTTGCAGACATGCTTCACCTAATCCTACGAAATAAGGCTCGTAGATTATACGAGCCAACAACTAAACAGAAATTAATGATTTCGATAAGTATATAAGAAAACCATTATATTCTAAAGCTTAAGAATATAGATTAAATTCAATTAGTTATGACAGGTAATCCCCTGTGAATACTAGTGGCTTAGGCTAAGTAAATATAATCCCTTACTAGATATAAGGGCGAATTAGCTCAAGCACTTAGGTTATCGGCTAGAATTAGCCATGTATTAATTTTCACCGCTACCTTCAACCACGCAAGCCATAGTCAGTGGACACTCAACGATGTCATGTGAGTCGCCAAGTTCTTCCCATATCGCATCAAGGGCTTGATCGGCAGTGGCAAAAAAGCGTTCACCACCAAATTGTTCCATGAAACCACTATTATGCAACACCAGCATGACCTGTCGTTTAAAATTGGCAAAGATCATAATGACACCGGTCTTTTCAAGACGCCGAGTTAACGAGACAAGCATTTCTTCCCCGGTCGCATCAATTGAATTAACTCCTTGTCCATCAACCACAATATATTTCAGCTTCGATTTATTCGCCGAACGCTCAATAATCATATCTTCAAAATAACTGGTATTGGCAAAATACAACGGGCCATCAAAGCGAATCACCGAAACGTATTCACATGTATCCATCTGGTGCAAATCAGCATCACGCAAAGTACCGTCCTTGAAACGCGACAATGCCGCAACACGTGGTTTCATTGAGCGGTACAGGAACATTCCCAAGGAAAGAATAACGCCGATGATAATTGCATTTTCAAGGTGCGGTGCAAAAATCAGCGTGAGAAAGAAAGTAATCATCGCGATAATTCCATCGCTACGATAAACCTTCCACGTATGTATAAAATGCTTAACGTTAACCAAACCAATCACGGCCATCATAATCACCGCGGCAAGCGTTGCCTGTGGCAAATTATAAAGAAGTTCGGTAAAGAACAATAAGGTAATCAGTACAACCAAACCGGTCACCACCGAAGAAAATCCTGTTATCGCTCCTGCGCCAATATTCACCGCGCTACGCGAAAATGAACCCGATGTTGGATAGCTTTGAAATAAGCTACCAACAATATTTGAGATACCTTGCCCAACCAATTCTTGGTTTGTATCGAGACGTTGACGAGTGCGTGTTGCCATTGCTTTAGCAATCGCGATGGCTTCCATAAAGCCAATCAAGCCAATGGTGATGGCAGCAAAAAATAATTGCGAAATAAGTGAAAAATCTAATTCAGGAAAACGTATGGAAGGAAGTCCTTTAGGGATATCACCCACGATCCTGCCACCGGCGCGCAACATGACATCACCATCTTCTGTAAAGCCATTAAACTGCCAGCGATTACCATCGGTTACTTGAGACTCTGTAATACTAGACTCAATAGCCAATTGCTTACCCTCAAGCCATGCATACTTCTCTTTCTGTAATGCTTTAAAAGATCCACGGCTGCGACGAATCGCCTCATCTAACCCTTTTTCAATTTCAGCATATTTATTAGAATCAGCTTGAGATTCAATGAGCCCCGTCTTTAGTTCAGCAATAATTACTTGGCTATTTTGGTAAGCCGACAACTTTGTCGCAATCGCTTTATCATCAACCTGTGACATTGAAATCGTCATGGTCTTTTCATAATCCATTACCGACGCGAGCACTGTTGTAATAACAACAGCAAATAATACGCCTGGTAATTTAGGATAATACTTCTTCAACAACGCCATAATGCTGAAAGCAAGAATCGCAAAAACCAGCGACAACATGTGCGTATCAGTGGTTGCGATCACCAAGGTATTCCACACTGTTTCATAATGATGCGCTTCTTTTTCGACCACAATGCCAAATATTTTGGGCAACTGTGACGTCGCAATAATAATTGCAGCAGCATTGGTAAAACCCATCACCACAGGGTGCGATAAGAAATTAACTAAAACACCTAACCTTAATAACCCCAAGCTCAATTGAAATATGCCAACCATCAAGGCCAGCAAAATTGCATAAACGATATAACTTTCACTACCGGCTGTTGCCAGTGGTTCAAGCGCCGAAGCCGTTAATAATGAAACAACCGCAACAGGTCCGGTTGCTAACTGGCGTGATGAGCCAAATAATGCGGCAACGATCGGAGGTAAGAATGCTGCATATAAACCATAGTAAGGAGGTAAGCCGGCTAATGCCGCATAAGCCATCGATTGAGGAATTAACACCAGTGCAACCGTAATACCGGCAATAAGATCTGCTCGTAGTGTTGTCTTATTTGTTAACTCTGGTAACCACGCCATGAAAGGCAAGAGGGTATCTATTAAAGCGGCTTTCTTCTGCATATCTAATACTATTCCTAACTGAACATTGTTTGAGAATACTTATAAGTGAACCATGCAAATTTAAAACAAATAACTAAGCTAGACAATATCACAAAAAAAATAAGCTTATTACTCAGACATGGTCCTTAGCCTGCGGCTAAAAATATTTAAACTCGATTAAAACGCTGAGAAATCGTTAACAATTGTGTCCCTATTCAAGGATGCTCACAAAAAAATACTGGTAACTATCTGTTAATATTAGTTATATTGTGGAAATAGTCATTTTGACTCAGTCTTACTTGTAACAATCTGACACAAAAACCTCATTTACATTGTACTAATTCACTCGCATAGTAAAAGCCATATTGTGAACGGAAATTTATAGTTTTTTAAGTAATTACCGCTCACCTCTTTCAACAGGAACGATGGAAGCAACGGAGTCGCAACACATGAAATTATCTTCTCGCTCACAGTACGCAATTACAGCAATGTTGGAGCTTGCTCTACATGAAGCTAGTCGCCCAATTACCTTGTTTGATATTTCTCAGAAACAAAAAATATCACTCTCATATCTTGAACAATTATTTGCTCGACTGCGTAAACAAAAATTAGTTCGCGGACGCCGTGGCCCAGGTGGTGGTTATGTACTAGCACGCGATGCCGACGACATTAGTGTCGCAGATATTGTTGCCGCGGTTGATGATGTACCGACAGATAGTAACGAAGATGCTATTAGCGAAGACGGTGTTAGCAGCGATATTCTTTGGCACAACTTGAGTAGCCAGATTTATAACTACCTTCGTGAAATTAAATTAAGTCAGTTCTTGCAACAAGGTTCTTCAACTACAGAAAATGGTGCCGGTGCCGGTTCAGGTACTTCTTCTCAAGGATGGAAAACTGAAGTTTCTTACCATAGTAGAGCTTAATCGTAGAGTTTGCGTGTTTCTCCCCTGAAGTAATATTGGCCGCTGTGATTACAGCGGCTTTTTTTTTAGCCTGACCTATCGGAGATAGGTAGTGGCTCATAGAAGTCTTTCAGACTTCATCATGAGTATCCTATTCCACTTCCAGTGTCATCAGGCTAACTCACAATGACCAGAACCTGCATAGCTGGTTCAGGGAATCCCTAATGAAACTCGAAGAGATTCTAGGGAGGAGCCCGATAGGGATTCTGTGAGCGCTAAAATTCCAAACCACCAAAGCTTAGGAGACAGCAAAAAAAGTACAGTACCACTGATTCACTAGGGAGATACCGAGGCATTTACGCCCAACTATTCCTCTTCACTCAAATCAAACAAATCCGCATCTGGATCAGGTTCAACTTCATTAACGATCTCATCACCATCAGCTCTAAACTGATTTTCCATATTAAAATTCTGCGCAGGCGCGTCAGCAGGCTCAATCGTCATTTCATCCCAGTCATCTAATGTAATGGCAACCGTATCCATTTCTTCCTCTCGGCGAATGGTGATGATACCTTCATACTCATCCATTTCGACGACAACAAAATTAACTTCAAGATCTGTATCGCGATAATATTCGCCTGGAGTGGGTTCAGCTGAAAAGGACATACTTCATACCTCGGTAAATCAATCTATGTATCTGCTATTAGGTATATAGCAAAGATCCAGAAAAGGTCTAGGGTAAGAACGAAAAAAATATGAGAGCCAAAAGAAAAAACCCCTGACTGCCAAAGGCAATCAGGGGTTTTTAAAATTAAAGCCTGGCAGTGACCTACTCTCACATGGGGAGACCCCACACTACCATCGGCGCGAATGCGTTTCACTTCTGAGTTCGGGATGGGATCAGGTGGTTCCACATTGCTATTGCCGCCAGGCAAACTGGTTTGGATGTTTGGGGTCAGAGTAAAAATATCTCATCTAAATTAAGAGAAAAATAATTTTACTCTGACCCCAAACTTCCGAATCTGGAAAGCTGATAAAGGCTTTGGGTATATTGCATTAGCTCCAACCGAACGAACACCTTTTCAAACTACTTGGGTGTTATATGGTCAAGCCTCACGGGCAATTAGTACAAGTTAGCTTCACACATTACTGTGCTTCCACACCTTGCCTATCAACGTTGTAGTCTCCAACGGCCCTTCAGGGGACTCAAGGTCCCAGTGAGATCTCATCTCGAGGGGGGCTTCCCGCTTAGATGC
>JAGLUW010000025.1 GCA_023134145.1 Sulfuriflexus sp. | reverse complement strand
GCAGGTATGGCTGTGTCTGAAATGGTGTCTTCGAATTCACTGCTTTGGGGCAGCGAAAAAACCAAGCGCCGCGCAAATCACGATGGCGAAACAGATCCACGCTCGGTACAGATTGCCGGCTCTATACCTGAAATGATGGCCGAGGCTGCCAAGCACAACGCCGATAACGGCGCGCAAATCATTGATATCAACATGGGTTGCCCTGCCAAGAAGGTATGTAACGTCATGGCCGGTTCTGCCCTACTACAAAATGAAACGCTGGTTGGCGAAATCCTTGATGCCGTTGTTAAAGCCGTGGAAATTCCGGTTACGCTCAAAATTCGCACCGGTTGGGATCGCGAAAACCGCAACGCACCAACCATTGCACGTATTGCCGAAGAATCTGGCATTCAATCACTCGCCATTCATGGCCGCACCCGCGCAGATGCTTATAAAGGTGATGCCGAATACGACACGATTGCCGATGTAAAAAGCCGTATTGGTATTCCCGTGGTTGCCAATGGTGATATCACAACTCCGGAGAAAGCCCGCTTCGTGCTTAATTACACGGGGGCTGATGCCGTGATGATTGGCCGTGCCGCACAAGGTCGTCCATGGATATTCCGCGAGATTAATCACTTCTTAGACACCGGTGGGAAATTAGCCGAACCGTCATTAATAGAAATCCGCGACATCCTGCTTGATCATCTTGCCAATCTTTACGAATTTTACGGTGAGTTCACCGGCGTGCGTGTCGCACGTAAACATATTGCCTGGTACAGCAAGGGACAAGCACATGGTGCTGAGTTCCGTCGTGCCGTTACCCGTGTTGAATCTAGCGCCGAACAACTCGCTATGGTTCAAGACTTCTTTCATAAACTTATACAAAAACAAGAACTAGCCGCATGAGCACAACACCCCTAGCCGTATTAGCTGAAACAACTTTCCAAGTCAGTAATGAAACAGATCACCGTACACTGCGCGAATGTATCGCCACTGCAATGGCTGATTATTTCCACCATCTTGATGGCCATGAGCCAGAAAACCTTTACAACATGGTTTTACAAGAGATGGAAGAACCTCTATTAAAAGCGGTTCTCGATCACACTCGCAGTAACCAAAGCCGCGCCGCCATTATGCTTGGCCTAAACCGCGGTACCCTGCGTAAGAAAATGAAACAGTACGATCTCGATTAAAAATTCCGTCACACTTTATACGCACCTATTCTCTATTTGAGGTAATCCATGTCTGCTATCCGTCGCGCCCTAATCAGTGTTTCTGACAAAACTGGTATTGTTGAATTTGCTCGTGCCTTGGCCGATCAAAATGTAGAAATCCTCTCTACCGGCGGTACGGCAAAAATGCTTGCCGACAACGACATTGCGGTTACCGAAGTATCTGACTACACCGGTTTCCCAGAAATGATGGATGGCCGTGTGAAGACATTGCACCCTAAAATTCACGGTGGCCTATTAGGTCGCCGCGGTACGGATGATGCGGTGATGCAAGAGTATGACATTCCACCTATCGACATGGTTGTTGTGAACCTCTACCCCTTTGCCGCAACCATTGCTCGTGATGATTGCGATCTACCTATGGCGATTGAAAACATCGATATCGGTGGCCCAACCATGTTGCGTGCTGCTGCCAAAAATCATGCAGCAGTGACTGTTGTTGTCGATGCCGGTGATTACTCCCGTGTACTCGATGAAATGAGCAACAACAGCAATGCGATTAGCGATGCGACTCGTTTTGACTTAGCCGTAAAGACCTTTGAACACACCGCGCAATACGATGGCGCGATTGCTAACTACTTAGGTGCCATTGATGATGATGGCAAACCGGCTGGCCTGCCTCGCACCTTTAATAGTCAATATATTAAAACTCAAGAAATGCGCTACGGTGAAAACCCACATCAATCAGCGGCATTCTATGTTGAAGCCGGCGGTAAAGAAGCCAGCATCAGTACCGCGACACAACTTCAAGGTAAGGAACTTTCTTACAACAACATCGGCGATACCGATGCCGCACTCGAATGTGTAAAACAATTTAGTGACGCACCAAGTTGTGTGATCGTTAAACATGCCAACCCTTGTGGTGTGGCTACAGGCAGTTCTTTATTGGAAGCTTACGATCGTGCTTACAGCACTGATCCTGAATCTGCCTTCGGTGGCATTATTGCTTTTAATGGTGAGCTTGATGCGCAAACCGCACAAGCCATTGTTGACCGTCAATTCGTGGAAGTGATCATTGCTCCAACCGTCAGCGCTGATGCAATTGAGGTTGTGAAAGCCAAGAAAAATGTTCGCCTACTCACTTGTGGACAATGGCCTGCCGAACCAGCACAACGTCTCGACTTTAAGCGCGTTAATGGTGGCTTATTAGTTCAAGGTGCAGACTTACTTCTCGCTAATGATATTAAAGTCGTTACAAAACGCGAGCCAACCGAACAAGAAATGTTGGACTTATTATTTACATGGAAGGTGGCCAAATACGTTAAATCAAATGCGATTGTTTATGGCCGCGATGGCATGACGATTGGTGTCGGTGCAGGACAAATGAGCCGCATTAACTCAGCCCGTATTGCTGGCATTAAAGCAGAACATGCCAAGCTTGAAGTCAAAGGTTCGGTAATGGCCAGTGATGCCTTCTTCCCATTCCGTGACGGGTTGGATCAAGCTGCCAGTGTAGGTATCCGTGCCGTCATTCAACCGGGTGGTTCAATGCGTGATGATGAAGTTATTGCAGCAGCAGATGAGCATGACATTGCCATGGTCTTCACCGGTATGCGTCACTTCAGACACTAAGATAGTTCTTTAACTATCTAATAGTTCACGAACGCGTGTTAGAAGTGTATCTGCTGTATAAGGTTTATCCAGTAAGGTTTTCATATAAGAACTATTCTTAGTATCATCATTATACGAGCCGACATAACCGCTCACTAATTGAATCTTCATATCTGGATACAAACCTTCAACTTGTCTGGCTAATTCAACACCACTGGTACCTGGCATAATCACATCACTCACCATGATATCAACCTTGTTACGAGATAAAATCCACAATGCGCTATCCGCTCCCTCTGCACAATAAACTTTGTAACCCGCATTCTTAAGAACATTTTGTGCTAATCCGAGTAATGCTGTTTCATCATCAACCACCAACACCGTTTCTGTTCCAGAAAGCATTGAATCATTATCACTAGCTGCTTGCTCTTCCTCATTAGCTTCTAGCGCCTCTATACTACGAGGGAAATACAATGAAAATTCTGTACCACTTCCTACCGTCGAATCTACTATAATCGCTCCATTACAACGTTCTACGAAACCATAGACCTGACTTAAACCTAAACCAGTACCTTGATCACCCTTGGTTGTAAAAAACGGATCAAATATCTTACTAACAACCTCTTGCGGCATCCCTATTCCTGTATCGATAACTGACAATCGAACGTAATCACCTGCGCCGGACAAACCAATATTATCTGCTGCTGCTGCATCTAAACTTTCATTGAGAGTAGCATAAGTCACCCGACCACTACCGGACATAGCATGCATGGCATTAATGCTTAAGTTTAAAAGAACATCTTCTAGCTCGCCCTTATCTACCCGCGTTAGCCATAATTCATCATCCAATTTCAACGCCACATGAATTCTTGCCGTCATTGTTTTACTCAGCATATTAATATCATCTTCCAGGATGCTATTAATATTAATTAAAGACTCACCGCTACTCGCTTGTCCTGAAAAAGAAAGCAATTTACGTGTTAATGCAGCACCACGCTGCCCTGCATTTTTGATTTCTTTAACAAAATGCGCATTAGCGGAATCATCATCCAAATTTCGATACAATATTTCTGCATAACCGATAATGACATTAAGCATATTGTTAAAGTCATGTGCTACCCCGCCTGTCAACTTACCAAGTGCATCCATCTTTTGGCTACGGCGTAATTTTTTCTGTTGTTCTACCTCGCCGGTTATATCAATAATCGTACTCACCCAACTTCGATTCTTTGAATCTGCTGACATCACAGGTGCACCTGCTAATAGTACTTTTTTAAGCCCACCCTTCTTACCTACAATATCAAGCTCATATTGACCTGATAAGTTATATGTGAATTTATTTTCATCATTAGTAACTTTTTCCTGACTCCATTCCGTAAGAAAATCAGCCATCGACATACCGATTGCATCTTCTGGATTATCTAACTCAAGTATATTTGCGCAACTCTGATTAACAAAAGTGATAATCTCATTTTCATCAAGCTGCCATACACCTGCCGGACTATTGTTTACCAATTGACTATATAGTTCCTCGCTTTTCTTTAATGCTAGCTCGGCATCACTTCGCACACTAATATCACGACTTATACCGATTAAACCGAGAATATTTCCGTTTGGCCCGTAGAACGGTGTCTTTAATGTTTCAAATAATAATTTTCGCCCATCGGCTGCAGGTAACCATTCTTTATTTTGAAGTTGCTCACCCGATGTCAACATTTTCCTGTCGTTGTTTTGGAAAAGTTCAGCTTCTTCTTTCGGGAAAAAATCTAAATCGCTCTTACCTAGCCACTCACTTTCTGCGCGGCCAAAATAATCGGCAAAGGCTTTATTGCAACCAAGGTAAACACTGTTTTCATCTTTGAGAAATATTAAGTCAGGGACTGAATCAATCAATGCTCGTAACAGTGCTTGCTCTTCATGCAATCTGGTTTCTGTGGTCTGCTGCAACGCCACGCTTTCTTTATATGCCTTATTCGAACGCAAAATTATTCTATAATGAAGAATAAACATTAATATAAATATTGCTGCAACAATACTCCCCCCAACCAACAATACTCTCTTAATGCTCCAGTAAGGCTTCTCTTCTCCATACCATTTTGTATATAAATTCTGGTATTCATCTGTGCTGATAAGTCTTTCAAGCTCATTATTGAGACTGTCTAAAAGTTTTTTATTACCCTTACGTACAGCCATTGCACGCTTTACTTCAAAAATACTTGGGCTGACTTTCTTAATGCGGCTATCAAGACCCGCGCGTCGCGCGGTATATAATGTCCATGGTAACGGATAAATAATCGCATCCACATCCGTAGACAACAAACCAATTAACATTTTTTCTACACTGTCATAAACAACAATTGTTGCACCTGGAATATTTTCAATGAGTCCAATTGAAATATTGCCTTTAACCGAACCAACTTTTTTATTAACAAGATCTTTCGCTTCTGTGATTTGAGTTTCGCTGTCACGCACAAAGATATGAATCGGAACTGCCTCAACTGAACGCGTATAGTCATAATGTTCAAGTCGTGCTTGCGAGATACCCAGATTTGGAATCAAATCGACCTTGCCGTCCTTGAGGGCTTTGAAAGTAGCAGTCCAGTCTGGCTGAATTTTATATTCAACATTAAAACCAAGATGTTCCGTTACATGGGTAAGTACATCAATAGCAAAACCGATTGGTTTACCCTTATTATCCAAGTTGTATTGAGGAGGAACATGCTCTGGCACCGCTACAAGCAGCGTGCGACTGTTATTTCTATTCTTAACAGCATCAGCTTGTGCCGAAACTCCTACCATCAACAAAAACAATAAGGTAATTATTTTCCAGCTAAACTGAAAACCACTTGATATATGTTGATTCGGCCTAATCCATGTTTCTATCAATGCTCAATACCCTTAATAACGATTATTACTAAAATAAGATCACAGGCAAATTATCAAAGTCATGTGACTCAATGACTTCGTTTCAACTCGCTGATCGTTTAGAATTATCACTTAATACTATAACGCTTACTTTTAATCAGATTGTTAAATATTTGTAATATTTCACGGGTAAAAAGTGGGTATAATGTCGATATCGGCACCAAAATAGAGCAAAAAATATAACCATGAATATCCTCGTTGTAGGCGGCGGCGGTCGCGAACATGCACTAGCCTGGAAATTAGCCCAATCAAACTCGGTTGAAACTATCTATGTAGCTCCCGGTAATGCCGGTACGGCGCTCGAAGCCAAACTCGAAAATATTGATATCGCTGCTGACGACATTGACGGACTACTTAATTTCGCGCAAATCAATAGCATTGACCTCACCGTAGTCGGCCCCGAGGTACCACTTGTACTCGGTATCGTAGATCGCTTTGAAGCCGCTGAACTACGTTGCTTTGGCCCCCACAAAGCCCCCGCGCAGTTGGAAGGTTCAAAAGCCTTTACCAAAGATTTTCTTGCCCGCCACAACATCCCGACTGCCTGGTACGAAGTCTTTACCGAGATCGAACCCGCGATTGCCTTTATCGAAAGTAAAGGTGCCCCCATTGTTATTAAGGCAGATGGCCTTGCTGCAGGCAAAGGCGTCATCGTTGCACAGGACAACGCCGAAGCCATTGCCGCGGTTAAAGATATGCTCGCCGGAAATGCCTTCGGTGAAGCCGGTTCTCGCGTTGTTATTGAAGAATGTCTTTTAGGTGAAGAAGCCAGCTTTATTGTTATGGTTGATGGTGAACATATTCTGCCAATGGCCACCTCACAAGATCACAAGGCACGTGATGACGGTGATACTGGACCCAATACTGGCGGTATGGGCGCTTACTCACCCGCGCCTGTTGTCACCCCTGAAATCGAACAACGTATTATGGAACAAGTGATTCGTCCTACAGTTAAAGGACTTGCCAGCGAAGGCATGCCTTATACAGGATTTTTATATGCAGGCATCATGCTCGGTGACGATGGTATTCCCAAGGTGCTCGAATATAACTGCCGTTTTGGCGATCCAGAAACCCAACCTATTATGTTGCGCTTGAAGTCTGACCTCGTGCCTCTATTAAATGCGGCTCTTGATGGCAAACTCGATACCGTTACGGCTGAATGGGATTCACGTTGTGCCTTAGGCGTCGTGCTGGCTGCGGGTGGTTATCCTAATGATTATGAGAAAGGATTAACTATCAGTGGGTTACCAGAAGATGATATTGAAGGTGAAAAGGTCTTCCATGCAGGTACTACCATTCAAAATAACCATGTAGTGACTTCAGGTGGTCGCGTTCTTTGTGCGACAGCGCTAGGCAGTGACGTTGCCGAGGCACAACAACAAGCCTATAAACTCGCGGCGAAAATTAGTTGGGATGGACTCTATAAACGCCTCGATATTGGTCATCGCGCCATAAATAGGTAATAAAAATATTTTATAGACTTATAGCAATAAACACATCAAATGTAAGACATAGCTCACATATTCCTCTACGCAAGTACTGTAACATTCCCCTACGATTAGACTCAGTTTTACATAAGTCTAATCGTACAATAATAATAAATAACTTAATAATAAGTAAATAGAGCTTTAAATAATAAAGCCGTTCTAGTTTTAACTAAGTCACCAACGGAAGGGATGTGTAGGCAGTATCACGCACTGTATTGACTTTGTTTAACTAGCAAAATAATCATATATCGGGAGAAGTACCTTGAAATTACGTAACGTAAGTATCGCCTGTGCCTTCGCATTGGCTGTTCCACTCGCAGCAACCGCTGACAATGACAATGTTGATATCGGTAAGCTTTTTACTGGTAAAGATCGTGTTCAACAAAATGAACTTTACGAACTATCACTCCAAGAACTCCGTTTAGCGGGTATGCGCATGTTCACAAACCCATTCACTAAAGCCGATGGTTTTGGTGATGGCAATGACAACCCTCCAACTGGTTCACAAGGCCAACGTGGCACATTACAAGGTAATGGCACATTCCAGCGTATTGGTGGTCTTGATGCGCAAACTTGTTTGGAATGTCACTCAATCATCAGCCGTCGCACAGTACCTATGACATTTGGTATTGGTGGTGTTGGTGGTGTTAACAACACAGTACTCGGTGCCGGCGGTAATACCTTTGTTGATTTGAATCTTCAAGGACGTAGTAATCTCTCAACAACAGGCGTTACTCTTTCACAGGCAAACATTGATGGTCGTGTCATTAACCCTCCATTCATCTTTGGTGCTGGTGGTATCGAGCTACTTGCCAATGAAATGACTGACGAGCTACAAACTATCGTTAAGGCAGCAAAAGATAAAGATGGTACTTACCCTCTAATCGCTAAAGGCGTTAGCTTCGGTTCAATCACTAGTACTGATGGTGTTATCGATGCAACAAATGCCGAAGGTACTGCTAACCTAAACCCAGCCCATGATGACTTCCTCGTTGTTCAACCATTTGGTCGTAAAGGTAATGAGAAATCAACTCGTACTTTTGATATCGGTGCATTGTCTTTCCACTTTGGTATGGGCGTAGCAACATCAAGAGAAGATGAAGCGATTGTATTCGATTCATACGGTGAAAGAATTGAAATCACAGAAACGGATCATGATAATGATGGCGTTCATAACGAAGTCACTCAAGGTGAACTTTCTGCCCTAAGTGTATTTGTTGCTACTGCACAAACTCCTTTTGCAAAAGAAGCTGACAGCACAGCACTTCATGGTCGTCAGATTATGCAAGACATCGGCTGTACTGAATGTCACGTGCCAAGCATGAATACTAATGGTAAGAACCTTGGTTTACGCTTCCCTGAAATCGCTAATAATCCTTCTGCGAATATTCACACAAGCGTTGACTTAACAGGCGCTCCAATGAACTTTGCAGAAAATGACAACGGTGGTATTACTATCGAGTTGTTTGCTGATCTCAAACGTCATTACATGGGTCCTTCGTTAGCAGAATTTGATGGTGATGCGATGTTTACGACTATGCGTCTTTGGGGTGTGGCTGATACAGCTCCTTACCTACATGATGGTCGTGCTCTGACTATTACAGATGCAATTGTTGAACATGGTGCAGATGCAAGTAGTGAAGCTAACGGTGCAGTTACTGCATTTAGTAGTATGAACGCTAGAGACAAGAATGCCGTATTAGCCTTCTTAGACACACTACGTTCACCAGATGGTACTTTTGATGACCTACAAGATCTTGCAAAAAATCTTGGCGAAAATAAGCATGGTCACCGCTAAAATAACGATTAATAGCTAGGCTATTAATTAGTATCAAGCTCAGGATGAGCTATCAGAACGGGAGCCTCGGCTCCCGTTTTTTTATGCATGAACGCACGTATTAGCCTGACCTATCGGAGATAGGTAGGATACTCGCAATGAACCCGAAGGGTTCTGTGAGCAAGCGGAGCACACGGAAGTGCGTGAGCGGCATTTCTACCTTCAGCGATGGAAAAGAATCTATACGTAAACCTTGAAACAATGAAACTGATTAAGGAGCCCATAATGACCAAAACCATCAGAGATGGTTTAGGAAATCCCTAATGAAGCTCCAAATATCATTAGACCTAAACTAACAACTAGGCATAAAAAAAGGGCCGAAGCCCCATTGATATTTCTTGTCATTCTGATTATTAGCTAATCAGCAGTTACCCTTAAGACACTTCTGAATTTCTTCAAGTAAGTGTTCAACCCGAATAGGTTTAGCTAAGAATTGGTAATTACCTTCACGGTTATCCACTATCATTTCTTGGTCTTCTGAAATGATACTGGTCAAAAAGATAATCGGAATAGATTGAGTTGAAATATTCTCAGAAAGGTAATGCGCCGCCATACCACCGCTCATATCCGGCATCATCACATCAAGAATGATTAAATCTGGGATTTCTTGCATCGCAAGACTAATACCATCTTTACCATTTGCCGCGGTAAGAACTTCATATTGACTGCGAGAGAGTAATTCTTCGAGAAACGCACGAAAGGCATCATCATCATCCACCACCAGTAATTTAGGTAAACCAGAGGCTTTTTCAGACATTGTGACGCTTTTCCTTCATTATTTACGTAATAAGCGGGAAATTACCGGTCATTTAATGCCGTTTTAGCAATAAAAGTTAAAGTTTCAATTGGAATCCCCGATACAAAGTGTACAACAAAATGTTTTCAATTAGAATAACTTCAAGTTATTGAATGAGATATGGAAATCAGATGAGTGAACAAACATCGATTAACCTCGCTCTAGACAATAGTGGCTTAAATTATGAGGTTTTACCTCTAGTGAGCCACGGCAATCTATTAGATACAGCAAACAAGAGCCATGTCAGGTTACAAAATGTAGCCCGCAGTGTCTTATTGGCCGATGGCAATGGTGGTTTATTACTAGCTATTTTACCAGCCTCACATTGCCTTGATATTGCCGTTCTAGGTCGTCAATTACGCCGAGAATTCAAGCCTGCTGAAACAGCGGCTGTACAATTGATATTTCCAGGTTGTGATATAGATAACTTGCCGCCTTTTAGTCCAGCCACAGTTCTACCCTGTATCATCGATGACAATTTAGCCGGTCAGGATCAAATCTATTTCCCAACCGAATCAATACAACTGGTTCGTATGGCCAACGAAGATTTCCACGAATTACTCGATCATGCATGGCATGGGTTCAACTTTTCCTACCCTATACCCGGGCATAGCGACCAAATTGAACCAAAACAAGATTTAATCATATTGCCAAATATTCTTGAGCAACGACTCACTGCCTTAAATGCACTACCCAGTATTCCTGAAACGACTCGACAACTGCTTCGCCTGCTTAACAAAGAACATGCTCGGGTTAATGAACTTGCCTCTATTATTGAACAAGATCCCATGCTGTCTACTCAGCTATTAAAACAAGCACGCTCTTCATTGTATGGCTTTGGTGACAATATCAAAGATATACAAACCGCAATTGTGCAAATCTTCGGTTACGATACTGCATTACATATGGCAATTGGTCTTTCTGCTGCCAAAAGCTTTCAAGGATCTCGGCATGGTCGTCTTGGTCAGAAAAATATTTACCAAAATTCCGTCTTGGTTTCTGCATTAAGTGAAGCCTTGGCAAAGAAAATGCCTGTGTCCAAACGACCAGCAAAAGGCTCCGCTCAACTTGCTGGTCTGCTACATAATCTTGGCTATTTATTGCTTGCGCATTTATTTCATGAAGAATATGAAGATCTGAATCAACAATTAGATAAACAGGATCACTCTTCAATATGGGATGCCGTTAAGCTTCGTTTTGATACCTCACCTGAAAGTATCGCTGCATGGTTAATGGAATTTTGGGAAATGCCGACTTCATTATTAATTGCACAACGCGAACAACGTAATCCTGATTACAAACGAAAACATGCCAATCAAGCCAACCTAGTGCTTATCGCTAACCGCTTATTACACAATTATGGTTATGGTGATGCTGAATCGAGTGAATTACCAGAAGCTATTTTAGAACGCATGGGCATAAATGAAATGACCGCCCTTGCCTGTGC
Source organism: Sulfuriflexus sp. (assembly GCA_023134145.1). GTDB lineage: Bacteria > Pseudomonadota > Gammaproteobacteria > AKS1 > AKS1 > Sulfuriflexus. Next base: position 11,093 of record JAGLUW010000025.1, on the reverse strand, counting down.
TGAACATATAATGGATAACCGTATTGATCTAAAACATATTGCCGAACAATTAGTTGCCTAACTCACTATTTTTTTCCAAAGCTCTACAATATTTGCCAAGCCTAGTTGACCACACTTTAAACTCGCTAGACGACATGCCTGCTCTACACTACTTACAACATTACTACCTTGTAATCGCGTATGAATATAACCCGCATTAAATACATCCCCTGCTGCACGCGTATCGACAACCTCAATGTCTATAGCAGGCGTTTCTGAATAAACACCTTCTTTTGAGAGTGCCATTGCTCCTTGCGAGCCCCATGCACAAATAAGCTCACAAGACTGACTAAGATTTTTTTGTAATCTTTTTAGAAAAATTTCTGCTGTTTCGTAGCCCTGCGATTCAACAAAACCGCGACCAAATAATAGGCAGTCAGCATATTCATAAAGTTGTTCAATATCGTCTCGAGTTTTTTCTATTTCTAGTGAAACTGTCAATTGAGGGTATTGCTGCTTAATATGTTGCATCAAACTCAATGTTGTCTTTATATTACGACCTTCAAAATGAATCCAATCCCACTGTGAAAAATCAAGAGCATCACTGTCATGTTCATTAAGCTCTCGAAGGTCTCGATAATGCACAATATTACGCGAAGCTGATTCGCCACTCAGCAAGATATGTGATGTCGGTGATGCTGAATTAGAAATGCGTGGGCAAAATGAATAATTAATATTATATAGGTCAAGATCGGCACAAATAAGATCAGCAAAGGCATCATCAGCAAGTGTACCAAACCAACTACACTGCTCACCTAACTGACTTAATACCACCAACGTATTTGTTGCATTACCACCACGCCAAAGATATTGTTGTTCGGCTCGAACTTCGCTATCAACAGCTGGGTACTGCGCGACGACTTGAACCCAATCCAATGTTGCAATACCAATACAAAGAACCTTGGCCATTATTGAATGTGTATTGCCAAACTGCGTTGATGGCCACGTCGGCGATGTTCCCACAGATACAGGCCCTGCCAAAGACCAAGAACCAATCTACCTTGCATAATGGGAATACCAATACTTGTTGCGGTTAATACTGATTTAATATGTGCAGGCATATCATCAGGCCCTTCATCTGTATGGGTATATAAAGGATCGTTCTCTGAGACTAATCGATTAAACCAATTTTGCAAATCATCTTGTACCGCTGGATCTGCATTCTCTTGAATAATAAGACTTGCTGAGGTGTGTTGTACAAATACGGTACATAAACCATTTTCAATATTTACCGTACTAACAATCTCATTTAATTCTCGAGTAATATTATAAAGACCTTGCCCACGAGTAGAAATTGAAAGTATCGTTACCACGAATTGAACCGTTGTTACTCGCGAACTAAGCGAATACCAACACTGTCTAAACGACTACCCGTAGGAAGGAATTTACGTCGCTTAATGTAAAGGTCACCACCGGGAGTATCAAAGGCACCACCACGAACGGAACGGAAACTACAATCACCACGCAACCATGCCGAACCATCTTTGCGTGCACCTTTGTAATTTCTATTCTTACAATCTTGCGTCCATTCCATCACATTACCGATCATGTCACTCAGACCGAAGGCATTGCTCGCAAATGACCCAACCGGCGCCACGCTGACACTGTCCCACTGACTGCCACAGTCAAAACAATTGGCTTCATTCTTAGTTAAGGTATTACCCCAAGTATAAAGGCTCCGCTTCTGCGAGAGTGCTGCATATTCCCATTCGGATTCTGTTGGCAGACGATACTTTTTACCCGTTTGCTTGCTCAACCATTTTGCATATTTATTCGCATCATCCCAATTAACACTGCCAACGGGCTGATTCGATTTTTTACCTGAGACAGAAGCATTACGCTTCAAACCCGTTGCCTGCAGAAAGCGCTTGTATTCAGCAACAGTGATTTCATAGCGACTAATTGCAAAACTTTTCAAAGTCACTTTGTGTTTAGGTCGCTCAGTAAATTCAACCGATGATGATGGACTACCCATTTCATAACTACCGGCAGGAAGAATTGACATCTCAGGCCCACGACCACCGATCTTCATACGATCTTTCACATAACGAACTTTAAATGGGGGTACTGCTACCGCAACTTTCTTTACTGGTTCAGGTTTAACTTCAGCAATTGGCGCCGGCTTCTGTTCTTGCTCAACAACAACCTCAGCAGTCTGTGGCTCAGAAATAACTGGCTGTTCTGTCATCGGCGCTATCGCAACGACCTCAGGAACGTCATCATCACCACTCAACACAGCAATAATAATACCAATCACAACGACGACCGCACCACCAATTCCTGCAAACAATAAATTCTTATTGCGCTTTTGATCAGGAATAAACTGTGACTGAATAACCTGCTCAGTAAACTGTGACTCGAATACTGATTCCACATCATCAACAGCTTCATTAATGAGTCGCTCAATATCATCTTGCTCATCTGCTTCATGAACAAAGCTCGATGGCACAACAACAAAATCATCATCTTTAGCAGAATCATCACCACCAATGATAATTAACCCACTTTCGTCATCATCGTCCTCACCTTCAAGCGATGGAATTTCAGTGATAATTAAATCATCAATATCGATTACTTCTTCAGTAACAACTTCATCTACACTCTCGGCAATAGCTTCTTCTTGAACGTCTTCCGGCGCAGCTTCCTGAATCTCAGGTTCTGGCTCTTTAACTTCTTCTGCCGCTTTAGCTTCAACTTCTGCCTCAATACCGGCTGTTCTTTTTAATTCTTCTGCCTCTGCTTTCATTCGACTAATAACATCATCCGAACGCTGTTGTGCTTGATCGGCCTCTTCTTTCAGACGCAACGCATCTTTTTCTGCCTGCTGTCTTGCTAATTGTGTTTCTTCCGCAAGACGTGCAGATTCTGCTTCGGCTTCTTGCTGCGCCTGCTCTGCGGTTTCTTTTACTTGTTTTGCTTCGTCTTCTACCTTAACGCGAGTTTCTTCTGCGCTATCAATAATCTTTTGTGCATCAACAACAGCCTGCTCACGTGCAGACTCGGTTTCTTTGCGCACCTCTTCCGCATTTTGTTCTGCTTCAAGCCTTGCCGTTTCAGCTTCATCACGCATTCGACGAGCTTCTTCCGCCTCAATTCGTGCCGCATCTGCTTCAGCTTCTAATTGCGCAACAGATTCAGCATTTTCATTTTCAACATCCAGACGAACCTTTTCAACCTCAGCCGTTAAACGAGCAGCTTCTTCCTCGGCTTTAAATCTTGCCGCTTCTGCATCGGCTTTAATACGTGTTGCTTCTTCTTCAGCCTTAAGTCGTATTGCCTCAGCCTCTGATTGTCGACGATTCATTTCATCTTCAATTTCACGACGAGAAACTTCTGCCTCAACCTTAATACGATTTGCTTCTTCTTCAGCAGATAAACGGCTCGCTTCCATCTCACGCATTTTTTGCTGTTCTTCTTCTGCGTGTAACCGAACCTTATTGGCCTCAGCCTTTAATAACATTACTTCTTGTTCTGCTTTTAACCGAGCCGCTTCCTGTGACGACAAGAAGGAAGCATGTTCTGCTTCTGCTTGCAGACGCTCACCTTCCGCTTCTGCAATTAATTGTGATGCTTGTTGTTCTGCTTCAAATTTTGCTTGCTCGGCTTCTGCAACAATCTGTGAAGCCATTTTTTCAGATTTAATTCGCGCTTCTTCACGCACTCGTGACGCTTCTTCTTTAAAGCGAAGTGCTTCTGCTTCCGCCTTCTCTTTCGCCTGCTTCTGCTGCTTTTGCAGCTGCATTATTTCTTTTTCGGCCTGCTCTTTTTCTGCACTCGCCTCATCACGAATACGTTTCGCATCTTTTTCTGCTGCTAGTCGCGCAGCTTCTGCTTCTTGCTTCAATTTTGCAGAATTTTCTTCTGCTTTAATACGCTCTTCACTTACTTCCTTGCGCACTAATTCAGCTTGCTCAATGGCTTGTTGCTCAGCATCTTTACGTTGCTTACGCAATGTAGCCAACTCAGCTTCTGCCTTTTGACGCGCTTGTTCACGCTCGCCCTCTAATTTTTTAACTTCTTTTTCTGCTTTGATTTGTGCCGCTTTCGCTTCTTTCTTAATGCGTGCTGCATCGGCCTCTACATCTTTGCGTTTCTTTATTTCTTCTTCTGCTTTAAGCACAGCAATTTCTTGATCCTTCTTCATTTTCTCAACAGCGGCTTCAGCTTTAAGTCGCTTGCGAGTTTCATTCTCTGCCATTTCCTTGGCATTCTGTTGTGCTTGTTTTAGCTTTGCTAATTCATCTTCTACTTGAGCGCGACGTGCACTTTCATCATTGGCTCGTTGTTCTGCTTCTTCTTGTGCTTTTGCGGTAGCATCATTTTTCTTCTTCGCATCCGCTTGCGATGCCGCGTTCAACGCCACCACATTATCTGGTTCTTTAATTTCTTTTACGGCTTCTTTGATCGGTTCTGCCTTAGTGACTGGCACAACTATTTTTTCTTTTGGTTTTTCTTTAACGTAGCCACCCGCCAACACATAAGAATCTAAACCTCGCTGGCTTAATAAAAATGATGCCACTGAGCTTCGCTTACCATTATCACAATAGGTTATGTATTTACGTGTTTCTTTTAATCGATCAGCTTTACTACGCAATAATGACAACGGCAGATTATGGCTACCTTCAATACAATCTTTTTCATGCTCATTCGGCGTACGAACATCAAGCCATACCGCGCCACCATCAACTAGTTCTTGTGCTTCATCGAGCGTTAACCATTTAATCAATGGCTGCTTCATTAATTCTTCAAAATCTTTTTGTGCTAGTCGCATCATGATGCCACTAGTCAACATCACTACTGAGGCATTACGAGGATTATCTGAAATAAGGGCTTCTTCACCAAAGGAATCACCGGGCCCTAATTCAGCCACAACCTTACTTTGCCCATTGGTTTCAACAACCACTTTGCAACGACCTCGCCGAACCATATAGTAATAATCACCAGGTTCACCTTGCTGGATAACCGGCATGCCCGCAGTAACGGCATACTCTTCCATATACATGAACAGGGCTTGAATACTTTCCGGAGGAAGATTACTGAATGCTTCAGACTGCAACATCTGCGTCATCCAATCACTTTCATCTTCTTCAAGGATTTCACTCACTTCATAAGTGTCACCTTGATTGCTATCTGAAGTAAGTAAGGTATCGAGTAATTTGGTATCAATACGAACAAAGCTAACTGCGGTTTTTGCAACGGCGCTAAGTTGACGCGGGATGTGATGAGCCAATGGGTAACGTGAAGGTTCAGTACCACCAATCAAGGTATCGGCAATACTCTTGCCGGACATCATGACTACTTTACCGGCTAAGAGATAAATCGCTCTTGAGTCTACATCGCCTTCCTTAAAGAGCTGTTCTCCAGCCGCGATTTCTTCGATATGAGTACTTGCTTGTAGATCAGTAAATTTTTCTTCCGACAAGGCACTGATCGGCACCAGTGTACGCAATGCACTGCTGAGTTCTTCGTTTGGCTTCACTGCACCCATAATTTCCCTTAGTACTTATCCTGTGTCGGTAAGTGTTCTGCTAACGCATCTATATAGAGAAGATAATATTTTTTTAACATAAGCAACGTGCTTAGTTTCACAGTATTCTGGCTATCTTTGTGACAATCAGCCATCGAGCACATTAATTGCGCTACTTGTGAGGAAATAATCTCTTATTAACAAACTATTAGCGGGTTATTCTACATTTCTTCTCATAAAGAAGATAACACGTTTTACCTAAAGGTAAAGGTCAAATGGACGCTATATTGTAGGTGAAACCCTACACAATAAGATGGGATTTGCCTCTTTATATCTACATCAAGAGTAGGCAAAATACCCTCTAGAAATTAGGCTGACAGGATATTACCTATATGTTTCGAATTATCGCTTTATCACTACTGCTTTTCGCTAGCCATTCTCTACAAGCGGAGACTAGCCAAACAGCGGGAAATCTTATTCAAGTAACCGCTAAACGCATGCTCAGCCAAATTGAAGAAAATCGCGGTCAAATTAATGACAATCCGCGTCATGTATACGACTTAGTTAATGAGATTTTACTTCCACATATTGATTTTGAGCGCATGTCTCGCTGGGTACTTGGAAAACATTGGCGACGCGCCAGCAGTGAAGAGAAGCAAGAATTCGTCGCCGAATTTCGCAAGCTAATTATTCGTACTTACTCGACTGCTTTACTCGAATTCAGCGGTCAAGAAATCCGCTTTCTACCTGTTCGAGATCAATCTGATCCCAATCGTGCATCTGTACGTACTGAGATTCGCCCAGCCAGTGGCCCAATGATTCCAATCAGTTATGACCTATATAGAAATGATGCTGGTGAATGGAAGGTCTATGATGTTGCGATTGATGGGATTAGTTTGATCGCAAACTACCGCTCTAGTTTTGGCTCACAAATTCGTCGCACGGGTGGCTTAACTCGTGTTATTAATCGAATGAAATCTCGAAGTCAGCAAGCAAAAAAATAATTTTGTCAAGCCTTTTTAGCTAACTATTTAAAAAAATTAAATCTAAAAGGCAACATTTATGACTATATATACAGTCTGAAATGGCCCATAAGTAAAATAAACTTGCAATGTAGTTGGGTTCTTGTGCTACATTACGTACACAAAATTCAGACTTCTTAAAAGTTTGAAAAAATATAAAAATTGAACATTATTCATCGAACTATTTTGTCAGGAGTTACAACCAATGGCTGCAAAGAAACCAAGAACTAAATCTGAAATCCTCAAGACTATCTCTGAAAACACAGAATTGACTAAGAAAGAAGTCACTGCTGTATTCGACGAAATGGCTGCTATGATCCAAAAGGATCTTAAAAAGAATGGTCCTGGCGTATTCACTATCCCAGGTCTTGCTAAAGTTAAGGTTGCACGTAAACCAGCAACTAAAGCTCGTAAGGGTACTAACCCATTCACTGGCGAAGAAATGATGTTCAAAGCTAAGCCAGCTCGCAATGTTGTTAAAATGACTGCGTTGAAAGCACTAAAAGATATGGTGTAAGACCTCGGTCTATACCAATAAGAAAGGAGGCTTCGGCCTCCTTTTTTTTGCCGCGAACCATCGGAGATGGTTGCGGTACTTGCAATGACCAGAACCTGCAGAGCAGTTTAGGAAATCCCTAATGATGCTCGAAGAGCTTCTAGGGAGAAGCCCGTAGGGATTCTTTAAGCATCACTCCGATTCGGGACGAACGGAGTGAACATAACTTCGCCGTTATTCAACGACTTCGTGCTTAGCCTGGATAAAATCCTGATGTCGGACATACAATAAATCGGCTATCTGACGGACAAATAGATCCTCATATTTATCAATAACCCCATCGCTCATGGCTACTTGCCAGAGCATTTTGACCATTTGGTATTTCTCATCCTGACTGAAATTTTCATTCAAAAGCCGGGTAAACTCCTGCATACAAATCGCTTGCCGAGACTCATCTGCCCCTAATTCCAGCAACTCTGCCGACAATGCCGCATCAAGGCTAAATCTATTCGCTAATAAGCTCTGTATAGCCTCTCTTTCACGGCTATCAACATGATCGTCCATCTGCGCCATCTCAAATAACAGTGTCGCTGTGGCTAAATGCAGGGCCTTTTCCATACCCTGCTCCGACTCGTCTTGAGTCGAGAGAATATGCTGCTGGAAGAAAGACTGAATTGAATTCAACATGGGGTACACTCTTACATAGTCGTCGACTGACCGCAAAGAGGAAATCATGGCCTACCAGGTCGAAATTAAACCCGCCAAGGTAAGTTTCCAAGCAGAAGAAAGAGAATCACTTCTGCACGCTACTTTGCGAGCAGGACTCAATGTCGATCACGGCTGCACCAATGGTAGCTGTGGACACTGCAAGGCACGACTTTTAAAAGGTAAATTATCGCAAATACGCTACCATGATTTTATTCTCAGTGAAGCCGAAAAACAGGCTGGCGATATACTCATGTGTTGCCATTCAGCACGCAGTGATTTGCAACTTGAAACCTCATTGGCAACCGATGGTTCAGATATTCCACGGCAAGAAATCACCACCCGTGTTCGTCGCATTGATCATATCGATGACAAAACCCTGCGCCTATATTTACGCACGCCGCGAAGTAATACCCTGCGCTTTATGGCTGGCCAACATGCCGTTCTTAAATTGGATAATGGAACCCAGCGCGAACTACCCATCGCCAGCTGCCCCTGTGATGGTTTAAATTTGGAATTCCATCTACATCGAGAATCTAGTGATCCCTTTACCGATAAGATTTTTGACCATGCAAAAAAGTCCATGCCCATTGATGTTAGTGCCCCTTGCAATGGCATCACCTTAGTTGAGAATGATCACTCACCCATTCTATTTATTGCCTGGGGAACCGGCTTCGCCCCCATTCAAAGCATTCTTGAAAATTGTCTATCGCTAGAGTTTCGACAACAAATGGTCTTTCATTGGATCGTACACGAACAGGAAATACATTACGCCGATGGCTATTGTCGATCAGTCGATGATGCAATGGATAACTTTCACTACCACCCAATACAAACAGAAACTGCTGCGGAAGCGATTAAAAAAATTATCGCTTGGCATGGTGATTTTTCAGAATGGCGTAGTTACATCATCGCACCACCTGCTATTGTTGATAACGTTGTTGAAGCGCTTTGTGCAAAAGGCTTACCAGAAGAGAAAATAAAGTCCGATCCCATCGTTGCGTAAAACAATGGCCCTGCCGTTTCAGGAAATGTAATTAATTTCATCAAGCGAATGATGGCAAGGCGTAAAGCTGGAGAAAAAGCGCAGCTTACTTAAGTAAGTGAGCATTTTGAAACCGCTTTACAACACAGCCAGCAACGCTTCAGGGAATTAATTAGCCGAAAAAATCGACGCAATCGCTCGGTAAGGGCAACCCCGCAATCCGACACCCCTGCCGTGAGGGTCCATGCGGAAATAAATTATATAGATGCTTACGGTTGCCTATTTCTTTACCAAACTTCTTCGAGAGAGCTTTTATTAATAAACGCACATTGGGTGAGCTACCAAATTCGATGTAACGCTGGCGAAGAAAATTAACAACTTGCCAATGCGCTTCTGTTAACTCAATATTTTCTTCTTTGGCTATTGATTCGGCAATAGATTCTGACCAATCATCAAGATCTAAGAGGTAACCATTTGGATCTGTTTCGATGAGTGAATCATCGATAATGTATTTCATAATATCTGCCACAACACGCTTCCTTGTATCGTTGAAATAATGACAAAAATGAATCTATCCCTGTCTCAGGATACTCGCAAAAACTAAATTTAAAAGTCTATTCACAACAAAAACCCAAATAAAAATAGTAAAAAATTTATATCTCTTTTGTAATGTATTTACTTAGCTACGATCCGGAAGTCACTGAATAATAATGCTCATAAGTATATCGTTAGATACTCTGATTAAGTCAGGTTGGGCAAGCTATAAGAACAAGCAATTGACAGTTTTTAGGCTGCGTGTTCCGCTTAGTTATCCAATTAGATGGGGGCATCAATATGGGCAGCATACGACCAATAGTCGGTACACACTACGACACTCAACCTGGTGAAACAATTGAAGTGATTGCCGTTGGAACACGCGGAATTGTGGTGGAATACATTGATGGACGTGTAGAATTACTTGATCTTGATTGCTGGAAAACACTCCGTCAGGGCAACAATCATTGCCTCGAAACAAGCCAAGCCCAAGCGGTTTAAAGCTCGCTATAGTTAGCTTTCCCATTCCTCAATCTGAGGTTTTTCACGTTGGGTTGTCAGTAAAATTCGCGCCCGATCTTTATCATCAGCAAAAATTAAGCGGAAGTTATTCAGATCTTCATCTGGATTTTCATTGCGCAATTCCTTTACGAGATCTTTAGCCGCACGATACTCATCAAATTGATCCTGTAATTTAGGAGCAACTTTTTTATCGTCGTTAGAAAACCTGTATACGTAGTACGGCATGATCAATCTCCAGCTGTCCGAAAACGGGCAGAGGACAATATCACAGGGAATTGAGTGGTGTCGAGAACTCTTGCTATTAGCTTGCAGCGGCCGCGCTAGCCGCTTTACGTCCCCAGTAATCTGATTGAATTGGGTCACAATCCAGACCATACCAGCCTTCATCGTAGGCCTGAGAAAGCAATTGCTGTGCTTGAGGATTACCACTGCGTGCCGCGGCACTAAACAGTTCTACTGCCTTTTGGTGGTCTTTTTCTACGCCACGGCCAGTAGTGTAAAGAATGCCAAGGTTGGTCTGAGCAGCATGATTACCCTGCCCTGCTGCGCGGTGTAGCCACATAGCAGCCATTTCAGCATCACGTTCAACGCCTAAACCGAGTGAATATAGGAAGCCAAGGCTGTTCTGTGCTTCAGGTAAGCCCTTGCTAGCCGCATCGCGATACCAACGTGCGGCTTCTTTGATATTAGGATCGACACCATAGCCGTACTCATACATAACCCCGATCAAATACTGCACCTTCAATTCCTGCCGGTTATAGGTTTGCTGCGGCTGAAATGGAAGAATCTCGGCTGTTTGTTTTGTTAGCTCGGTCATTGTTCAATCCTCTTCAAAATCATTTCACCGCTGATAATCCGGCGGTGGTATGAATAACTAAACAATATCTATGCCAGAAATAGCAATACCTTAAATAACAATGAGTTACATTATTTTAGTGTTATTCAGGCTTGCCATAATGATGACATTTTACGTCACATGCTGCCCTATTCAGGGTACGAGTCAGGAAAATGTCAGTTATGAGAAAACCCTATGACTGCAGTGTTTTACTAGCCATAACAGGCTAATAGCTCGCCAGCATAGCCTCGGCGTGAGCCTTTGCAGCTAATTGTACGACGAACCTTAAAATGGGTGCAGACGGCATCACGATAAGCCGCTTGAGTGAAAGGCGTATCATGATTAGAAATAATCACACTAACGCCACGTGCGGCTAATTTTTGAGCCTGCTCGGCCAAAGCCAACTGCTCGTCTTCACCAAAACCACCCGCACTGTATGCCGTAAAATTCGCCGTGCTGGAAAGGGGCACATAAGGTGGATCGCAATA
>JAGLUW010000024.1 GCA_023134145.1 Sulfuriflexus sp. | reverse complement strand
GTTGAAGAAGGTCGCGCGATACTCAAGCAAAGCGATCTCTCTATTATTAGCGGTGAGACACTAACGGATGCCGCGAGTAAAATTGTAGCGGCTGTGCAAGGAGGTGCAAAATGAGCATCCTTGTCAATAAGCAGACAAAAGTTATTTGCCAAGGCTTCACAGGTAAGCAAGGTAGCTTTCATTCCGAGCAGGCAATTGAATACGGCACGCAAATGGTCGGCGGTGTTACACCGGGTAAAGGTGGTCAACAACATTTAGATCTACCGGTTTTTAATACCGTACGTGATGCGGTTGATACCACAGGTGCCGAAGCAACTATGATCTATGTGCCTGCGGCTTTTGCAGCGGATGCCATTCTTGAAGCGGCGGATGCCGGTATTAAAGTGATAGCCTGCATTACTGAAGGTATTCCTGTGTTGGATATGCTGCGAGTGAAAGCGGCACTGGCACATTATGATGCGCAGTTAATCGGTCCAAACTGCCCCGGATTGATTACACCTGGCGAATGTAAGATCGGCATCATGCCCGGTTTTATTCATAAGCAAGGCAAGATTGGTATTGTCTCGCGTTCAGGCACACTCACTTATGAAGCGGTTCATCAAACAACTCAAAATGGCTTGGGTCAAAGTACCTGTGTAGGTATTGGTGGCGATCCCATTCATGGCATGGACTTTATTGATTGTCTGGAACGATTTGAAAGTGATCCACAAACTCAAGGTATCGTCATGGTTGGCGAAATCGGTGGTAGTGCCGAAGAAGCCGCAGCCGAATATATTCAAGCACATGTTAGTAAGCCAGTAGTTGCCTATATCGCAGGTGTTACCGCACCAGCCGGAAAACGCATGGGACATGCTGGCGCGATTATCGCTGGTGGCAAAGGTACGGCAGATGAAAAATTTGCAGCACTTGAAGCAGCCGGTGTGGGTATTGCACGTTCGCCTGCAGAAATGGGTGACCGTATGCTTGAGGTTGTTTCGGCAGGATAATGTCTATGAGCGATTCTTTGCGTATCGTCATGGCTCAGCTGAATATGTTGCTGGGTGATATTGACGGCAATGTTCAACAAATTATTAACGCGGCGAACAAGGCGCGTGATGAATTGAATGCTGATGCGATTGTCTTTCCTGAGCTAACGTTAACCGGTTATCCCCCTGAAGATTTATTATTGCGTCCAGGTTTTACTATGGCTGCATTGCGTGGTCTAGAACGGGTTAAACAATCTATTTCAGGGATTGATGTTGTCATCGGTTATCCCATCGAAGAACGTGCTGGACTTTATAATGCTGCGGCACTGATTCGTGATGGCAAGATTATCGGTAGTTATCATAAGCAGCACCTTCCTAATTATAGCGTTTTCGATGAAAAGCGTTATTTCGTTGCGGGGCAAGCCGATGCCTGTGTGGTTGAGATAAAAGGTGTGCCGGTTGCGATAACGATTTGCGAAGATATTTGGCTTCCTTCGCCGATGCAGCAAGCAGCGGATGCGGGTGCCAAATTAATGCTTAACCTGAATGCCTCACCTTTTCATATCAATAAGCAAGAAGACCGTGAAGCGGTTTTGTATGAGCGTGCAACCGAAGCGAACATGCCCATTGTCTATGTGAACCTAGTGGGTGGGCAAGACGAGTTGGTATTCGATGGCGGTTCAATGGTGGTGAATGGCAGCGGTGAAATTACTCAACGCGCAGAATCATTTGAAATAGGTTTATTCCCAGTAGAGTTTGCTGTGCATGACGATGGCAATGTTACTTCTATTGAAGCAGAGATTGCTGCGTTACCGAGCGAAGATGCGAGTGCCTATCAAGCCTTGGTATTGGGTGTGCGAGATTACGTGACGAAAAATGGTTTTGAAGGTGTGGTACTCGGTTTATCAGGCGGTATTGATTCCGCCCTGACTTTAGCTGTCGCAGTGGATGCCCTTGGTGCAGATCGTGTTGAGGCCGTATCAATGCCATCACGTTACACCGCGGATATGAGTGTCGATGATGCCTTGGAAGAAGCAAAATCCCTTGGTGTCGCTTGCAAGGTTATTGCGATTGAGAAAACGTTTACGGCCTTTCTTGAAAGTTTAGCAGATGAGTTTGCTGATACGGAAAAAACACCGGGTGATGTCACGGAGCAAAACTTACAAGCACGTTGCCGTGGCGTATTGTTAATGGCAATTGCGAATAAAAAGCATCGCATTGTTTTAACTACTGGTAATAAGAGCGAAATGGCAGTTGGTTATGCGACTTTGTATGGCGATATGGCCGGTGGTTTTGACGTGTTGAAAGATGTGCCTAAATTATTGGTTTACCGTTTATCTAAATATCGTAATAGCCTTTCGCCCGTGATCCCTGAACGAGTGATTACACGTCCACCAACGGCGGAATTAGCACCTGATCAAAAGGATGAGGATAGTTTGCCTGCCTATGAAATTCTCGACCCTATTTTGGCTTTGTATGTAGAGCAGGATAAAACCCTTGAGGAGATCGTTGCCGAGGGTTTCGAGCAAGAAATAGTGGCGCGGGTTATTAGCATGGTGGATCGTAATGAATATAAGCGTCGACAGGCAGCGCCGGGTGTGCGAATTACACAAAAGGCCTTTGGTCGAGATCGTCGTTACCCGATTACTTCGCATTATCGTAGTGGTAAGTGCGGTTAGCCGCTTGTGGCGGCATGCCTAGAACACTATACTCAAAGTAAGTTGACCGGATACAGACGGAGTAATAAGAATGAAAAAAGTTGAAGCTATCATTAAGCCATTCAAGTTGGATGACGTACGCGAAGCGCTTTCAGAAGCCGGTATCAATGGTATGACAGCGACGGAAGTAAAAGGCTTTGGTCGTCAAAAAGGTCACACTGAATTATATCGTGGTGCTGAATATGTAGTTGATTTTCTGCCTAAGGTTAAGCTTGAAATAGTTATTGCTGAGAGCGATGTTGATCGTTGTCTTGAAGCGATAACCAATGCAGCTAAGACCGGTAAGATTGGTGATGGTAAGATTTTTGTTACTAATGTTGAAAAGATTATTCGTATCCGTACCGGTGAAACAGATCAAGATGCTATTTAGGACTGTTTATTGAATAGTTGCGTAGTTTCCTGCTACGCAACGCCGTAATAGTTATTTAGGTTTTTTTTTAAAACGGTTTCTCTTAGAACGGCTTCCACGGAATCCAGCTACTTTCCTCTTCTGTGCTTGCTTGAGTCGCAGCGCCATCCTTGTAATTAGGATAGTTTTTCATCAGCACGCGCATCGCATCTTTTGATAGATCATTCAGACCAATAGATTGATAGGCACTAGACATAATAGATAGCGCTTTCGGTACGGCAGTAGTTTTCTGATAATTCTCCACCACATATTTAGCACGATTACTCGCTGCTAAATAAGCCTGGCGCTTCATGTAATAACGCGCAACGTGAATTTCGTATTCAGCAAGATTGTTACGCAGGAATAACATCCGTTGACGCGCATCGGCTGAATATTTGCTACTTGGAAATTTACGTACGAGTACAGAAAAATCATCGAACGAAGCGCGTGCTGCGCCAGGATCACGCTGAGTTGGATCTTGAGGAATATATTTTGAAACGAGATCCTTGCCGGCGTTGAAATTCACCAGACCTTTTAAATAGTAAAGGTAGTCAACATGCGGGTGACGAGGGTGCAGTTTGATAAAACGATCCGCAGCAATCAGGGCTGATTCAGGTTCTTCATATTTATAATAGGCATAGGCAATTTCGACTTGAGCCTGTTGCGCATATTTGCCAAATGGGAAGCGAGCTTCAAGCTGCTCGTAGTACTTAATAGCTTCCTCAAAATCACCGTCTGCGAGGGATCTTTTGCCTTCAGAATAGAACTTGCTTGCCGACCAATCTTTGGTGTTATCGATTTGGTCAGGGATCAGAGAGCAGCCCGAAAAAAACAGGCTAGCGATAATAATAAAGCCAGAAATGCGCATGGTAGTTGTGTTTCCTGTATATAAAGTACACGTACAGTGTATATTGTGCGCCATTTAGCGCGACAAGACAAAACGATGAGCGAATCTGAGACCCTTCAAATAGTTATCCCCCCCCATTTAGCGGGTCAGCGGCTGGATCAGGCGCTGGCGGAACTCATTCCTGATTATTCGCGGGCGCGTTTGCAGCAGTGGATTAAGGCCGGTCGGGTCACGCTTAATGGTGAGAATTGTCGCCCGCGCGATAAATTACGCGGTAATGAGAAGATTGAAGTACGGGTAGAGCACGAGCCACAAACAGCTTGGGTGGCTGAAGATGTACCAATTGACATCGTCTATGAAGATGAGGCGATTATCATTATCAATAAGCCTGCTGGGTTGGTAGTGCATCCTGGTACAGGAAATCACACAGGTACATTGGTAAATGGCTTGCTCAATCATGACTTCAAACTGATTGAAGTGCCTCGGGCTGGGATTGTGCATCGCCTTGATAAAGACACCACTGGGTTATTGGTGGTCGCACGAACTCTGGCTGCACATACACAGTTGGTTGAACGTCTACAGGCACGCGATGTAAAACGCGAATATGAAACGGTTGTTAATGGTGTAATGACCGCAGGCGGTACGATTGATGAGCCCATGGGGCGTCATCCGGTGCATCGTACCCGTATGGGCGTGCGGGTAAGTGGCGGCAAAACGGCAATTACTCATTATCGCGTTAAGACACGTTTCCGTGCCCACACTCATTTGCAGGTAAATCTGGAAACAGGGCGAACCCATCAGATCCGTGTCCACATGGCGCATATTCGCCATTCGATTGTGGGCGACTCCGTTTATGGAGGGCGTTTACGTCTACCGCCCAAAAGTAGCGAGGAGTTAATCGCAATGCTACGAGGGTTTTCTCGACAGGCTCTACATGCCGCACGGCTAGGATTTGTGCATCCATCAACAGGGGAAGAAGTTGAGTGGTCGGTGCCTCTGCCAGAGGACATGCAAAATTTATTAGCGGTGCTGGCTAAGGATTATCGAGAGCACCAAGATGAAGTCGATGACTATTATTAAGTCTGAAAGCATCATTATTCCAGATTGGCCAGCGCCAGCTCGAGTTAAAGCACTAACGACAACGAGAATGGGCGGCAACGGCCAAACTCCCTACGATAGCTTGAACCTCGCTCAACATGTTGGTGATAGTCCTACCGATGTATCTACCAACAGAGAACATCTAAAACAGCTTGCTGGATATAGCACTGAACCCACTTGGCTAGAACAGGTGCATGGCAAGATTGTCATGAATGCCAACAATGCTAGTTCATCCATCGTCGCCGATGCGAGTTTCTCTATAACGAGCAACAAAGTTTGCGTAGTGATGACAGCAGACTGTTTACCAGTATTATTTTGCGACAAACAAGGCAGGGCGGTTGCTGCCGCACATGCCGGTTGGAGGGGTTTAGCTAATGGTGTACTTGAAGCCACGCTGAAACAGCTTTGTGATGAATTGGCTTGTTCGTCGGGTGAAATTCTAGCTTGGTTAGGGCCTGCGATAGGGCCATCGGCATTTGAAGTAGGTGATGAAGTACGAAAAGCCTTTATTGCCCAACATGATGTGGCCTCCGCTTTTGTTGCTGTGGACGAAGGTCATTGGTTAATGGATATTTACGCAGTGGCACGTGTAAGGCTAAATGCTGTAGGTGTTACTGACATATCCGGAGGCGAGTATTGTACCTTCAACGATTCAGAACGCTTTTTTTCATACCGCCGAGATAAAAGCTGCGGACGGATGGCGAGCCTGATTTGGTTACAAGATTAAGGTAGCGCATAGGCTTAGAGGCCTGTTTCGGTTATGATGCGCGCTGTTTCCCCGATGTGGATAATTTCGAGCACTCATGAGTTTACTTGGTTGGATCATTTTCTTTTGTTTGATTGGCGGCGTGCTGAGTGTGTTCGCTGCGGCAACATTCCTGTTGTTGTCAGAGAATCTGCGTAAACGATTACTTCCTCATATGGTCAGTTATGCGATTGGTGCTTTATTAGGCGCAGCATTTCTTAATGTATTGCCTCATGCCCTGAATCATTCTGCGGTTACAGATCTACACGATGTTACCTTAACGGTATTGATTGGTATTTTGGCCTTCTTCCTGCTCGAGAAAATGGTCTTGTGGCGGCATTGTCATGCCCACGACTGTGAAGTGCATGGAGAAGAAGACCGCGAGCATGCTCATGGCGCGGCACGCGGCACGATGATCATGATTGGCGATGGAATGCATAACCTTGTTGATGGTGTGTTGATAGGCGCAGCATTTTTAACGGATTTTCATGTGGGAGTCGTCACCAGTATTGCGGTCGCGGCGCATGAGATTCCTCAAGAACTCGGTGATTTTTCTATCCTGCTCCACAGTGGTTATAGTCGTATGAAGGCCTTGATGATAAATATTGCATCAAGTCTTACAACCGTTATCGGCGGTGTGGCGGCATATTATGGCTTGCAAGAAGCACAGCAATTAGTGCCTTATATACTCGCGGTCGCGGCGGCAAGTTTTATTTATATTGCGGTTGCGGATCTTATTCCAAGTTTACATCAGCGCACAGAAGCACGCGTTACTGCTCAGCAAATGACCTTAATTGCTGCGGGTGTGGTTACTATCTTCCTTGCTCACTCAACACTTCATTAAATCTCTTTGTAGTACATATCTTGATTATTGTTTAGAGATAGTTCACTAAACACATTATTCCTACATATGTTCAATAAATAGTTTTGGCTACGGTGCCATTAAATCGCTATGCTATGTATTAAATAGATAATGATTTAGAAACGGGTGATATGTATGAATGATTCGCTACTGTCGGGAAAAGAAGGCACTGCTAAGTTGGTTTATATTCTCTATCTTGTGGGTTTATTAACAGGTGGTCTGACATTCATCATCGGTGCCGTCATTGCCTATATGAATAAAGACGATACGGAAGAATGGCTAGAGTCACATTATCATTTTCAGATCCGCACTTTCTGGATTGGCTCAATATTTATTTTCACTAGTTGGTTCTTGGTTATTGTCGGTGGGTTACTGACGGTGGTTTTAATTGGTTTCTTAATTATTCCGATTGCGATGATGTTTGGTTTTTTCACAGTTGTTTGGCTAATTATTCGTTGCGTCAAAGGTATTAAGCAGTTGGATGAGAAGCAATCGCATCCAAACCCAACCACGTGGATGTTTTCTTAGGGGATAACAAAAATGGAAAAATGGTTCATGTTGACACTGGTCGGTGAGGATCGAGCAGGGATTGTCGCAAAGCTTACACATGCGCTTTATGAAGGCGGTTGTAATTTAGGTGAAGCATCGATGATGCGTCTCGGTGGTAATTTTACGATGATGTTGATGGTCGGTTTTTCTGGCAAGGTTAAAGCGCTCAAGGAAGTTGTAAACCCAGTTAGCGAATCGTTAGGGCTGCATTTACATGTAGATGAAATAAAAGCAGCACTGCATACCCATTTAGACCCTGATGTACGGATTAGTGTTTACGGTGCAGATAGGCCCGGTATTGTTTCAGAGGTGACAGGGGCTTTGGCAGAATCAGGCTTACATATTTTAGATCTGGAATCCGATGTTGGTGGTAGCGTAGAGTCGCCAATTTATATTATGCACATTGAAGGTCATGCGGCTGAAGGTGTCGGTAGCCTGCGTGCAGCACTGTCGTTAATGAAAGACCGTGGTATCGAAACAAGTCTTGAAGAAATAGATACCTTGTTGGGTTAGTCGGAAAGAATCTTAATGGCTATTCTCGATATTTTACTCTTTCCTGATCTTGCGCTTAAGCAAGCCAGCGAAACCGTAACTGATTTTGATGAAGAGTTTCAAAAGTTTGTTGCGGACCTTGATGAAACTAGATTGCACGCACCTGGTTGCGTAGGTATTGCTGCCCCACAGGTTGGCCGTTTCCAACGAGTTGCTCTCGTTGATGTATCGGCAAATCCAAAACATAAAAATAATGGTTACTTAGTATTGGTCAACCCAGAGATTATTGAATGGGAAGGTTATAAAAAAGGCCGTGAAGGTTGTCTTTCTGTTCCTGATTATACGGGTAATGTGATGCGTGCCACGTCGATCGTGGTCGAAGCGCAAGATGCTAAAGGAACTCTGCAGCGTTATGAATGCGAAGGATTTGAAGCGCGTGCGGTACAGCATGAAATAGATCACCTGGATGGATTATTGTTTTTGGATCGGCTAGTCAGTCGGCGAAATGATCTATTTGAACGTAAGAATTATAAAAAATAATTGCAGCCATGGCCGATCAACAAGTAATCGTTATCGTAGCCCTGTTTCTGATAAGTCTTGTATTGCTGGTAGCAGTTAGGCATAACAAGGTTGATTGGGGTGTTCGATGGTTTGGCATTATCGACGGCCTGAACCGGTTTATATGTATTCACTATCATCGCGTACAACCTTCTGAAATTTCCTTGCCAGAGCAGGGCGGTTGTATCATTGCCTGTAACCATGTCTCAGGCCTTGATCCATTAGTTTTGATCGCAGCAGCACGTCGACCACTGCGTTTTATGATTGCACGCGAAGAATATGAACGGTTTGGTTTGCAGTGGTTATTTCGCGGGGTGGGTTGCATACCGGTGGAACGTAAAGGCCGGCCTGAGCAAGCATTGCGTGAGGCATTGCGTACGTTACAATCAGGTGAAGTGCTTGCTATCTTTCCACACGGTAAGATGCATTTAGATAGCGACCCTGCTCGTAAATTAAAGAAAGGGGTTGCATGGCTTGCACAGCAGGCTAATGTGCCAGTGATACCACTACGTTTAACCGGTGTGCGTGGCGAAGGTCATACGCTATTGTCTGTTTTTATGCGTAGCCGAATCAAGATTGAAGAATTTAATCCAGTCAATTGCCTGACGGAAGATAATGGCGATTGTCTGGATAAAATTGCGAAATGTATTGAAGGGCGTTCTAGCTAGGAATAAATAGTGATTAGAAAAATAATATTAATAAGTTCGCTATGTTTGTCGGCCAATGCGATAGCCGATGATTTTGTTTGGCTTGTGGGTGGTGGTTCTAATCTGCAAAATTCACAAGTTCAAATTGAAAAGAATATTATCTGGGCGGCACAGGCGATTGAAAAAGCCCCCCTAGAAAATGGCAAGCAGCGTTATTTAAATATCTTTTTTACAGACGGCAATGCCGCAAGTAAAGATGTCATTGTTGGACATTCCATTGATGAAGCACAGTCTCCTCAGCAGCTATTAGCGATCATCTATGCTTCTGGAGATGCCGCAAGTTTTGAAACGCGTAACCACCAAATTCAAGGTGTACGTGGGTCGACAGTGCGTACCGAATTAGAACCGATATTGAGCAAGGATTTTAGTGATCTCAAACAAGGTGATCGAGGCTTATTTGTATTTAATGGTCATGGTGGTTTAGATAAGAAAGACACTGCAAATAATACCTTTCGATTGTGGAATAACAGCTCATTTAAAGTTAATGAATTTGCCGGTTTGCTCGATAAGGTAGATAACAGCGTACCAATGCGGTTTGTATTTACCCAATGCTACTCGGGTGGTTTTGAACGTCTGGTACATCCAAATGCCGCGGATAGTATTGATTTGGTTTCAGCACCTCGCTGTGGTTTTTTTGCCGAGGCAGCTGATCGTAAAGCAGAAGGTTGTTCGTCAGGAGTGAATACAGCCGATTACCGTGATTACAGTACGTATTTTTTTGCGGCATTAAGTGGCAAGACTCGTCAGGGTGAAGAATTACCAGCCAATCCAGATCGTAATAAAGACGGTGAAGTGAGTCTTTATGAAGCGCATTTGTATACCTTGGCGCAGGCGCACAGTACAGACTTGCCGCGCTCGACCAGTGAGGTGTATTTGGAGCGTTGGCAACCTTGGTATCTACGTTGGTTCTTTGCCGGTGAAGGTCGTGGAAATGTTTATGCCAAATTGGCAAATGATTTTGCGCGAGAATTGCGTGTACCAACAGATCAATCGGTACAGCGGAGTGTGATTAGTAAAAAACGTCGTCGTTTAGATCGACGTAGTAAGAAATTAGGACAAGAAAGAAAAAACTTACAAGTGGCGATGACCGAGCTGCGCTATAACATCCGTTATGAACTTGAACAGCGCTGGCCTAAGTTGGCTAAAAAGGGCTCAACAAAACGACAGCAACTTGTTAATAACGAAGCCGCAGCGATTCGAAAATTCATTGTTGGCCATGAACATTGGCAGCGGTTGTTGGGTGGTTATAAGCGAGTTGAAAAGATCATTAACGCACGCTTGGAAATTGAACGAGATGTTACTCGGTTCGATAAATTACGTCGCCTTAATAAGCTTGCACGGCTTCGCCAGCAATTTGATCAGCATGCGACGTCTCAGCAAAAAGCCGCTTACCAACAATTATTAGGCTGTGAGAAGTTGCCACTGTAAACAGACTTATTTCAACTAGGCTTGAAATAAGTGAATACCTCCCCCATTTATGTGGGTAAGTTATTAAATAATTTGTGGAGACTGTTCCGATGAGAATGGACAAACTGACCAGTAAATTTCAGCTAGCGCTCGCTGACGCGCAAAGCCTTGCGGTGGGTCGTGATCACCAGTTTATTGAGCCTATGCACCTAATGACCGCCTTGCTTGATCAGGAAGGTGGCAGTACGCGACATTTGCTGATGCAGTCAGGTGTTAATGTGAATTTATTGCGTTCACAACTTGGCGAAGCATTAGATAAATTACCTCAAGTTCAAGGCGCTGAAGGTGATTTACATATATCGAATGATCTAGGTCGTTTACTCAACCTTTGTGATAAATCAGCTCAAAAACGTAAAGATAGTTATGTTTCAACTGAATTGTTTATTCTTGCTGCGCTTGAAGATAAAGGCGTGTTGCATGATTTAATGCAAAAAAATGGCGCGAATAAACGTGAGCTTGAAAAGGCCATCGAGACACTGCGTGGCGGGGAAAAGATTGATGATCCCAATGCAGAAGAGCAACGACAGGCTCTGGAAAAATATACTATTGATGTGACCGAACGTGCCGAGCAAGGCAAGCTTGATCCTGTTATCGGTCGTGATGATGAAATTCGTCGTACCATCCAAGTGTTACAGCGTCGTACTAAAAACAACCCTGTTCTAATTGGTGAGCCAGGCGTTGGTAAAACAGCGATTGTTGAAGGTCTTGCGCAACGTATAGTTAATGGTGAAGTACCCGAAGGCATTAAAAACAAACGTCTGTTATCACTTGATATGGGCGCGTTGATTGCTGGTGCGAAATTCCGAGGCGAGTTTGAAGAACGTCTTAAAGCCGTTTTAAATGATCTTGCTAAGCAAGAAGGTCAGGTTATTTTATTCATTGATGAATTACATACCATGGTGGGTGCAGGCAAGGCCGAAGGTGCAATGGATGCGGGTAATATGCTCAAACCTGCGCTTGCACGCGGTGAGTTACATTGTGTCGGTGCGACCACGCTTGATGAATACCGCCAGTACATTGAAAAAGATGCGGCATTAGAACGTCGTTTCCAAAAAATTCTAGTTGAAGAACCGAGTGTTGAAGACACCATTGCCATTTTGCGCGGCTTGAAAGAAAAGTATGAAGTGCATCATGGTGTGGACATTACTGATCCCGCAATTGTTGCCGCAGCAACCCTATCGCACCGTTATATTTCAGACAGAAAGCTCCCCGATAAAGCGATTGACCTTATTGATGAGGCGGGCAGTCGTATTCGTATGGAAATCGACTCAAAACCCGAGTCTATGGATCGGCTCGATCGTCGCTTGATTCAGTTAAAGATTGAACGTGAAGCTGTGAGTAAGGAAAAGGATGCGGCATCGAAGCAACGCTTGGCTCATTTGCAAACTGAGATCGATGAGCTGGAACGTGAATATGCTGATTTTGAAGAAATTTGGAAATCAGAAAAAGCGGCCTTGCAAGGTACACAACATATCAAGGAAGAACTTGAACGTGCGCGAATTGAATTAGAAACAGCACAACGTGCCAGTGATTTAACACGCATGTCTGAATTGCAGTATGGACAAATTCCCGAGTTAGAGAAGCAACTGGATATGGCGAGTCAGGTTGAGATGCTTGATACTCGACTGTTACGCAATAAAGTCGAAGAAGAAGAGATTGCAGAAATTGTCTCGAAGTGGACGGGCATTCCGGTTAATCGCATGCTCGAAGGTGAGCGCGAAAAGTTATTGCATATGGAAGATAAATTGGCTGAGCGTGTTATTGGTCAGTCTGAAGCAGTATCTGCTGTATCGAATGCAATTCGTCGTTCGCGTGCAGGTTTGTCGGATCCTAATCGACCTAATGGTTCATTCTTATTCCTCGGGCCAACCGGTGTTGGTAAAACTGAGCTAACCAAGGCACTCGCATCCTTCATGTTTGATACCGATGATGCAATGGTGCGCATTGATATGTCTGAGTTCATGGAGAAACATTCTGTAGCTCGTTTGGTTGGTGCACCTCCTGGTTACGTCGGTTACGAAGAAGGTGGTTACCTTACAGAGGCGGTGCGTCGTAAACCGTATTCAGTGATCTTGCTTGATGAAGTTGAGAAAGCGCATCCTGATGTGTTCAATATTTTATTACAGGTATTGGATGATGGTCGTTTGACCGATGGACAGGGTCGTACTGTTGATTTCCGTAACTGCGTTATTGTCATGACCTCGAATCTAGGTAGTCAAATGATTCAAGAAATGGCCGGTAGTAATTATGATGAAATGAAGTCAGCGGTAATGGATGTGGTCGGTCAACATTTCCGTCCAGAATTCATCAACCGTGTTGATGAAAGTGTGGTCTTCCATCCGCTGGGACAGAAAGAAATCCGTGCGATTGCTAGCATCCAAATTGAACATTTACAGCAGCGTATGTTAGAGCGTGAAATGACTCTCGAGATGAGTGATGCAGCATTGGATAAATTGGCCGAAGCCGGTTTTGATGCGGTTTATGGTGCACGCCCACTGAAGCGTGCCATTCAACAGGAACTTGAAAATCCGCTTGCGCAAGATATTCTTGCAGGAAATTATGCTGCAGGGGATGTTATTAGTGTTGACGTTAAAGATGATGTGTTGTCTTTTAGTAAGAAGGCGAGCAAGTCAGAGAGTGTTAGCGCTGCATAAATTTCGTCAATCTATAGTTGTGTTACTAAACGGATGACAAATCTTAACGGTGATCAAGTAATACCGGTGCACGCTACCTTATTGGTGGCACCGGCTTGTCCGCACTGTCCGCAAATCAAAAAAGTACTCACTGAATTACTGGCTCAAGGTCAGTTGGCTAGTTTAGAGTTAGTTGATATTTCCATTGATCTTGAACGAGCTGAAAAGCTGGCTGTGCGAACAGTACCGTGGTGTCAGTTAAATTCACTGGAACTACAAGGTGCACATAGTCGTGATGAAATAGTGCACTGGGTTGAGCAAGCCGCTCGGCAAGATGGTCGGCAGCAATTGTTTGATAGCTTGTTGGAAGTAGGGCAGCTGGCACAGGTTGAATCAATGTTGCGTCGCCATCCAGCTGGCATGAGTGATTTATTAATATTGTTTGCCGATCAAGAACGACAAATTAATGTGCGGATCGGTGCTTCAGTAGTATTAGAATCATTACAAGGTTCGGGGTTGTTAGAGCAAGTAGTAGATGAAATCGGCTCCTATACTCAGCATAAAAATATCAGTACTCGCATTGATGCCTGTTATGTTCTGTCCCTTATCCAACACCCTACCGCGCAAGTATTTCTGACCGAAGCACTGGGAGATAGCAATGCAGAAGTGAGAGAAGTTGCACAAGAAAGTCTTAATGAATTGAGAGAAGCTGCCGATTAATCATACTGGATGCCTTTATTGCATCTTTACGTTGAAAATCAGTGAAATAGTGCCACACTCAGTAGAATAATTAAGATTACACAGTGCGTAAATAATAAAGCAGAAAAATCCAATGAATGAAGCCGTCAAACCAGATCGCGTTGAGCATCTAAAACGTTCACTACAGTTTCAGACCAAGCTCAATCAGGTAATGCAAAAGATTCATGAAGCGGAATCGTTTAGCGATATCATGCCTGTGATTGAACCCATCTTGCTTGAATTAATGAATGCAGAAAGGATGACAGTTTATCGTCGTTCTCGTCATAGCCAAGAAATTATTTCTGAATATAAAAGTGGCGATGAAACCAAAGAGATCCGTGTTGCTTTAACGGCAAGTTCTATTGCCGGTTATGTTGCCTTATCGCAAAAACCCATTCGTATCCGTGATGTTCATGATGAGGAAGAATTAAAATCAATTCATCCAGAATTGCATTTTGATTCAAGCTTTGACCAAGCAAGTGGTTATCGTAGTCGCTCAATGATGGTTATCCCCGTCAAACATAACAATGTTCTGTTGGGTGTTATGCAGGTATTGAATCGTCGTGGTGGTAATTGTTTCGACGATGCTGATATGGCGAAGGCCATGAAGTTCTCGATGTTGCTGGGGCAAAAATTTCGTTATGAGCTGGGTGGTACTAAGGGACCATTTGATCATCTGGTACAAACAGCGCGTATTTCACAAAAAGAGTTAGATGACTTTTCTTCTCGTGCAGAAAAAGAAAAAACAACCGTCGTTGAATTATTGCTTCATGAAGCCAATCTTTCGAGCATTGAAGTGGGCACTTCTTTGGAGCGTTTTTATCAAATTCCTTATATGGCCTATGACCCTAATATAGAAATCCCGCTCGACATGCTCAAAGGGGTTAATGAGGCCTATCTACGTAAACAGCTCTGGGTTCCGGTGATGGGCGATACTGATGAGGTTGTTGTACTTGTTGATAATCCAACAGACAGTAACCGTATTATGGATATTCAAAATATCTTAAAGGCAGATAGTTACCAATTCAGAGTGGGCTTGCCAGATGATATTTTACGTTTCCTCGGGCAAGAAGCGGGTGGCAATGGTGTTGACCTACATGAATTAGTCGGTCGTCTTGAAGATGAAGGCCTCGAAGAAGAAGAAAATGATATTCTTGAGTCTGTTGATGAAAATGCTGCAACGGTTATTCAACTGGTAAATAGTATTATTCTGGATGCTTATAAAGCGGGTGCATCTGATATTCACATCGAACCGAGTAAAGGTAAAGTCGCTGCCAAGGTTCGTTTGCGTGTTGATGGTGTTTGTCGTAATTCATTAACCGTTCCGTCATCGCATATTCGTGCGGTTGTTTCACGTATTAAAGTGATGTCACGTCTCGATATTTCAGAACGACGTAAACCACAAGATGGTAAATTATCAATTCGATTTAAGGGTGCGCCACTAGAGTTACGTGTTGCAACGTTGCCGACGGTTAATGGTGAAAGTGTCGTTATGCGTATTCTTGCATCTAGCGAAACCATGCCGATGGAAAGTCTCAATATGTCAGATCGGAATCTGCGTGAGACGCAAGAGTTAGTGAAAACGCCACATGGTATATTTTTGGTTGTTGGACCAACGGGTTCAGGCAAGACCACAACACTACATGCGATTCTTGGGCATATTAATACACCAGAATTAAAGATCTGGACCGCAGAAGATCCTGTTGAAATTACGCAGTCAGGATTACAGCAGTTACAGGTGATACCAAAAATAGGCCTAACCTTCGCGGCTGCACTACGTTCATTCTTACGTGCCGATCCCGATGTCATCATGATTGGTGAAATGCGTGATGGTGAAACGGCAGAAGCCGGTATTGAAGCATCACTAACCGGTCACTTGGTATTTTCAACCTTGCATACCAACTCAGCGGCTGAAACACTAACACGGTTGCTTGATCTTGGTATTGATCCCATTAGTTTCTCAGATGCCTTATTAGGTGTGTTGGCGCAACGCTTGGTGCGTACGCTTTGCAAAGGTTGTAAAGAAAGTTACATACCAGATGAGGATGAGTTCAATTTATTAAAACGTTACTACGGTGAAAAAGACTTTGAAGAACTCGGTTTGATACGAGAAGGTGTTGAACTCTATCGTGCAGTTGGTTGCGATAAGTGTGGTGATAGTGGTTATCGTGGACGAACTGGCGTACATGAGTTGTTGATTGCGACGCCGGCATTAAAAGAAATGGTTTACCGACGTGCAACAGCAAGTGAAATTAAAGAACTATCAATGTCAGAGGGGATGCGTACCCTTATGCAAGACAGTATTGTTAAGTTGTTGAAAGGCCAAACCGATCTTGCTCAAGTTCGCCGAGTGGTTTCTGAATAGCCGTTATTCAACGGCATCAACAATAATTCCTTCAATTAATGCTTCTACTGCTTTTATTGATGCCTTTGAACGAGCATCACCCACAGGTAGTGGCCGGCGGTAGCTAACATAAGTATGTTCTAAATCGCCAGGTAAGCTGTAGACAGAAATAATGTAAGGACAGAACACGATATTGTGTGGATCTGCTTCCATTGTTTCTCGTGAAATAGTTGAACTGCAAAATTCAATGGCGATGGCATCATCTGCAAACACAGTAACCGTTGCGCCAACATCGGAACCTGTTCTTGCTAGCATATGACCAATGTGAGAAATATTGTTGATCTTAATACCTCGTTCAATAACGGCACCTTTAATATCTTCACTGACATCTTCAAACACACCATCAACTTTACGGGTTACTTTATAATTCTTTAAATAATCATCGAGGTCGTTTTGCGTTGTATCGGGAGCAGGTTGTTCACATGCTGTTAGTAACGTTGCAGCAATGAATGTACTTAATAGTGCACGAAAAATTGTATGTGTTTGCATGGCCGATTTCCTAAATAAGTTTGTCGTTATTTTGACTCTAATTTCCGCTTGGTCAATTCACGTGAGGCGATGTGACTGACTTCGGTATAGCTATCTTTGGTCATTTTCTGCAAGGTTGCAAGGCTTGTATTCCAATTTTGCGCAACTTCAATGCGTACATCAACCGATTTGTCGTCTGCTAACTTATCCATTACGGCACTACTACAATATTCGTAACGCGCCAAGACACTACGCACTTGCTGTACTGGGTCGTTAGTTAGATATAAATGAGTTTTTTCGTTAGTCGCCGTGTTGGTAATGACAGTAATTCTAATTTCCTGCTGCGGATCATGTGCTAGTTGCAAAAGGAGTTCTGCAGGGGCGCGGCGATTACGCGCAACATTCTGGCGAATTTCAGTATTTTCACTTATGGCTAGTTGACGAAGAATTTCTACCGGCGTGGAAGGATTTCGAGCAGCACGAGCCTGATCAATTATGTCTTCGGCGAGGGCCAATGTTGTAACACTGCTTAATATAATTAAACCTAAGCTAATGAGGGAAAAGTGTCGCAGAGAAGACATACTGTATTCCTGATTTCTTTATAAAGTACTACTTCGACGAACTTGCGTGCGAAAAGTTCAATACCAGCTCTTTCAGTGATTCATCACCAAGCGAATCTCTACGAGCCTGAACGACACGTTGATGAATGTTTTTGCTAGCAGACTGCGCGCCATCAGGGTTGCTTGTTGGAGTGGGGTCATTACCTTCTATTGCCGCGAGAATATCAATAACACGAATATCGTCAATGTCTCGGATGGGTAACCAAAGTTGCTGTTTGTCACCGGCCTTACTGAGTAATTGCGCGTTCACTAAATGCTGCAGGCAATCAGCAATGAGATCAAGAGGTTGGCCGATGGCATTAGAGAGTTGTGAAGTAGTCCACGGTGGCTTGCTTTGCGTTAGGTTTAGGGCGATGAGATACATCAATTGTAAAACTAATTGTTCTTGGTGAGCTGGTTCTGCGCAGTTACATTCATCTGCCGAACTAATAACACTCGGGTATTGATAATAGAAAGCGATATTGGCGCCAAGCAATAAAATGATCCAGCCTAAGTACAACCAAATCATAAACAATACGAGGATGGCAAAGCTGGAATAAATAGCTGAATAGTTTCCAGATGAAGCAACAAAGGAAGCAAATAGCCAGCTGGTTGATTCCCATAAGAATCCAGCGATAACGGCACCAAGTAGTGCCGCTTTAAAATTGACTTTGGTGTTGGGCATAAAGATATAAACAAAACAAAATGCGCCAATAATCAGTATATATGGGAGTAGGGTACCGATGAGGTGTATGGCATCGCCAATTAAAAAGAAGCTGGATAGGTATTGAACAATCACGGCATTTTTTATTGAAGCGAGAATACCGATAGATGTAAAAATAAGAACGGGTCCAACAAGAATGACACTGAGGTAATCGCTAAAGCGTCGCGACAATTGACGCGAGTGTTTGATACGCCAAATATAATTGAATGAACGTTCGATTTTTTGAATAAGAGAAATAACCGTTATAAATAATAACAATAAGCCGGCAGCACCCAGCACACCCACCTTTATATTATTAACGAACCCCATAATGGTTTGGCCGATCTCGATACCTTGTTCGCCCATTCGAGAGAGGAAATCGAACAATAAAGGCTCAACTTGATTATGTACTCCAAAGGCTTTTAATACCGAAAAGCTAAGCGCGAGCAAGGGCACCATCGAAAGCAAAGTAGTATAAACCAAGCTCATGGCACGCAGAGTGAGTTGACCTTCAAGTAAATCACGTACAGAACAATAAGCAATTCTTGCTGATTGAAAACCTAATCGTGCCAGCCCAGCTTTTGGCATAGGGCGGGTAATATAGTTTTCTATTCGTGCATTTGCTAAACGCCAATCGGGTAACATGGCTGTGTTTCCTTGTTATTATGAATAACAGCCTGTCATAGCCAGCAGAAATTGCAAGTAAACATGAACTGTGACACGCTTATAACAGCGTAAAACATGATAAAAATAACTTCTGACTTTAATGAAGCAAGGGAGTGAGGCATGAGGCTACATAGAAACATAGGTAAAAACATAGGATTCGCTGTCGTATGTATAGGATTATTTATAACGCCGATCGTACAGGCCCTGTCATTGGGTGATATCGAGGTGCATTCTTATCTTAATGATCCTCTGGATGCAGAGATTATTGTTCACTCAACGGATACAGCTGAAATATTGAATGCACGAGTGCAATTGGCTTCACGTGTTGTTCACGATAAGGCTGGGGTTGATATTAACCAGCATGTTCGTCGCTTGAAGTTTAAGCCGGTTGCTAAATCGAATGGTAAATTCTCGATACAAATAACAACACGAAGACCTGTTTCAGAACCCGTATTGGAATTTATTGTTGAGGTGACGGGCAGTAGTAGTAATTTAATTCGAGGCTATTCAATTCATCTCGACCCGCCAAATCTGAATTAGATCTATTTAGCGATGGCCGGTAGTAAGATGCCAAGCATCTCTTCGAACTCAGTGAGTGCTTGA
Source organism: Sulfuriflexus sp. (assembly GCA_023134145.1). GTDB lineage: Bacteria > Pseudomonadota > Gammaproteobacteria > AKS1 > AKS1 > Sulfuriflexus. The sequence continues at coordinate 27,149 of JAGLUW010000024.1, read as the reverse complement.
TCGTGTAGCTTATCGACGTCATCTTTATTTAATCCAGTTAGTGACCAAGCGAGTTCACTAATATCTTGCTGGAATTCATCAATAGCGCCCGTTTCAATGGCGTGGGTAACTTCGCTGGCGATATGAATAATGGCGGCATCCAGAACCGGTTTTTCTGCTTCTTCAAGATGATGATGATAATAGATCGTATCTTGTAGATAGCTCGGTAGATGCCATTTTATAGCGAGTTCTCTTCCAACTTCGGCATGATCGAAACCAAGCAATTGATGTTCAATTTCATAAATCGTTTTATTAGTGGCTGTCTCTGTCTTATGTAGTTTTGAAAAAATTTGGTTCGCGATATCGGGATAATTATTGCAAATAGCGAGTAGCCCAAGATCATGCATTAATCCGGCAATAAATAAACGCTCTGGATGCAATACATTACATAACCTCGCAAGATGCTTAGCGAAAACGCCACAATAAACACTGTGACGCCAGAATCCAGCCATGTTGAAAAACTTTCCAGGAATCTTATTAAAAGTCATCATGGTTGATGTCGCCATAATGAGTATCAATAATTCAGTTGTGCCGATAATACTGATGGCACGTGGAATGCTGTCAACGCGTCCGCTAAAGCCATACAGTGAGCTGTTAGCTAGTTTTAATAAGCGTGCGCTGAGATTCACGTCTTGGCAAATGAGCTTCGCCATTCCTTGAATACTGTTATTTGGACCGTCCATCATTTTATCTAATTCGTTACAAATTTCGGGTAGGGAAACAAGTTGGTTAATGTCTTCTACCAGCCCTTGTGCGGTTATATTTTTTCTAATTGCGTTGCTCATGACTTATATAGCCGCCATTGTGCGGAAAACTTTAGCCTTTTAAAAACAAGGTAATACAGTTGTTTGTGTTATTTAGATTAGTTCTTACCGCCAGAAGATACCTTCAATAAAACTATATCTAGCCAGCGAAAAGGTAGTAGGCGACGCAAAGTGCCAAATAGGTAGGTTGGGAAGGTGACATAATAACGAGGTTGAGGGGAACGGCTTTCTAGTGCATGGATAACTCGCTTTAAAACGGCCTCGGGCGGCAAGGTAAATGGCATGGCATCTCCCTCTTTTTTTAAGCGGTTTTTCATGCCGAGATATTTTTCACGGTGCACGCTGTTTTCAGCGTCAATATTTCGCTCGAATGCGGCGAGGGCATTATCACGAAAACGACTGCGGATTGGGCCCGGTTCAATCAATGAGACAAAGATATTACTGCCAGCAAGCTCAAGCCGTAAGGTATCGCTGAGCCCCTCGAGCGCAAATTTACTTGCATTGTATGGTCCGCGAAAAGGCAGGGCGATAAAACCAAGCACCGAACTGTTTTGGATAATTCGACCATAGCCTTGCTTGCGCATGATCGGAATAACGCGGCGGGTTAATGAATGCCAACCAAATACATTGGTGTTGAATTGTTCGCGTAGTACGTCGGTTGGAATATCTTCAACTGCACCGGTTTGACCGTAGGCACCGTTGTTGAATAAGGCATAGAGCTTGCCATCAGTCATGCTCAAGATGTTGCTCATGGCTTTATCCATGGAGTCTTCATCAGTGACATCCAATTGCATGCTTTCTAAGCCGCGTTGTTTGAGCATGCTGACGTCAGCATCTTTTCTCGCGGTGGCAATAACGTGGTAACCGCGTTGATGCAAACCTTCCGCAACACAAAGACCAATACCACTTGAGCAGCCGGTGATTAATATAGTTTTATCTTTGTTATCCATAAAGTGATTAGTCATCTGCTGCTAATTGTTTTTGTTGTAGGTTCCACATGTTGGCATAGTGTTTATTGATGGCGAGTAATTCTTGGTGTGTGCCTTGTTCAATAATATGACCTTTATCCATAACTAAAATTCGGTCTGCATCAACAATAGTTGAAAGACGATGGGCGATCACCAAGGTGGTATGGTTTTCGGCAACTTCTTTTAATGAATCAAGAATGACTTGTTCTGATTTTGAATCAAGACTTGAAGTCGCTTCATCAAAAACAAGAATTTTTGGGTTCTTCAAAATAGTACGTGCTATCGCGACACGTTGTTTTTCACCACCGGATAATTTTAAGCCGCGCTCACCGACCATGGTGTCATAACCATCAGGTAATGACTGAATAAAATGATCGATGTGTGCAAGTTCTGCAGCACGAATAATTTCATCACGTGTGGCATCAGGTTTTGCGTAGGCAATATTGTAATAGAGTGTGTCGTTAAACATCACCGTGTCTTGTGGCACGATGCCAATAGCTTGTCGTAAACTGTGTTGTGAAACATCACGTATGTCTTGCCCGTTAATAGTGACGCGACCCTTAGTTACATCGTAGAAGCGAAATAATAGCCGCGACAGAGTAGACTTGCCTGCACCACTTTCACCTACGACGGCAATCTTTTGGCCTGCCTGAATAGTGAAGTCAACATCGTCGAGAATAGTTCGTTCTTTGTTATAACTAAAGCCAACATGTTCAAAACGAATTTCACCTTCGCCCACTTGTAGCTCTGTTGCATCGGCTTTGTCATTAATTTCAGAACGCTCATCAATGATCTTGAACATTAAATCCATGTCAGAAAGTGCATGTTTAAGCTGGCTATAAACAATACCAAGAAAACCTAAAGGAATAAAAAGTTGAATAAGGAAGGCGTTAACTAAAACCAGATCGCCAAGGGTCATGTTGCCATCAACAACACCTTGGCTAGCAAGGATCATGATCATGGTAACAGCGCTAGCAATAATAATAGATTGCCCCACATTTAATGCCGACATGGTGGTTTGGCTTTTTACTGCGGCATCTTCCCATTGCGACATGGTTTCGCTATAGCGTCGGTTTTCATATTCTTCATTGCCAAAATATTTAACGGTTTCGTAATTAATTAAACTATCTACAGCAATGGTGTTGGCATGTGAATCGGTTTCATTCATTTTAATACGAAACTGCATCCGCCATTCTGTGATCTTAAAAGTGAACACCATATACATGCCGACGCTGACGAAGGTAATAATGGTAAACCAAATATCATATTGCCAAAGTAAGATGCCCGTGATCATGGCAATTTCAATCAGCGTTGGCAGAATACTAAAGACAAGATAATTGAGTAATGAACTCACTGCGCGTGTACCACGATCAATGTCGCGAGTGATGGCACCTGTTTTACGATCTAAATGAAAGCGTAGCGAGAGATTGTGTAAGTGTGCGAGCACATGTTTCGATACTTTTGTCATCGCCCCATGACGAACACGTGCAAAAATCGCATCACGTAATTCGTTAAAGAGCGAGCTACCCATCCGCAGCGCACCATAACCGAGTAACAACATAATCGGTAAGACTAGCGGCTCGCTGCTATCACTATTAAGGCTATCGATAATACCTTTTAATAAAAGCGGAATAGCAACATTGGCGCCTTTGGCCATAATCAGTGCCAGTAGCGCCGCGCCTACGCGTCCACGCCAACTCCATAGGTATGGGGTTAGGCTGCGAATCGTTTTCATGTCATCGCGTTCTTGCGAAGGCAGGCTTGTAGCTCGACCGTGGAACATCAGGTTCTCCGAAATAGCAATTGGGCGGTCATTGTACCTAAGTCGAAGCGTAAAGTTTCACCTGCTCGGCTATGCTTTGAATTAGCATCAAATAGGTGATCGATGAAGCCATATGGATGTACGAAGAGAGAAATATTGAAATGTGAGCCATCTGTCCCCATTATAAGGAGCTACAGATTAGTGACTTATTGAACGGGTTTAGATAATGCCAATATACGAGTATGTTTGTGTCGAATGTAAGCACACAATGGAAGCCATCCAGAAAATGAGTGATGATCCGCTTACAGATTGTCCTGAATGCGGTAAAGTTGCACTGAAAAAGAAGATTTCAGCAGCCGGATTTCGTCTGAAGGGCAGTGGCTGGTATGAAACAGATTTTAAAAATGGTCAAAAGAAAGCAGATTCCAAAGATTCTGGAGACTAATTTCTTTTTAATCAAATGGTTGCGGTTAAATTAAGTCAGCCTTAAAAACAATATAATGGGGAGAAAGCGGCTTGTTACGTCGTTATTTAATTGCAGGTTTGTTGGTTTGGTTGCCTCTGGGGGTGACCTTACTGGTCTTTAAGTTGTTGGTTGGCTTGGTTGAGGAGTTAATTGACCTTGTGCCGATGCAGTATCACCCTGAAACGCTGTTAGGCATCGAAATTCCGTATTTTAATGTTCTTCTGACCGTTATCGCGATGTTTGTGGTTACGGTGGCGACTGGGTTAATAGTCACTAACTTCTTTGGTCGAAAATTGGTGAAACTATGGGAGTCGATCCTTGGTCGCATCCCGGTAGTACGGAGTATTTACCAAAGTGCTAAACAAATCGCTGAAACGGTCTTTTCTTCGACGGGCAAGTCATTTCGTAAGGTTTTGCTCATTGAATATCCTCGTAAGGGATTGTATACACTAGCATTTCAGACCGGTAATAGTGCAGGTGAAGTGCAGGCAAAGGCCGGTGAAGAAGTCACAACTGTGTTTATTCCGACTACGCCAAACCCAACATCCGGCTTTATTATCCTTGTTCCCACTAAGGATGTGATCGAATTGGATATGGATGTCGATGAAGCCCTGAAAATGGTGATTTCACTGGGAATGGTTGAGCCACAGTGGCCACGAGTCCCAGAATCACTAGAAAGCACTGAAAACAAGCCAGATACAGTTGCATAACGGCCTGACAAACCTTAAGATTCCCGCCTTTTTACCGATCCGGAACAGATAGTATGCGAACTCATTATTGTGGCCACGTTAACGAAAGCTTAATCGACTCAGAAGTTGTACTTTGCGGCTGGGCGCATCGCCGTCGCGACCATGGTGGCGTTATCTTCATTGATGTCCGAGATCGTGAAGGTCTTGTCCAAGTGGTCATTGATCCAGACACGAAAGATGCCTTTGCCAACGCTGAAAGCTGTCGTAGTGAGTATGTACTTCGCATACATGGCAAGGTGCGTCACCGTCCTGAAGGTACAGTGAATAATGATCTCGCGAGTGGCAAGATTGAGGTCTTAGCGCAGAAGTTAGAAATTCTTAACACAGCAAAGACACCACCATTCCCGTTAGACGAAGAAACTGAAATACGTGAAGAAGTGCGTTTGCGCTACCGTTATATTGATCTGCGTCGTCCGGCTATGCTGAATAATTTACGCCTGCGCTCAGAAGTGACTCGCGCCCTGCGTGAAACACTGGATGCAAATGGTTTCATGGATGTTGAAACGCCGATTTTGACTAAAGCAACACCAGAAGGTGCGCGTGATTATTTAGTACCAAGCCGTACTCATGAAGGTTCTTTCTTTGCTTTGCCACAGTCACCGCAGTTGTTTAAACAACTGTTAATGGTTTCGGGCATCGATCGTTACTATCAAATCGTGCGTTGTTTCCGTGATGAAGATTTACGTGCCGATCGTCAACCAGAATTTACCCAGCTTGATATTGAAACTTCGTTCATGGACGAAGAATCGATTATGCAAATTAACGAAGAAATGATTCGTAATGCATTTGATCGCGTTAAGGGCGTGCAACTTGCTCAACCATTTCCGCGTATGACTTATGCAGAAGCGATTAGCCGTTTCGGTGTTGATAAACCTGATTTACGTATCCCAATGGAATTGGTTGATGTTGATGACCTAATGAAAGACGTTGAGTTTAAAGTCTTCGCCGGTCCAGCAAATGATCCGGAAGGTCGTGTTGCGGCATTACGCTTGCCGAAGGGCAGTGATTTATCGCGTAAGAAGATCGATGCTTACACCAAGTTCGTTAGCATCTACGGCGCACGTGGTTTGGCCTACATTAAGGTTAATGATATTGATGCCGGTGTTGAAGGTCTGCAGTCACCAATTTTGAAATTCTTGCCTGACGAAATAGCCATGAGCATTATGCAGCGTACGGGTGCTGAGAATGGCGATCTTGTGTTCTTCGGCGCAGATAAAGCCCATATCGTAAATGAAGCACTCGGTGCTTTGCGTGTGAAACTGGGCCATGACATGGACATGGTTGAAGAAGGTTGGCGTCCACTTTGGGTTGTTGATTTCCCCATGTTTGAAAAGGATCCGAAAACAGGTCGCTTGAATGCGCTGCATCACCCGTTCACATCACCAAGTTGTACGCCAGAAGAACTTGAAGCTGATCCAGTCGGTGCTATATCGAAAGCCTACGACATGATCCTCAATGGTAGTGAAGTTGGTGGCGGTTCAATCCGTATTCATGACGCAAAAATGCAGGCGACGGTGCTTAGACTGCTGGGTATTAGTGATGAAGAAGCCGCTGATAAGTTTGGCTTCTTACTTGACGCACTTGCTTATGGTTGTCCTCCTCATGGTGGTATTGCCTTCGGTCTAGATCGTTTGGTTATGTTGATGGCGGGTGCGAATTCAATTCGTGAAGTCATGGCCTTCCCTAAAACGCAGGCAGCGAATTGCTTGTTGACGAATGCACCATCAACAGTGAGTGAAGAACAGCTTAAAGAACTGAGTTTGCGTATTCGTAAACCAGTAGTGGTTGAAAGTTAAGCCATTATCAAATCTTGTTTAAAAGCCCAGCAATGCTGGGCTTTTTTATGTTTCTATAAACAGTATAATCTTACTAACTCCTTTTAATACGGTGTCACTATGAAATTGCTAATACGAAATTTATCTAGAATTACTACTGAAAATGATCTGACAGAAATGTTTGAAGCCTATGGCACCGTTCAATCATGTGACTTGGTGTTAGATAAAACGACAGGTAAGTCGAAGGGCTTTGGTTTCATTGAAATGCCAAAACGAGGTGACGCAAAAGCTGCGATGAAACACCTTAATGGTGTAGATGTTGAAGGTAATAAAATTCGTGTAAAAGAGGCGGAAAGCAAAGACTAAAATAATTAATTTCTCATCTTTCTTGATGAGGATCATGGCCGAATTCAATGTAAGCGATTAATCTGCAGTAGTTCTAGTTATTAGAAGGCGGTGATATGAAACGTTATCTTAAGATATGTGCCATATTGTTTTTTAGTGCCTTGCCTCTATCAGTAATAGCAGAGGAACTTTATTTTGTTGATGCGCACAGCCAAGTAGATTATCAACTTGATGATCTGGAATTAATATTGCAGCGCATGAATGAGACGGGGGTTCATAAAACAATTCTGGCAAGTCGCGGTAGACGACCACATTCAGAAATTGCCGATATGTCAGCAATGTATCCCGAACGTATTGTTGCGGCTATCCGAACTAAAGGTCGCATTTACCGGGATAATAAGCCCAAGTTTTATAAGAAATTGCGTAAGCGTGCAAAGAGTGGTCGTTATGCGGCGATGGCAGAAATACTTATTTATCATGCGCAAAAAGGCAACAAGGCTGATGAAGTCAATGTTGAGCTAAGCGACCCAAGGGTTGATGCTGTGTTGCAGGTTTGTCTTGAAAAAAATTGGCCTATGACCCTGCATATTGAATTTTCATCGGTGCATGGAAACCTGCGTTCACAGATCATGCGTGACATGGAAGCTTTTATTAGTAAACAGCCTGAGCAGCCTTTTGCACTTATCCACATGGGGCAGTTAAATGCAGACGAGGTGAAACGATTGATTGAAAGGCATTCCAATCTATATTTCATGACATCCCATACCAATCCTGTCGTAACCAGCCAATCAAATCAGCCCTGGACAGAATTGTTTTCTGGTGATTCTCTTAAAGACGAATGGAAGCAACTCATGACAAAATATCCTGATAGATTTATCTTTGCTCTGGATAACGTTTGGCAACGACATTGGCAGGATTTTTATTTAGAACAAATGGACGTATGGCACAAAGCCTTAGCTGAACTGCCTAATGATGTAGCGCATCAGTTTGCGCATGGAAATGCTGAACGCCTATGGCAGTTGTCGCCAAAACATTAATGTGACTATTTTCTAATTTAGCCGTAGAAATCTTCTTTAAAAAGTTCCTGTATTTTTTCGACTTCATCGATATTATCGAGCAAGGCATCAACACAATCCTGATCAAGTTTTTCACCAGCCAGTTGTTTTAATGTTTCAAAGGCAGCTTCATTAGTCCAGGCATCTTTATATGATCGTTTACTTGTCAGGGCGTCAAATACATCGGCGACGGCGACAATTCTCGCTTCAAGGGGAATGTCATTATCCGATCTCCCAGAAGGATAACCTGTGCCATTGACTGACTCATGGTGGAACTCAGCAATGTTTCTCAAAATATTTATGTATTCGATACCCTCTAGCCCAAAGTTATTTAGAATCTCATCGATTATCTCCCTGCCTTTAAGAGAGTGAGATTTCATGATTTCCATTTCATCATGATCAAGCTTACCCGGCTTCATCAGGATGTTATCAGGGATGCCGATTTTGCCGATGTCATGTAAGGGTGAAAACATAAAAATGTGTTCAATATAATCATCTTGAAGATTATATTTTTCGGCGATGCTACTGGCAATCAATCGACTATAACGGGACATGCGATCAAGGTGTGAGCCAGTTTCAGGATCGCGAACATGGGTAATCCTGCTGGTGGTTTTTAATGCGGCGGCGAGAGTATGAATAACCGATAGTTCTTTGATGATCATTAATGAAATCATATGAGCGAAGATATCGATCTGACTAAGAGTCTGTTCGTTAAACACATCCGCTTCAGAGGAGTTAAAAAATATAAACCCGAGGAAGTCACCGTCATTAAACATAGGCAAGGTATAGCTGGCAGCGTAACCTACACGGCCGATACGTTTAGTGTGCTCTTTTGTTCCGTCATCAAAAGTCAGCAAATTATTGATAACGCGCGGTAGTCCTTTATCAAGGATCTTTTTCAGCGAGGGTGCTTCGTCGAGTAACACCTGATAGTTTTCTAGTGGGTTTTCTTCCCCACTACTGTGGAGAAAGGTTTTCAAAACTCGGGTTTCCGAGTCGTAAATTGCTACGGCAATACGGGCAATAAAAGGCATGCTCTTTTTTATTGCCAGATGAGTGCTGACAAGCTTTTCTTTCAGAGTAGTATGTTTGTTGAGTGGATCTAGTGTATCTATATGATTGAACATCTTATTCACCGGAGCAGTTTAAGGCCTGCTTATTTATGAAACTCTAGTCTGTAGAACATTCTCTGTCCATAAAAGTACTAATACCCTTTGCAGATTCGGGTTTAGACTGCGATTATTCATTATCTATCAGGACTGAGAATCAATGTCTTACAAACGCCCGGAATCTGTTTTAGTTATCATCTATACAAAGGATGCTCAGGTATTGATGCTGGAACGATTGCGGCCACGTGGTTTTTGGCAGTCGGTGACGGGGAGTTTACTTGAAGCTGAATCAACTATTGATGCGGCGCGACGCGAGTTAACGGAAGAAACCGGTTTGTCTGGTAAGCTTATCGAAACCAATATTGAAAATACCTTTCCGATTATTGCAGAATGGCGTGACCGTTATGCGCCTGAAGTGTTGGAGAATCATGAAACAGTATTGGCTTTACAGATTGAGTCTGCCATCGAAGTTCGCCTGAATCCTGATGAACACGTTGCTCAATGTTGGTTGCCTCGCGTGCAGGCAGCAGAGAAAGCAAGCTCATGGACAAATCGCAATGCCATTTTAGCCTTGGTACCTGAAGTATGATGGACAAGATTATTGATGAAGATGATTTACAGACATTGACTGAAAAATGCCTGCCTGAATTTAATCAAATTCTTAAGCAACAGATGATTGATGACGATCTGCAATTACAACTTAAAAATATTTACTTGCCATTAGCTGCATGGATGGCAAGCAAGCATTCTGATATGCCATTGGTTTTCGGTATTAATGGCGCGCAGGGTTCAGGGAAATCGACTCTTAGTAAAATTTTACAAATGTTATTGACTAAATGTTTCTCGAAGTCAGTAATTGTTGTTTCAATAGATGATTTTTATCTTTCCCAACTTGCTCGGCAAGAGCTTGCGAGCAAGGTACATCCCTTATTTAAAACACGTGGTGTACCAGGTACTCATGATGTTGCCCAGGCTGAGAAAACCATCTCGAGTTTAGTCAGTGGACAGCTTCCTATTAAAATTCCAGAATTTGATAAAGCAATTGATGATCTTTTAGCGGAAGAAAATTGGAATATAATTGATAAGCCTGTAGAGATTATTTTATTCGAAGGTTGGTGTGTTGGCGCAGAGGCGCAATCACAAGATGATATTAATACCGCTGTGAATGAATTAGAGAGCCAAGAAGATCCGCAGTGTATTTGGCGGAACTATGTTAATGCGCAATTACAAAATGACTATCAAAGATTGTTTGAGAAAATTGATTACCTACTCATGTTGAAGGTACCCGACATGGCATCGGTGTTGGAATGGCGAGGTCTGCAAGAAACTAAGTTATCTGAGCAGTGTGCAGAAAGGAATGAATCGACCGCGCAGGTAATGACGAAACAACAAATAAACCACTTTATTATGCATTACGAACGTCTAACGCGAGCAATGTTGGAGGAGATGCCCAAACGGGCAGATATTGTCATGGAACTCAATGAGCAACATCAAATCGATCTCATAAAAGGTCAGTAAAACAATTAGGTTGTTCTTAAGTTTATTAGGATATGGCCGATATCTTTCCTAGATATTATTTAGAAAAAGCACTTTTGGGTACTTAAAATATGGCAATAGACAAAACACTCTTTTCTCGTTTGGGTGGCAAACCAACGATGATGAAAGTACATAAGATTTTTTATGATAAGGCCTATGCACATCCTTGGTTAAGTCAGTACTTTACCGATAAACCTCAGGAAGTTTTGGAAAGTCAGCAAACAGATTTTATGACGCAGCTGATGGGCGGCCCTAAGATTTATGGTGGTAAGGCACCAAAGTGGGCTCATCAGCATATGGTCATTTCTGATGAGCTTTTTGAACTCCGCGCGGTAATGCTTTCTGATTCGATTAAAGAGGTGGGCATCGCCGATGATTTAAGAGTCGAGTGGTTAGATGCTGATGCCGCCTTGAAACGATCTTTAGTAAAGCCGCTAGAGAGTTGTTCTCGATCCTACCCGAACCAACCTATCCTTAATTTCCGACGACCTACTAACTGTTAAAATAGCAGAAAATCTCTGCTGGAAAAGTTTTGTTGCATCATCCATTGTTCAGCAATGTCATATAAGCATCCCGAATCTGTTTTAGTGGTTATTTGCACCTTGCCCGGTGTGGTACTGATGTTGGAACGTGTGGTACCACGGGGGTTCTGGCAATCAGCGACAGAAAGCTTGCCTTCCCCTCGAACGCCCTTGTGAAGTTCATTTGAGCCTTGTTTCAGGTGGTGTTTTTACCTAGTTGCACAATGGCTGCGTAGGTATTCTGCGGTGACGACTTAGGTGGTTAAATGCTACACTCACGTAAATTTTATGGTTGTTTGTAGATAAAAGGGTTTGAGGCATGGCTGGACATAGTAAGTTTGCAAATATTAAGCACCGTAAGGCAGCGCAGGATTCCAAGCGCGGCAAGATTTTTACTAAATTAATCCGAGAACTCACTGTTGCATCGAAAATGGGTGGGCCAGATGCCTCCTCTAACCCACGTTTGCGCACAGCCATGGATAAGGCGCTGGGCGCCAATATGACCCGAGATACCATGGAACGTGCGGTTAAGCGCGGTGCCGGCGCGGGTGAAGGCGAGAACTACGATGAAATTCGTTACGAAGGCTACGGCACCAATGGTGTTGCCATTATGGTCGATTGCCTGACCGATAATATTAATCGCACGGTTTCAGAAGTGCGCCATGCCTTTACCAAGGCGGGTGGTAATCTCGGTACCGATGGTTCGGTAGCGTATTTGTTTACCAAAATGGGCATTATTAGTTATCCAAGTGGTGTTGATGAAGACACTATTATGGATGTGGCACTGGAAGCGGGTGCTGATGATATTGTGACAAATGATGATGGCAGTATTGATGTACAGACAACGCCAGATGATTTTGTTGATGTGAAGCAAGCCATGATCGATGCAGGCCATGAGCCTGAGTCGGCTGACGTGACTATGCATCCAGCAACTACGGTTGATTTGAATGTAGACGATGCTGAAAAGGTTCTACGTTTGGTTGATGCATTAGAAGATCTTGATGATGTACAAAGTGTTTACTCGAATGCTGAGATTTCAGCAGACGTGATAGCACAAATGTCAGAATAAATATTAAAGCGCAAGACCACGAGGCAGAAAAGATGGTTCGCATACTCGGTATTGATCCGGGATCTCGTATCACCGGTTATGGAGTGATTGACGTTGAGGGCAATCAGAGCCGCTATGTCACTAGCGGTTGCATCCGTATCACTAGCGATGACTGGGGACAGCGTCTCGGCACTATCTTTGTCGAATTAGGTACTATTATCCGAGAGTTTAATCCGCATGAATTTGCTGTTGAACAAGTCTTTATGCATCGCAATGCTGATTCAGCTTTAAAGCTGGGCCAAGCACGCGGTGCAGCCATTTGTGCCGGTGTGGCACATGATTTACAGCTTTCTGAATATGCAGCGCGGGCAATTAAACAAGCCGTGGTTGGTAAGGGCGGCGCGAGTAAGGATCAAGTTCAACATATGGTAAAGGTGTTACTAAATTTGAATGCCTCACCACAAGAAGATGCGGCTGATGCTTTGGCTGTGGCCTTGTGTCATGCGCATACCGCACAAACATTAGCGCAGTTACCCGCTGCAGGTAAAAAGCAGGCGAGGAGACGCTCGTGATAGGACGTATACGTGGCACGTTATTAGTTAAACAAGCGCCGCAGTTATTGATTGATGTAAATGGTATTGGCTATGACGTTAGTGCGCCGATGTCGACGTTTTATAGTCTTCCAGAAATAGACGAAACCATCACCTTACACACTCATCTTGTTGTTCGTGAAGATGCACATACGCTGTATGGCTTCGCGACTGAGAATGAACGCGCCATGTTTCGTGCCTTAATCAAGGTTAATGGTGTCGGCGCTAAATTAGCATTGACGATTCTGTCTGGCATTAGTGCTGAAGATTTTATTCTTTGTATTATGGACAGTGATATAGCCGGTTTAACGCGATTACCCGGTGTCGGTAAGAAGACCGCTGAACGCCTGATTGTTGAAATGCGCGATAAATTGAAAGACTGGGGAGCCGCGACGACAGATGGAGCTCAATCAGGTAAACCAGGTCTTGCCTTGGTGCAACCAGCAGATGCTGTTGCTGATGCGGTTAGCGCGCTGATCGCGCTTGGTTATAAACCACCTGAAGCGAGTAAGATGGTACGTGTGGTCGATGCAAAAGATTTACCAAGTGAAGAAATTATTCGGCAGGCATTAAAGATTGTTGCAAAATAATGATTAACAACAAAGACAAAAAAGCATGATTGAATCAGACCGACTCATTGGCGCAGAAAATAATCCGGAAGATGAAGCGGTGGATCGTGCAATACGTCCATCTATGTTGGTCGATTATGTTGGCCAACCGGTTGTGCGTGAGCAAATGGAGATCTTCATTCAGGCTGCGAAGCAACGCGAAGAAGCCTTGGATCATGTATTGCTGTTTGGACCACCTGGTTTAGGTAAAACAACGCTCGCACACATTATTGCTAATGAATTAGGCGTGAACATGCGCCAAACATCGGGGCCGGTTTTAGAACGCCAGGGTGACTTGGTTGCTATTTTAACTAATCTAGAGCCTAACGATGTGTTGTTCGTAGATGAAATTCATCGCCTCAGCCCCGTGGTTGAAGAAGTGCTTTATCCCGCCATGGAAGATCGCCAAATCGACATCATGATTGGCGAAGGCCCAGCGGCACGTTCAATCAAACTCGACCTGCCACCATTCACTTTAGTCGGCGCAACCACTCGCGCAGGCTCGCTGACATCACCATTACGAGATCGTTTTGGCATCGTGCAGCGTCTTGAATTTTACTCTAACGATGATCTCACGCATATCGTGCAGCGTAGCTCAGGCATCCTCAATGTTGATTTGGGCAAAGAAGCCGCGCATGAAGTCGCACGCCGCTCACGTGGCACACCGCGTATCGCTAACCGTTTACTACGTCGCGTGCGTGATTATGCCGATGTTAAGACGGCGGGCGTGATCAATGCGGACACGGCGGATAAAGCCATGGACATGCTCAGTGTTGATGTTAATGGCTTTGATGTCATGGATCGTAAGTTGTTATTAGCGATTATTAATAATTTCGATGGTGGTCCAGTTGGCGTCGATAACCTAGCGGCAGCCATCGGTGAAGAGCGTGGCACGATTGAAGATGTGATTGAGCCTTACCTGATTATGGAAGGTTTTATTATGCGTACCCCACGTGGACGTGTTGCTACCAAGAGCGCTTATACGCATTTTGGTTTGCAAGCTGACTTTAAGTCCGATGAAAAGCAATAAAGTGGAATTATTGTTGCAAACTATTGTCGGTAAAGTAGAAGGTTGAAAGTGTGACTGATTTCCTTTGGCCGATACGTGTTTACTACGAAGATACAGATGCGGCTGGCGTTGTATATTACGCGAACTATCTGAAGTTTATGGAACGGGCGCGTACTGAATATGTTCGCTCATTGGGTTTCGAGCAAGATGCTCTCAGAGAACAGGACGGTATTGTATTTGTCGTTAGAAATGTGTCGTTGCAGTTGCATAAACCGGCACGTTTTAATGACGAATTAGAAGTTGTATCGAATATACAGAAGGTGGCGCGGACTAATTTGATTTTCACGCAAATCATTCGTCGCGTTAATGAAGATAAAATATTAAGCGAAGCAGAAATACAGATTGTCAGTGTCAACGCAGTAAGTTGGAAACCACAGGCAATACCAGAAAATGTACTGCAAGCTATTAATAACAACGATAATTAAAACAAGGGTCGAACATTGGACACTGATTTAAGTCTTTATCATATGATTGCTGGCGCGAGTCCGGTTGTGCAATTAGTCATGTTGCTATTGTTTATTGTCTCGATGATCTCTTGGGCGATGATTGGCCGAAAATACATTGATATAAAATCGGCGACCAAGGCCGCGAATGAATTTGAATCACGTTTTTGGTCGGGCAAGAAAATGAGCGACCTGTACGAGCAGATTGGTGCAGGGCGTAATAATTCACATGGCATGGCGGCGATTTTTGAATCTGGTTTTCGTGAATATGTACGCTTACGTAAACAGGGCAATATTGAACCGCAATTTGTATTAGAAGGCGCACAGCGCACCATGCGTGTGGCACTGAGTCGTGAGATTGATGAATTAGATGCCAATTTGGCCTTTCTTGCTACGGTAGGTTCAACCAGTCCCTATATTGGTTTGTTCGGTACGGTGTGGGGCATTATGAATTCATTTCGCTCACTCGGTAATGCGCAACAGGCAACGTTAGCCAGTGTCGCCCCCGGCATTGCCGAGGCATTGATTGCAACGGCAATGGGTTTGTTTGCTGCGATTCCTGCGGTGATTGCTTATAACCGCTTCTCGCATGAAGTTGAGCGCTTGGAAACGCGTTATGAAACCTTTGCCGAAGAGTTCTCAACTATTTTGCAACGCCAAGCGCATGAATAAAATAACCCCATTATTGATACCGCAACGTTTATATAAAATATGATACGCAGAAACCGAAAACGTAAGAAACCCATGAGCGAGATCAACGTCGTGCCTTACATCGACGTGATGTTGGTTCTACTGGTGATCTTCATGGTGACAACGCCGCTGTTAACACAGGGTGTTGCGGTGGAGTTACCACAGGCATCATCTCAACCCGTGCCAGATAAAAACAAAGAACCATTGATTGTAACGGTAGATGTGAACGGTGATTACTACGTCAGCATTGGTGATGATCAAGATAAGCCAATTAATCACGATCAACTAGTGCAACGTGTTGCAGCTGTTATGCAATATAAACCAGGCACGCCGGTATTGGTGCGTGGAGATACTAAGGTTGAATATGGCAAAGTGGTTATCGCTATGAGCCTGATACAAAAAGCCGGTGCGCCAAGTGTGGGTTTATTAACGGAGCCGCCACAGTAATTTAATCATGAAGGAAGTGATAAGAAATAATTTAGCAGCGATTATCTTTTCGGTTGCCGTACATGCAATCTTACTGAGCTTGCTGGTTTTTAGCTTTGATTGGAAGCCAGAGAAAAAGTCACTGGTGATTAAAGAGAATGTGATTAAGGCCGTGGCGGTTGATGCCAATAAGGTAAAAGCAGAACTAGATAAGCTCAAGCGAGCAGATGACAGAAGCAAGAAAAAAGAAAAAGATCGTGTTGCAAAGTTAAAGCGTGAAGAAAAGAAATTACGCAAGAAACGGACGGCAGAAGAGAAAAAGTTAGCGAAGTTAAAGAAAAAGCGTAAAGCCGAAGAAAAGAAGCGTAAAGCTGAGCAAAAGAAATTAACAAAACTAAAGAAACAGCAAGCCGCACTTAAAAAGAAGCAGCAGGCGGAAGTTAAAAAGCGTAAAGCAGAAAAGGTTCGCCAAGCGAAGTTAAAGAAAAAACAAGATGCGCTAAAAAAGAAGCAAGATGCAATAAAGAAGAAACAAGCTTTAGCAAAGAAAAAGCGTGAGACTGAAAAGAAACAACGCCAAAAAGACTTGGCGCAGCAGTTAGCAGCCGAAGAGAAAGCACAAGCCGATGAGTTGGCAACCCGTGAGATAGATAAGTATCAGGTGTTGATTCGTCAAAAGATAGAACGTAAGTGGCTTAAACCACCCGGTAACTTAAAAGGTCTCCAGTGTGTCGTTGCAGTGAGATTAATTCCAGGTGGCGGTGTGGTCGATGCAAGCATAACGACAACCAGTGGTAATTTGATTTTTGATCGCAGTGCTGAGCGAGCAGTACGCAAGGCTTCGCCATTACCCTTGCCAAAGAATTCGGCGATTGCGGCACAATTGTATAATTTTAATTTTTTGTTTAAAGCAGAGTAGATAAAATGCACTCGAGTTATAAGAAAACTATTACTTCTTTTTTTGTAATTTTAATTACATTGCTAGTCGTATCAACACCAGCGCGCGCAGCATTAACGATTGAGATTACGCAAGGTGTCGATGGGGCGCAGCCGATAGCGGTTGTTCCTTTCGCAACAGATCAATTAAAAACAGCCTTACCTTATGATCTTGTTTCTATCATTAATAATGATCTGGCACGTAGTGGCCGCTTTGCACCAATGCCAGAAAAAGATTTAATCGCCCGCCCACATGATGGTGGCACGGTGCGTTTTGGTGATTGGCGCTTAGTGAGTATGGATTACTTATTAGTAGGCCGTGTTCGTCAATTAGGTGATGTGAACTACGAAGTACAATTCCAGTTGTTCGATGTATTTAAGGGTGAGCAAGTAACAGGTATTAGTTATCCTTTTGTTGCAGGTGATACTCGTCGCATGGCACACCGTATTAGTGACATTGTTTATGAGAAATTAACCGGGCAACGCGGCGCATTTAATACACGTATCGCTTATGTGACGGCATTAACCGCAGCGACAGGAAAACGTCAATATCATTTAAATATTGCGGACTCCGATGGTTTTAATGAACAAACCATTTTAGATTCAGCAAAACCATTAATGTCGCCATCATGGTCACCAGATGGACAGAAGTTGGCTTATGTGAGTTTTGAAGCGAAACGTCCACAGATATTTATTCAACAAGTCTTTAATGGCCAGCGACAACGCCTAACAGACTTTAAGGGCTTAAATAGCGCGCCGGTTTGGTCGCCGGATGGAAAGTTTCTTGCGATGGTCTTGTCGAAGAGTGGTAACCCTGAAATCTATCTATTTGAACTTGCGACGAAGAAACTAACGCAGTTAACAAAACATCCAGCGATTGATACCGAGCCAACGTGGTCACCGGATGGTTCTAAATTAGTATTCACCTCTGATCGTGGTGGTAAGCCGCAACTTTATATAATGCGCATAGCTCGAAATAAGCCCGCATCACGACCACGTCGTTTAACCTTTGAAGGTGAATATAATGCGCGCGGTGTGTTTTCTCCAGATGGTAAACATCTTGCGATGGTGCATGGTAATCGTGGACGTTTTCAAATTGCGGTATTAGAAATGGCGAATAACACGCTGCAGGTGTTAACCGATTCCAGTTTGGATGAGTCGCCTAGTTTTGCACCGAATGGCAGTATGATTATTTATGCAACGAACAGAAATAACCGTGGCGTGTTAGCGGCGGTATCGGTTGATGGCCGTGTTCATCAACGTTTAGAAGTTCAACAAGGTGATGTTAGAGAACCGGCTTGGTCACCGCTGACAGATGTACAATAAGCAGACACACAATAAAATTTAGACTAAGGAGCGGGAAATGAATCACAAATTATTATTGGCAGCAATATTGTTACCAACAGTTATGTTAACGGGTTGTGAAACTTTGGGCGGCCAGGACGGCGGCGAGGTGGTTGTAGAAGATCGCGGTACGCAGGCAGATGGTAGCCAAATCACCGGTGGTGATGGCGCAACAGCGACTGGCGCTCGTGCTGGCGCAGCATTCGAAGGACATCAATTAGATAATCCGCAAAGTATTTTGTCATCACGGGTTATTTACTTTGAGTTTGATAGCGCATCGATTCGTAATGAAGATCGTGCTGCAATTCAGGCACATGCAGAGTATTTGGGGAAAAATGGTGGGGCGACAGTCGCATTAGAAGGCCATACTGATGAGCGTGGTAGCCGTGAATACAATATCGCCCTAGGCGAACGACGTGCCAAAGCAGTGCGTCAGCTGTTATTATTCCAAGGTGCGGTTTCTTCACAGTTACAAACAGTGAGCTATGGTGAAGAAAGTCCAGCAGCCATTGGCCACGATGAAGATGCATGGCAACAAAATCGACGCGTCGAAATTATTTACAAAACTCGGTAGAACAAGAAAATGATTAAACTGAAATTACACCACGTAGCACTTTTTTCTCTCGCGGGAATAATGGCTTCACCGTCATTAATTGCGGATGAAGAGGCAAATGAAAAACGCATTACTAGGTTAGAAAAGTTAGTTGAGGGACAAGGCTTAGTTGATATGTACCTTCGTCTTGAAACATTGCAGCAAGAAGTGCAGCAACTACGTGGTGAAGTGGAAGTGCAGACCAATAGCATTGAAGGTTTGAAACAACGTCAGCGTGATCTTTATTTAGATATTGATCGTCGTTTACGTCAGCTTGAATCTGGTGTAGTTGAAAAACCGCAAGCAAGTACAACCGTAACACCAACTGCACCGGTTGCGCCTACTGCGGGTACAGCACCAACAACTAATCCATCTGATCCTGTTGTTGAAGAAACGGCTTACCGTGCTGCTTTTAAATTATTGAAAGAAGGTCGTTACGCACCAGCAACAAGTCGTTTCCGTGCTTTCTTAGTCAAGCATCCAAGCAGTGCCTACGCAGACAATGCACAGTATTGGCTAGGTGAAGTGAGCTATGTAACGCGTGCCTATGAACAAGCGATTGCTGAGTTTGATAAGGTGCTGAATAACTACCCAGACAGTACCAAACATGCCGATGCATTGTTGAAGCAAGGTTATTGTTATTACGAACTAAATAACTTTGTTAAGGCGAATGAATTACTTGCCGCGGTGATTACACGTTACCCGCATAGTACGGCTGCACGTCTTGCCGATAAACGCCGTAAGCAAATTAGTGCCGAAGGTCATTAAGCCAAACTATTTATATAGTCGTTATTAATTATGAGCCAACTGCGCATCACCGAGATATTTTATTCACTGCAAGGTGAATCACGCTCGGTTGGCTTACCGACTATTTTTGTTCGTCTTACGGGTTGTCCCTTACGTTGTGGTTATTGCGACACGGCCTACGCCTTTCAAGGCGGTGAGTGGTTAGAGCTGGGCGACATATTTCACCAAATAGCCGATCTAAAATGCCAAACCATTTGTGTCACAGGTGGTGAACCTTTAGCGCAAAAGGCCTGTACTGAATTTCTCTCATTATTGTGTGATGCAGGTTACGACGTATCATTGGAAACCAGTGGTTCATTAGATACGGCATCCGTCGATGAACGGGTAGTCACCGTAATGGATCTTAAAACACCGTCATCCGGCGAAGTGGAAAAAAATCTTTATAGCAACATCGAACATCTGCGTGAACATGATCAGGTTAAGTTTGTTATTAGTGATCGTGATGATTTTGATTGGGCTTGCGAACAGTTAAATAAGTATGAACTAAGCAAGCGCTGTGAGGTTTTATTCTCACCAGTGTTTAGTGAACTTGAACCAACGCAACTTGCGGACTGGATATTAGAAGAACACTTAGCCGTGCGTATGCAAGTTCAATTACATAAATTATTGTGGGGCGATAAGCCTGGCCGTTAGTTTAAATTGATGAATATGGATTGCTGATTGATGAGTAAAGAAACCAATAAACCGCGTGCCGTTGTACTTGTTTCTGGCGGTCTAGATTCAGCAACGGTGTTGGCGATTGCTAAAAGTGAAGGCTATGACTGTTTTGCTTTGAGTTTTGATTACGGACAACGTTCAATTTCAGAACTGGAAGCAGCTGAACGAGTCACTGATTTAATCGGTGTCGTAGAACATAAAACGGTTCATCTCGGTTTGGGTGAAATTGGTGGTTCGGCACTGACCGAGGACTGCATCGATGTACCTACGGGAGGCGTACAAGCGGATACAATTCCCGTTACCTATGTGCCAGCGCGTAATACGGTATTTTTGTCACTGGCTTTGGGCTGGGCTGAAGTGCTTGGTGCGCAGGACATCTTTATTGGTGTGAATGCAGTGGATTATTCGGGCTATCCCGATTGTAGGCCTGAATTTATCGAACAGTTTGAAAAGCTTGCCGCGGTAGCCACCAAAGCGGGTGTAGAAGGCAACCCATGGCATATTCACACTCCTCTCATTAAGTTATCGAAGGCTGAGATTATTAGCCGTGGTATGGGGCTAGGCGTTGATTTTGCACAAACCATCTCCTGTTACGACGCCGATATTAAAGGCCGCGCCTGTGGCGTCTGCGACTCTTGTCGCCTACGTGCTGAAGGTTTCAGCGCAGCGGGTATTTCTGATCCTACTGTTTATATCTAAACCTCTGTTATCTAAGTAAAAAAACCTCAATATGTGACATTCCTGAGGGTTCAGGGTACAATGCGCGACAATTCCGCAGTATAGCGGGATGTTTCAGATTCAAAGGGGAATGACATGTTGTTTGAAGATTTCGCGTCGGCTCAGTCGACATTATTATGGTCAAGTTTTGCCATCGCATTTGTGCTGGGCTTGGTTGTAACTAAAACTAATTTTTGTACCATGGGTGCCGTATCTGATGTCGTCAATATCGGTGACACAGGTCGTATGCGCGCTTGGTTCTTTGCTATTGCGGTTGCTATGTTGGGTGTGGTTGTTCTTGAAGCGACCGGCACAGTCAGCGTCGATGGCAGTTTCCCTCCATACCGAGGTAGCAACCTTGTTTGGGCTGAAAATCTGCTTGGCGGTATCTTATTCGGTATCGGCATGACCTTTGCCAGTGGTTGCGGTAACAAGACCCTGATTCGTATCGGTGGCGGTAATATCAAGTCTATTTTTGTATTGTGGATTATTGGTGTTATTTCTTACTACATGGTTAATCCATTTCCTGGTTCTGATAAAACCCTGATGTCAGTACTATTCATTAATGGCATACAGATTCGTGATTTAGCCGTGCAACTTACTGGTCCACAAGATCTCGGCTCAATGATCGGCGGTAAAGAAGGTGCTGCAGATATGCGTACCTATATCGGTGTTGGTCTTGCGCTGTTATTTATAGCCTATGCGGTCAAATCAGCCGATTTCCGTAAGAGCTTTGACAATATTCTTGCTGGTTTTGTAGTGGGTGGCTGTATTCTGGCTGCTTGGTACGTCAGCGGCACTATTGGCGTTAGTATTGATGGAGAGACCAGTAACCTACGCGCTGTTGTAGAAGGTTGGGACTTCATCATGGATGAACCTGAAGGGCGTCCTGCTGCTGCAGCGAGTTGGGCAACGCAATCATTTACCTTTATTAACCCAATGGGACAGTCTTTGGGTTACGGTGCTTCTAGTTTTGACTACTCATTTTTGACCTTCGGTATTATGTCCCTGTTTGGCGTTATCGCAGGTGCCTTTGTGTGGTCTATCCTTACTCGTAGCTTCCGTATCGAATGGTTTGTGGATGCCAAGGATTTCTTCATGCATGTCATTGGCGCGGTTCTAATGGGCTTTGGTGGCGTATTAGCACTAGGTTGTACGATTGGCCAAGGCATCACCGGCACATCAACCTTGGCGCTGGGCTCATTTATCGCTCTAGCCGGTATTATCTTCGGCAGCGCGCTGACTATGAAGATCCAATACTACAAATTAGTTTATGAAGAAGAAGCTAGTTTCATGAAAGCTTTGGTAGCCTCTTTGTGTGATATGAAGATGTTGCCAAACGGTCTGCGTAAACTCGAGGCTGTATAGGCATAAAACCGCGATTCGGGCTTGTTATTCCGCCTGACTCCGGTATCATGCCGACTTCGTTTTCGGGCCGTTAGCTCAGCTGGTAGAGCACCGGACTTTTAATCCGATGGTCGGGCGTTCAAATCGCCCACGGCCCACCATATATCAAAGGCTTACCTATTTTGGGTAAGCCTTTTTTATTGGGATTATGCCAAGAATTGGTTCTGTTTCATTATTTAACCGTTCACTTACAAGGTGTTCGTAATGCAACTATATATTTAGGGTCAGAGCAAAAACTAATTTGTATTAATCTTATATTGGTCACTCTCTGCAAATAGTTTTTGTTCTGACCCTAAATACACTCACTGAGCCCATTGTTCATCATTTAACGTTATAATTTAGACTCTTTCTGGTCACTATTTATCTTTAACTATGCCATCGAATATCACGGTTTACTGCAATGACAATAGCAAACGGGAACAGGCAAAATCATTTGCGAAACTCAACAACTACGATTTCTCTGAAACACAGTCAGTGGAAACGCCATTATCTCTGGGTTTTGAAGAGCATCAGCTGGTTCTTAACAATACAGATAATAAAAACCAGTTAAGTATAGATTTTACTCGTGGAGGTTTAGCTCACCGGCTGCAGTACGGCGGAGGGAAGGGCCAGACTATTGCTAAAGCAATTGGTCTTACAAGTAAGAACCACCCTCATATACTTGATGCGACAGCAGGACTGGGTAGGGATGCTTTGATATTGGCAAACCTTGGCTCAAAGGTGAGTTTGGTTGAGCAATCTCCAGTGTTGGCAGAAATGTTGAAACAAGCTATCGATTTTGCACAAGACAATCCATTGTTCCAACAAGCAACCGTTAATGGGTTTGAGCTTTATCATGCGGATGCTATTTTATTTATGCAAAATCTCGTGATTCCAGAATGCGATGTTGTTTACCTTGACCCGATGTACCCTGAAAAGAAAAAATCTGCCTTGGTTAAAAAAGACATGCAAATGTTACAGATATTGATTGGCCACTCTTCAGATGAGATGACTTCAACATTATTAGCCACGGCGCTTAATTTTGCTACGCAAAGAGTCGTAGTAAAGCGTCCTAAAGGGGCTGATATATTGGACGGGCCAGAGCCAACAATCTCTTTGCACTCAAAGAAAACTCGTTATGATGTTTATGTAATAAAGACGTTAAAAAAAATATTGGCATAAGATGATTAAAATTAGCAACGGATTTTCATAACTCTTCAGACATAAAAAAGCCCCGCATCAGCGGGGCTTTTTGTATTACAGCGAGTTAACGATTTAAGCGTCAGCGTCTGCAACGTAGCCTGGGTTACCAGTAACATTTTTGATCTTCGGTGTATTGAGTTCAATCTTACCGATGACTTTCTTATCACGAAGGTAATCAGAAACAACACCCCAAATAGGTCGGTCATTAGGTTGTTTCTGAACGCTAGCCCAGCCAGCTACTTTGTATTCTTTGCTAGCAACGATAGGCTTGCCATTGAGTTCCATATCAGTAATACGGTTGCCAATAGTGCCTAATGGGTCAATGGTGTATTTAAGTCCACCAACACGCACCATGTCACCACCTTGTTGGTAGTAAGGATCTTCGTTGAAGATATTATCAGCAACATCTTCAAGAATATTCTTCAGTGTTTCACCGCTTAAGTTATTAAGTGTGACTTGTGGGTAGGTCATGGCTGTTTGCGTAGCAACTTGTTCAAACGTAATCGGTTGACCTGGTAGAACACTTACGCCCCAACGGAAGCCAGGAGAGAAAGAAATTTCAGCGTCGACTTGTTCAATCATTGCATCACAGATGAGCTGATCGAATGTACCGTTGAAGTTACCACGACGGTAAAGAGTTTCTTCTGCAACCGCGAGTTCTTCGTTCAGTTCACCAAGGAACGGTGCACGAACGCCGTCAATGTATTTTTGCATTTCAGCATCAGCTTCAATCATATCGGCGAAGATAGGCAGTAACTTGTACTTGTAGTCAGTCACCTTGCCGTTCTTCACATCAAAGTCGAGCACAGATAAGAACTTGGTGTTTGAACCCGAGTTAATAACCAGTGTTTTACCGCCAGCATTGCTGACTTCAACTGGTTGTGGCACGCCGTCATGTGTGTGACCACCCATAATTGCATCAATACCAGTAACACGACTGGCCATCTTAAGATCCACGTCCATACCGTTATGAGAAACAACCACAACAACTTGTGCGCCTTCGTCACGTGCTTGGTCAACGATTTCTTGCATGTTGTCGTCACGGATACCGAAGCTCCAGTCAGGTACCATGAAGCGTGGGTTAGCAATAGGCGTGTATGGGAAACACTGACCAATCACTGCAACCGGAATACCGTTTTGTTCTTTCATTACATATGGACTGAATACGGCTTCTTCAAATTCGTTATCAACGACGTTTTGACCAACAAAGTCGATGTGACCGGCAAAGTCATTTTCAATGATTTCTTGAACACGTTCTGCACCGTAGGTGAATTCCCAGTGACCAGTCATGATGTCAACGCCGAGTAATTTCTGAGCGTCAACCATGTCTTGTGCGTTAGTACGTAATGCAGTCCACGAACCCTGCCAAGTATCACCACCATCTAACAACAGTGAACCAGGACGCTGTGCGCGCATGTTCTTAACCAGTGTTGCCATGTGGGCAAAACCGCCGACCTTACCAAACTTGTTAGCAGCTTCTGCAAAATCAATGTAAGAGTAAGCGTGAGCTAATTCAGTACCAGGTTTAATGTCATAGTGTTTCAGTAACTCAGCCCCAACGAGATGAGGAGGGTTGCCGAACATGCTGGCAACGCCGATGTTGATGTTTGGCTCACGGAAATTAACAGGCTCTAATTGAGCGTGACAATCGGTGTAGTGTAGGAAAGAGACATTACCAAAACGAGGCATCTCGTAGATATTGCTAGGCTGTTTAGAGGCTTTAGGGCCAGTAGGCAATTTTTGCTTGTCTGTACCTGGTTCACAACCAGTAAGACTCATACCTGCCGCACTAGCAGCAGCCATCATTTGTAGGAATTCTCGGCGAGAAATATTCATTACGTGTAAATCCTCTGTCGCATCGTGTTCAAAATGGTTTTTTTAATTGGCCGCTCTGTGCTCTGTGGTTAGGCTGCCTATTATTGTTCGAGAAATGAAATTGACTCGAAACATTATTGTGACTAATTCTAGCCTATTTAATTGGGTTTTCCCAATCAGAATGTAGGCTAAACAGGCTTTAATACTAATAAAAATGAGAAAATCGGCAAAATGATTACTTAGCGAGATGCTGTGGTGGGATGAGGAGGGTGGGGCTTTCTCTGTGATAGCTTGAATTTTGAGTTTCGATATTATTTCTATGGCTTGGAATTTCATCACTCACAGAATTCCTTCGGGCTTCTCCCTAGAAACTCTTCGAGCTTCATTAGAGATTTCCTGAACCAGCTCCGCAGGTTCTTGTCATTATGCACATCGCAACCATATCTGATAGTTCGCGTGCACAAGAATCCTACGGGTCCATTTTGCGTAACCTACCTATCTCTGATTTGTTTGTGGGGTGTTGAGTTTCTGGGTGTCTACTTTGCTTTTGTGACTTGGAATTTCACCGCTCACAGGATCTCTTCGAGCTCCATTATGAGTACCTCAACCATCTCCGATGGCTCGAGGCAAAAAAAAAGCCCAGCTTGAAGGCTGGGCTTTAGTTTGTCTAAAAAGACAGAAGCTTACTGGCGGTTACTTGGCGCGTTTAGCTTAAAGCCATTTGACATGTAGGTATGGAAATACTCGAGATTCGTGTATTCCTTAGCTTGTGCCTTAAATGGTTTCGCACGTACTTGCTTGTTACAACCACCGTAACGGCGATGCATCGTACCTAGACCACCCCATTTAGAACGGTAAACAGGGAAGTTAGTCGCTTGGCCTATGCCAGCACTTAGGATGTTGGCACGAATGTACTTACCAGCTCCGTCAAAGTGACAATGTGCACAAGAGAAGTTCAACTGACCACGACGGGCGAAGTAGAACTGCTTGCCATCTTCATAAGCAGCGATAGCACCTTTGCTGTTAGGAACAACAACATTGATCGCTTTGCCACGTGAAGTATCTTTTAGGTAAGAAGACAGTTGAGCCAGCTTGCCTTTTTTCCACTTCAGTGGTTTTTCGCCATTCTTCTTACGACATTCGTTTAACTCAGCTTCAAAGGTCTTAACCTTTTTACCGTTCCAGTAAGGGTAGTTTTGAGCGATGCCAATACCACCATTCTTGAAACAGCTAGCGTATGTTTTGCCGTTTTTGAATGCTTTGTTGTATTCCTTTTCGCCAGCTTCGATGTCGAGTTCGTATGGAGGGAACTCTTCAATTGCTTGCCAAGAGTCATACATATCTTGGTTGTAGATGTAGATACCATCAGCATAGTCATCAAGTGACTTACCTGCTGGTAACTTGCTCTTCCAGTAACTGCGGTACTTCTTCAAATCCGACTTAGGACTTGCTTGAGCAGTCATTTGTGCACCAGCGATTAGGCCGATAGCAGTCATTGCGATAATGATTTTTTTGATCATTGTTTTATCTCCTCCGAGTAATACCCAGTTCTAGCGGATTTTAGCATCCTTAGAACTAGACTGACCCTTGTTATCAACCCAGCTGATCTTAATGCTGTCACCCTTAGCACCACCCTTAAACTTGAAAGACAAGTAAGGATTTTTTGATACTGCCGGTCCCCAAAGGGCCGTCATCATCACGCTACCATTGTGTTCACATTTAACTTCTT
>JAGLUW010000023.1 GCA_023134145.1 Sulfuriflexus sp. | reverse complement strand
CATCCAGCATTAGTACTAAACTAATCCAGCATTACTACTAAAGTTCCATGTAAACCACTAAAGTGCATGACCAGTGTATTTTGCTACTGCTTAATCCTCTTACGCTTACCCGACTGGTGTCTTTCACGTAAATCGCTATCGATGTAACGGTCTGTTGTAGCCATACTGGCATGACCCGCATCATCACGAACATGCTCCCTTAGACGTGATTTTACATCTTCAGAATGGTGCGTGTGCCCCGTGTTGCGAAACCTCTGCATCAGGTTCTTCTCCTGTTGATGCATCCGCAATCTTCATGCCAGCATCCTCTTTGGTTACAGGATCATGGCTTGTCCATTTTTGTATGGACATTATCAATTTGTTCTATAACAAGGCCACTGATAATTGAAAACACAATCAAATAAATGACCAGTACCATTGTGTAAGTGATGCCAAAGTAATGCACTAGCATTGGTAATAATGGCAGCTTAATGGCACGGCTATAAAGGAAAACGGCAGCCAATGATGTCTTCATTCCCTTTTCTCTGAGATCTTTGAGTAACGCATACCAAGGATAGATTGGACCTGTAGATAAAACACCTCCAACAATTGCTGTCAGCCAACCCATTATGCCAGATCGACTACCCAGATATTTCTTAACTAGGGCGGGTTCAAGCAATAGGTTAACAATAAAAATCAGAATGAATACGATTAAGAGTACAGGCAAGACTTTATCAAGCAGGTGTATAAAGGATGTCATTGCCTTCAAGGTCAATTCACTATCAAACAATGCAGTCACGCCATATATCAATAATACAATTGCAAGGAATAACCAGCCACATCTTCCTTTTTTTGTGTTTTTTTGCGGCTTGTTTTTCATAATGGAGTCAACCTATCATCTGCAGTGTATAAACTGTTAAAAACGCGATTGCAATCGCAAAAAGGTAACACATCAGGTTACGATAAATCGCAAAACGCTTACCTAATAACAGCGCTTCTGCTGGCAACTGAACCATACCGACTGTTACCCAGCTCACTATCAAGGCAGTCACGGCAAACAAACTTACTCCTGAGGTAAGTAATTCACCGCCAAGCACATAACTCACTAAGGGGTGCCCGGCGGCTACGCCACCCAATGTTGCGCCAAGCAATGCATCGAGAAAGCTATTTTGCCCAAATAAACCTGTCGATAGTTGTGCTGGAAAAAGCTTAACAACCAGGCTCGTTAACAAAAGCATACCAAACACGATCGGTAATATATTAATAAATGCTTGTACTGTTTTCCGGGCACTTTTCTTGAGTTTATCTGGCATAAATATCCCTGTTATTTTTGATATAGATCATTTCAGTCTGCCGATATTCCATACTATACTTTAAAATATAGTTATGGTTTTCATCTGATTCCATATTAATGGTATGGCAATTTATTTTTCTCAAGGAGCAAAAAGATGAGTATTACTGTACAAGGTAAAGTAATTGAGACTGATGAGGAAGGTTATTTGCTCAATCGTAACGACTGGTCGGATGAAGTCGCCGAGAAAATGTCTGCCCTGCAAGCGCAACAGGATCAGGTAAAATTAACTGATACGCATTGGGGACTGATCCACTATTTCAGGGATTATTATAATGAAAACAAGGTTCACCCTACGATGCACAAATTGGTTATGACTTTAGGTAAGCAACATGGCGAACACTTTCATGATGAAAAAGTTTATGAGAAATTCCTCTATGATATTTTTCCACATGGCCCAGTGCAGGAGCTATGCAAACTGGCGGGATTACCAAAACCACTCGCTGATACTGAATAATAAAATCGTTAACAACGATTAAAATTTTTAAAATGAACACACTCTATTGGATTATTGGTAGTAGTCTTCTCATGAGTGCCATTGCCATGGTAGGTAGCATCACGCTACTGTTAAAAGCCTCAACGTTACAACGCATCTTGTTACCCTTGGTAGCCTTTGCCGCAGGCTCATTAATTGGTGGTGCCTTTTTCCATATGATCCCCGCCGGCCTTGAGGCGTATGGTAATAACACGAAGTTTTTTGCCTGGCTACTTTTTGGTTTTTGTGTGTTTTTTGCTTTAGAGCAATTCTTGCACTGGCATCATTGCCATCGTGCCCAAGCCAGTTGTAAACAACCCCTTACCTATTTAATTCTGATCGGTGATGGTCTGCATAATTTTATTGGCGGTCTAGCCATCGCCGGTACTTTTTTAATCGATATCCGCTTAGGCATTATGGCTTGGCTTGCTGCCGCCGCCCATGAAGTCCCGCAGGAACTCGGTGATTTTGGTGTGTTAATACATGGTGGATGGGGAAAAGGCAAAGCGCTGCTGTTTAACGCATTGTCAGCATTAACGTTTTTACTTGGGGGATTAGTCACTTATTTTCTGTCCTTTAATATGGATATTTCTTTTTTAATTCCGTTTGCAGCCGGCAATTTTATCTATATTGGTGCCTCAGATTTGGTTCCTGAAGTTAACAAACACAAAGATATCAAGACCAACATGGTTAACTATGCAGCATTTATATTAGGTATTTTATTAATGTTAATAATAAAAACTCTACTTGGTTCTTAGCAATGCCAAAGACTGGACCATTCGAAGCTTATCATCACCGTTATGATGACTGGTTCGTTCGACATGCTGCAACCTACCAGTCTGAGTTGTTGGCGGTTCGCACGATGTTACCCTGGCATGGTCTTGGTTTAGCAATTGGTGTAGGTACCGGACGATTTGCATCACCACTGGGTGTACAGGTGGGTATTGATCCTACTCGTGAGGTACTAAACTATGCTGCAAACAGAGGAATATCAACCGTACAGGCGATTGCAGAAGCACTTCCCTTTTCAGACAATAGTTTCGACTATGCCTTGAGCGTCACCACTATCTGTTTTGTTGACGATGCTACTACCATGTTATCAGAGGCATACCGCGTTCTAAAACCGGGCGGGCAACTCGTCATTGGTTTTATCGATCGTACCAGCAAACTTGGACAACACTATCAGGCTCACCAGGCAGAAAATGTTTTTTACCGAGATGCGACATTCTACTCTGCCAAGGAAGTGGAGCAATTACTGGTCGATACTGGTTATACCGAACTTGTCTGGGTACAGACATTATCAAAGGTACTGGGCGAAACTAACGATATTGAACCGCTACGTGCTGGTTATGGTCGGGGTGCCTTCGTTACAGTTAAAGCTTATCGTCCTTGTGAAACGACAACCTGAAAATATTCATACCACGTTCATGTGTGCAATATTATTAATTTACTGGCAGCTGGCGCATATAAAAAATTTTTCCAGCAAATTCGACTTTCTTCAGTTTGTTGCTATCCAGCATCGTTTGGATAACATCCCAGCTCAAGCCTGCTTTCAAAAGCATTTCATTGACAGCGTCTTCACGCATGGGATGTACAGCCGTAATACTTAACAAATCCTGTTCAATGTCGCCGGTAAAGGCAAAAGCACTTCCTTCATAGCCTATTAGATATTCCACATGTGCCAGTTTTTCACTGAAAATATTGTAGGCTTGAACAATCACTTCTTCGCTTGGCGAAGAAATATTGACTTCCGCAGTTGGCCTCGTAGGAACAGCAACATAAGCGTTGGCTGGCTGCACTTCTTCAAGAAAATCAGCTACACCACTTACAGCCTCTCTAGTATCATTAATGCCGGCAAGCAGCATTGTTTCTGTTATTAGTTCCCCTGGATATTGCTCGGCAAACTTTCCTATGCCTTGCAGAATTTTTGTCAGCTTCAGACTTTCATGAGGCTGATTGATTTTGTGCCATAGCGCGTCATTAACAGTATCAACCTTTAACGAAACTAAATCCGCTTTATTTAATATGGTTTGTACATCGTCACGCCAGATTAATGAAGCATTGGAGATCACTGCTATCCTGATATTTAACGAACGTAATAGATCAATGGTTTCACCAAGATGCATGTCCAGAGTTGGCTCCCCATCGGGAACAAAGGTCAAGTAATCAACTTTCTCTCCCGCCGCTTGTGCGGCAGAAATCTGTTCTTTCGCGGCCTGAAGAATTTCATCTGGCTGATAGAATGTGCGTAGACCAACCTCTTTATGCGCTGTACGTCCAACCTGACAATATAGACATGAGTATGAACAAAATTTTGGCGGAATGTTATTAATACCCAAGCTTCGTCCCAAACGACGAGATGGAACGGGTCCAAAAGTGAGTAGTTCCGACACCGTTTTATTCATGATTTGCACCGCCCTGAAAGTTAATATGTTAATTTCTATTAAGAATGTGCTATCTGCATAATTATAGAACTGCTCTTAATCAAAGGGAATAGACTATGACAGCAAAACGCCGACATGATATGGGTGCAGGTGGATATTGTATTTGCCCCAAATGCGGGGAAAAAACACCACATCAGGATGGTGTTCGGTGTCAGGATGAGAAATGCCCTCTGTGCGGGGCAAAAATGCTGCGGGAGGGCTCCCATCACCATCAACTATTCGAAGAAAAGCAGGCAAAGAAAAAGGGAAATGACTCGTAAGGGCTAGTGCTTAGATCGAGGCATGAATCTAAATTATCAGCAGATACCCTAGGCTAATCAGGAGTCGAGTTGTCTTCGCCGATCTGATTGAGCGCTTATTATGCATGTGATCTACGCAGCAAAACATTTAGTTCATCAACTATTTCAGCCCAATCAGCATCCTCCTCTAGTGCTTCTTTTAAAAAAGACGCTTGTGATGCGTTCCAGAATTCGGCTTCGTGTAGTAGCAAATTGCTAGGCACAGGTCTATTTCTGTTTATAAAGTCTTCAATTGTTTCATTTGTGTTGTCTAATCCTAATTGTTTAAATAATGAAACAAGATTATGAATAGGCTGTTCCAAGGTTTCTCCCAAATAGAGTTAAATTTTCAATAGCCAGCATGTCTGGAGTCACTGCACCTGCCCCAATGCCTGACCAAAGTGTACCCGCATCTCGGGCACAAGGCTGGACTGCCACTTCATACATCCAGGTCCAAACAAGACAATGATGGTGGAGCCCCCCATGTTGAAGCGCCCCATTTCTTCACCACGGTCCAGTTGGATGACATTATCATCGGCGGCGTAACTCGTCACCTTGATCCCCTTCCCCCGCGGCGGTGTGATTTCACCCGCCCACACCGTTTCAATGGAGCCAACGAAAATAGCCCCCACTAGAACCACGGCCATAGGACCAGCCTCTGTCTGGAAAACGCAGACTACACGCTCATTACGTGCAAACAGGCGAGGAACAGATTCGGTGTAGTCGGGTGCCACGCTGAATAACCGTCCCGGGATATACGTTGTCTCTACGAGCCGGCCAGATAAAGGCATATGCACCCGGTGGTAGTCGCCGGGGGACAGGTACGTGGTTGCAAACCGGCCACCGATGTATGGCTTCGCCCGCTCTTCGGAACCGCCAAGGAGTTCTATGAGGGAATAGGTGTGCCCCTTGGCTTGAAAGATCTGCGTTTTCTGGATATCGCCCAATTGACTGATGGCACTATCAGCCGGGCAACAAATTTGTCCTTCGTCTTGAACGATGGGACGTGCCTCGGGGCGCAACGCACGAGTAAAAAAGCTATTGAAGTCCGGATAGGCATTGGGATCGGGTTCCAAGGCTTCTGACATATCCACATTGTAGTGGCTGATAAACCAGCGAGTAATGGACTTACGGAACGGAAAGCGCTGACAACGCGTGCTCCACTGCACTATTCGCGAGAGCGAATGGTGTGGGAGCAGATACAGCAGTATCACCTTGAACCAATGAGTCATGTCATCCTCCCCATCTAAGCCAACACAGCCACGTTACCACTCAGGCACATCGACTACACTAATCAGTGGAGTTATACCTATAAATGCTGGGTCAACATACATCACCACTATTTGAAAACCGGCGTCACATCCTTGGATGCAGCGTGCGATTTAATCAATAAATTCTTTAGCGACTTGGGCAGCAATTCCTGTTTGTTCTATACATTCCACATGATTATTTTTCAATGCTTCTTTAAATTTCGGCCCAAATCTTCCGGCAATAACTTTAGTCACATGCATATTAATTAACATATTCGCCACATCTGGACCCACACGGGTAGCATTGCTTGTATAGGGGTTTTCAAGAATCTCACTCAGATGTCCATCCGCACCAAATATTAAATAAAATAAAGCACGTGCACCTTGGGAACTAATTTCTGCGGAAGGATCATTATTTTCTGTCGCAACAGCTATTTTCATATCAATATTCCTTGTAATGTCTAGTTAGACTTATGAGTAATATAAATAATTGCAAAGCTACGTTTCAGATTCATTAAGGTTTTCAAGCCCTAACTTTTTACGCAACGCAGTTCTTCGATGCTGGTACTCGATACTATGCGCGCCCACGAGCGCAATGACATTATCCAGTACCTCGCGAGAGCAGTCGTCACGCGCCTCTTCCAAACGAAGTTCAAGCTCTTCTTTCAGTGTGCTGATTGCATCAACCGCTCCAGTCAGCTCATGGGATTCGCGCTCCAAGCGCCCGACAATTGTGCTAATCATGTTTATCCTCTCTATTGACCTATGCTACCGAGAACGAAGCTCTCTTTTAACTCATTTAATCTTATACTTTGTCCATTTAAAAATTAATTAACGGGCAAAAAGACAATCTAGTCTTTCTCACTCAGTTCTGCTTCAAGGAACTGGGTGTGTTTATTCGTCAGTTCGATGAACCTTGATGCTGGCCGTTCACTGATAGAAACGGCATTCGTGATTTTACCAAGACCAATTTTCTTTAGGCTATGCTTTTTAGAACGGCGTATCGCACGTTGACTACGAAGGTACAATTGAAGCTCTTTTTTAAGGACTCCACGCGCTTGAATAAAGAGACTACGATAAATGGTTTCGTGTGACACCTGTTTGTTCTCTTGTTTTGGATACGTTCTTTTTAACCAACCTGAAATTTGTTTTGGTGACCAATTTCGCTTTAACTTTGTTGCAACCATGTGTCTTAACATAGGGTGACAAGCGAGTTTACACCTCTTAGGTCGATGTGCACGGTCCCATGCTGCTTGCTCAGCTTGTGTTGCACGATAAGTATCATAACCACCATTACGTTTTATTTCACGACTAATGGTCGATGGTGAGCGATTTAATTCTGTTGCAATTTCTCGTATTGAGTTTCTGGCAACAAGACCACGAGAAATTTCTTCACGTTCTGAAAGCGTTAATGCGATGCATGAACGTTTACGCGGTGCAGGACGAATACCACCTGTTGGTGAAAGTTGACCAAAAATTGAGGAGGATGGGCGATCAAAAGCACGACCAATTTCATTAAGTGAATCGCCTCGTTGCCAGCGATCCCACATTTCTGCTCTTTGTTTGGGGGAATAATTAGTTCGTGTCCGATAAACCATAGATCACATTCCATCTTTTTGTTATAAAAGATACAGTGTTGCGTCGACCGGTTGAAGTCGCAGCCGGAAGCCGACATTTCCTACATCAATACACACTCATAAGATGGTTTCTGGTTGTTTAGTTTAGTACTTTTCATGGATAGCGATTATTCTTTTTTTTGCACTGCAAATTTTAATTGTACTTTAGTAGTTTTGCTGGAAGCTTAGTTGTAATATTTTGATATATTTAGACTTAAGAACTAAGTTACTTTAGTAGTAATGCTGGATGACCATAAGCGGCTGGTTGTCCAGCAATGCCTCTAAAACTAAATAACCAGAAATAAGCTTATAAGTGAAACCTTTATAGGTTAATGCTTTATCAGCTCTCTCCAGTTCGGCCCATCAGCTAAGACCGTCTTGTTATCATAAGCGATACGATGCGTGCCGTGGCAGCGAGCACATGCCTGTACAGCCAGTGTACCAAGCGCTCTCCCTTGTTCCTTGCGTGTTCCCGTGGCCAAGCTCTGTTCCAGTTTCTCTATTGTTTTTATCATTTTTATATCAGGATATACCCTAGTATCTTTTTTATGACACTGCACACAGGTTTCACCCTGTAATTTGATGCCATGCTTGAGTTCAGACAAAGAAGATAAAGCAACATCCTGTTTACCATCTTCAGAGGCAATTTTTATCTGATTAACCCGTCTGATCAGTTCTTTCATATGTTTTTTATATTTTACTGGTTGACTAAGTTTGACCGTCGAAAAATCTGGCGCACGGTAAATTGTCGCAACAGTGCTCCGGTAATCTCGATGGCATGAGTCACAGCTTGTATTTAAATCATCAAGTGCAAGGGATAGACTCTGTTGATCCCTATCTTTAACGCTTACTTGTAACCGTGTTAATGCTTCCACATCTAGCTTTTTATTCCATTCAGGAACCATCTCACTTATTCGAAGATAATGTTTGCTTAACTGCGCAGTCCATTTATCTAAAAGTTCATATTCATTACTGGTGGAATAAAGTTTGACAGCTTGCATTTCACGTCGAAGTTTAAACATATTATGCAACCATTCCTGTCGTTTATTCTCCGGCTTGTACCATTTTGCCAATGATGCTGGCGGTATTTTATGTAAATTAACTTCATCGTTATGGATGTAAACAACGGCACCCACTACCGCAATGAGCAGGCATTGTAAAAAAATAAAATGTGTCCATTTCATGGGAATAAATAACTCCTAATTAGCACTGCCGCATACCTTAGCTATTTAGATTAGGTTTAATGGCTAGTGCCCGATGATAGGCGTGTCTTGTTGTAGACGTTGTATTTTCCTGATGGCTTGTTCATAGGCAGTCTTTTTACTTCTTTTAAGGTTGCAGCATCATAAATAATAATCGCGCCATCGACGTCCCAGATGCTTAATATGGCATAACGACCATAGCGATCAAACTCAATATGTGCAGCGGTTTTACCTGGTACTGGTCTAAAGGTTTTAACAATTTCAAGACTATTCTTATCAATAACGTGCATCACATCTTTGTTTGGGCCAAAGAATACGTCGGTCCATGCGTATTTTGAATTCTCATGGCTGCGCATAAAGAACCCCGGCCCAAGCGTTTTAATACGTTTAATTGTTTTCCAAGTCTTCATGTTAATAATGCTGACTTCGCTATTCTTTAGGTTCGGCGTGGCTAATATGGGCTGTCCTTTGTGTTCCCAGGTGATGCCTGAACCTAAGTGTGGCAAACCAGAAAGATCGATATCGGCAATCTTTCGACCTACATCCATATTAACAACCTGACCATTCTTACCATTACGTGCAGCACCAATGAGGTGTTGGTAGGAAGAATCAAAGAAAAAGTCATCTAAATAATCGTCTAAATGAATACGACGAACAGGAAAGCGCCCTTTTAATGCAAGCCCTTCACCTAATTTATAATCGTGTACCAGTCCTGGATAGATGGGCTCAGCATTTTTACCGTATGGGATCTCCCAAACCTCGGGAAGATCTTTTAATGCGATAATAAAACTTTGTCGTGGACGCGCATCATAAACGGCACTCACACGGGAGCTATTACCCTTTTCATCAGTAACAGGAATAATTTTGATAGGTGCTAGATCTTCTGCATCGAGCACAACAAGTGAATGCGGTAAATAATTACCTACCAAGACATAACGACCATCACTCGAAACAGCGGCATTACGTGTATTGATGCCTGCACGTATTTCGGCAACCACTTTTAAGTTATACATATCAAACTTGCTGATCCAACCATCTCGCGAAGCAAAGTAAACGAACCGACCGTCTTTTGAATACTTTGGGCCACCATGCAGTGCAAAACGTGTTTTAAAACGATGTATGGGTTCTAATTTATCGCCATCTAGTATCGTTGCATGATGATCGCCCGTTTCAACGACAATAAATAGATTCAGTGGATCGGCTTTATAAATTGGTTTATCTGGCAAGCTACCGGGTTTGTGATGAATAATGTGCGTGGATTTTATTTGTTCAATTTCCCACTCAGGCATATTGGCTAACGGTGTATAAACTAGATCAACGAGGGATTGTATTTGAGCCTTACTTAGTTTCTTACTAAAGCTAGGCATTTGTGTCGCCGCTCGACCATTGGCAATAACGGCGGCAGCTTTATTTTTACGTAAGCGTTTTAAATTTTCTGGTAATAAGGCAGGCCCCAGACTACCTAAGCGATCAGCGCCGTGGCAACTTGCACAATGCTGTTGATATACGCGCTTTGCTTCGTTGGCTATCGCCTTGGTACTAATGAAACTAAGTAATAATAGTGGCAGACAACTTATGTGAAGTAATTTATTAAAGTAACTAGACCTGTTTGGCATATTTCGTTCTCTTAACATAGGGCGTATTTAATACACGCGCCCCACTACTTTTAACGTCGATCTCTTCATCCGTT
This sequence comes from Sulfuriflexus sp., assembly GCA_023134145.1. Taxonomy (GTDB): domain Bacteria; phylum Pseudomonadota; class Gammaproteobacteria; order AKS1; family AKS1; genus Sulfuriflexus. The sequence continues at coordinate 124,152 of JAGLUW010000023.1, read as the reverse complement.
AGATAGCAAGCAGGATCTTCTTCCCATGGGTCACCTGTTAGTTGATGAGCGCGCACGCGTGTATTACCACCACACACATCAAGATATGAACAGTCACCACAACGGCCTTTTAATGGACGTGGATTGGATTTCATGCCGGCCATCAAAGGATCAGATGTATCTGGCCATATACTTGAAAAAGGTCGGTCTTTAACGTTACCCAACGAGTAATGCCACCAGAAGGTATCGGGATGAACTTCGCCCATGTTATCAATATTAGAAATGTTAACGCCTGATGAATTTCCACCCCATTGTGCAAGCACATCACGCATGTGTTGTTCTTGATCTGGAAAACGTTTTTTAATCCATTTAAGTAGATAAACACCGTCGGCATCATTATTACCTGTTACAAATTCACGCTGCCGCCCTTCTTTAACATCATTCCAACATGTATCAAATAATAGGTCCATAGCATCACGGGTCATCTGATGCACAACATCATCTTTACGGTTCTTATTACCACGGCCCGCATAATTAAGATGAGAAAGATAAAACTTATCAATACGTTCTTCTTCCATTAACGCTAACAGTTGAGGAAGTTCCACAGCATTATCTTGTGTAAGCGTAAAACGCATACCAACTTTAATATTTCGATCACGGCATAGTCGCATACCATTTAGTGCCTCATCAAAACTCCCCTGCTTACGGCGAAACATATCATGTGTATCATGCAGCCCATCCAGGCTTATGCCAACATAATCGTAACCAATGCTTTCGATTTCATCGATGTTATCTTCCGTGATAAGGGTACCATTACTTGAGAGGCCTACATAAAAGCCCATTTCTTTAGCACGTCGAGAAATATCGAAGATATCAGGGCGCAGCAGTGGTTCGCCACCAGAAAGGATTAACACCGGTACCTTAAATGATTTGAGATCATCTAAAACAGTAAATACTTGTTCAGTTGATAATTCGCCGGGGAAATTCTTATCTGCGGAAATTGAATAACAATGTTTACAGGTAAGATTGCATCGACGGATTAGATTCCATATTACAACCGGGCCTGGTGGATTTTGTTTTTCCCCAAGTGGTTTAGGATTATTTAATTCTTGCATGTAACGATTAATACGGAACATGGGTCACCTTCTTTCTGTTATTCGTAGGCCGGTTTTTTTAAGAATACGACTACTATATAGCACGCTATGCCCTCGACACTGACTGCCAAGTAATTCGCTAATATTTTCCATCTTAGCATTTACTTCATCTCGATCTCGACCATGAACCATGGCAAATAAATTATATGGCCAATCAGGCAAATGGCGCGGACGCAAATAACAGTGACTGACAAAATCTAATGCGCCAACTTGCGCACCAACATCATGTGCATATTCATCTGGCACATCCCATACCGTCATGCCATTACCGTGAAAACCAAGTGCATAGTGATTTGGTACAGCACCAATACGACGAATGACCCCAATGTCTTGCATACGCTGAATACGCTGCATTACATCTCCTGCATCTAACTCAAGTTCACTGGCAATGAAATGATATGGTTGAGGGGTGCGAGGTAAACCTTTTTGGGTGGCATGGATGATACGGTAATCGACATCATCTAATAGCAGCGCATCATTATCATATTTTATATTTAGCTCAGACATTGAACTTCAACTTGATAAAGAATTCTTCTTGCTTCGGCATGTTATGCACTACCAAGCCAGTATGCGATTGAATGCTATCGAGAACAGCATCAATTTGTTCTGGTTTCTCTGTACCAACAACAAACCACATATTTAAGGTATGTTCTCGTTCGTAGTTATGGGCAACCTCATCAAAACTATTAACGTAATTAGCTATTTGTTCAAAATGTTCTTTGGGAACGGTCATTGCACATAAAGTAAATGCACCACCCATCTTGTCAGCATTAAACATAGGGCCAAAACGGCTCAGCAGCCCTTCGTCTAATAAACTATCAATACGCTGTATTAATTCATTTTCATTGGTACCAATGTCTTGAGCAACCACCGCATATGGATTGTCGCATATGGGAAAACCATCTTGTAAGGTATTAATGATTAGTCGATCAAGGTTATCCATTTTTATAGCTCAATGGGTTCTTTAGATTGCTGAGATTGTTTAGAATCCGCATCATAAACATAAAGAGCACCACGTTGTTTGAATCGGCGACAGCTAAATAAAACCTCGTGTGGTAATGCTTCTACATCACAGGCCTGAGACATTTGTTGAAGGTTATCAAGTACAGACTCTCTATCTTGACCATGAATCATGCAAAACAAATTGTAACGCCATTGTGGTAAGCGCCGAGGCCGCTGGTAACATAAAGTAATAAATTCAAACTGGCTGAAGCAGCTGCCAAGTTCTTTGATTTGTGCATCAGGGGCATCCCATACCACCATTGCATTTGAGCGATAGCCTAACTCATGATGCCTGACAACAACGCCCATGCGCTTGATTGCTCCGCCGTCCTGTAAATCATTTACCTTCTGAATAACTTGAGACTCACTCATGCCTATTCGATCAGCAATAGCGGCATAAGGGTGAGAGACTAATGGCAAGCCTTTTTGAATCTCTGCAATAAGTGCTCGCTCTTGTCCTTGAGGTATCATGCGGATTCTTCTCCCCATTGCAGCGGGAAGCCAAGATCAATATGGTAATCCTCTACCATTGGTAATGACATAGGAGAAAGGCCTGTTTTTAATTCCATGTCTTTTAATACGCTGTCTAGCTGATCATTGTCGCTTGCTGTAATAACAAACCACATATTAAAGACATGTTCGCGCTCGTAATTGTGATTAACTTGTGGGTAGGCGTTAACAATAGCCGCTACTTCATTAATGCGCTCACTAGGCACCGACATGGCTGCAAGTGTACTCACACCAATTCGATTTGGTCGAAACACGGCGCCAACTCGACTGACCATTTTGCTTTCTTGTAATTCTGTTAATGCATTTAATACTTCATCTTCAGTTACACCAAGTTCTTTTGCAATATCAAGATAAGGCGTTGGCGTAAGCGGCAACCCATGCTGAAAATCATTTAGCAATTTCTTTTGCAAATCACTAAGTGGTTTTTTGATGGTGTTTGATGATTCTTTTTGCATAGACTCTATTCGCTTTCTAAATTATAGGCCAGTTTTATGAGCGCGTGATGTAAAAAATATACCGCTCGGCTTATCTACTTCTAAAGTGCTTAGCTTCTTAAAAGTGCGAGTGTCATAGATATGCACCTCATCTTCGTCACGCACTGACATCCATACTTGTTCACCTCGAGGGCTGAACTCCATATGCAGAACACCTTTCCCTGGTTTCATGGTATGTACGATTTTATGCGTTAGCGTATCAATGACTTGAATCGTATCGTTATCAGGATGTGCAAAATTAACCCAGACATAACGACCATCTGGACGAGCAACAACAAATACAGGTTGACTATGTACCGGTATCTGCGTGACTTCTTCCCAGGTATTGGTATCTACAACCAATACACGGTGATGACCTACGGCAGGCATAAAAGCATGGTTCCCCGCTACCGCCCAGCCTTCTAAATGCGGCATTTTATAGACAGGCAGCTTTCTGTTACCACGGCCATAATTATTTAAGATGCGTGTAACGGAAGGTTTGCGTTGCCAGAGATCAAGCATGGCCATACCATCTTCACCGAACAGTCCAGCAATGTAATGACGGCCATCAGGTGTAATTAAACCATCATATGGTTGACGTCCTACATTTGTGAATTTTGTTATTACGGGTGATGTTGGTGTAGTCATGTCTGCAATCCAGATCTCGCCCGTATCATACAAGCTGAATACAAATTTTTGATCGGGTGCATCAACAAGGCCGACAGTTTTCGATGCATTTTTAATCGAAGTGCCCGCAGGAATGTCCGCTACTAACTTAAGCGTATCAACATCAAAAACTTTAACGCCACCTGGTTTATAATTAGAAACAGCGACAAGGCGTCCGTCTTGAGAAATGGCTCCACCAATACTATTACCGGCCTGCACAACACGATTAACCAGTGTGCCGCAGAGCATATCAACTTTGGATAAACCACCATCACGACCGAAGACAAAGGCGTAACGTGCATCGCGTGAAAATACTGCTGAGGCATGCGACAGATCGCCAAGCCCTTTTACTTGAAATAATTCTTTGTGGGCGCTGGTATCAACAATTTTTACACTGCCAATGGCTCGTTCGACAATCATTCCAAGATCGCCTGTACCGCGAGTAAGACATTCACCTGCGAATGCTTGCGGCATTGAAAGCAGCGCTGTAAGTAATACCGCGTAAAAAACCTTAATCAATGTACTTCCCCTATACGCATTAATTTCACTAACCACTCAGCATCTTCTTTGCTAAGAAGGTGCTTCCAAGGAGGCATCGGTGTTCCTTGGCGGCCATGTAAAATAACGGTTACTAGTAGTTCGTCAGATTTTGATGTCAAATCATTTGGGCGCAGAGCGGGCCCAAGGCCACCCTTCATTGTCATACCATGACATGACCCACAATCATGCTTCAAAAGGTGTCGCAATTGATTTTGACGCGCTCCATCGGGGGCTGCTTGTATAGACATGTTGATAAAAAGTGAACATATAATAAAGAGGACTATCTTAAACATACGCTATCGATTCTAACTGTGGAGTTAGTAATTCAGGAATGTTTTTTAATTCCTTAGCAAGCTCAACCACGCGCCCCACAACAATTAAGGTAGGTGGTGAGAAGTTTTCTTGTCTGGCTGTTTCTGCTAGATGAACTAATTGTGTAATACATTCGCGCTGCTCTGGAAGACTGCAGTTTTGGATAAGTGCGGCGGGCATATCTTCTGGCATGCCCGCTTTAATTAGCTCAAGCGTAATTTCAGGAAGATTATGTAGCCCCATATAAAGAACTAAGGTTGTTCCTGTATTGACTAATGCATGCCAGTCAAAACCAAGCTCTTTACCTTCGCGCATATGCCCCGTTAACAAGGTTACACCATTGGTGATACCTCGATGAGTTAATGGAATGCCTGCATAAGCGGAAGCGGATGCCGCCGTAATGCCGGGTACAACATCCACATTGATGCCATGACGAACAAGGTACTGAGCTTCTTCACCGCCACGGCCAAACATATAAGGATCGCCACCTTTGAGCCGGACGATTTTATGATTATTTCTTGCTAACTTAAGTAGTAATAAGTTGATATCAGTTTGGGTAAAATGATGATGGCCACTGGCTTTGCCAACGTAGATACGTTTCGTGCCAACAGGTATGAGATTGAGTATTTCAGCTGATACTAAGCGGTCATAAACAACAACATCAGACTGCTTTAAAAGTCGCATCGATTTTACTGTTAAAAGATCGGGGTCACCAGGACCTGCACCAACTAAATGAACTGTAATATTTGTCATCACGGAATCTCTTTTTTCTTTTGCTTGTGATGTCTCTATATAATGTTGCTTATTAAAGATGAAAGAGGAGAACGAGGCTACTGCCCCGCTCTCCATTTCATTAATAAACGTCGTGCATTGTGTTGTAAACGTTGAACTTGCCTGTTGGTGTAACGAGACGCTTGTCTTTAATAACTTTCTTAAGCTTCAGCGTTTTGTCATCAACAACTACGATGGCAGATTCTTGCTTCGCACCACTCCATACAGAGAACCAAACTTCATCACCTTTGTGATTAAATTCTGGTTGCACTACACGTTTAGGACCGTCACCTAATTTAGCCCAATCAGCAATTGGAAGAATAGTGAAAGGTTTGTCTAAATTATTTATGTCAAACACCGCAACCGTTTGACTGATTTTAGTATTCGGGTTAAGTGGTGTATCCACATACAGGTTCTTAGACTTTGGATGAGTCTTGATGAATAAAGAACCACCACCTTGCCCTGTTAATGTACGCACTACCTTCCAAGCATGTTTCTTATGGCCTTTTGGATCTGTACCAATAAGAGAAATGCTGTCGTCACCTAAGTGGCTGGTTGCCCATACCGGACCATACTTTGGATCAATGAAGTTAGCGCCACGCCCAGGATGAGGAATACTACCCACATCAACCAGTGCTGCTAATTTAGATGTCTTGGAATCAACTACCGCAATCTTGTTAGATTTGTTAGCCGCCGTTAGGAAGTAACGTAAGGTAGAATCCCAACCACCATCATGCAAGTAACGCGCTGCATTTACGGTAGTTACTTTCAAATTTTCTAAATCAGAGTAGTTAACCATCAAGATTTTACCGGTCTCTTTCACGTTAACAATGAACTCTGGTTTTTCATGCGAACCAACAATGGCCGCAACACGAGGTTCAGGATGGTATTCCTGAGTATCCACTGTCATACCACGCGTTGTAACAATTTTAAGTGGTTCCAGTGTGTCACCTTTCATGATGACGTACTGTGGTGGCCAGTAAGCACCGCCAATTGCATAAGTATCTTCATAACCTTTGTATTTTGACGTTTCTACTGAACGCGCTTCCATACCAATCTTAATTTCGGCTACGTTACTTGGTTCTTTCATCCATAAATCGATCAGGTTGATCTTGGCATCACGCCCGATAACAAACAGATAACGTCCTGATGTAGACAAACGCGAAATATGTACAGCATAACCAGTGGTGATGATCTTGATAATTTCTTTGGTATCACCATCAATAAGCGCAATTTCACCCGAGTCACGTAAAGTAACCGAGAAAACATTCTTCAAATTGTAGTCATTCATTTGTTTGGTTGGACGTTTGTTTACAGGAATAATGTTCTTCCATGTATCTCTAACTTCTTCCATACCAAATTCAGGAGGGACAGGTGGTTCGTGTTGTAGAAAACGCGCCATCAAATCAACATCTTTATCTGATAACACGCCAGAGGTACCGAAGTTAGGCATACCACCTGGTGAACCGTAACCAATAAAGGCTTTTAGGTAACCCGTACCTTTAGGCAAAGTAATATCTGGTGTTAATGGCTTACCTGTTGCGCCCTTACGGAGTACTCCGTGGCAACCAGCACAACGTTCGAAGAAGATGGTTTTTGCCCGACTAAACTCAGCTGAGGTCATTGCGGGTGCTGATGGTGAAACAAAATCTTTGGTCTCATCTGTTGGAATTGGTACCGGAGCACCTTTATAACGTAGCTCAGCTTCAGGCGTGCTGGGATGCTCCCCTGCCTTCTCTGCCGCAGCATAAATTGTGGTGCTAAACGCCGTTGTTAAGGCTGCTATAGCGACAACACCAGCCAATTGGGCGTACTTATTCTTCTTCATGATGATCTCCTTCGCAGTGCAATTAAGTAATCTTAAATATACCGTAGTACTTATATACACCCAGCGACATCCCCATTACTTTGACATACATCAAGTATTGGACGACGGGTAAAATTTATATAAAGGAGGTTCAGTTTTTCTTTTTTTAAAGAGCGACACGCTGCTGTCGACGTTCACGACGTTTGCGTTTTTCAACCAGCGGAGGGCATTTGTGATTGTTCCAATACGTGACTTGGCAATCAAGACAATAGTGGCATTCGTTTGCGTCGATCTCACCGGTATGTCGAATAGCTTGAACTTCACACTCTTTAGCGCAGGCTTGGCAAGGATGACCGCATTCTTTACGTCTTCGCAACCACCAATCAAATAATTTTAAACGCGAAGGAATAGCTAATGCTGCACCTAGAGGGCATAAATATTTACAATAGAATTTACGGTTAAACAAACCAATGACTAAAAGAGCGATCGCATAAGTCAGATATGGCCACTCTCGATCAAAGCGTAAAGTAATAACTGTTTTGAAAGGTTCAATTTCAATAAATGGCAATACCAGTGCGAGAGATTGTAATGACAAACCAAAAAGTACAATAAAAACAATGTATTTAACAGCTAATAAACGCTCATGAACCACCATGGGTAATTCAAATTGATGTAATTTCAATCGTACGGCAAGTTTATTAAGCAGTTCCTGTAGCGCACCGAATGGGCACATCCAACCACAGTAAACACCCCGACCCCATAATATTATTGTGATGGCGACAAAGCCCCATAATACAAACGTTGTAGGATCAACGAGGAACGTATCCCAACTAAATTGATGCGTAAGCTCAGTAAAAAAAGTAAGCACATTTATAACGGATAACTGACCCAACATATACCAGCCAACAAAAAGCAAAGTGAAGCTGAGATAAAAGTTCCTAACGCGAGTAAGGAGAAATGGATGCCGTGCGAGCCAATCCTGAAAAACCATAATGCCAGTCAGTACCAGCAGGCTGAACACTAAAAGACTGATCTCAAATTTACGGTCTTCCCATATACCAAACCAAATAGGCATTGCATCGATAGCGGCAACTAATGCCGCATTAGATGAAGTCTGCGACACGGCTTGGATATTTCGGGCTTTAATCACCTTGTGCAACGATTGCGTGACAGATGCATTGATAACGATAACCGTGATCGTTGCACCACTAATACCGTCTAAGGCCTTATACCCTTCTCTGTCTCGACCACCTATTTTGGTACGTTGAGACATTGTTACGCCGTTATACTGGCTTACATAAGCCTGTAGATCACTATCTTTGATACCAACAGCAAGGATGGGCTCCTCATGGCTGAGTATTTTGACACCACGAATGGTGCCCTGTGTATCAAAGCCAACTAAGCTGCTAATAGGTTTACCTGAATAGGCTGGCATGGGCGTAATATCATCGGTATAAAAAACATAACCGAGAATATCTTCCCCAGCAAAGACTGGCGCAGATGCAGGTGTACCTTCTAAAGCACCCACTCGCTCAGCACTAGGAAAGAATTTTTGGACTACGGGAAAATAGTTTTGAATGTCTTTAGCGAGCAGACAGTTACTCACTAACAGCAGCGCAATGGCTATTATGGCATGGCGATAAAGTGGTAGGTGATTATTCAATAGATCACGTCAATCAATTTATTTAGACACCAATATTAAATGTAATTCAGTAGAATACCTTGATATAAGTCAACAACTGAGTATCGGTTGTTATTTTATGAGCGCGTAATGTATTTTATGTTCAAGAACCATGCCGGGCTTAAGCACCGTCATTGATTTATCATCAAACGTCACTTTGCAAGGGGCTGATTTACCACAGTCATACATAACTTGATTGTCTATCCAGCGGAAGGTATCTAAATGGGCGACAATTTTTTCGTCCATTACACCAAATTTACTTCTGATATAGGCACTTCCGGTTGATTTCTTTATGGCTGCATCGAATGCAAGATCGATAACACTGGCTTTAACTGTTTCGGCATACGGATACGGGACATACAGTCTGATAATTCTATTTTCAGGATAGAATCTAACGTAATGATTATTGCCCGTTGTTCTGGCCATCTTTTCATTATTCCCTTCTCTGGAATAATGGCCTGAGTAAATATCAGGCATGTCAGCGGCAAGACACACGCTGGAACCCCAAGAACTTAGAGTAAGGGAAAGTAGTAGCAATAAAGAAAATTTACTTTTCATCTAAACGACCTCGTTACAACTAGATGTTGCTCAACAGAATACCACCAGAATTCTGCTTCACACAAGTAGTAGTGTTGAATTATATTATTCACGAATAAACCTCAACAAAATGTTATGCTCGATAAAATGAACAATCTAAAAAGACACGGAATTATCTCGCTCTTACTCATTAGTTTCATTCTAGTGTTTTTTGTCCCCTTGCATGCGGATGCAGTAGTGACTACGGAAATAAATAAGACAGCAAACGCTCCGGAACACAGCACATTAAATCCTGCCACTGGCAAAAAGAAAATCCTGAATGATGAGTCGCGAGGCTTGTCAGCATTTTTTATTCTTGGAATTATTATTAATATCATTATGGCTGTCGTCTTTGTGCGATGGTTCGCCCGTGAATGGCGACGATCAAAAAATAAAGGCGACGAAAAATGACCCCAAAAGCATCCCCTATAGGAATACTGATTCTTTCCCTTTCTGTTGTCGCTCTTTTTGCTGCTATTTATATAAGCCAACGAACAACGCCACAAACAATACCGCAAGAGCTTATGGCTGTATTACGTCCACCAAGTGCTATAAAACCGTTTACAGGGATAACAAATCAGCACTCACAAGCCTTTGTGAAAGACGATTTTAAAGAAAAATGGAGTTTTGTTTTCTTTGGTTATACCTTCTGCCCCGATGTCTGCCCAACAACCTTGACGACACTAAAGCAAATCGACGATATTTTGAAAAAGGATTACCCCGCTAGTGCGAATACGCAGGTCGTTTTTGTATCGGTAGATCCAGAGCGCGATAGTCTAGAGATTCTAAAAAAATACACCGCATATTTTAACCCAGAATTTACAGCCGTAACGGGTACGGAAGATGACCTACTCAATTTCTCACGGCAATTTTCTGCGGCTTATGTGAAAGAACCTGCTGAAGAAGGAAGTGACTATTTAATTAGTCATACAAGTTCTATTTTCTTGGTTAATCCCGAGATGAAAATCGTTGCATCCTTTTCCCCGCCGCTGGATGTAGAAACCATTACGTCACAATATCTACAAATTCATATGATGTCGGATAAACGATAGTTAGGATTATTGCTTGTAATACAGAGCCGATAATATATGATTATTAACTATAATAATGACGAAAAATGAAAATCACCTTGGATATCCTTTCATACATTCCGCATATACTAGCCGTACTTAATACGCTCTCAGCGATATTAGTAAGCATTGGTTATTTCAATATACGCAGACAGAATAAAGGAATTCATAAAATATGCATGATCGCGGCACTGATTGTGTCGACCATATTTATGGTCTTTTATCTCTACTATCATGCCAAGGTAGGCTACATTCCATTTGCCGGCGAAGGTGATATACGTTATTTGTATTTCACCCTACTTGCATCACACGTAATACTTGCTGCCATTGCTTTCCCGTTAGTGCTTATTACCGCAGGGTTAGCTGCACGCAGTAAATTTAATACACATAAACGTTTTGCTCGCTGGGCATTACCTATTTGGCTTTATGTTTCGGTCAGCGGCGTTATTATTTACGTCATGTCATTTCATATTTATACGCAGTAGGATTTTTCATGGAACTTATTTATTACACTATCGCCGCAGTCGTACTTTATTCTCTTTCCGACTTTATCCTCAACAATATTGAACACAAGATGGGTAAGCGTTTAGCGAATCGTTCTTTCTATTTTTTAATTATTATAACCATTCTGTCGTTATCATCGTTTAGCCTTATTCGAGCTATTTTTGCGCCGCTACCAACAGCGACTCAAGAAGTAATGCAAGAAGATAAGAAGGTATCTGCACCGATTTTGAAGCCAGCACCAACAGAGTCACCAGACACAACACAGATAAAAGAATAGTGTTAGGTTTATTTTGCTGGACGCATTGATTTAAAAACGATAACTAGGAACATAATGCCGCCAATAATGGCGATTAAACCACCTAGACCCATTATTCCCATACCGATGATTCGCTCGTAATCAACCAGACCTTGATCGAGCCCCGCCGTTTTGCGTTGCACCCCATAACCACCGGACCAAACTAAACCAATGATATGCATGAGTTGCCCTACCCCGTAAACAACGGGTTGCCATGTTGCGGCTTTCCCTGTAACAGCTCTAAAGCCAAGACGAGGCAAGATATGAAATGTAACGCCCATGTAAGCCAATGTAACGGCGACAATTGAGCCGTGATAATGCGCAGGTACGGTGACATCACTGCCACTGATCATGAAACCAATAACACCACCGACACCAAATAAAATCATTGATGCGGCGAGCGCATTAAATTCAGGGCTGATCTTTGTATTAGCGCGGTTCTTATTTAAGAATCCAAAAAGAATCATTAGACCAATAGGTAATGCTGCTAAACCACCACCATACTGCATAAGTAAAGAAATAGATTGCGTATGCATTGCTGCACCTAAATCAAACATCATGTAAACAAAAGGCGTTAATATGACTGGTAATAATCCAATGGCGAAAATAATAAGCGCCACGCGTGGCGATAATTTTATACCAATACCTGCAACCGTCGTCATCCACAACCAACTAACAAGCATTAATTGAACATGCATAAATTGTAGGGTGTGACCGGCATCCCAAAATAGCAACTCATAGAAATAGGCACCAACTGCAAATTCTGGCATATCTATGTATGACATCACTAACATGGCAAGAGAAATAAATGCAGAAATTAATGCGGTGTACAAACCAAACCGCAATGAACCACGGCCACTGATGGTTGAACCAACGGCAGCTGAAAAGAATAAACCATTTAACACAAGCACCGCGAAACCCACACCAAACAGACCTAGCCCGAATAAAAAGTATGGGTGTTGTAATACCGGAACGTAATTATTCATTAACGGTTCGGCTGCACCAAAAAATGGTGCCAGTGTCACCACTACGGTACCTGCAATGCTTAATAACAAAGCAAACCAACCTAACTTCGCGCAATGCTGACCACTGTTTATACTCCACAGCACACCGGCAAAACCAAGAAACCAAACCAATACCGTCATGTCAACATGCACGACCAAAGCCGTATGGAAGAAATCAGCCCACGGTATAATTTCTTGAAAATAAGGAGTACGTGAAAGTACAACCAAGATCGAAAAAAGCCCACCGAGGACAAGTGCGCCAATAGAAAGTAGTAACCACCCTGTCGCCAACTTTTGGCCTTGTGAATCAGGCATGTCGAGCGTGAAATTATCGATTATCGCGTTATGGGTACTGTTCGTGCTTTGCATATTATTTGTTACCTAAGTTATCCTGATGTACTTTATTTTTAAGGCTACTTAGTAAAGAAGCCACCTGTTGCGGCATCAAAATCAATTAATAACTGCTGCTCTGGTTTTAATGTGATTTTTTGTTCGTATTGGTAGGTAGGTTTATCAACATTAATATCATCATTTAACCATATCCGTAAGCTGTACTCACCCGCTTTTACCACCATGCGCTGGAATAAATTAACGCCTTGATCACGATGAAAGCCGAGTGGCTCTACTACTGAGCTAGTGAGTATCTTGTCGTCTAAATAAAGCTCAAATGTAAGGGGTGATCGCTCACGTGGACAATCCATCGGGGCACGCATATTCAGTGGCAATTTTAATAACTCTTCCTGAGTCAGACGTCGGCATTCCTCGCTTAGTTTTGTTGCATGAGTAAATGACAAAGTAATAACGGCCTGATCATCTTCAAGCTGATGATAAGTTGGACTTGTAGAGAAGTACCAAACTACTGCCATAAAAAGAGCGTAGTTAAATGCCTGCAGACCATAACGCAATACTTTATTCATGCGCCAGCTCCTCATCACCATTTAATTTTTCGATATGACTTTGAAACGCGATTAACTCTTTCTGAAAACGCGTACCATCGGTTATTGCTGCACGCGAGACCTTAATGCGTGAACGTTTCGCGCGCCGACGTAGCACTGGTTGGCGCGTACCGGCAAAACGTTTATCCATCCAAATGTTGCCATAGCGAAAATAACAGTCACCGGTTCGGCAACCGGTAACAAATACACCGTCTACGCCATTGGCGAGCGCGTATTCAACAAGTGTTGCTGGCATCATTCCAATACAAAACAAACCAACGACTTTTATACTGTCTGTTTCAAATTGCGAATAATCTAATGAATTATCACAGCCTAAAACAATGATTTTATTATTACCTTTCAAATCTGCAATAGTCTTATCTAAGGTGTTACGTATTTCATTTATTGGCATTTGCGGCATGTCGATGCCGGTTACTAATTGTTCATTCTTTTGCCTAAACGGATTAGAAGCGGGACATGAACCAACACAGATACCGCATGCGGCACACATATCGGCATTGACTGTAACTTCGTGTTCAAATTTCGCACCATCGGTTCGTGCTTGAACGGTAATTGCATCATATGGGCAATCTTCAGCACATTGCTCACAACCATTACATTGCTCAAGATGTACGACTGCAGCAGGCCCTGTTTTCTTTGCGGGTAACCACGGCAATGCCATTAGAAATAAAGTAGTACCGAGCGTTATCAGCCAAGTTTGACCCGCTGTAAAATAACCGAGTAAGGGATAAACATTAAGATAAAACCAATCAAGTTCTAATGCCGCCGTCACCTGGCTAGCATCGGCAGGCCCATGGCTTACAGCCGGTGAGATAATAGATAAAACCAATAAACCAATAAAACTGCCGATGGCAAGGCCGCGTGGTGCAGTTACTTTCACAAGTGACAAACGTTTTACATGCAACCAAAGCGCAAAAATCAAAAACAACGGCTGACCTGAAAAATGAAGAAAGGCCATTAAAGAGAAGAACCGATCTGAAAGTTGTTCGCCAACAAAATTACGTGACATTGAGCCCGATATTAAAGGTAAGGCATCAATTAGTTGTGACGACAGCATCGCAACGTAGATAGCGAGTTCATCCCATACCAACCAATAACCGGTAATACCGAGAGTAATAACCAACCATAATGCCGGTACGCCAGTAACCCATGAGAACCAACGAAAGCCTCTGTATCGGCCAAGCGCAAACTCGCGAAACATATGCAAGATTATAGTGACAACAGCCGCATCAGACGCATAGCGATGCAAGCTACGCATAATGCCTGCGATGTACCATTGTTCATGTGTTATGTATTCAACCGAGGCGTAAGCACCCGTGAGGCTGGTATCAAAGAAGATAAATAAATATAAACCGCTAATGAAAACAATCCAGAAAAAGAAAAAAGCTAATCGCCCCATGTTATACAAAGGGTTCCACTCAGAACCAAAGGCAAGGTTGAACCATGCCTCCATAGCGAGATAAGCATATTTAAGTGGATTAATTATATTCATCGCGACTTAATTGTGGCTAAACCTAATGTGAACGCTTCTTATTGCGATATTCGCGACGAAGGAAAGAGATAATAAGCATAATAATGATCGCACCTATAAACATGCCAATAAACAACGAATAGTCAAAATGATAAGAATCACTGGCTGGATCATAGTTTGTACAGAAGAAACGTACTTTATTCAGTAGCTCAGCGAATAAGGTTTGATTTGGTTGAGGACGGCCTAAGATTAATTCTTTTAAAGGTTCAACCAATAGCGGTGTATTAAATACCTCACCATATACTTGTCGATAAACAACACTTTCAGCATCAATAACACTTGCTTGTACGACATGGTCAAAACCATTGGGCGATGAAAAAAAGACAAAACCTAGTTCTTTGGTAAATGCCTTAATTGTTTTTTCATCGGCACTTAATAAATACCAATCCGAATTATCTATGCCCTGCTTCTTAGCAAATTGTTTCATCGCTTGAGGGCTATCAAACTGACTGTCAAAACCGAGTATGGCAACAGCAAAATTATCTTTGCCGAGTGTCTCGCGGGCTTTTTCTACGACCGTTGATAAATGCCTCGTTGTCATCGGGCAAATTTGATAACAGCTGGTATAAACAAGACTTAATACTAAGGGCTTACCACCAAGATCGCTTAGTGTGATGCCTTTCCCTGCGCTGTCAGTGAAACGAAAGTTTGAGAGCTGGTTGCCAATCGCATCTTGGCTATCTTGTAACGCCTTTTTATGCTGAAACTTTTGAACAGATCCAGATGAAGATGTCGGTTTTAATTCAACAATTGAATCTGCCCCAAGTATGAATGAAAGTGACAGGCTGTAGGACAGTACAATGAATGCAAATAATTGACGCATTGAGGATAACTTCTTTTTCTCTAAGTTAATTGAGTCGTGCCATTTGATAACAAACATACCACGTTAGAATCATTCTCGCATGGATAAAAAAAGGGTGGGAGACCCCACCCTTCTTTATGCTCATTTCCTAGCCTAGTGGCCAGACGGAAGATAAATACTTCCAGTTAATAAAGTAGTACACCACAAACGTAACGAGTAAGAGTATAGCCAAGGCAAATGTGCCAGGTGCTTCAAACCCTCCTCCTTTGTTGTGGTCTTCTGGTAACGGCGGTGCCATTTCAAGCCGTGCAGGTTTATTAATATTATAAACCGATGCATGTAATGGTTTGCCAGCAAAGCTTTCGAGGATGCCTGCAGACGGTTCAAGCTTGCCACCGAATAACAAGGAACCAACCGCAACGATGAGATACATCGCGCCGCCAACGATGGCGAGCAGTCCACCAATCGCGCCGACTGCCATCAACGTATAAGCAATGGCGGGATATTCAAATGCCATCGCGGCACCTGCGAAATCCATATCCCAATGTCGACGAGATACACCTAAGGTACCTGCACCGAGCATAAAGAGGATAAGAATGGTCATGCCGCCACCAAATACGTATGGCTGCATCTTCGCTACCCATGGCAAGAACATCTTGCGCCGGAACAACACGGGGATAAGCAAATAAGTCAGTGCCATGAACGTTAAGGTTGTTCCTGTCACCACGGTTGCGTGGAAATGTGCCGGTACATAGATAGTGTTATGGATGATCAGATTGATTTGCTCTGTACCCATTACAACACCGGTAATACCGCCAATAAAGCCAAAGGTCACAAGCGAAATAAACATGGCCGAGAATATTGGATTACCCCACGGCGCTTTACGCAACCATTCGAATAAACCTTTCGTGTAGCCCTTGGCTCGTTGTGCGACCTCAATGGAACCTGGAACGGTTAAACCATGAACCATACTGGCGAGTACGGCGAGATACATCGCATAACTGGTATTAAATATCTTCCATTCGGCACTGATGCCTGGGTCAACCAATATATGGTGAGCAGAAGCCAGTTGTAAGAAGAAGATATATAACAAGAAGGCAAAACGACTGACCTTCTCTGACATCGGTCTTGCACCAAATAAAACACCGGCAATCAGATACCAAACAGCCACATGCGCCGCAACATTAATTTGTTGTGATGAATGCCCCATGCCCCACCAAATGACACGATACATTTCAGCGTCAATATGGCTGACATAGCCGACTGACCAAAGGAATGTTGGGATCAAGATAATCGCACCAGAGGCAACCGTGAAAACGGCAATAATGGCCGCGGTTATTGCACCGAATGTAACTAATGGAACAGAACCATCATAGGTCTTTTCTTGCTGGGCAATTACCAGTGTGCCAAAAAATACGAACACTTGAATAAGCGCACCAACAGCAAACAATATTAAACCAAGATAAAAATGCGGCTCTGCTTGCATCGGTACATACGAGGTCATCATGACGCTCGACTTGCCGCTAAACACAGCAACATTATTCATGATGGCGCCAATCAACATTAGGAAGAAGCCAGCCCAACCCCATCGTGGCGTTGCTAAACGACATCGTAGTAATGTTGACGAGGCAAAATGTAAAATTGCCATCTCAAAGAAAATACACCAAAACAGCAATGCATTAATGCCATGGGCGGTTAAGACCATATAAAACATATCAGCAGGTAGAAGATGCACTTCTTGCCAACGAGTCAATACGACACCAATAGCTAAAATGCCAGCAACCAGTAATGCGACAATGCCAACAACGGCATTGACCTTCATTAAACTCTCGGCTGACTTATGAAAATAAAACCCCGAATCGGGACATACGCGAAATTCAGACATGGCTCTTAATCCTCCACATAGATCTTGCCCACCATCAAATGGTGACCAATACCGCAATATTCGTTACAAATTACACCATACTCACCTGACTTATCAGGTGTGATCTTCAGCACCATGTCATAGCCTGGTACGACCTGTAAGTTGATGTTGTCTGGTTGTAATGAGAAACCATGTTGAAAATCCATAGAAGAAAGATGCAATCTATATTCTTGGTCTTTTTTCAACTTGAGTACTGGATACCATTGCCATAAGCGACCCAGCATATAAATGTCACTACCAACAGGTGGCGCAACAATAGGGATGCCGGCCTCTTCACCGACCGTGTATTTTTCGACCATTTCTTCGACTTTGGCACCAAATTTAGCCGGTGTCGTTTGATAGGCTTCTGTGGAAAGGTTTTGTTTACCGTAGACATGCCATAAAGGCATCATCAGGAACATAATAATGCACCAGACTAAGGCAATCGCAATCCAAATCAGTTCTTGTTTACCAACAGGCACTTTCCACCAATGGCGGTCTGCGGGCGGCATAAAGGAAGTCATAAGCGAGTCTCCGTTTATATTATTGTTAATTTAAGATCGTTATGGCGCAACGGGAAGGTTAACTATTTCCATTATTCCCCAGACGATATAAAACACGGTGGGCATAGCAACGCCGATAAAAAGCAAAAGAAATGGGTTATCCATAAGTGATTGCATCCCCGCGATACGCTCATCGTCATCAGGCGCATTCTTATCTTGTTCGGTCATCTGTAAGCCCTCATTTATAGTTATTGTTGCTGTCAGACTGATACACAGCCTAATTAAATTAGTATCTGTGGCACATAGTACAATGGGCGTCATGGTTAGAACCTTGACTTATATCAAACAAAGTCGCATTTCATGCAGATTTATCTATGTGGTTTGAATTTCCCTGCTTTAATTAATTATTATAATTATAATTATGGTTATTTAATGGTCGAGTTTATGTAATCGCGCATCATACGTTTTAAAGTGAATTACAAACCAGTCATTCAACTTTGTTTGTAGATCTTGTTCATCAAATTGGGCGCTTTTATCAAGCTCGATAGCGATATCTCGAATATCATCGAGTAAATGAGCATGATCATCACGATGCTTTTCATACTCATCGTAGGCATTCTTTTTCATTATTTTTTCTTCAAGCATGAAATGCGCATGAATCGCGGCATAAATATTGTTCAATATATCGACTAATTCATTTTTATTGGACGGCTGCGTCAGTTTTGAATAAAAAAAGTTTATTAGTGAGATTAACTCAGCATGTTCATGATCGATGCTCGCAATACCCGTTGCAAATTGATCGTTCCATTGTATTAAGCCCATGATTAGATGCCTATCACTTGGTTTGTTGGCCTTTGGCATCAATATTAAACTGAGCCATTATTTCATCACGATGGGAAAGTATGTCTTCGTTCTCTACACAACGGAACACAGCTTCTTCATGTTCATTATGTTCGTTTAGAATTTCGTGTAAGGGTTCGAGCGAATCCAGAAAATGATCAAAGTCATTGGATTTTACTATATAAAGGAGATCGCTTAAAAGACGAGTGATCTCTTCATGCTCTTCACTTAAGTCACTTATTTCACCATCTGAATCACCCACCTCTTTTACAAAGAAGGGATAAAGCACTTCGTCTTCGAGCCGCATATGTAACTGCAGGTCTTCTATAAAGGCATTAAACAATACGGTAACATTTTTCCACTCACCCATGTCTGCGGCTATTTCGCATTCAGTAAGCGCATTATCATATCGGTCATGGTCATGAACTAACCAATTTGAATTATCGTTCACGCGTCATCCTCATTGTTGCTCAACTTAATATACCTACTATCGAATAATATAGCATGTCTGTAATATAGTGTGACTTATCAACTTTCACTAGACGCTTTCTAGCCTCGAAAAATAATCTTCTTCATGCTTAGCAGCGGACACAGACCCTCCAGTCATCTGAAAAGCAGCCCATGAAATAGGATGTTTATACTTTTTAAGTGCTAACAATTGTGCTTTCTGCATCGCATCGCGCTTATCCATACTATTAAGATTGCTATAGAACGTAGTCATCAGCACGCGTGTCGATTCATCGGGTACGCTCCAAAGACTCGCAACAATAGAATTCGCGCCAGCATAGAGGAAGCCACGATTGAGTCCCACCACATCATCGCCATTTTTTACATCGCCAAGCCCCGTCTGACAAGCTGATAATGTCACCATCTCCGCATTGAGGCGTAAAGCATAAATTTCTGAGAGAGTCAGGTTGTCATCATTGCTTACATCGGGTGATAACAACATGCGTGAATTCTGCGGTACATCAGGATTAAACTCACCATGACTGGCGAGGTGTATATAACGAAATGCGCCGCTGGCTTTCTTAAACAGGGTCTCTGAAGCATTTTTACGTAAAATTACTTTTGCATCTTCCCAGTTATTTGCGATTGCCCTTGCCTCTTCTTCTGCGCCCGACAAATCCATATCTGGATTATTTAAATCAGGGTTACCGAAAACGAGTAAGTTGTTACTTGGATGCGTTTTCTTATTCAGGAATTGCAAAGTTGAAGCCGATGGCAGCAAACGCACTGTATGCATCTCAATGAGAAAACGATCTTTACGCAAAGCATTAAATGGCAAGTAGTGAAGTACACCATGCGGCACTATGGTTAAGTGCTTTTTGTTTTTAATGGTAGCGTCAAGCGGTGCAATCAAGCGCTTGTGCAGGGCTTCGGATCCCATCTTCCAGCTATCTCCTGGGTAACTATTAATAGCTCGACGAAACTCTCGCACATCTTCTTTCAGCCCCTTTCCGTCAAGTTTGAAAACTTTGACGCTATCTGTCGTCACAGCAAAGGCAAATAAGTACTCTTCACCGTGATAAAAATATTCCAACAGGGTTTCATTCGGTTTTAACTTGGATTGAATCTGCCGCGATGACAGTGTTGAAACAGAAATAAGAGAGGCCAACTCAGCGTCGGCAGCCTTAATAGCATTGATTGTGCTATTGGTAGAACGTACTGTTCCACCTTTCACCTTATTATTGGTCGATGCAAGGCTCTTTCGTTCCAATTCATTCAACTCATTAAGTAGTTCACGAGTACGAGCGGCTTGAGTGTTGGAACGGAAATCTTTTTGAGAGGCCAATAGATCAACCAATGCACGCGCTTTGCCACGTTCGGCATACTCCAGAGCATCCTCTGGTCGTTCTAGCTTGGCTAACGTTTCTACCATGGCGTGGTAAATTGCCTGCTTGTCACCAACAAAACCAATTTTGAAACGTTCCAGCGTAATCGAAGAACGCTGAGACTCAATCACTGAAATTGCACGTTTGAAGTAATCGACTGCGGCTTCTGCATCTCCCTCTAGCAAAGCAATCCGGCCGCGGTCATACAGCACCAGGTAATACATTTGACCAAAACCAGACAGACGCGGTTCGGCTAGTGCTTCATCATAACCCTGCTTGGCTTCCTTTAGCTCACCGGTTTCTAATAAACAACGATACTCTATAAAACGTGGCTCAAACTCCCTAATGTAGACCACATCTAGAATGCTGATTGTGCCGTATATAAATGGTGTAAAAATGTAATTCACTGGATTAAAAATATTTGCAGCTTTAATCAAACTAAACAACCCAGGCGAAGATTCATTTCTTATAGCCTGCAAGGCACGAACGTAATCTTTACGTGCAAAATAAATTTTCGCCACCATCGCACGCCGTTTAAGATCATGAACTGAAGTTCTGAATGTGCCAGTTTCTATCGCCGCAATACGGCGCGCATAAGACTCAGACAATTCAGGATGGCCCTGACCAATATGTGCTAATGCCAAATGCCCCATGGGCGCGATACTCAGTACTTGAGCTCGATATTTCTTAACCTCATTGCTCACTTGCGTGATAAGGAGAGTATGAAATACCCCCCGTCAGTCTGCTGGGGTTTATAGTCATCGTATATTTTGATTGCCTTACTTGCGTGCTCAATTACATCATCGTACTGCCCCAACGCCAGATAGACTTCTGACAGCATGCCTTCAAGCGAGATGGTAATCATGATTTTATTATCATCTTCTCGAGCGTATGAATTATAGTCTCGATAAGCTCCCTTTAGTTCGAGGCGCTGAGTTAGCGATGCGTGACAGGCAAAGAAGTTTTTAAATTCACGTAGTTTAATGAAGCTTTTACAAACCTCATGATGCTCCGGAGTTGAAAGTTGCTTAACTCCGCCAGAAGATTTAGCAATTTCTGTAACCTATTTGTACTCACCCTGCTCGGCCTTTTTGCTAACTGTAGTACAACTGACAAGCAATAGTGTCGTTAGTAAGAAAAGGAGGGTGGTTTTTACTGTTTTCATGCCGCTCTCTCGTAAATTTAGAGTTTTATGTTTCATATTCTCCAGTTAAGTTACTATATAGATATCTAATACGAATAGTAAAGACAATGAATTCAGACAAAGAGTTTCCACTCGATTCCGCTATATGCTACTTAAACCATGCCGCCGTTGGTC
The DNA here is from genome assembly GCA_023134145.1 of Sulfuriflexus sp. Classification (GTDB taxonomy): domain Bacteria; phylum Pseudomonadota; class Gammaproteobacteria; order AKS1; family AKS1; genus Sulfuriflexus. The sequence continues at coordinate 102,123 of JAGLUW010000023.1, read as the reverse complement.
CGTGGCCACAGCGTACGCGTGACCGTGTTGTTGAATTCGCTAATGAAAATATCACTCGTGGCGCACAACATTATCCGCAGTGGTTGGAGGTTGAAGATAGTTTGCGTGTGCAGTGCTCTGCGCTACTTAATGCGGCTTCAGCAGATGATATCGCTCTGGTTAAAAATACCTCTGAAGCTTTGTCGATGGTTGCTCATGGGCTGGAATGGCAAGCTGGCGATAATGTTGTTATTCCTGCGGGTGAATTTCCGTCAAACCGTGTTGTTTGGGAGTCATTGGCTGAATATGGTGTTGAAGTCCGCCAAGTGGATACTCGCTCAATTGATGAGCCGGAAAAGGCGTTGTTTGAGCAATTTGACAGCAAAACTAGGCTGTTATCGGTCAGTTCTGTGCAGTATGACATCGGTTTGTGCCTGGATTTGGTCAAATTAGGCCAATACTGTCGAGAAAGCGAAGTATTGTTTTGTGTTGATGCCATTCAGAGTTTAGGTGTGCTCGAAATGGATGTTGAGGCTATTCAAGCTGATTTCGTCATGGCAGATGGTCACAAATGGCTTCTTGGGCCTGAAGGACTGGCGATCTTCTACTCACGCCCTTCTGCTCGCAGGCAACTAAAATTACATGAATTTGGCTGGCATATGCTGGAAAATCTATACGATTTTGATAGCCCAAATTGGTCAATTGCGGAGTCGGCGCGTCGCTTTGAATGTGGCAGCCCCAATATGCTGGGCACACAAGCCCTGGATGCGAGTTTGAGTTTATTTACTGAAATTGGCGTGCAATCTATATCGAGAAATATCTTTAAGAATACATCCTATCTAATTGATAAACTGAATAATATTAGTGGCATTGAAGTACAAACCCCACGAAAAAAATCACGTCATGCGGGTATTGTGAATTTCAAAATTCATGATAAAGATCCGACATCAATTTATGAGTCGCTAATGAAACAAGGTGTTATTTGTGCGTTACGAGGTGGCGGCATTCGGTTTTCTCCTCACTTTTATACATCACAAGCGGTATTGGATAAGGCCTTGGATATCTTGTCTAAGGAGCTCGAATAAGCCCTTTTCACATCAAAAATTACAGTCTATGCAGATTTTGCCGATATAGTCTTCAGGTAACGAGGATTTACTATGGTTTTTGATACGATTAGTAATTATTACGAACAACAGGTTTATCGCCAGATTGGCGCTATGTTGGGTAAAGAATTTGCAGATGATCCAGGTTTTCTATCTGATATCGCCTGTGTCACCCTGAATAGTTTACCGCCACGTTATATTCGTCACCACGTCGATATGGCTTTTTACATGACCAGTGAAGAGCGTGAAGCAATGGAAAAATCGATTAACCAGGCCATTCTTGATGCGGTGGATTTTGTACAGAGTAGAAATCGTCAGGCTAAAGCCGAAGTTTAGCTCGCTGAGATCATCATAAGCCAGCCCTGTACGCCATAACCTGTGTAAATCATGGTACCAACGACCATGGCGAACATGATGGCATTAATAGCGCCTCGACCTAGACTAAGCTCTACCGCACGCAGACCCGGTACCGGATGATTGCTGGTCATAACAAAACCGGCATAGACTGATGCATATAACAGGTAAAGCATCCCATAGATAAAATGGAACAGTTCTTGGCTAATACCCGTCCATGGCACCAGTAATACTGATGTCCCCAGAATTGCACCAATCATATTAAGTCCCTTCATGGAGACGTTAGCGGCAAAGAGATCCGGAACTTTAATAAGCAGTGATTCTAATTTTTCGGGCTAGCTTCTATGTATTTCGACAATAGTTCCAAATAAGCCGGATCAATAGTCGATTTATATTTTCGTGCCAGCACCAATGCTTGTCGCGCTTCTTTTAGTCGTTTATTGGTGTAGTACCAGCGTGCTAAATTGCCATGCACCGTTCCCTTTTCAGGATCTAACTCGCGCGCTTTTTTAAATGACTGAAGTGAATTATCCATGTCTCCTTTTCTGAGTAAGATAATTCCAATATTCGAATGAGTTGAAACATAATCAGGTTGGTACTCAAGTGATTTTCGATACAGTCTTAATGACTCATCAGCATCGCCTTTTAAGGAATAAGTATAAGCGGAAGCAAACCAGGCAGGACCTGATTTCATATTCAGCAGAATGGCGTGATTAAAATGCATCAGTGCTGTATCAAGATGCTTTGTCGGTGCTAATACATCCGGTTTTGTATCAACCTGTTTCCAACCATTCTCAATTGCCTTTTTTGAAAATTCAATTCTGGCATTGCCATCGTCGCAAAAGGCCAACGCCGGCAACAACAATAAAAGAATAATAACAATACGTTTCATAGATAATTTACCCACTGTACGCAAAGGCAGCCCATGCCAATGGATGCTGCCCGTCCTTAATGAAACTTCGCTGTGCTTCTCTGAGTGCTTCAACAGGTGATATCCCTTTATCAATTTCACCGTATAAACGCTTCATCAACTCCGCAGTTTGCGCATCCGGTACGCGCCACAAACTCATCACCACGCCTTTCGCCCCTGCTCGCAAGAATGCCTGATTAAGGCCAGCAACACCTTCACCCTGCTCTATATCGCCAACGCCAGTTTCACACGCTGATAACACAACCAGTTCTGTATTATTAAGATCCATAGATGCAAGCTTCAAACCCGTCACTACGCCCTTACCTGTTTTATCTGCAATCCCCGCATTAGCTCCACTCAGTATTAAACCTGATTTCTCAAGCGGATTAGTAATAGCCGGATCAGGCAAAAAGAAACCATGTGTTGCAATATGTAAAATACCTGGACTCTTTTGTTTTAGTAGAGATTTTTCTGTTGCTTGCGACTGTAAAAAAGTTTTACCTGTATTTTTCAATATCGCATTTATCGATTTTGCTTCTGTAGCTGTTGCAGGCAACCGGCCAATGCAAGGTTTATCAAAATTCTTTAATACCGACAAGGTTAATGAACGTGATGAGGATTCTTTTGCGCATGCAAGTTTTTCTTTACCAACACCAAGATCAAAGTCCGGATCGGCAAAAATAACTGCGTTGTTGAGTTTTGTTTGCTTATTATTTTTTTGCTTAATAAGAATGCGTGCTGAAGGGATGGTGCGAATTGCAAATTTTTCAATCAGATATTGTTTATTCTTATCGTCGTATAAAAGTCCCATTGGCATTAAAGCCAAGAGACCATCAGCAGATATGATTAATTCATTATAGCCATCAATAACACCGGGGATTTGACCGATGATTTTATTATACAATTCGGCCAGTTCTTTTTTTAATAACCGTTCGGATCGGGAGGCTGCAATATCCCCATCGATCGTATCATTAATCAGACTGCGTATTTTCTTTACACGTTGTTCTATAGAAACGCTATCATCTCCCAAGCGGGACAACCGAACCTCACCATTGGCATCATAACTAAAAACTGCATATTGATAGGTGTAGAGTTTAATAAAATCCAGATAGATAGATTTTTTCGGAATTTTCTTCTTTAAATCTTTTAATGTGACTCTATTATCAAGTCTCAACTCAGGGATATCGATCGAAAGTTTTTTAAGCAAACCTGATATTAATATTTGCAAGCGTTTACGCTCGATTTGTAATGCCTTCCAGTCTCGGTTGTTAGTTGCAAGCATTGTTAACTTCTCGCTGGCAGCAAAGAAACTATCAATACGATCTCGTAAGTCGGCGTCTAAAGTATTCTGGCGCACAAGCGTTAGCGTGTTATCAACAGCGTTAATACTTCCCTTGTGATTAACCCAAATTTCGAACGCCTCTGCGAGTGCGCGCTGTTTCTTTTCTTTTTTCTCAGTATTCCTTTTATTATAAGCGGCTACTTCTTTGTCGTGAATTGCTTTCCAATCAGGCTTGCTGAAATCTAGCGCAGGATAAGTATCGTTACCCCAGTCCTCGGTGTTTGGTGCCTGTAATAACCAGCTAGCTTCTATAAAGCGTTGCGCAAGGTCTTTGTATCGTTCGCGAAAGGCTAGCTTTTGCTTTCTATCCAGATAGGTGAAACTCGATTTTTCATATTCGCTATATGCCGTAAAAAGACGCTTGGCAATTTTATAGATAAGTGCGTAATTGTTTTTATATTGCTCAGAATTATATAAGGCACGCAAGGCCGCGATGGTTTTCGGGTGTGCATCACCATAGAGTTCCGCGTATATATTAATAGAACGCTGATAATCAGCAATCATCTTGCTGCGCACATCGCCAGTCATGTCCTGCTCAAATGAAACGCTATACTTTCTGGCCTTGCCTCTATTTAGATATAACTCGGCCAGGTTGGGGCTGTTTTCACCGTACAGGGCTACCAATTTGGCATGCGCGATATCATAAACTTGAAGTGCGTAATCAGTCTGGCCAATAGCGGCCAATGTGTCGCCATACTGCATGAAACCAGTGGCGGCAAGCGGACTAGCTTCACCAAAGGTATTGATGACCTTGATTAGGTTATTTTGAATGCTAATAACATCATAACTTTCTTGTTTGGCAAAGAGTTCTGCCCAATCAGTTCCATATGGGTTATCAACATCTGGACCTTGTTGTGCTAATCTTTTTTCGATGGCTTTAATTCGAACGCGCGTCTTATATATATTATCCTGATAATTTTTTTCATGCGGAAGCATGAGCGCCAGCTTATCCTTAAGCCCCTGAAGAGCTGTAGTGTGCTGATTAATCTTTTCGCTATAACTAATTAATACCGCGTAAGCAACGAGCAATTCATTAAGTGAATTGGGTAGATCTTGTTTATACAGTTCAATTAATTGCTGTTGTGAATATATGGCATTTAGCGTGTCGCCACTACGATCTTGAATCAGCGCTTGTTGTGACAAGATCAGTATCTGCTTTTCTAGTGAAAAATATTTGGGTAATTCTTTTTGTAGAGAAATTAATACTTGTAGTTTTTTAAGTGCTTGTTCATCCTCTCCTTTAAGGAAATGAATGTAATAAAGTACTTCCACGCACCCTGCATAAACATCGCGAGGGCCATTTTCTTTAAGTTCTGGCAATAAAGGTTCTGCTAATGCTAGTGCCTTATTCATTCCACCTGTTGCCATATATGCTGTTGCCAGGCCAATCTTCGCAGAGAGAATATCTTGATGAGGAACCGTATCGCCCGATTCTATTTTTTTAAATCCAGATTCGAATAAAGGTATCGCGGTAGAAAAATGGCCATCAGCAATTTCCGTATATGCAGCATTAAGATCATCATAGGCATTCCCTGATGCAAGCACGCTGTAAAAGAACAACAGTACGAATGCAGTAATGGTTCTTTTCATAAATAGATAGATTTACGGTTTTGCTGAATCAAAGAGTCTAAAGAAATTTTCTGTCGTCGCTGTGGCGATACTATCAACTGAGTCATTTCTCAGTTCAGCGATAGTTTCGGCAACATACTTCACGTATGCGGGTTGATTAGTCTTACCTCGAAAAGGCATAGGAGCTAACCAGGGGGAATCGGTTTCGACTAGCATACGATCGAGCGGTACTCTTTTCGCAACATCTTGTAGCGTTTTAGCGCTCTTGAAAGTAACAATGCCTGAAAATGAAATATAGAAATTCAGGTCCATGGCTTGTTGTGCCATTTCCCAGTCTTCAGCGAAGCAATGCATTACACCGCCAATGTCTTGTGCATTTTCTTCCTGCAACAGTTTAATCGTATCTTCTTTAGCTTCGCGGCTATGAATAATAAGTGGCTTGCCTGTTTGTTTGGCCGCTTCTATGTGACGGCGAAAACGATCACGCTGCCATTCCAGATCACCTTCGCTACGAAAATAATCTAAACCTGTTTCACCAATCGCAACAACCTTTTTATTATCGGCAAGTTCAACTAACTGCTCCACACTAGGATCAAGGCCGTCTTGTTCATTGGGATGAACACCGACTGATGCAAACACATTCGGCATTTCATCAATGGTGTTAAGCATATTAGGATATTGTTCGAGATTAACCGAGACACACAACATATGGCTTATGCCATTTTCATGTGCATAGGCAACAGCGGTATCTGGGTCACCACCCAATTTTTCATAATCCATGAGATCAATGTGGCAGTGTGAATCTATTAACATGCGAGTGGTACTTGTTTAGAGAAGTATATAAGTGAGTAATAAATACGATGGCTACATCGTGTGTGTAGCACGATCAGATTGCATAGCACCGGCTAAGTAAGTTTCGATCTTGTTACGTGCCGCGCCATTGTCTAAATCACTAAACTGAACACCAACACCAGCGGCACGGTTACCCTGTGCACCTTTAGGCGTAATCCAAATAATCTTACCGGCGACAGGAATCTTTTCGGTTTCATCCATCAAGGTCAGCAACATGAATACTTCATCGCCCAATTTGTAACTTTTGTTGGTTGGGATGAATAAGCCACCATTTTTCACGAATGGCATATAGGCCGCATATAAGGCGCTTTTGTCCTTAATGGTGAGAGATAAAATTCCCTGTCTTCCTGGCATTTTTGGTGCGGCCATTGCGTTTACCTTGCTGTTTTTATTCTAAATTAGCACTGATTATGTGAATTATAGACGATTCTTAGGCAAAGCGGTCCATCGAATCAATATTTCTTCTAATAGTAGCTGCTCATTCACTTGCGTCGTACCAAGCAACCGTGATGTTTCATATAAACGCTCTAAATAGCCATGCAAACCATCTAAATCGAGTTGTGTTGCCAAGCCCTTTAATCGTGATAATTGACTAGGGCATGTCATATAGGGCGGTTTTTGTGCCGAATTAGCGGATGTGCTCAAGGATGCGAGTCGAATTATGTCTATAACCCAATTCGTTAACCACCCAACTGCTCGCAAACTGTTGGTTTTTTGCCATGCTGTCGCAACGGATAAGGGGTCTTGTTGCTGTGCTAATAGCGCTTCTAAAGTATCTAGACCCGTCTGATAATGCTTGGCGATGTCTTTATCTTCTTTTTCAGCACTATTCGATAGCTGTAGAGCCGTTAATGGCGCGCCACTGGCGATTTCAAGCCACTGTTCGGGTTGGCTAACTTGTTGCGCTTGAAGCCAAGCTGATGCTGAGCTGTGATCCGGGGTAATGAAATCAATTCTCTGACAGCGACTGCGAATGGTTGGTAATAAACGCTGTGGACTGCTGGTCACTAATAGGAGAACGGTGTTTTTAGCAGGCTCTTCGAGTGTTTTTAATAAACTATTCGCCGAGGCTTTATTCATGTTCTCAGCAGGATCGATTAATACGACTTTATAACCACCATCAACATGCGCGCTGAGTACAGTAAAGCTCGATAAATTACGAATCTGATCAACCTTAATCGCCTTGCCAACCTCTTCGGGTTCAATTCGCACCATGTCAGGATGATTGCCGGCTTGTAACAACAAGCAGCTACGGCATTGTCCACATGCAGAACCATCGTCATTTGATTTATTGCAGATCAAGCCTGCTGCGAAAAGTTCTGCAAATTGATGCTTACCAATACCGGCTGAACCACTTAACAAAATGGCATGCGGCAACTTGCCTTGGCGACGACGATCGACAAGTTGTTTCCATTGCTCAGTTTGCCAAGGGAGTAAATTCATTCGTTTTGTAAAAATGCCATGATGGTTTCTTTTATCTGTACTTGAACTGCATCAAGCGGTTGGCTTGCATCAATGATTTTCATACGTGACGCATCGGCATGCGCACGTTCTAAATAGGTTTGACGAACGCGTTCGAAGAAATCATGTTTTTCTTTCTCGAATCGATCTGGCTCACTACGTTTTCCAGCACGGTCAAGACCAATTTCAACGGACACATCAAGTAATAAGGTTAGATCTGGACGCAAGGAATCTTGTACCAGTGTTTCTAATGTTGCAATTGGCGCAGTATCAAAGCCACGTCCACCACCTTGATATGCATAGGTGGCATCCGTAAAGCGATCACACAAAACCCACTTGCCATTATCTAGTGCTGGCTGAATCACTTTATCCAGGTGCTCCGCTCGCGCGGCAAACATCAGCAACAACTCGGCATCACGACTCATACCATCATGTTTATGACCAAGTAGTAATTCGCGCACATCTTCACCGAGAGATGTGCCACCGGGTTCACGTGTCATGACGACATCTTTACCCGCATCGCGTAGTAATTGTTCGATAAACTCGATATTGGTTGTCTTACCGACACCTTCAATACCTTCAACGGTGATAAAACGACCACTCATTAGGAATTCGCCTTTATTGCATTCATTGTTTTTTACCGACAGCTTTAAAAGATGAAAAGGCTTTTCGCTTACCTTTTAACTGGTATTTTATAACGGCTTCGTTGTGCTGTTGTAATGTTGTTGAAAATACATGACTACCATCCCCTTTGGCAACAAAATATAGTGCTGTGCCATCGGCTGGGTGTAAAGCAGCTTCAATGGCAGCTAGTCCGGGCATTGCAATCGGCGTTGGTGGCATGCCTTTACGTGTATAGGTGTTATATGGCGTGTCTTTACGTAGATCACGACGTCGAATATTGCCGTCATATTTTTCACCAATGCCATAGATCACTGTTGGATCCGTTTGCAGTTTCATTCTCTTACGCAAACGTCGCACGAATACCCCTGCAATTTGAGGTCGCTCACTTGCTTTACCGGTTTCCTTTTCAACAATCGACGCCATGATAAGTGCATCATACGGTGTGTCGTAGGGTAAACCCGCATCACGACCCATCCATGCCTTATTTAAATTCGCCTGCATTGCTTTATGTGCACGCAATAATACTTTCACATCTGACTCGCCGCGAATAAAGTAATAGGTATCAGGAAACAACCAACCCTCGGCATGTAAGTCGGCTGGCAAGCCAAGCTTTTTCATTAGCTGTGATGCTGTTATTGAATCGAGCGTCTGTTTTAAATCGGTATTATTCTTTATTGCTTGAAGCGTTTGAGTGACATTCCAGCCTTCAATAATCGTGACGCTATATTGAACAACATCACCATTAACCAACATTGTCAAAAATTGCTTTGGGGTAATTGTATCTTTAATCTCATATTCGCCAGCTTGAATACGCCGTGCTTGACCATTAATCCGTGCAACCCATTCAAGCCAAAAGGATTGAGCAATGACGCCTTTGTCTTTTAGTTCAGCAGCAATTGATTTGATCGAACGCCCTGAACCAACATCTAATCGAATTGTTTCATCTGCACTAATACTAAAAGGTGTCGTCATAAACTGTTTGTAGTTATAAGCGACTAACAAAGACACGCCAACAAAAACCAGTAACGAAGCAACCAACCAATTCCTTATTCTCATATTAATCCATCCATGATCTGTGCTGTCACTTCACCAATAACCTTATAGCTATGATTCACTAATTTTTTTACTGGCCAAACACCAATAATGCTATTACAAACAAACAATTCATCTGCCACATATAATTCATCAAGACTGATCTTTCTTTCACGAACAGAAATTTCATGCAGTATTGCCTGCGCCATAATATGTGATCGCATAATGCCAGCCACGCCGCAATCCACTATTTCTGGAGTAACTAACTCATTATCAATAACGGCGAAATAATTACTCATCGTACCTTCAACAATATTCCCGTCAATATCACTCATTAAACCTTCGCTGATATTGACGTCATCCCATTCATTTCTTGCAATAATTTGTTCAAGTCTATTTAAATGCTTAATACTCGCCAATGCTGGTTGATAAGATAATTTTGTATCGCATAAAAACACGCAAACACCCTGCGTAATATTCTCGGCAGGATAGCTTGGCCATGGATGAATACTTACGATACGTGTTGCTTCAACCATATCAGGTGCACGATAACCGCGACCACCACTGCCGCGTGTGATTATTATTTTGAGAACAGCCCGTTCTTTATCTGAACATAGTCGTTGCGCCTCTACGAGTAATTGCTGTGCATCAGGAGCAGGTATATTTAAACGCTGACAACCATCTGTCAATCTCGACATGTGTTCATACCAATGCTCACATTCACCATTCTTTATGGCGATGGTTTCAAATAGGCCATCACCGTATTGCAACCCGCGATCGCTGGCAGCGATATTGCTATTTAATTGGCCATTAATGAGTACAGTCATGTGTTTGTATTCGCACCGAGGGCATTCAATAGCCCTTTCGCTTTTGTTCTTGTTTCAGTGAGTTCATTTTCAGCAATCGAATCCGCAACAATCCCTGCACCTGCACGTAATTGAAGATGACTACCCTGCCTTGTCATTGTACGGATTAAGATGTTGAAATCCATATCTCCGTTACGATTCAAATAACCCATCGAACCAGTATATGCACCACGTGGTGTTTGTTCTAATTCAGCGATAATTTCCATGCAACGAACCTTAGGACACCCGGTTATGGTTCCACCTGGAAATACCGCTCGAATAATATCACCTGGACTGGCATCGTCACGTACTTGGCCACGTATATTTGAAACAATATGGTGCACATGCGCATACGACTCTAGCACCATTAACTCATTAACGTTGATGGAACCCGCTTTGCAGACGCGCCCCAGATCATTTCGCTCTAAATCAATCAGCATAATGTGTTCAGCGCGTTCTTTAGGGTGAGCGAGTAATTCAACGGATAAAGCTTGATCGCTGGCTAGTTCTTCGCCACGCGGTCTTGTTCCCGCGATAGGTCGCGTTTCAATACATCCATTTTTAACGCTAATTAACCGCTCAGGTGACGAACTAATAATGCTGCAGCCTGCGAAATTAGCGATCCCTGAAAATGGTGCGGGATTATTCTCACGTAATGACAAATAAAGGTCGGAATCAGACACTTGCTCATTCAACGTTGCTGACCACTGACGAGACAAATTAACTTGAAATACATCACCCTCTACAATGTAACGACGTATCTTATCGACGGCGGAGATATAATTACGTGCCTCTTCTTCATTAATTGTATTGAGTAAGTTATTTGTTGAAGTGCCGCTTTTTAGTTTTTTAGCCTTTGCAATATCGTCATGCATTAGCGATATCGTATCTTGATGACTTGCTTCGCTTACCAACCAGCAACGCTGCGTAACATGATCGCGAATAATCGCTGCGGGTATTCTAACTGCATATGCAACAACATCATCGGTATCGTTTATTGGTAAATTAAGAACCGGTTCAATTTGTCCGGCAAGTTCGTAACCCAGATAAATAAACCAGCCACCTTGAAATGGCAGCTCTAAATCTTGTCGAAGAGAGTTATTTTCTTTCTCTGAGTTATTTTTGCAACCGTCCCACCATGCATCCAGATTAGTGAGGAAGTCACTACCTTGTGTTTTTATGCTGCTCGAAGATAAGTCGTTCTTATTATCAAGAATAAGAGAATCTTGCGGGAAGGAAAATAGAATATCGTAACGTGCTTCGCTACTGCCTTGGGCAACACTTTCAAGTAAAAAAGGATAGCGTTCTGGATTGGCGTGATGCAGTGAAATTAAATCAGCAAAACCTTCTGCCGGTTCGATATGGCAGGTGTTCTCAATATCATTACGCAGTTGAGAGTTCATCAATGTGCCTGTTGTTTCAGTGCAGACACTGGCGTCAATTACTCAGGCTTGCGGAAAACCACGGTACCATTTGTACCACCAAAGCCAAATGAGTTTGATACGGCAACGTCGATCTTCATTTCTCTTGCTGTCTTCGGAACAAAATCCAAATCACATTCAGGATCTTGGTTTAGCAAGTTGATAGTAGGTGGTGCAACTTGGTCACGAATAGACAAAGCAGTGAAGACGGCTTCAATACCACCGGCAGCACCGAGTAAATGTCCTGTCATTGATTTAGTCGAACTAATCGCAACCTTATAAGCGTGATCGCCTAGTGCAGTTTTTGTTGCCATAGTTTCAGCCGCATCACCTGCTGGTGTTGATGTGCCATGAGCATTGATATAGTCAACTTGATCAGGATTAACACCTGCATCATTTAATGCGTTGACCATACAACGTGCCGCGCCTTCGCCACCGATTGAAGGCGATGTCATGTGATACGCATCGCCACTCATACCAAAACCAACTAGTTCACAATAAATGTTCGCGCCACGTGCTTTTGCATGTTCGTATTCTTCCAAGACCATTACGCCTGCGCCATCACCAAGAACGAAACCATCACGGTCTTTGTCCCAAGGGCGACTAGCTAGTTCAGGATCATCGTTACGTGTTGAAAGTGCGCGTGCGGCTGCGAAGCCACCCAAACTTGTTGGTGAGGTTGCCATTTCCGATCCGCCTGTCACCATCACATCAGCATCACCATAGACAATCATACGACCGGCATCGCCAATACTGTGTGTACCTGTTGTACAGGCTGTTACCATTGCAACATTCGGCCCCTTCAGACCATGCATGATCGAAAAGTTACCTGAAACCATGTTAATGATGTTGCTTGGAACAAAGAAGGGAGAAATTTTGCGGGGGCCTCTATCAATAAAGGTTTGGTAACCTTTTTCAATACCACCTACACCGCCGATACCTGAACCGATTGAAACACCAATGCGTGTTGCATTTTGCTCAGTAATTTCCAGCCCTGAATCTTTTAATGCTTGTGTACCTGCCGCAATACCATAATGGATAAATGGCTCCATACGACGTGCATCTTTTTTTGAAATGTAATCAGTGATGTCAAAATCACGAATTGAACCACTGAACCGAACTGTAAATTCCGACACATCGAAATGTGTAATAGGTGAAATACCACTCTTGCCAGCAAGAATGTTATCCCAAGAATCTTTTACATTGAGTCCGACTGGTGTAACCAGACCTAGACCTGTAACAACGACACGTCTTGTCATTGCGTATGCTCCTAATTTCAGTTCAGCAGAAAAACGAATGGCCGCTTGCCACAATAAGTGGAAGCGGCCACCAGTTTGATTTAAAACAGTTAAAATTAACCAGCGTTATTTACAACAAAATCGATAGCTTGTTGTACTGTGGTAATTTTTTCCGCTTCTTCATCAGGGATCTCAGTTTCAAATTCTTCTTCCAGAGCCATAACTAACTCAACAGTGTCGAGTGAGTCGGCGCCGAGATCGTCTACGAACGAGGCTGGATTAGTTACTTCTTCTTCTTTTACACCAAGTTGTTCCATTACAATCTTCTTGACGCGTTCTTCGATATTACTCATGACTATATAGTCCTCCAATTAAGCAGCATTGTCCTGCTGCGAGCGTATTGTATTGAAAACCGGACAAACATGCCAGAATTCATAAATTATTGATTTTAAAGGTGAATAATCGCCGTTAAGCGTTAATCCATCACCATTCCACCATTTACGTTGATAGTTTCACCGGTAATGTAGGAAGCAGCGGGTGATGCGAGGTAGGCAACCGCACTCGCAATCTCTTCAGGATTACCCAAACGACCCAGTGGAATTTGGCCAAGTAGCTTATTTTTAACTTCTTCTGGCAGATCGTGTGTCATGTCAGTGGCAATAAAACCAGGTGCAACTACGTTAACCGTGATGCCACGCGAACCCACTTCACGCGCTAATGATTTTGAGAAACCAATCAAACCGGCTTTCGCTGCGGCGTAGTTCGTTTGACCTGCGTTACCACTGATACCCACAACCGAAGCAATACTAATAATGCGGCCAGTACGTGCTTTCATCATTGGACGTAGCACGGCTTTTGATAAACGGTAAATTGAAGTCAGATTGGTATCGATAATGTCATTCCACTCATCGTCTTTCATACGCATGAGTAGATTGTCGCGAGTGATGCCTGCGTTATTAACCAACACACTGATCGCGCCATGTTCATCGGTAATACTTTTTATAACAGCAGTAACTGATTCTGCATCGGTTACGTTAAGCGTCATGCCAGTGCCGTTGATACCTGCACCTTTCATGTAATCGCTGATCGCTTGCGCACCTTTGTCCGATGTTGCTGTACCAATAACAGTCGCACCTTGTTCACCCAGTGCCATCGCAATACATTTACCAATACCACGGCTTGCGCCGGTCACTAGAGCAATTTCGCCTTGCATCGACATCATTAACTCTCCTATATAGTTTTGTTTTATGCTTTATCTTATTTTACGGCGTCAAGTGCTTTAGCAAGTGAAGCTGTATCAAATAATGGATAAGCTGGAAATTCTTTATTAATACGTTTATTCAAACCGGCAAGCACTTTACCTGGGCCACATTCAACAACGGCATTCATGCCATCGTTAGATAAGCTGTTAATTGTTTCAACCCAACGCACAGGATTTGAAAGTTGTTTAACCAAGGCTTGTTTAATTTGTTCTGCATCCGATGGCGCATCAACATCTACATTATTAACAACTGGAACACTCGGTGCGTTAATTGAAATGGTTGCCAAACGTTCTTGTAATTTTTCTGCCGCTGATTCCATTAATGAACAATGTGATGGCACGCTGACTGGTAATACGATGGCACGTTTTGCACCACGTTCTTTTGCCAATACAGTTGCGCGTTCTACCGCTGCGGTATTACCTGCGATCACAACTTGACCGGGTGAATTAAAATTAACCGCGGATAAAACATCGCCTTCAGCAGCATCAACACAAACACTTATTACTGCATCATCATCCATACCCAATACCGCGGCCATGGCGCCTTCACCGGCAGCAACCGCTTCTTGCATGAAGCGACCGCGATCAGCCACTAAGCTAACGCCATCGACTAATGACATCGCACCACTACAAACTAGCGCGGTGTATTCGCCAAGACTGTGCCCTGCCATCATTGCAGGCATTGCACCGCCTTGTTGTTGCCAAACACGCCAACATGCAACACCTGCTGTTAGCATTGCTGGTTGAGTGCGATCAGTCTGATTTAAATCTTCGGCAGGTCCATCTTGAATCAATGCCCACAAATCATAACCGAGCGCAGCCGATGCTTCAGCGAAGGTATCCGTAACAACAGAATTGCTTTCAGCAAGCTCCGCTAACATTCCTACTGATTGTGAACCTTGGCCTGGAAAAATAAATGCAAATGACATGAGTGTGTTCCGTAATGTTGTTATTCTGTTCTAATACTTAACGAGAGCCGAGCCCCAAGTGAACCCGCCACCAAAGGCTTCAAGTAAAACTGTGTCGCCACGTTTAATCCGACCATCACGCACTGCCGTATCAAGCGCAAGCGGAACCGATGCTGCTGATGTGTTGCCGTGCTTATCAACAGTAACCACAACATGATCGATATTCATTTGTAACTTTTTAGCCGTCGCATTAATAATGCGAATATTCGCTTGATGAGGAACTAACCAATCAATATCACTTTTCTGCATGTCGTTAGCGGCCAATGTTTCGTCAACAATACGGCCAAGCGTATTAACCGCCATTTTGAAAACTTCATTACCTTTCATTCGAACAAAGGCTGTTCCATCTTGTACTTTTCCATAGTCGCTGGAGATACCACCATCAACGGTTAGAAGATCTTCATATTGACCATCAGCATGTAAATGCGTCGATAAAATCCCAGGCTCTTCGCTGGCTTCTACGATAACCGCACCCGCACCGTCACCGAATAAAATACAGGTACCACGATCAGTCCAATCTGTGATGCGTGACATGGTTTCAGCGCCAATCACTAAGGCACATTTATTCGAACCTGATTTTATAAACTTGTCAGCAATACCCAAGGCATAAACAAAACCGGTACAAACTGCTTGCACATCAAATGCCGCGCAACCCTTTATACCTAGGCGCTGCTGCAATAGACATGCAGTGCTTGGGAAAACGCGATCCGGTGTTGTCGTTGCGATAATAATAAGATCGATATCATCGGCTGTTATGCCGGCATGCTCCATTGCTGCACGTGCCGCATGCTCAGCAAGATCGCAGGTGGTTTCACCTTCTGCTGCAATATGGCGTTCTTTAATACCGGTACGATCAAAGATCCATTCGTCGGTTGTATCAACCATTGTTTCGAGATCTTTATTGGTTAAGGTTTTCTTCGGTAGATAACTACCGGTGCCTTTAATTCGTGAATACATTAGGAATCATCTCTCGGGTTAACCAGTAGCGCTTCAAGCTGCTCGCTGATTTTTTCTGGGACACGGTTTTCAATCTCAATAACGGCTTGTTTGATTGCTGTTTTAAATGCCAATACATCTGCGCCGCCATGACTTTTAATCGCAATACCTTGCAAGCCAAGCAAGCTCGCGCCATTGTAACGACGCGGGTCTAATGATTTGCGGAAATTGTTTAGTACTGGCTTCGCAATCAACGCAGCAATCTTTGTGAAAATATTTTTCGTAAAGGCTTGTTTGATCTTAAAGGAAAACATTTTGGCCACGCCTTCGCTTGCCTTTAATGCGATGTTGCCATTAAAGCCATCACAAACAATCACATTTGCTTTACCTTCATAAATACCATCACCTTCAACGAAACCAACGTAGTTCAATTGGCTTTCAGATAGCATTTGCGCAGCTTGCTTAATAATTTCGTTGCCTTTGATTTCTTCCTCACCAATATTGAGCAAGCCCACCGAAGGACTTTCAATATTATTAACGGCTGAAGCAAGTACCGATCCCATTACCGCGAATTCAAATAAATTATCCGCAGTCGAATCAACATTGGCACCCATGTCGAGCATGTGACAGAAACCAGGCATGGTTGGCAAGATCCCACAAATTGCAGGACGATCAATACCGGGTAACATTTTTAAAACAAAACGTGCGGTCGCCATTAATGCGCCGGTGTTACCTGCACTTACACAGGCATCAGCACTACCTTCTTTAACAAGGTTGATGGCAATGCGCATTGATGAATCTTTCTTGAAGCGCATGGCTTGTGCTGGCTTATCATCCATCTCTACAACTTGAGATGCATGTTGCACTTGCATGCGATCGGAATTTGGATATTTATGATTCTCAAGCTCTTGACGAATCATGTCTTGATCGCCCACTAAGATGAGCGCGAGATTGGGGTGGTCGGCTAGAGCAGCAATGGCCGCAGGTACAGTGACCGGTAATCCATGATCACCACCCATTGCATCAAGAGAAACTGTAAGTAGGCTGCCCATCTTTATTTTTATAGCTACCTTTTGTTACGTAGGGCGCATAAACGCGCAACACGGCATGAAGCCGTGTTGCATATTATATAGATAATACTGTCGATTTGCTGACAAACCGGCAATGAGACTAAATTATTAGTCGTCTTTACCTGGAGCAACTTTACGGCCACGGTAGTAACCATCTGCTGTTACATTGTGACGACGGTGAGTTTCACCTGTTGTCGCATCAACAGAAAGTGTTGGGCCGCTTAATGAATCGTGTGAACGACGCATGCCGCGTCTTGCTGGTGTTACTTTGTTCTTTTGTACTGCCATGGTCGGTTACTCCTACCGTAGGTATAACTAAAATAAATTAAGTTACTTACTCTTTAAATCCGCTAATGCTGCAAACGGATTCTTCTTTGACTCAGGTTTAACTTCTACAACAACCTGTTCAACAATCTCTTCACCTGCATTACATTCTTCTGTGTCATGTTTCGGCACAATCGGTAACGTAAGCAATAATTCGTCTTCAACCAGTTCAACAACTGATACCAACGAATCATCTTCCAGCAACAAGGGTTCATACTGCTCACCTAGTTGCTCAATTTCTGACTCTGACTCAACCATCGCCAATTTAAATGTCGCATCAATTGGCATAAACAACTGCTGCATACATCGTTGACAACAAAGTGTCAGGGTTCCTGTTAGGTGCCCTTCCATCCAAGCTATGCCCGTTACATCGACGTCAAACTTTAGGTCAACATCAATCTCACCTGCATCCTCTTCATTAACCTCAAGAGAACTCGCAAGCCGAGGCATTCGTGACAAGGGTAAACGACCATGTAACAGTCGTTGACTACGTGCCAACCTTAGCGGTTCAATATGCTCAGGAAGCCGGTCTTTCATAAGGCGCGCATAATATAGCGCAAGCTGCTGGTTGTCAAAGAGAAAATCCCGCTACATCCATCTATTTTGACATAAAATTCGAAGTCACCGTGTAACTTTGGGCCTGTGACTATTCTTAGCCCTATATAATGATAAGCTTCGGAGCAAGCTATAGGGAGATTTAGGCTTGATAAGAAAAGTTCTCATTGCCAATCGTGGTGAAATTGCAGTCCGTATTGTCCGTGCTTGTGCGGAAATGGGCATTAAATCCGTGGCAATCTATGCCGATCCAGACCGTCATGGCCTGCATGTTAAGAAAGCTGATGAGGCCTATAACATCGGCCCAGACAGCATTGCAGGCTATCTAAACGCCCATCGTATTGTCAATCTTGCTGTTGCAACTGGTTGTGATGCTCTCCATCCTGGCTATGGTTTTCTCTCGGAAAATCCAGAACTTGCAGAGATTTGTTCACGTAGAGGAATAAGGTTTATCGGCCCCTCTGCTGAGGTTATTCATAAAATGGGCGTTAAAACTGAAGCACGAAAGCTCATGATTGCGGCCGGCGTGCCAGTGAGTCCAGGCAGTGAAGGCAGCTTATCTGGAGTCGATGAAGCGCTCGAAATAGCTGAACGAATAGGCTACCCCGTGATGCTCAAAGCCAGCGCTGGTGGTGGTGGTCGAGGTATCCGCCGCTGTGAATCGGCCGATGATCTGAAGCGTCAATATGACCGTGTTATCTCCGAAGTGACCAAGTTTTTTGGCTCGCCCGAGGTTTTCCTTGAGAAATGCATGGTTAACCCTCGCCATATCGAGGTGCAAATACTCGGTGATAGCCATGGCAATGTGGTTCACCTATTTGAACGAGATTGCTCAATTCAGCGTCGCCACCAGAAATTAATAGAATTAGCACCCTCACCCCAACTGACCGAAGAAAAACGTCAAGAAATGTGTAATTTGGCGGTGACTGCAGCCAAGGCCGTTGGTTATGAGAATGCGGGCACGGTTGAGTTCTTGCTCGATCCTATTGACGACAAATGCTACTTCATGGAAATGAACACCCGTTTGCAGGTTGAACACACCGTCACTGAGCAAATTACGGGTATTGATATTGTTCGTGAGCAAATACGCATTGCTGCGGGTAAAAAATTATCCTTTGAACAAAAAGATATTCAACGCCGCGGCTTTGCCATGCAAATGCGAATTAATGCCGAAGATCCTAAGAATGATTTCCTGCCGTCATTTGGTCGCATTACACGTTACTTTGCACCGGGTGGTCCAGGCGTACGTACCGATGCGGCGATTTATACTGGTTATGAAATCCCACCTTATTACGACTCCATGTGTGCCAAGTTAACTGTTTGGGCCTTGGATTGGGAGCAATGTCTCGATCGTGGTTCACGTGCACTAAAAGACATGGGTGTATTCGGCGTTAAGACAACTATTCCCTACTACTTGGAAATTTTACAATCCAAAGATTTTCGTGACGCAAAATTCGATACCAGTTTTGTAGAAGAACATCCGGAACTCATTAATTATTCTATTCGAAGACCACCGCGTGAATTAGCGGTGGCAATATCCGCAGCCATTGTGGCTCACCTTGGCGTTTAACCATGAAAATAATAAAAGCGAAATCGTTATGAGCAAGGTACACATTACAGACACTATTCTTCGTGATGCGCATCAATCATTAATTGCGACGCGCATGCGCACAGAAGACATGCTCCCTATTTGTGAGCGACTCGACCGCGTTGGTTATTGGTCACTCGAAGTATGGGGTGGCGCAACTTACGATGCCTGCCTGCGCTTTCTAAAAGAAGATCCATGGGAACGTCTACGTAAATTACGCGAAGCCTTACCGAATACACGCCTGCAAATGTTGTTGCGTGGTCAAAACCTATTAGGCTACCGTCATTATTCTGATGATGTGGTTCGCGCCTTTGTTGAGCGTAGTGCTGAAAATGGTATTGATGTTTTTCGTATCTTCGATGCAATGAATGATATTCGCAATCTGCAAGTCTCGATTGAATCTGTAAAGAAAGCCGGTAAACATGCACAAGGTACTATTTGTTACACCATTAGTCCTGCCCATAGCATTAAAGGTTTTCTTGAACAGGCCAAGCAACTACAAGACATGGGTTGCGACAGTATTGCGATTAAAGACATGGCGGGTTTATTAATACCAAGTGTAAGTGGCGATCTATTTAACAAAATCACGTCCACTTTATCGATACCCGTTCACCTGCATTCACATGACACAGCGGGCATGTCGACCATGAATCATCTTGCTGCAATTCAAAATGGTTGTCGGCATATTGATACTGCCATTTCGACGTTCTCTTGTGGCTCAAGTCATGCGCCAACTGAAACAATGGTTGCCGCATTACATGGCACCAACAATGATTCCGAACTGGATCTTTCTTTGCTGCAAGAGATCGGTTTTTACTTTAAAGAAATCCGTAAGAAATATCATCAGTTTGAATCAGACATGACGGGCTTAGATACGCGCGTACAAGTTAATCAAGTGCCTGGCGGCATGATTTCAAATTTGTCTTCGCAATTACAAGAGCAAGGCAATCTCGACAAGATGAATGATGTGCTCGCAGAAATTCCTAGAGTACGAGAAGATCTGGGCTACCCTCCTCTTGTCACACCCACATCACAAATTGTTGGCACGCAAGCAGTATTAAACGTTGTTACTGGCGAACGTTACAAAACCATTACTAATGAAGTAAAACTTTATATGCAAGGTCGTTACGGCAGTGCGCCGGGAAAAGTAAATCCAGACGTGCAACGAAAGGCCATTGGTAACGAATCGGTTATTGATGTACGCCCTGCTGATTTATTAAAAAATGAAATGGGTCGCTTACGTAGTGAAATTGGTGAACTCGCAAAGTCAGAAGAAGATGTATTAAGTTACGCCATGTTCCCTGAAATTGGCCGTGAATTTTTAGAACAACGCGAGAATGGCGAACTGGTACCCGAAACATTAGAGCCACCATCAAGTGGTGATGATAAACCGCATGCGGCACCAGTTGAATTTAATGTCACCATGCATGGTGAAACTTATCATATTAAAATGACGGGTACGGGACACAAAGGACAGAACCAACGTCCTTTCTTTGTTACGGTTGATGGCGTGCCCGAAGAATTACTTATTGAAACACTTGATGAAGTCATCATCGGTGCCGATGGTTCAGAGTCCAACGCAAGTACTCACCGAGGCAGCAAGCGACCTCGCGCATCAAAACCAGGCCACGTCACCACCTCAATGCCGGGGACTATTGTTGATGTGTTAGTTGAGATCGGTTCAGAAGTGAAAGCGGGTGATACGGTACTGGTTACCGAAGCGATGAAAATGGAAACTGAGGTACAAGCACCTATTTCAGGTACAATATCGGCTGTACATGTCAATAAGGGTGACAGTGTTAACCCTGATGAAGCATTAATCGAAATCGAATAGCTAGCAAGTAACGATAATATTATGACTACGAATACACCAAGCCAACTTGTGTTGGGCTCAACCTCCCCGTTCCGCAAAGAAATTCTTAATAAATTAGGTTTGCCGTTTGATACGGCTGCACCTGACATTGATGAGTCGCCACTTAAGAATGAAACACCTGAACAATTGGTGTTACGACTTGCTGAACAAAAAGCACGTGCTGTTAGTGCCGCTTATCCTAAGCATTTAATTATTGGTTCAGATCAGGTTGCCGTCATTGATGGTGAGATATTGGGTAAACCTCATACGCATGAACGTGCAGTTGAACAGCTTTCTAATGCGTCAGGAAAGACAGTGCGATTTTATACTGGGCTGTGTTTATATAATTCAGCTACGGATGTAGCACAATCTGAAGTTGTTCCTTTTGATGTTGTATTTAGAGAATTAAACGCATCACAAATAGAAAACTACTTACAGAAAGAAAAGCCGTATAAATGTGCCGGCAGCTTTAAATCAGAAGCATTAGGTATAACGCTATTTGAAAAATTATTAGGCGACGATCCAAATACATTAATCGGCTTACCACTAATACGCTTAGTGGCGATGCTTGAAAAAGAAGGTTTATATCCTATCTAGTTTTATTATCTAAGCTGTAAACTTTTCAGTCCAACCGTGTTAGCTAGAACCGTTCCCATTGATGCTCCCAAGCGATCAGCAAAACGATCGATGAATGTAGGCCGAACAGTGTAATCGACCAATTTTTCTTCACCAATAATTTCTCTGGCAACATAACTACTGCTACCCAGCCCATCGATCAAACCGAGCTCAAGACTTTTCTCGCCAGACCATATGTAGCCACTAAATAGTTTTTCGTCATCAACCAAACGATCACCGCGACCATTTTTTACAACATTAATAAATTGCTGATGAATGTCGGCTAGCATACTTTTTGCATGAATGACTTCTTCTTGATTTACTGGCGAAAACGGGTCAAGAAAACCTTTATGCTCACCCGCTGTTAATAAACGACGTTCCACACCAAGCTTACTCATTGCTTCAGTAAAACCAAAACCATTCATGATGACGCCAATTGAACCAACCAAACTGGCTTTGTCTGCGTAGATATTATCAGCAGCGGCAGCAATGTAATAACCACCCGAGGCACAAATATCAACAATTACGGCATGCAAAGGTTTGTCTGGATATTTATTGCGTAATCGAACGATTTCATCATTGATGTAGCCAGATTGCACAGGACTACCACCTGGACTATTAATGCGTAGAATAATCCCGGCCGCTTTTTCATTTTTAAATGCTTTGCGTAATGCGCCCACAATATTATCGGCACTGGCCTCGCTCTCTGCAGAAATAACGCCGCTAACTTCAATCAATGCGGTATGTGCTTTTAACTCAGACGACATACTTTTTTCATCATTAACAAAGACTACTAATAATGCAACAAGGTATACGACAATAAAACCGCGAAACAAAAGCGTCCAACGACGCGAACGGCGTTGCTCTTTAAAGGAGGCAAAAACGAGCTCCTTCATTGTGTCTTTTTCCCAGTTTTCTTTATTATTCTCAGTCATGTCCATTGTCCTAATTTATTACTACTAACTTACCGTTGATAATAGCAGGATTTACTTAATATGCATGTGTAACCAATCACTCAATTCAGCAATATTTTCACAACAGGTTAACGGGCTGTGCTGCTGTAATTCTTCGCAGCCATGCACACCGTAACTTACCGCAACGCAATCAACGCCTGCGTTGTTTGCCATTTGCATGTCATATTTTGAATCGCCAATCATGAGAGTCTTATCCGGCGTGACATTTAACTCCGACATTATTTCATGCAGCATGTGTGGCGCTGGCTTTGAACCGGACTCATCGGCGCAGCGGCTGGCATGAAACATTGAATGATAACCCGTCTCATCAAAAACTCGAGTTAGCCCCCTTCTTGCCTTGCCTGTGGCAACGGCCATTTTGGGACCTTTTTCTTTAAGACTAGCAAGCATCTCATGAGTGCCATCAAATAAGGATGACTTACCATTACTCTCATCAAAAAAATGATGCCTATAACGATCACAAAGTTCTTTTTGGGTCGTCACATCCGCGTCTGGATACAATTCAGCCATTGCCTCAGCTAAACCAAGCCCAATAATACCTTTGTAACGCTCTGTACCTAGATCAACCAAGTTAATATCCGCTGCCGCGGCAGCCAATGAGGATGAAATATGATCGATTGAATCCATCAAGGTGCCATCCCAATCAAAAATATAAAGTTCAAATTTCTTAGTCATGTAAAACTCTTATAATTTATCTAATACTAAGCTTAGTTCATCACTTATTGGCGCCGTGATATCTATCTCTTGACCGCTACCAGGATGTTCGAACTCTAATCTATATGCGTGCAAAAATAGCCGTTTCAAGCCGACTTTCTTTAATTCCTTATTACAGTCTTTATTTCCATACTTATCATCACCTGCAACAGGATGCCCACAATGTGCGGCATGAACACGAATCTGGTGAGTTCGACCGGTAAAAAGTTCGATCTCCATGTAACTTGCCTGTTTATGTGTGGTGATGCTCTTAAATAAGGTATGTGATTGTTTGCCATTTTCATCCACTCTTACCATTCGATCTCCAGTGCTATGCGTGACTTTAAGCAATGGTGCATTCTCGTGATGTTTACCTTTATCCCAGTGTCCACAGAGCAAAGCGCGATAGTGTTTTCTGATCTTTTTGTCAGTTCGCAGTTGATCATGTAAATGTCGAAGATAACTACGCTTTTTCGCGATCATTAAACAACCCGACGTGTCACGATCTAAACGATGCACTAATTCAAGATACGGTGCGGTCGGGCGAGAAGCTCGTAGCAATTCAATCACGCCAAAACTCAAGCCACTGCCACCGTGAACAGCCAACCCAGCGGGTTTGTTGATGACAATCAGGCCTTTATCCTCAAAGATAATGGCGTTTTCCAGACGCTCAATTTGCGCATCGGGTGGCCGTATTGCAGCAGGTTTCTCTTCCATTCGTACAGGCGGAACACGTACCACATCATCTGCTTTTAGGCGGTATACGGGCTTGATTCGGCCCTTATTAACGCGTACTTCACCTTTGCGAAGAATGCGGTAGATTCGGCTCTTTGGCACGCCTTTCAATAAGGTTATCAAGTAGTTATCAATGCGCTGGCCTGCTTGATCGGCTGATATTTCCATCAAACGGACCTTGCTAGCGCTGTTATTATCAGTGTCACTCATGGCGCGATCATAGCAGTTTGTGTCGAGAGGTACGTCATAAAAGCTTGGTTTTTCAACGATTAATTGATGTGGGAGGCTGAGGCTGCTATATTATAAGGTATCTACGAGGTGCTACCGGGCAGCGTTAACGCGCCGGTGAACTAGCAATCCTAGATAATCACGCGCTCCCTGATACGCTGGTGCGGCAGTTAAGCGCGATAACATTGAACAAGTTTACGTGATCGGATTACACCGATGACATACATAATAAGTACTGCTCGTGCATGAACCGAGTGGTCAGGAATTTTAAAACAGATAATATCTGTTAAACAACCTGCTAAATGACAGCTCCGTGTCAGCAGGAACCACCGCACCCAGACTCGCCCTTCGTGGCTTGCTCCTGACTATTCAATTAGTTCTGAAAAGCTAAGTTCATGCCCGTGTAATACAACGGGATTAAAACAAAATGAAAAGAATGTTAATAAATGCGACTCAGCAGGAAGAGTTGCGTGTTGCGCTGGTTGATGGCCAATCACTTTACGATTTAGATATCGAAACCCCAGCCAAAGAACAAAAAAAATCCAATATCTACAAAGGCAAAATAACCCGCGTTGAGCCAAGTCTCGAAGCCGCTTTTGTTGATTATGGTGCAGACCGTCACGGCTTCTTACCGATGAAGGAAATCTCACGTAGTTACTTCAGCAAAGAACCAGAACAAGGCAAACGTGCCCGTATTGGTGATGTGCTCAAAGAAGGTCAAGAAGTACTCGTTCAAGTTGAAAAAGAAGAACGTGGAAATAAAGGCGCAGCCTTAACCACGTTTATCAGCCTCGCTGGTCGTTACCTCGTATTGATGCCAAACAACCCTCGTGCTGGCGGCGTTTCACGTCGAATTGAAGGCTCAGATCGCAGTGAAATTCGCGACATTATGGCCTCTCTAAATATCCCAGATGGGATGGGTTTGATTGTACGTACTGCCGGTGTTGGCAAAAGCCATGAAGAACTGCAGTGGGATATGGATTACCTCCTACAGCTTTGGGCAGCCATTGAAGAAGCCTCAACTCAACGCCCTCCTTCGTTTTTGGTCTACCAAGAAAGTAATGTGATTATTCGCGCTATCCGCGATTACCTACGCAAAGATATCGCCGAAATCCTCATTGATAACGAAGAAGTGTATAAAAAAGCACATGATTTTATCATGTTGGTTATGCCTCATAACTTGAATAAGGTGAAACGTTACGACGATCCCATTCCATTATTCAGTCGTTACCAAATTGAAAGCCAAATCGAATCCGCATTCCAGCGTGATGTGAACTTACCATCAGGTGGTTCAATTGTAATTGACCATACCGAAGCCTTGGTTGCGATCGACATTAACTCGGCGCGTGCTACCAAAGGCAGCGACATTGAAGCGACTGCTTTAAATACCAACCTTGAAGCCGCCGATGAAATTGCTCGTCAATTACGTTTACGTGATTTGGGTGGTTTAGTGGTTATTGATTTCATCGATATGATGCAATCAAAAAATCAACGTGCCGTCGAAAATAGAATTAAAGAAGCCTTAAAACAAGATCGTGCGCGCATACAAGTTGGTCGTATTTCACGGTTTGGTTTATTAGAAATGTCTCGTCAACGTTTACGTCCGTCACTTGGCGAATCAAGTCAGATCACTTGTCCTCGCTGTTCAGGCCATGGCAGCATTCGTGGTGCAGAATCATTGGCATTAGCTATTCTTCGAATCCTTGAAGAAGAAGGCATGAAAGAGAAAACTTCTCGACTTATCGCACAAGCGCCAGTTGATGTTTCTAGTTTCTTGCTCAATGAAAAACGCGACATTATCCATGACATTGAAAAACGTCATGGTACAAATATCACTATCGTACCGAACGCCAGCATGGAGACACCACGTTTTGAAATTCAGCGTGTACGCGAAGCAGATGCAAACGAAGCTGAGTTTAAAAAGCCTAGTTACAAAATGGCTGATGAACCTGAAAAAGAAATTGAGTTAATTGTTTCTGATAGCAAACCACGTACAGAAGAACCGGCAGTTAAGGGTGTTGTACCTTCAGCCCCAGCTCCAGCTCCAACCCCGACTGCATCACCTGCTGCGAAAAAACCAAAAACTAACGAGACAAAACGCCCTGGAATAATTAGCCGATTCTTTAGTTTCTTATTTGGCAAGAAAGAAGTTAAACAAGAAGCTCGCCCATCGCGTAATCAATCGCGTGGTCGTAATAGCCGTGGTGGTCGTAATAACCGTAATGGTCGCAACCAGCAAAATCGTAGCGGTCGCAATCAACAAAACCGCAACCAACAGAATCGCGGCCAAGGTCAAAACCGGAACCAGAGCCAACAAGGCAACCCAAAGGCCGCTAGTAATAGTCACGAACAAAACCGTGACCAACAAAATAATCAATCGCAGCAAGAAAACAAACAAGCTGTGAATGAAAATAAAAATGCTGATGCAAGCCCAGCAACAACAGAACAAGGTCAAACGGCAGAAGGACAAAACAACCCACGTAGTCGTCGTCGCGGTCGCCGTGGTGGACGTCGTCGTGGTAATAGCCGTAATACTCAAAATGATGCGAATACGACAAATGAGCAACAAGCTTCAACAAATGAAGGGGCAAGTCAAAATGCACCTTCAGCAGCAACTGAGGCAGCACCAGTAGCCGCTGCTAATAAACCCGTTGCTCCAGCGCAAACGCCAAAACCTGTAGCAACTGAAGCACCTAAACCAGCTGCGCCAGCTCCAACGCCTGTTGCTAATAAACCTGCTCCAGTAGCACCGAAACCTGCCGCTCCGTCTCCAACTCCTGTTGCTAATAAACCTGCACCAGTAGCACCGAAACCTGCCGCTCCGTCTCCAGCGCCTGTTGCTAATAAACCTGCACCAGTAACACCGAAACCTGCTGCTCCATCTCCAGCGCCTTTTGCTAATAAACCTGCACCAGTAACACCGAAACCTGCCGCTCCGTCTCCAGCGCCTGTTGCTAATAAACCTGCACCAGTAACACCGAAACCTGCTGCTCCATCTCCAGCGCCTTTTGCTAATAAACCTGCACCAGTAACACCGAAACCTGCCGCAGCGCAGCAAGTGTTTACACAAAAGCCTACTGCTCCAGTTGCCAGTAAACCAGCTTCCGCTACACCGAAACCGGTTACGCCTAAGCCTGTTGCAACACCTGCACCTGCTGTTACACCGAGCAAATCGTCACAGCAAGTGTTTACACGACCAGCAGAAACTAACGCGCCTAGTAAACCTAAGCCAACAGCTAACCCGTTTATGCCAAAACCACCAACTGGTAATAAAGACGACTAAATGATTAAGGTCTTATTTGTTTGTATGGGCAATATTTGTCGTTCACCGACAGCCCATGGTGTTTTTGAAAACATGATTAAAGGTGCAGGCATGATCGGCGATGTTGAAGTCGATTCTGCCGGTACTCACGCCTATCATGTTGGAGAACCACCCGACAAACGTTCAGCACAGTGTGCAACTAAACGCGGTTTTGATCTGTCGTATATTCGCGCTCGTCGTGTTGAAGTAAGTGACTTTGAGTACTTTGACTATGTGCTGGCAATGGATGCAGATAATTTATCAATACTAGAGTCAATGAGCCCTACTCAGCATAAAGAAAAAGTATCTTTGTTTTTAGATTTTGCAAAAGATCAATCTGAATCAGAAGTTCCAGATCCATACTATGGTGGCCCAAATGGGTTTGATCATGTTTTTGATTTGGTTGAAGCAGCAAGTAAGGGATTACTTGAAGATATTCAAAAAACTAGCTGAAACTTAATAGCGGTAACTTAGCTGAAAGTGTAATCCTACATCTTGTAAATCATATTCATCACTTTCATTTTTTATCTCATGAAAATTCTGCGCCGCATATGCTTCCAGGCTCCAACGCCGATCAGGATTCCATAGTAGACCAAGACCAACCGATGATATGACACTCGGCTCCGGTGTCGTACGTCCATCATTCCAAGAACGACCATAATCAACAAATGGAACTAGCTGAATAGGAAACCCACCTTTACCAGTATCATCCCCACCAATAATAACCGGAATACGTAATTCAGCTGACGCAACAACGCCATTGTCACGCACTAACTGATTTTCACGATAGCCACGCACCGTACGCGCACCACCAATTGAAAACTGTTCAACTGGCAATAGCGATTCACTCGCAATTTGAGCATTAGCACGAAGTATAATATTCATGCTGCGTTCAAGAGCATTAAAGCGACGTACGTATGAAGCCTGACCTAACCAGGCAGAAAAATCTCCATCAGGACAAGTATCGCGAGTTGCTGTCGCGCCACAGACACGAGTAACATCTGCCGCATCATGTACCGTTGCATCAAATGCATCAATACCAAAACTAAATACTGAGCGCAATGAAATAGCTTCGTTTTGAGAACGTTTATTATACTGTTGTGATAAACGCATAACAGTAACGCGGCTTTCACCATCATCGGTGCCCAGCGAGAATGAAAAAGGCTCATCTAGCAAAAATGATTGGCTCTTTCGTTTATCAAAGCCGATACCTAGTACAACAGTGGTGTCGGCTGTTTTAACAACGGGGTGTGTCAATTCAACACCAATAGTCTCGGCTTCACTCGCAATGTCAATCACTGTAAAAGGTTCTTCAATAACACCTGATTGGCTACGAGTGTAACGAATTTTAAATGTTGTATCTTGCGCATTAAGTGGCAGCGAATATGAGAAGGCCCCACTTTCAATGCCTTCTGATTTCGTTAATGCTAAAGAAATCGTATCACCACGCCCTGTTAAATTACGGTCAGTGGCTTCAATACCTAAACCTAAAGAACCAATACTCGGAGAACGATAATTATTTATATATGTTGCAAAGCTATACGGACTCTTTTCTTCTACTAAAACATTTAAAATACTTTCACCGGGTTTGGAACCAGGATTAAGCTTTGCATTAACTTGTTTGATAAGAGGGTTTTGTTGCATAAAGCGCAAATGTTTCTGCAGGTTTTTTAAATTAAGTGGTGTTACGCCGCCAAGTGCAAGACGCTCACTTACATATTCTGTATTTAATCCGGTGTTACCTGACACATCAATACGTGTTAACTCACCTTCAATAATGGTCATTTTTACAATGCCATCAGAAATTTTCTGATCTGGCAGTATTGCACCAGAATTAATATAACCCTTATTGATGTAATAGAGAGTAAGCTTCTGCCGAATCTCTTGGATCTCAACAGTTGTAAGTATTTTGTTTGTGTATGGGGCAGTTAACTTCGCCAACTCTTCATCAGAAAAAACAGTGTTACCCATTAGCTCAATCTTTTTAACAAATATTTTAAGCGCTGTGCCTTGGGCTTGTTCGGTGGGTTTTCGTAATTTTGGAAGTTGAAATTGTGGTGTGTCAACCGGATCGTCAAGTTTTGGCTCATCAAGCAATTCACTGCCCGGACCAAACTGTTGATCTGGTGCAGGTGTCGGCGGTGCAGCAATTGCCGTGCCTGCAATTGCCAAGCTAACGGCATAACATACAGGTCTTAATATGGTTGTTATTATATTATGTTCCATACTCAAGATCTTACTAACTCGTTTTGATAGCGGCTAGTGTATCATCGTTTTACCGATTAAAATCCCCCGCAGGCAATGGCTGCAAATAAAGCAGTCCCAGCTGGAGACACTGAACCTAAACCACTTGAAGATGTTTCAAGGCCCTGTCCACCGACATTTGGCGAAACAATCACATCCAAAGTTGAAGCAGATTGGAAATCAACCGGAGATGATGGAATACCTTCAATTCCGTTCTCAACAATGAAGCTACTGCTATTACTCTCTGCTCCCTTGGTAGAACAGGCTTGACGTAGTAATTTACCACCATCTTTAAATTTCACTTTAAGCGCATTCAAGCTACCACTTAAATCAACTGCGACCGCATTCACTGACACGGTTCCTGATGCGCCACTACCTGACGAAACATCAATAACACTATCAGGTGAGATAAAGAAGAAATCAGCGGTGATACTCACATTACCACCGGTACCAGAACCTGCGCTCGCATCGAGGATACTGCCATCAAGAACCAAGATACCCGTGGTCACATTCAAGTTACCACCACCTACACCTGGTGACGTTGCGCCAGTTGAATCGACAAGAATTGTACTATCAAGTAAATAGACACTGTCGCCAGTGTTAATTGTAATTGTTCCCGCTTCACCATCACTGGTTGTTGATGACGTAAGTAATGATGATGTCATGCTTAGTGAACCAACCGCATTAACAAAAATATTACCTGCGTTACCTTCCGCAAGCATAGGATCTGCATTTGGTGTGGTATTCGTTGATACTTCTGCGCCATTAGATAAGAAGATATCCGAACCCGAAGTTAATGTGACAACACCACCATTACCCGTGCCGCTCACATTCGACTGGACTGTACCACCATTAGTGAGTGTTATTAGACCTGAATCAATTAATATCGCGCCTGAATCACCCGCACTAGTTGAGTTAGTTGAAACCGTTGCAGCATCGAGTAAGAAGTTACCGGTAGTCGCCGTAATTTGTCCAGCATCACCATTACCAGAAGTCGATGATGTAACTTGCGTAGCTGCACCACTGATTATCCAGTTAGGTCCTAACAATGAAATACTACCCGCATCACCGTCACCAATAGTGCTTGCAGTAACAACTGCGCCGTTTGTAAGTATGCCGGTATTTGCATTAGTTGCATTCAAGGTAACGTTAGCTTGAGATGCGCCGGCATTATTTACTGTTTGAACACTCGCATTATTTATTGTGATGTCACCCGCTTCTATGCTGACATTACCCGCACTGCCTGTACCCATTACAGAGCTTGAACTAATAACGCTGCCTGATTGCACGGTTACATCACTCGCTAGTATTTCAATATTACCCGCATCACCCGCACCATCAGTATCAGCGGTGATATCACTAAAGTTACTAACAGTAACCGTATCTGAATCGATATCGATCAGACCACCCGCACCATCTGATGTCTCAGTTGTTATCTCACCGTCATTCATAGTCAACGTTGTTGAGTTAATAGTTACACTACCCGCATCACCTGTACCGTCTGCAGAACTTGAGCTAACTTCACCACCTGCAAGAATATTTACATTTGCACTGGTAATCGCTACCGCACCTGCATTACCTGTACTGGCTATACCTGTATTTGTAGACACCTCTGCACCATTCATCACGGTGAGACTATTACCGCTGATGCTAATCGCACCAGCATTACCACCGGTGCCATTACCTGTGTTTGACGACACAAACGAATTGTTATCAATTACTAGTGTATTAACATCGAGATCGATTAAACCTGCATTACCAGTCGCACCTATTTTCGTGCTTGTAGAAAATTCTGTGCCATTATCAATCAGGATACTATTTGCAGTAGACGTAATACTCCCAGCATCGCCACTCGAACCAGTTTGAGCTGTAGAGGTAATATCGTTGAATGTGGTGAATTCGTAATCACCACCATTAAATGCAATACCACCGGCAGTACCAGTACCGTAAGTGTCGGAGCGAATAAATGTCACACCTGTAATATCAGCAAAATCAGTCACGTTAAAAGTCACTGTGCCGCCCACCCCATCTCTGGTTTCAGCAAAAACATCAGCAGTATCTAAAAGTATCGAGCCTGCATTAATAACAATGTCACCCGCAGCACCGACACCGTCGTCAGAATTGGAGTAAATCTTATTAATGCCAATATCGAGGGTTAAGTCAGTTGTAGAGGAATCCCCATCATCTGCAGTGATTGTGATACTACCAGCATCTGATGTTTCGCCCATACCGCCGGTTGCATCACTAACAGTACTCGACTCAATTAACGCGCTATTATTCATTGTCAACGAGTTAACGGTTATAACAATATCACCCGCGTCGCCTAGATTATCGGGAACCATATCCATATTCACATCTGGCGCCAAGTTGGTGGTCTGGCTAGACTGAATCTGCGCTCCGGCACCACCAACCACACGCCAGTCACCACCGGTAATACTAATTAAACCTGCATCACCATTACCAATCGTATTTGATAAAACCTGTCCACCCGTTTCAATTAAACCGGTTTCATTCGCATTTATAGAAATAACACCACCCGCACCCGTACCGTCCTTGTTAGTTGTATTAACATTGGCGCTACCATTTAGTGTAAAAATATCTGTATTAATTGAAATAGTACCTGCATTCGCAGAAGCACCAGTATTGATACCGTTAACGGAACTTGATGTTACTGTCGCACCACCTTGGATGGTTATTGTGTCTCCAGCAGTGTCTCCCACTTCCATTCCGTCTTCAGTGGTAATTATGATATTACCGGCATTGCCCGTAGAGTTGTTGACCAGACTTGATGTAATTGTGGCGTTACTATTGAGAAGAATATCATTGCTGGAAATCAAACTAATATCGCCAGCCGAACCGCTATCACCATCTGATTGTGTTTGAACTTGCGCATAATCTGAAATGGTCAACATGCCGTCTGCACTGATGGTAACTTTACCTGCATCACCAGCGCCTGTGGTGCTTGAGCTGATAATTGTAGACATCGCCAGATCGCTACCGTCCATGTCATTATTTGCATCGCCGGAAATATTCCAATCATTACCGGTCAGACTTATGTTACCGGCGATTCCGGTACCTGTACTATTTGCACTAACTATCGTTTGTGCGGCACTGGCATCATCATTTTTTATTGTGCCTGTATCTTTTGCGTTAATACTAATCGTACCTTGAACGGCACCCGCATTTGTTTCAGATGCAATTGAGGCACCATCAAGCGTAAAGTTATCGGTATCAACTTGAATATTGCCAGCAGAACCTGTGCCAGTAGATGAGTTTGATGAAATGCTTGCTGCACCCTGAATGATAACTGAATCCGTACTTATATCCGTACCCACATCCAATTCGGTAGACAACCTGATAAGGCCAGCAGAACCTGAACTACCGGTGCCAGTGTTCGATGATATAACTGCGGCCCCTTCAATGAGAACACTCGCATCGGAAGATAAACTGATAGCACCAGCATTACCGCTACTATTTAAGCCTGTTGTTGAAGTGATACTTGCCATACCATTAACTATCAAACTGGTAGCAGCATCAAGACTAATATTACCTGCATTGCTGGTTGTTGATGCGCCACTAGTTGAGAGGCTTGAGCTAGAATTAATGGTCAGGTTATTTAAATCTGATGAAATTAATCCTGCGTCACCTGTAGCTGCTAACGCAGCTGTTGATGAAACTGTGCTTGAAGATATTGTCCAGTCACCTGTAACCAGCCCTGAATCTAGTGAAATATTACCCGCGTTACCCGTGCCTACCGTATCGGCGCTAATACTCGAACCTGTCAATGTAAAATGATCTGCATTAATATCAATGTCACCTTCAACGGTACCGTTCTTGGTATTTGCGATAACAAAACCATTGGTAATAGAACCTGTACCAGTGTTAATAGTGATAGCTCCGGCATTGCCATTACCGCCAGAAGAATCAGATATAATTGTCGGGTTAGTTGCTGTAAATGTTGGCACCGGTATCATGATACCAAAACCAATATCAATAAAAGTAATAACGACTGATACGCCACTAACGAGGGTTAGATCATCAACCATCGCATCATCAACACCATCCGTGGCAGTAATAGTTATTGACCCTGCATCAGATGCTGCGCTAGTACTTCCGGTATTGGATTCAATTCTTGCACCACCGCTTAAAGTGAGTTTTGTAACATCTATATCAATCAGCCCCGCATCACCGGTACCGTTTGCAGTTTGGCTTGAAATTACTGCAGTAGTATCACCAGCAATTGTCCATGCACCACCATCAATGGAAATACTACCAGCATCACCATTACCTGAAGTGTTACTCGAAATCACTGCATTGTTAATGATCTGACCTGTTGTCGTGGCGTCAAGTTCGATGTTTCCGCCGGGTCCAGCACTTGTGTTTGTTGAAAGAGAGGTTCCATTAAGCGTAATCGTATCCGCATTAATCGCGATCGTTCCTGCAGCACCTAATCCCATATCTGAACTGGACGTAATAACGGATGTACTGTCTATAACAACGCTTGTTGTTGCATCTAGCTGAATGCGTCCTGCATCTGAGACACCAATACCCATCCCGTCGACTTCGGTACTTACCGAGTTAGATTCAAGTTGAGCAAAATTTTGAATAGCAAGTGAGTTAACGCTAGTTCTAATACCACCCGCATCGCCCGTACCTGTTGCGCTAAGTTGGTTAGACGATAAAATAGTGGAGCCAAGCCCTTCACTCGTATCCATATTCGCAGGATCGGCATCACCACTAATTGTCCACGCCCCACCGCTTAGCGAGATAATACCGGCATCACCGGCACCATCACTGGTAGCAAGAATTTTTGTTGCCGCCGTACTGGCATTATTATTTTGTATCGTGCCCGTGGTCGTCGCCGTGATGGAAATATCACCGGCATTAACACCAAGCGTGCCGCCTTCACTTGTCTTAGTACTAATTTCCGCACCATCAAGTGTAAAGGTGTCTGCTACGATGGTAACTACACCCGCCGCACCGAAACCCGTGTCGGAATTGGATGCAACTAACGCTCTATCGCGTATCTGCAAATCACCCGCGACATTAATATCCACAAACCCAGCATCACCAGGTGCATTTACAGATGTAGAAGTCGTAACAGTAGTACCAACTCCTTCGATAATTAATGATTCAAGATCAATGTCTACATTACCCGCCGTACCCGTTGATACAATATTTATAAACGGTGGGAAAACAAATGAAAATGTTCCTGAACCAACATCACTCCCGCCATTAATCGTCCAGGCGCCATCATTTGAACCACTATTGAAATCAATGTCGCCCGCCTGTGCCGAACCAAATGTATCGGCACGAACCTGCGAATTATTTGTTATCGATGCGTAATCTGCAGTAACTGAAATGGTGCCACCGGCTCCATCCCTTGTGAAATTAAAAATATCACCGTCATCGAATAGCAACGTGCCGGTGGTTATCGTAACATCACCCGAACCACCGCTTCCTGTGGTGTTAGTTGTATTTAATGAAGCACCACTAATAACTTGTAAATCATTAACCATCGCATCATTACTGCCATCATTCGCCGTGATCGTAATCGCACCGGCTGCCGCAGTTGTGCTAGAAGATTTGGATTCTACTCGTGCAGAATTAGAAATGATAAGCGTATTAACATCCGCAGTAACACTACCAGCACTGCCCGTTCCTGCGGAAGCAGTTTGGTTTGATGAAACAGTTGTGCCCGACCCGCTGATCGTCCAGCTACCATCATCAATCAATACGTCACCTGCAATGCCAGCACCAGATGAATTCGCAGTTACATCTGCGTTAGTGAGTATTTGACCTGTTCCGACAGTGTCATCGACAGTTAAGGACACCGTGCCACCTGCACCTGAAATTGTGTCTGATTTAATCTGAGCATAATCTTCAACAACTAACGAATTAACATCAATGATTACGTCACCTGAGCCACCAAGGCCGGCTGCATTAGTTTGGCTAGAAGAAACAATAGTGGACATTCCAAGTTCACTACCATCGGGCACAGCATTGTCGGCATCACCGGAAATAGTCCAATCGCCACCAAGTAATGAAACGCTACCTGCCGTACCATCACCATCAGTGCCTGAAGATATTACCGTAACTCCAGTGCTAGCATTGTCATTAACAACCATACCTACTGCTGATGTGATAGAAATATTACCGCCTACACCATCAGTGGTATTGGTGCTAATACCTGCACCATCTAAAGTAAACGTACCGCTTTCGTAAATTGTAATATCACCTGCATCACCTAAACCAACACCTCCCATGCCATCGTTAGTGCTTGATGAAATTGTTGCCCCGGTATTAACAGTAAGTGCATTGACAACTTTTATATCGATAACACCTGCATTTGAAGCCGCTGTACCGATAGTATTAGTTGAAATTGTTGCCCCATCTTGAATTAGTAAACTATCTAATTTTCGTCCAGTTGGATCAGTTCTGCTATCACCTAATAAAATTAAACCCGCATCACCAGCACCTGTGCCACTAGTCTGACTCGAGGTCACTTCAGTCGTCGCGCCTTCGATTGTCCAAGTGCCACCATTTGCACTATTGCCACCACCACCTTGACTAAGCCCTTGTATATAAATATAACCTGCATCGCCATCACCATTCGTTGTGGCTTGGATTTTTGCTCCATTAGTAATTTGTCCAGTACCATTCGTTTGCAACCATACATAACTATCCGTCGCAGCGTTCCCAGATCCTCCGTCACCTGTTGATGCACTAATCGTTGAGTTATTAACTATCAATGATCGTGTGCCAATAGCTCCCGACATAGCCCTTAATGCTGCAATACCTGACTCACCTGTACCTGCAGCAGAATTTGATTCAACACGAGAACCATTAATGACATCAATGGTGTTACCTGTAATATTTACATTGCCAGCATCGCCGGTACTGCCGGCACCTGTGCTAGATGAAATTCTCGTATTATCGATGTCAATATCAGTTGCTGCCGTAATGGTGATATTACCCGCATTACCTGTGGCATTAGTTCCTGTAGTCGACAATATACCAACGCTAGCTGAGTTAGAGTTTGTAATAGAAAGTGAGTTAACATTTATCCCAATGTTACCCGCGTCACCAGTCGTGTTATTCGTAGCATTTGCAAGAATTCGGGTGCCTGCTGTCGCTGTCCAGTCACCACCCGTTAATGAGATATTACCTGCATTACCACCACCACGCGTGTTCACAAAAATGTATTGATTAGTCAGAGTCGCTGATGTTGCCGCGTTTAATGTAATATCACCTGCATCACCGCCGGTAGAAAGTGTTGATGTTGTATCGGAAATAATATCCGCAACACTTAATGTCATTGTATCCGCTGTAAGAGTTATATCACCTGCATCACCTGTGCCTGACGCGTCTGCATGAATTGTTGGTATACCACCTGATAACGTAATCGAATCTGCGGTGATTATGATACCTGTTGAGGTTGCATCACTCGTATTATTTTGATCGAGATCAGCTGCATTCTGTGTATAAGCACCGGTTACATTAATATCAATCAAGCCACCATCAGTTGTCATACTATTATTATTGGCAACCAGACTTGTTGACGAGCCACTCAGCGAAAGAC
Organism: Sulfuriflexus sp.; assembly: GCA_023134145.1. Taxonomy (GTDB): domain Bacteria; phylum Pseudomonadota; class Gammaproteobacteria; order AKS1; family AKS1; genus Sulfuriflexus. Next base: position 64,467 of record JAGLUW010000023.1, on the reverse strand, counting down.
TACCACCACGAATATAGAGATTGCCACCAGCCTCACCAGCTGCTCCACTGACACTAACAACACTATCACTATTAATGCTTATCGCGCCTTGTGTGGCAAAACCAGACAAAGTTGGAGTAGCAGATGCAAAATCACTAACAAGGCCGGGCACAGGAGTTGCTGCGTCCGTCAACGTTGCAAGACTAACAAGATTAATTTGTCCTGCAGCTGCAGTTAGATCACCACCATTAATATTTATGTTGCCGCCGACTAAAGAAAGAGTCTCACCAGAATTAACAGACAGATTGCTGCCATTATCAACGGTTATTGCAGCAATTGAATTATCCAAAAAACCAAATGCCGTTGGGGTTGCCGCATAGAGTGAGCTACCAGTGATCGTCGCGGCAGTGGTAGTGAAATCAAAAATAGTACCACCAAGCATAAGACGATCAGCCGTACTGGCGTGAAATGAACCTGGTATATTAATTGATGCGTTACTGCCAAAAACTATTCCACCAGGATTAATCAAATACAAGTTAGCCGATGAAAGCGAAGCCCCCGTAAAAGAGATGCTTCCATCTATGGATGAGGCACCACCACTAATACGACCAATTACATTAGTAATCGCAGCAGCAGCAGCATTATCAAATATTGCAGTTTGAGGATTTGCGATATTAAAAGCAGAAAAACTATGAAACAAATTGCCACCGCGTGTCGCACCACCAGTAATAACCGAGTTATCACCTGTGACGGTTACGACTGTACCAAGGCTAACAACCCCGTCAGCTGTTACCGCAGACATACCCGGCACGGCTGCGCAGGTAAAAGAAAAAACAAAAACACTTGTTAGGCGAAGCAAGCTACATAGCTGGCGTTGATATCGCATACCACTTTCCCCCTAGCGTTCCATGCGGTTATCCACTAAAGCTAGATCATCCCAATCAGCCATTAACACCCCTAAGGTCAGTATTTGTATTATTTTTGTCCCGACCCTCCTATAATTATAGCAATTATCAACCAATAAATGCATAAAATACCAGATTCAATAACTCAGACTATTCTTACAAACCCCCTTAATATTATTGATATAAAACGATGACTTACGGAGCTAAGTAAAAAAAACTGAAGAGTTACAAAATATTAAAATTATATGTTGTGTAGGCAATTTCGTAAAATTATCATAAATCATTCTTATGTCGCGTAAAGTAGCTTTAGCAGAAGTAAAGAAATAGAATAGATAGTAACTTGAAATATAGGACATTAAAGATTATCCGAGTCATAACAATGCGCGGGGGCGCAAAAAATCGATGAAGAAAACAAGACATCTTATTATTTTTTTATCGCTCCTTCTGTTATCAATAACGTATCAAGAGTGCGCCTTTGCTGATAACAGCAGTTCAAACGCAGCCCTAAATGCATATCAACAAGGCAAGCTACCTACTGCCATTAAACTCTGGACTCGATCTGCAGAAACCGCACTTGCCAATAAAGATTACTCCTCAGTAGTTGATTCACTGTGGCGGAAAGCTGAAGCGCAACGGACTTTAGGCCGACATAAAGTTGCTGTTATTAGTCTTGAAAAGGCGCGACGTCTTTATGACAAGAAAGGTTTAAATTTAGATGAAAATAAACATGCCTTAGTACTAGCTAGCTATGGCGATTCTCTTAGCCATTTGGGCAGCGTTGCTAACGCTGTTAAATTACTCCAACAAGCAATCACAATTTCGCGAAAACTTGGCAATGATTTAACGCTCGCCATTACGCTTAATAACTTTGGCAATGTTCTCGTTTTTCTTGATGATCTCACCGCAGCACAACTTGCTTATGAAGAAGCATCTGAACTTTCTGCCAAGCAAAATAATACAAACCTACAATCAAAGGTGCTTGCCAACCAGGTTAAAGCGTATCAACAACAAGACAATATTACAGACGCATCAGAAAAGTTAAAGCTAGCAATAGCTTTATCAAATAATTCAGGCGGACTGCGCAATAAAACCTTTAGTTTAATTGGTTTAGGTAATCTTGCCTGGAAGCAATACGAACTTGAATTAAAAGGGAATAAGAGCTACTGGATAAAAGAATCATTTAATTTACTAGATGCCGCCGACGTACTTGCGCGAGCATCAGGAGACACACGATCTGAATCATATGCAGCTGGATACCTTGGTCAAGTGTACGCATCGCAAAAACGTTACGACGACGCTATTCAGCTAACCAATCGCGCCACTCAAGCGGCACAAAAAATAAATGCCCCTGAATCAGAATATTTGTGGCACTGGCAAAATGGCCGCATACATAAAAAACAAGGAAATATTGATGCTGCAATTTCAGCATACCGACTCGCTGTCGAGAAGATTCAATCTATACGCGGACAACTCGCTGCTCGCTCAGCCTTTAAGGAAGTGCTTGGCCCAGTATTTTTTGAATTAACTGATCTTTTATTACAACGCCCTGAAGGCTTATCTAATCAAGAAGACATACAGTCTTATTTAAAAGAAGCTCGTTCAACAATGGAATTGTTGAAGGCAGCCGAGTTACAAGATTACTTCCAAGACAACTGCGTTACTGCACTGCAGTCAAAAACATCAGGTCTTGATAACCTTCAATCTCGTACCGCCGTGCTCTACCCTATTATCTTAGAGGACCGTATTGAAATATTGCTAAGTCTTTCTAATGGCATTGAACGCTCTGTTACAAAAATTGATAGCTACGATCTTAAAGCAAAAATTACTAACTTTCGTGTTTTACTCGAAAAAAGAACAACACATCAATACATGCGTTATGGGCGTGAACTTTATGACTTAATGATTCGCCCAATGGAAGCAACCTTAAATAAGAATAAGATTGATACGCTAGTAATTATTCCAGATAGTGCATTAAGAACCGTACCATTATCTGCTTTGCATGATGGAAAAGAATTTCTTATATCAAAGTATGCATTAGCAACAACACCCGGTTTAACACTAACTGACCCTAAACCTTTAGATAAGAAAAAATTGAAGGTTCTGGTAGGCGGGCTTACTGATGGCGTTCAAGGATTCTCCCCTTTGCCTAATGTAGCAATTGAAGTTGAGCATATTAAAAAGACTTACGATAGTACTGTTTTGATGGATAAAACCTATGTTGCTAGCAATGTTGAAAAAGAATTAGAAAAAACAAACTTTAATGTTGTACATATCGCCTCTCACGCACAATTCTCTAGTGATCCTGATGAAACCTTTTTGCTGGCATATAGTGATAAGTTTTCAATGGATCGACTTGAAGCATTAATGGGAACAGCAAAGTTCCGTGATGACCCAGTTGAACTATTAACACTAAGCGCCTGCCAAACAGCTGCTGGTGACGAGCGTGCCGCTCTTGGCCTAGCCGGCATTGCAATTAAAGCGGGAGCACGTAGCGCACTAGCAACACTTTGGTATATTAACGATCAAGCATCTTCAGTTTTAGTTTCCAAGTTTTACGACAAATTAAGAGTCGATGAATTATCGAAAGCAAAAGCCTTGCAGCAAGCGCAATTATCTTTAATGAAAGATAAGCGTTACCAACACCCAAGTTATTGGTCTCCATTTCTGTTAATCGGAAATTGGCTCTAATGGTCGCTAGGGAAAATACGACATGAAAACTAAATATTTAATACTCACATCATTTTGTGCCTCAGCATGTTTTTCAATGCCCGCCTCTGCCGTTGGAGAAAATAATGCTGCAGAAAGCTTCTCTTATGCGCAACCAATAAATGCTCTACCATCACGGATTGGTGGAAGCTCACGTGGTGCAACGGGTGCGGAAATACAAGTATTAGTTATTGCCCCAGATCATACCGGCCTAACAATACGCGAACAGCCAACCTTATATTGGTATCAATCAGATCCAACCGATAATGATATTGAAATTACTATTGTTGATGATAGCCAGATCGAACCTGTTCTTGAAACCAGAATAAAAGGTTCGCAAACCATTGGCATTCATTCACTAAGCCTTAAAAAGTTAAATGTAAAATTAAAGAAAGATATTGAATACCGATGGTTTGTTGCCATTATTAACGATCAAGGTCAACGCTCTACTGATGTTATAACTGGTGGCACAATCATTCGCGTTGATAAATCAAAAATAAATAACGGTGTTGCTTTTACGGGTACGATACGTGATAAATTTTTAGCGCTTGCCAGAGCCGGCGTTTGGTACGATGCTATTGACACTATATCTGCCGAGATTAACAAAACTGGCAATGTTGAACTCACGAAAACACGTGCAAAAATATTATCACAAGTCGGATTAGGTGATGTTGTAAAAAAATAAAGACTTAAAAGATAAAATCTTTACTGAGAAATAAGACGCCGCACTCTTTCTAATTCTTCCTGCGTATCTACACCTGGGGGAGGTATCGCTAAGGCTTCACTAATGTGGATACGTTCATCATTCCAGAGTACTCGAAGCTGTTCAAGTGATTCCATTTCCTCCATATCGCAAACCGGCCAATTAATGAAACGTCCTAAAAATCCGGCACGATATGCATAAAGACCAATATGACGATAATGCATATGATGACCTGATGGTCGAAAACTCGAAACACGAAAATGTTCACGCTCCCATGCAATTGGTGCGCGACTGAAATAAAGCGCATAACCCGCTTTACTGAAAACAACCTTAACCACATTTGGATTGGCCACATCTTCGGCAGAGATAATAGGTGTGCATAATGTCGCCATGCTAGCATCTGTATGTTGGTGAAGATCTCTCGAAACTTGTTCAATGAGACTTGCGGGCATCAAAGGTTCATCACCTTGAAGGTTAACAACAATTTCATCTTCGTCTAATGATAAATTCTTAACGGCTTCTGCTAGTCTATCTGTTCCTGATTTATGTGTGGCCGCGGTAATAATAACTTGTGCACCAAATTCTTCTGCAACGGCTTGGATTCGTTCATCATCAGTCGCGATATAAACAGCCTCAGCGCCACTTTCAACCGCCCTTTCGTAAACATGTTGAATCATTGGTTTTCCGCATATATCCAGCAAGGCTTTACCCGGCAAACGAGTTGAAGCATAACGCGCTGGAATGATGACGGTGAATTTCATTAAACTTCTTCTTCCGCATTCAATTGACGTGCTTCTTCCTCTAACATAACAGGAACATCATCACGCACAGGATAAGCAAGACGATCGGCTTTACAAATTAACTCCTTAGCCGATTTGTTATAAACAAGCTCACCTTTACATAAAGGGCAAACAAGAATTTCTAGTAATTTTTTATCCATCGTTTTTTCTCTTTTCTAATAACGCTAACAATCGTGGCGCGAAATGCTTATTCAAATCAGCCTGCACAGGTATAAACCAATGTTGTTCTGATTTAAAACGCTGACATTTTACTGCATCTTTCTCAGTCATAAGAATAGGCAAATCATCATCAAAATTAATATCTTCTTCTGAAAATGGATGATGATCTGGATGTACATGCTCAATTAAACTGATGCCAAACTGTTTTAAACCATTAAAGAAGCGTTCCGGATTACCAATACCACACACTGCATGCACGGTTTGTCCTGAAAAGCGCTCTAAACCCTGCACCTTATCTGTAACAAGATTTCGTGCAACCAAGCCCTTTACTAACATAGCGTATTCGCCACGTTCAGCAACGCCATTACTAACAACGAAATCAACTTCTTCAAGACGTGAAACAGGTTCTCGTAATGGCCCCGCGGGTAACAAACGTTGATTACCATGACGCCTTATTCCATCAATTACAGCAATTTCTATATCACGCTGCATTGCGTAATGCTGTAAACCATCATCAGAAACAATCACATTACAATCAGTATGCTCAAGCAGTGCTTCAATCGTCGCGCAACGATCTGGCCCAACAGCAATAGGACACTGACAACGTCGAGCTAATTGCACTGCTTCATCACCGACGACAACAGGATCGCTATCTATTCTGACTTGCTGAGGCCAAGTACCCGCTTTGCCTTTGTAACCTCGACTAATAATTGCAGGTTTATATCCCGCGTTCTTTAATAGCTCAACAATCCAGATAACTAATGGTGTTTTACCACTACCTCCGACGGATATATTACCAACCACAATAATAGGCAAGGGAAATGACTGACTGTTTTTCCAACCATTTTTATAAGCTAATCGTCTTACCTTTACTAACTGACTAAAGATCCACGTGATCGGCAAAAACAAAATACACTGCCAACCATTACCGTACCAAATACTATTAAAAAACTGGCTTAATGATGCACGCATACTTTATGCCTCTCCATCACTAAATTGCATTCTGTGTAATAAGGCATAACGACCATCCTGCTTAATCAGCTCGGCATGCGTACCCTGCTCCACAATTCCACCTTCATGCATCACTATAATTGTATCCGCTGATTCAATGGTAGAAAGCCTATGCGCAATAACTAAGGTAGTGCGATCTTTCATTAAGGTTTCAAGTCCTGCCTGAATATGACGCTCTGATTCAGTGTCGAGTGCTGAGGTTGCTTCATCAAGAATCAAGATCGGTGCATTCTTTAATAAGGCGCGCGCAATCGCTAAACGTTGGCGTTGACCACCCGATAGCAATACGCCGTTTTCACCCACCTGCGTATCAAAACCATTCGGCAACTTATTAATAAATTCACTGGCATGAGCAATATCTGCCGCACGTTTAATATCATCAATATTGGCACCATGAAGACTGCCATAGGCGATATTGTTCGCAACCGAATCATTAAACAAAGTCACATGCTGACTAACAAGCGAAATATGTTCACGTAAATTACTTAATTTAATATCTCGAATATCATGGCCATCAATACTGATCGAACCAGATGTCACATCGTAGAATCGTGCCAACAGATTAACCAAGGTTGTTTTACCACTACCAGAGCGGCCTACAAAGGCGACCGTTTTACCTGGCTCAGCAACGAAACCAATGTCATTCAGAACATTGCTACTATTATTTCCATAACTAAAGTCGACATTTGAATAATTTACCTTGCCTTTTATTGAATCAAGTTTAGTGCTGCCTGTATCCTTTTCTTTTTCAATATCCATGAAAGAGAAAATACTTTGCGCAGCAGCAATGCCTGTTTGCAAATATTCATTAACAGAGGTCAATCTTTTTATCGGTCGCTGCAAAACAATCAATGCAGTCAAAATTGAAACAAAAATTCCCGGAGTAATCGTTTCGTTAAGCGGTTCCGATGTGGCATAGTAAATAACTAACGCTGTGCCACTAGCAACCAGCAATTGCACGACCCCGAGACTGAGGACGCGTAATACATCCATTTTTAATTTTTGCTTACGATTGTACTCATTCTCTTTTTCAAAATTATTCGCTTCTACTTGTTGGCCACCAAAGGTTTTTACAACTCGATGTCCTTCAATAGCTTCACCTGTAACATGAGTGATACCGCCCATACTGTCTTGAATTCGTCGACTTATTTTACGAAACTTCTTACTTACATAAGTAATCAGCCACGCGACAAAAGGACCAATCACGATGAATATGAGTGTTAATTGCCAACTGTAATACAGCATAAGTGAAACAAGAAAAACCGCTGTTAATCCTTCCTGAACAACAACGGTAATCACGTTCGTCGATGCCCGTGCAACCTGCTCCACGTCATAGGTGATTTTTGATAGTAATGAGCCTGAAGATGTTTTGTCGTAAATTGTGGTCGGCAAGGTAAGCAAATGATCAAACATCTGTTTTCGGAGCTCTTTAATGACGGCTCGCCCTACCCAGCTCATGCAGTAAGTGGCAACAAAATTAACCACAATGCGAACCGTGAACAAACCAATTAATAGAATAGGGATAAATGCGATCGATTCAGGATCTTTCGCAATTAGGCTGTCATCAACTAATGGCTTCATCAACCATGGGAAACCTGCTTCAGTCGCCGAGAAGGCGGCCATACCAATAATGCCCAATAAAAACACTTTCCAATGGGGCCAAACATAGGTGAGCAATCGACGGTAAGCTTGTATGCCATCAATATCGGAACGAGAATCAGCCATCGTAATTATTTATCTTCTGTAGAAAGTCGTGTGGCAAAAGTAAGTTTACTAAAGCCTAGTTGTCTTGCTGCGTCCATCGCCGCAACCACCGATTGATGTGAAGCCCGTCCATCCGCACTAATAATCATTGGGATATCACGTTTGTCACCGGCAACTTTTGCAATGGCTGCTTTCAATGTGTTGATCTGAGAGTTAATAATACGTTCATTATTAATCGCGTAATTGCCTTTGGCGTCAATAGAGACTTCTACTTGTAATGTTTCGCGCGCTGACGCTTCACCTTGCGCATTAGGCAACTCGATACTTAACTCTGATTCTTTATCGAAGGTTGTCGACACCATGAAAAAGATCAATAACAAAAACACAACATCAATCAATGGCGTTAGATTTACATCTGGCTCGTCAACACCTCGGCTACGCAATTTCATTATTCGCTGATACCATCAAATTCAGCTTCAACCTCGGATGACTCACGATCACCATGAATCACTTCAACCAATTTCACGGCTTCTTTTTCCATGGTCAAAATCAGCTCATTCACATAACCTTTGAAGTAACGTGAGAACATCAAAGCAGGAATCGCAACCGATAAACCCGCTGCCGTTGTCACCAAGGCCTTTGAGATACCTTCAGCTAACACAGCAGGATTACCTACGCCGTGTTCAATAATGGCAGCAAAGACATCAATCATACCGACAACCGTACCCAATAAACCGAGCAAAGGCGTCACTGCAGCAATGGTACCAAGTGTATTCAGGAAGCGTTCAAGCTCAGGCACGATATGTCGGCCTGCATCTTCAATACTTTCTTTCATAATCTCACGCGGATGATGGCGATTGATTAAACCGGCAGCAATCACCTTGCCGAGTGGTGAACCACTACGAAGTTGATTTACTTTAGCTTCATCCAGATCATTCGCTTTTGCCCAATGCCACACTTGTGCAACAAGATGCAGAGGAGTAATTCGTTTACGTTGTAGGGACCAAAATCGTTCCACAATAATGGCGACAGCCACAATAGAACAGACAATAATGGGTAGCATGAGCCAGCCACCGGCTTTTACAAATTCAAACACAGTATTAACACCTAGTTATCTTGTTGATTTATATGTTATTTTTATAGAATCTATTTCGCCAAGCACTAACCTGCTCAACTGTTGCTAATTGTACAACATGACCGCGACAAAACCATCACCGTGTGTGCCAATATCGCAGTAATTTATCGCGCCAAAACACCGGCTTAGCCAAGCCCTCGGCTGTCATGGTGACTGAAATAGCGCCTAATTTCGCGGTTTCAAACCATGCTATTTCCGAATCAGTATATCGCTGAGTCACCGACTGATGTGGGAACCGGTAGCGATTTCGGTAACCATTCGCCACGAATACCATTTGTGGTGCCACGTGTTCAATAAAGACCGGTGATGACGATGTTTTACTGCCATGATGCGGCGCGATTAACAGGTCACTTTTAAGTTGGTCTTTAAAGCGCGCAACAAGTTCATTCTCAGCCTTCGTTTCAATATCACCTGGCAGCAAGATTGAATGGGTTCCAATACTCACCTGCAAAACACAAGAACGATTATTTCCGCCCATGCCCTGTTCTTTAATCGGATGTAAAAATTTAAAGCTAACGCCATCCCATTGCCATTCATCTCCAGCCTGACAAGCAACTGCGGTCTCATGTTGCCAACGTTTTGTATTGGCTCCAGTATAAACCCTATTAACATTTAACTGATTTAAGATAGCCTTTGCGCCACCACTATGATCGTTGTCTCCATGACTCACAATCAAGGCATCAAGTGACAACAGGCCTTGTGATTTAATAAAGGGAATAACAATATTTTTTCCCGCATCAAAACTTTCTGAGTAACGAGGCCCTGCATCAAACACAAGGCTATGATTACGCGTTTGTATAAATACAGACAAGCCTTGACCAACATCGATCAAACTTAATCGCAGTTCACCTATTTCTGGTTTCTGCGGTGTTACTAAGATCACTGGCAAGAACAAAGTTACTGCCATCCAACGTGTAGGAAATCCCCGCGGCATCAGTAACCACACGGCACCGATCGCCGCAGGTATTAATGTCCATGCTACTGGTACATGTGTTTCAATAATTGACCATGGCTGCGCATTTAACCACTCGAGAAGAAACCATAAGATATTTAACGATTCTGTAGCAACATGAAGTAATAAACCGGATAACTCAGTAGACAAGTCTAAAGTCACTGCGCCTAATAAGGTTGCAGGAACAGTCACGAAGCTAACCAACGGAACCGCAAACAGATTTGCGATGGGTGCAGATAGGCTTATACGTTGAAAAAACATCAACGTCATTGGTAGCATACCAATAGCGATAACCAGTTGTATTTTACCCCAACTGAATATAGAAGCAGGAGCCCTTAGTCTCCCCGTTACTGCAAATAAAATCACAGCAACTGCACCAAAGGACAACCAGAAACCGGCATCCAATATCGACATAGGATCGAAAATCAATATCAACAACAAACTTAACGCAATAACATTAGAAGAACGAATAGTTCTGCGCTGCATCAATGAGATCATTACCACGTAAACCATTAAGAAAGCACGCTGCGTTGGAATAGAAAACCCAGCTAACATCGCATAAAAGAATGCTGCCATAATTGCGAACGCTGCAGCGGGTATTTGTACTGGAAGCTGCCGCATTAAGAATTTACTTCTGCCAACAACAAAACGAATTATAAAAAATACCAGGCCGGCAACTAAACCAATATGCAAACCAGAAATAGCAACAAGGTGAATAGTTCCTGTCCGCGTTAAGATATCCCACTCAGATGCAGTGATTTTATCGCGGTTACCGATCGCCAGCGCTTCAATTAGACCTTGATGCTGCTTACCCTTTAATTCCTTTCGCAAAGCATTAGAAATAGATTGGCGTAATTTCGCAACCCACACACTTGGGGCCAAGATAAGATCAGTGGTAATTATTCTTTCATTAATATCATTGCTGCGAACATAGCCTGTCGCCGACACACCATGCCGATATAGACTGCGTTCATAATCAAAACCACCAGGGTTCATTACACCATGTGGACGCTTTAACTTAACAAGTAAACGCCAACGTTCACCCGCTTGCGGTGGGCGAAAGTGTTTTTTATACCAACTAAGACGAAATTTGTACGGCTTATTATCTAACTGGGTAGTAAAATCAAAACGGCTTGAGCGTGACGATATTTTAGGAATACTGGCTATCGTCCCTTCAAGCAACAATTCTTGTCCTTCAAACTCCTGAGGAAAGCTATGATGCGAAAACAGCAACGCCGTGGTAAATAGCCAAAGAAAACCGAGAATGAATACAAATAATGATCTAAGCCAGTAATTAGCACGTACGAAAGCCAATAAACAGGCTGGTAGCAGCAGCAACCAAGCTGGATTGGGTGTTTGAGAGCATTGCTGAGCTACTGCAATACCCATCAAAAATGCGATCGTCCATGTACGCATGATGATTTAAGTGCCCTAGATGGCAAAATGTTGGATAATAGTCCCTTATTAACTAAACCATAGCATTAGAAGCTCGTATGACCAAAAAGCTCGTCCAACGTTACATGCCCAGTCACGATAAAGTGCTGAATAACAAGTATTTAAAAATATTTGGTACTTTGCTACATGATCCGAACTTATTTCACATCAATCGTCGATCTGTTGCCGGTGCTTTTGCCGTGGGTCTATTTTTTGCGTGGGTACCCGTTCCCTTTCAAATGGTATTGGCTACCGCGGTCGCTATTCCCGCGCGAGTAAACTTAATTATTTCTGTCGCTCTGGTTTGGATATCGAACCCACTCACCATGCCTCCACTGTTTTATTTCGCGTACCGGTTAGGCGGTATCATCTTAGGTATCGAACCCAATGGCTTTGATTTTGAATTAAGTTTTGCATGGCTTGCGAATGGTCTACTCGCAATCTGGCAACCGTTTTTATTAGGTTGCGCAGTGATGGCGGTGAGTAGCTCGATTATAGGCTACGTTGCAATTCGATTGTTATGGCGTTGGAATATTGTAAGGCGCTGGGAACAGCGTAAACGCTCTAGATAGATAAATTTAAACCAGCTTACCTGAATCAAGCGTGAGAACGCGATCCATACGACTCGCTAAAATTTCATCATGCGTCACAATAACAAAACTAGTTTGGTGCGTTTCGTTAAGCTCAATCATTAACTCATGTAATCTTTCTGCATTGTAACTATCCAAATTACCCGTTGGTTCATCCGCAAGTACACACTTAGGTTCTGTTACTAGTGCGCGTGCAAATGCTGCTCGCTGGCGTTCACCGCCTGATAATTCCACAGGCCGATGATGCATACGACTTTCCATGCCAACTTGGCTAAGCACTTGCCCCGCTTTTTCTGTTGCAATATCTGGCTTAGTACCACGCAACATCAGTGGCATAGCAACATTTTCTACTGCAGTAAACTCAGGTAACAAATGATGAAATTGATAAACAAAACCCAAACTACGATTTCTTAATTTCGCACGTTTCGTTTCGCTAATTTTTGCAATGTTAATACCATCAATAATAACTTCACCTTGTGTAGGTACGTCTAAGCCACCTAACAAATGCAGCAAGGTACTTTTACCCGCACCTGAACGGCCAACAATCGCAACGCGCTCAGCTTTATTAACCTGCAGATTAATCTCATGCAGCACATCAACCTTTAGGTCACCATCTTCATATGACTTTGAAAGTTGGCTGCATTGAATAATACTGGCATTACTCATAACGTAATGCCTCTGCGGGTTGAATACTTGCAGCACGACTTGCCGGAATGATCGTAAAGATCATCGTAATAATAAACGACATAATGGCTATGCTGCTCACATCCGACCATTGCAAGTCAGAAGGCAAATCGCTAATGAGGTAAACATCAGGCGAAAGGAACTTAACACTAAAGAGATTTTCAATTGCAGGAACAACAACATCAATATTTGTTGCCAGTAAAACACCGCCAATAGTTCCCAGCGCAATACCGACTAAACCAATGATTAAGCCTTGAGTAATAAATATCCACGTAATTCTAAATGGCGTACAACCCAATGTTCTTAGAATGGCAATGTCACTTTGTTTTTCGGTTACGGTCATTACCATCATCGCAATAATATTAAATGCAGCGATAATAATAATCAGAATTAAGATAATCGACATAATACGCTTTTCGGTTTGCACGGCGCGGAAGAAATTAGCATGCACCTTGGTCCAGTCATTAATTAAATAACCGCCTGATAATTCCTCAACCAATTCAATACCAACACGCGGCGCATCAAAGATATCTTTAATTTTAATGCGCACACCACTCACATCATCGCCTAGTCGCATTAATCGTGCTGCATCTTTAATATGAATTACAGCCAAACCACTGTCGTACTGATTGTGACCCGTTTCAAAAATACCTGCGACAGTAAAGCGTTTTAGTCTCGGTAAAATACCAGCCGGTGTTACGGCTGCCTGTGGCGTGACCATCGTGACCTTGTCACCGAGATAAACACCGAGTGCTCGTGCGAGATATTTGCCCAGATAAATTTTGAAATCACCTGGTTTAAGATCCTCGAAACTACCAACTAAGATCCCTTTCTGCACATCTGAAACATTACTCTCCAGCGCAGGATCAATACCGCGAATAAAAGCAGCATTCACATATTGACCATTGGTCAACATAGCTTCGGTTCTAATAAAGGGTGCTGAACCTACAACTTGGGGGTGTTTTGCCGTACTCGTCATGATCTCAGGCCAGTCATTAATACGGCCATCGATACCTTTAATTGTAATATGCGAAGCCGCTCCCAAAATACGTTCACGTACTTCTTTTTGGAAGCCATTCATCACAGACAACACTGTAATCATGACTAACACGCCAAGCATGATGCCAACGATGGAGATCAATGAAAATATGGAGATAAAATTGTTACGGCGGCGCGCTTTTGTGTAGCGTAGGCCGATATGTACTTCAATTGGTCGAAACATGCTGGGCATTAAACCATACGGCTAAGCTATTGACCACTCGCCATATTGTGGCGCAAGTCGCAGTTTTTCTTAGCTGACTGGTTTCTAATCATATATAAGGTATAACGGCACAATGCTATAGTGGCTGAATAACCATGGATTTGGAGAAAATAATGCGAAATATAAAGACATTAATTAAACCCCTCTTGCTACTTAGCCTATGCGCTGCCTCGGCTAGCTTATCTGCTGAAACTCTGAGCATTATCAATCAGCCAGAAAATAGTGCCGATGGTGTATTACGCCCAGAGCGCGGCATGCAAATGCAACAGGTTGAAACAAATTATGGTAGCCCGCTGAGTATTAATGACGCCGTTGGTGAGCCACCTATTACAAGCTGGGTATATGAAAAATATACGGTGTATTTTGAAGGCGAATACGTCATACACGCAGCGACTCATCACTAACCTTTCGTTCATGATCGTCGAATAGACAGCTATGATGATCTCAATCAATGTAATCGAGCTAACGAAAAGGAATAATCCAGCATGATTTTACTACTTCACCCAAATACTGACAAAAATAGTGATGCCTATGCATCGCTAATGAGTAAATTAGGTGAACTTGATGACATTCAAACTCGCGTTCATGACGTAGAAGGTAACGAACAAATCCTTACCGAAGTTTATCTACTTGGTAATACGAGTGCCCTAATGATTGATGAAATGCAGGATTACCCCTGTGTTGAACGCGTTATCCGCATATCAGATGAGTATCGTGTTCTTGGCCGCCACGCCGATGAAAAACGTGCCTGTTCATTTGAATACAATGGCGTTAGCTTTGGCCAAGATAGCTTGCATGTCTTTGCCGGACTTTGCGCTGTGGACAACCCGAAGCATGTCGAGCAAATGATGAAGGCCTTACAAGAAAACGGCCAAGTCTGTACTCGCATGGGGGCATATAAACCGCGTACCAATCCTTATTCGTTCCAGGGCCAAGGCAAAGACTGCCTTCCATGGGTATTTGAATTAGCTGGCAAGTACGGCATTAAAGTCGTCGCCATGGAAATTACTCACGAAAACCATATTGACGAGATTAACGAAGCACTTGAGAAAACTGGTCACCCTACCGGCGTTATGCTTCAAATAGGAACACGTAATACACAAAACTTTGAATTGCTGAAAGCGGTAGGCAAACAACTGACTCACCCGGTGTTATTAAAACGGGGGTTTGGTATCACTCTTGAAGAATCAATTAACGCTGCCGAATATATTGCTAGCGAAGGTAATCAAAAAGTTATTTTTGCTCTGCGTGGCATGAAAACTAACATGGGCGATCCACATCGTAACTTTGTTGATTTTGCGCATGTACCCGTCGTTAAACGACTCACCCGTATGCCTGTTTGTATTGATCCATCGCATTCAGTCGGTACACGCGAGTCCGCACCCGATGGTCTACTTGATGTTATGCATGTTACCGCCCAAGGCATTATTGCTGGAGCCAATATGGTATTGGTTGATTTTCATCCTGCGCCAACCAAAGCATTAGTAGATGGACCACAAGCAATGCTAATGAATGAGCTGCCGTTATTCTTAGAAGATGTTAAGATTGCTCGCGATGCTTATTTAGAGCGTTGTGCGCTAATGAAACGCTTTCAGAAAAACCAATAACCATAAATATAGTAACCTTATTAATATAATAATATGTCCTTAAATGATGAATTAAAAAAATTAGAACGAGAAGTCCTAAGTTCACTTGACGCAGATGTGCAGAAATTACTGCTCTCTGAAAATGCAAAACTATTCTCACGCTTTTTAGAAGATAAGGCCATCAAGGTTGGTTCTAAAGCGCCCGCTATTTATTTTCGTGATAAGAATCTTAAAACTGTTTTCTTAAAAGATATATTAAAAGAACACCCTGTTGTACTCAATTTCTTTCGTGGAGGATGGTGTCCATATTGTAATCTCGAGTTAACGGCCCTTCAAAAAATCAACGATCAAATAGAAGAGAAAGGTGCTCAATTAATTTCGGCCTCTCCCGAGCTATATAAATTTGTCGAAAACACTCTTAAAAATAACAATATTACTAGCCCTGTATTCACCGACCTCGGGAATGCGGCAGCAAATGAATTTGGTTTAGTATTTAAACTGCCACCAAAATATAGAGAAATATATTCAATACTTAATATCTACTTAAATGAATTAAATGGCGACAATAGCTGGACATTGCCAATGCCTGCAACATTCATTATTTCGAAAGATAATATAATTACCGCGTCATACATCAATGCTGATTACACCCAAAGAATGGAACCCGATGATATTCTTGCTCAACTAGATTTGTTATGAAGCAGGTCTAAAAATACCAAGCTAATTCCATCTGCACAAAATCATCATTTTCGAAATTTAATAGACTATCTTGTGAGGCGATATTCGAAAAGAAACGCGCTTCAAGATTAACCTTCCAGTCATCACCAATACGACGGCTTGCCTCAACACTCATTACTCGCGATCCATTCTCCAAATCAACAATCATACCAGCGAGTAATTCGCTACTGGCTTCATCATTAAATGCGAGCCGAGCACCCAAAAACAAATCGTCTTCAAATGGTGTTAAGGCTAATTCATCACGATCATCGAATAAATACTCAACAATTAAACCGAGATCCACTGCGGATTCATTTATACCGTATAAAGAATATTCAAAACCACCTGTTGCAGCCGTGTAACGTTCACCCTGTCCGCTTCGACTAATTACTTCCAGCTTCCACAACCAATCATCCTTTGTCGCTTGTAAATCTACACCCGTTTGATCAATGGTTTCATAAATCGGAATTACTACCGTTCGCCCTTTATCAACAGCAGCCCTAAAGCGCGGATCCCGTGATGTTCCAGAAAAGTGTGATAAACCAACATCCCAATCGCCAAGGCTATGTGACCAGCGAATGGCTGCATCAATATGATCACGACCTTGTGAAGATGCGTATTCAGCATTATTCACAGCGACCGCTGTTTGCGTTCGTAAACGCCCCACACGCGATGGAAATGTCCGCTCTCGAAAACCTGGTAATACAAATAAATCAATATCTCCCCAGTCTCGCGTCAAACTAAGTTTAAGCATTGACTGACCGAGTTTCTCTTCGCCATCGGCACTTTCTATGAGATCGGTTTGATTAATAATATCGACAAGATGCTGCGACTCAGTAACACCCCAAAAGACCTTAGCAATACCCGCGGTAAATTCCCAAGTATCATGCACCATAGTCCAATTCAATTCACGAATATCAATATGACTACGTTGACTATCTCTGCCATCAATACGTAAGAAAGGAGTGAAACGAAAGGATTGCTTACCTGCATTCCATTCGCGGTAGTATTCAGCTTGGGCAGAGAGCGAAACATTATCACCATGCTGTTCGGGAGCCGTTGGCAAATCTAGAAAAACACGCCATTCAGTTGCGATATAGCCAGACCATTCTCCGTCGGCCGCACTAACTACCAGTGGACTACTAAATAAAACACATACAAAGAAAAACCGACTCAACATTTTGTATTAACGAGCGCGTTTTAAACTATTTCGATCAAAATCACGCTTAGTCAAACCTGTAGCAAACTTGTAATTCGTCCAACTCAATAAGGTTGTTTTACCGGTTTGGTGATTTTTCATGTACATCTCATCAGCACGCCAATACTTGCCAAGGTATTGTTGATAACCTTTATAGCTTAGCGTCTTGAGCAAAGAATTTTTGCGATCATAAAAATCAATTTTTTGTGGACGATATTCATTTTTGTCAATCCATACCACCTGTCTTGTATATCCAGAAAGTTCATCGACTGGATCTCGCTCAATCACAAAGCACTCGATATCACCACAAGATTCATCTTTTACATATTTATAAGTATATTTCTCAACCTCCTGGGATGAGATATCTTCATAGGCAAACTCACTGCCCATAAAAGAACCCGATTTATTTCGTGATGAAATTCGTTTTACTCTTTTTAGAGCAGGCAAATATAACCATTGATCATCCGAACCAGTTTTGTGTGTATAAGAAAGAAAAGCTGTTCCCTTTACATCACGTGGGCGATCAAAGATCGACATACTTTTATCACCATCGCCATCCACCTCAAGCGTACGAAGACGAATATAGCGAGAGCTTTCCCCACCATGACGGTTTTTTAATAACATCGTCATATTAGCCGTTGTGTCACCAAAACCCGTTTCTCTCTTATCCGCTTCTATTGCGATCTCTAAACCTTTCTGCTGCGGGTTTGCCGAAGCCAACGATGAAACAAAAACAAGTCCAACTACAAATAAATTACTTAGCTTCATTGCGAGCACCCTCGAGTTTCATTAACAATGGTGGTAATAATAAGAAATCTGCGAATAAGGCAACGGCAATCGTAATCGCAGTTAACTGCCCCATTCCGGCATTAAGCTCAAAAGTTGAAAGTGACAACACAAGGAAGCCAGCAATCAAAGCGGTTGATGTAACAACTAATGCCATACCGACATTCGCGAAGGCATAACGAACAGCATCTTCACTATTCATTCCCTTCTCTCTTCGCGCACGAATATATTTACTCAAAAAATGAACTGTGTCATCAACGATAATGCCTAAAGTCATACTAGTTACTATCGACAAGGCTAAACCAACTTGTCCGACAAAAATCCCCCATATACCAAAGCCCATTGCCGCTGGTACTAAATTAGGCAGCATGCTCAACATGCCAATTTTGAATGAGCGTAAAGCAATAATGAGAGTCAACGAAATAAGAATGAGTGCAATAGTTGTGCCTAGCAACATACTGCGAATATTTCTTTCGCCAATATGCGCAAACATCATTGATGAACTTGCCCCTTGCACCCTCATAGAGGTTGGCAAATTTTGCTTCATCCAATCTTGTGCGCGTTCTCCC
Organism: Sulfuriflexus sp.; assembly: GCA_023134145.1. Lineage (GTDB taxonomy): Bacteria > Pseudomonadota > Gammaproteobacteria > AKS1 > AKS1 > Sulfuriflexus. The sequence continues at coordinate 45,588 of JAGLUW010000023.1, read as the reverse complement.
ATTCCAAGTAATTGATTAGAAGAAATACTTTCTAATGTCACCACCATTCTGGTTGCCGACTTATCGACATTAATTTGATTATTAAGATCTAGCCCAAATGGTAAAGAGAATTCATATAACAATAAATATTGTGCCGCGAGATCACGTTGGTCGGGTAACTTATACCAAGACTCGTCATCACCGTGCATATTCTTATTTAAACGTTTCATCGTGTCGGTTAACACATTGACGTGAAGTACCGCGTCTTGTTGACGATACCATGCTGCAAATTTCTCAAGTGCTTGTAAATATTCTGGTTCAGAAATACCACCACTGCCATTAGCCGGAATCGAATATTCAATTAAATAAATACCGGTTAAATGACTAGTCGCGAAATCGGTGTCTTGTCGAAACACAACCGATTCATCAAAATATTTCACAAATTCATCATTAAGCTCATTACTCGGCACAAAGGCAATTAATACAATAATAATAGCCGCCATGCTTGGTATTAATTTGCGACGGTAACGAATCACGAATTCTGCAACTATGTTCATTAACTTCGATGCATTCGCATTCTTAGCAACTTTAACTGGCAATAATGTAACGACTGCTGGCAATAGCGTGACTGAAAAGACAAATGCGATCCCAACACCTAGAGCGACAATATTACCCAAATCACGAAACGGTGGTGCATCACTAAAATTCATCGACAAGAAGCCAAGCGCGGTAGTAAGGCTTGTTAAAAATACTGGTTGAAAATTGACACGTAAACTTTCATGCATTGCGGCAATCTTTTCTCGACCCTCGCGCATTTCCTGCAAAAAGGTCATTAAGATATGTACACAGTTCGCAACTACAATCGTCATAATCATGATCGGTGCAGTTGTCGTTGGAGGAGAAAGCTTGATACCAAGCCAACCAATAAGTCCAACGGCCGATATAATTGTCGAAAATATAATTAATAACGTCACTGCTGTTGCTGTCTTGCTTCGCAATAAAACAGCCAACATCACCATAATGGCAAGAAACATCAGCGGCACTAATGTTGAGATATCTTTTTTACTTTGTTCAGAAAAGGCATTATTCATGACTGTCATGCCCGTCATGCGTATTTCTAATTCCGGATACTTGGCACGCATCTTATCCGCCAACTCAAAGGCAAATTTTGATGCTTCCGGCACTTCAAGATGTTGTGCCTTGCCAGGAAATTGCATAGTGACATTAACGCCGGTGACGGAAGCATCTGGTGAAATTAATCTATTCAGAAGCAAAGGTTCTGATAATGCGATGCCCTTACTGTATTGCAACGCTTCATCTGTTAAAGATTCTGCATTTAATATGAGATCCTCAACAAGTAAATCATCTTCATTTGCTTTGGTATGTTGAAAGTTAGTAACAGAGTCGACACGAATCGAATACGGTATTTGCCAGCCCTGCTTTGTTATATCAGCAATAGCCGCAAGTGTTTTTCTCTTAAATACCACACCATCTTTGGGCGCCACAACAAAAAGAATATTATCATTCTTAGTGTAAGTATCCTGTAACGCCTCAAAAGCCTGTAGCTGGGGATTTTCTTCACTAAAGAAAATCCTATAATCACTAGTAAAATAAAGTTTCGTTACACCAACGGCTGAGGAAACAACACTAATTAAAACTAAAAAAATAACTAACCATCTGTTGGCCAGCATCCAATTAATGTATTTATCTTTTATTGCCTGCATCTCAGCTTCTCCCTGCTTGAGGCACTACCCTTAATCCATATAGGTAATCTAACAAAATCCTGGTGCAGCTATCTAATGTGGCTTGTGATTTATTATTTTTCGCCAAACCAATACATCCTTCTATTGAAGCAACTATGAATATTGCCACTTCTGCCGCATTTATATCTTTGCGTACAGTTCCGGTCTCTTGACCTCCCTGTAATGCCAAACTTAATGCGTCTTGCCATTTTTCATATTGCGCATTAATCCGCTCTCTAAACCCTTCGTCAATCGCTGACATCTCTTGCGACAAATTATTTAAAGGACATCCATAACTTATTAACTCTTGTCCGTGAATCGCGTAAGTGTCATTTAAAGAGTTTTCAATTATTTCTATTGGATCACCTATTTTTAAGAGTGGCTCAAGCCATAATTGTCGTAAATAACCTCCAAATAACTCATCAATAACCGCATAGCCTAATTCTAGTTTGCTGGGAAAGTGATGGTACAATGCGCCTCGAGTTAGCGACGTATTCTCAAGAATGCGGCTAATACTCGCGGCATGAAAGCCGAATTGATGGATTTCCTTGCTCGCCGCTTCAAGTAATTCATGGCGAGATTGGTCTGCGTTGCGTTGTTTTAACATACCGAACAGTATGTTTGTTAATATGGTGCTTTGTCAATATTGTATAAAGTTGTTATTTATTAATATATTACGAGATATAATTAAAGTATTTATAGCATGGAATTTGAATACAAAAGTCTATTTCAGCCACCCTTACCAACAAAAATAGGCGAACCACGACAATGGGGACGCTTATACGGTAGCAGTACAGCACTCGCTGTCGCACAGGCAGCAAGACGCAATAAAGGCCCCGTCGTCGTCGTTACCCGTGATACCACAGAATGCTTGCAACTCCAGCAAGCCTTACAAGTGTTCATGCAGGATAAAGATGAGGTGTATCTATTCCCCGACTGGGAAACCCTGCCCTATGACGTTTTCTCACCTCATCAAGACATTATCTCGCAGCGGCTAGAAACACTTTATAAGTTGCCCGAACTAAGCCATGGCGTTGTCCTTTTACCCGTAGAAACACTCATGCAGCGGCTAACACCGCGCGGCTATATAGAAAAAAATAGCTTGCTGTTGGATGTTGGTGAGAAACTAGACATTGATGCCTTACGTAAAAAATTAGAACAGGCCGGTTATCTCTGCGTTCCACAAGTACAAGATCATGGTGACTTTGCGGTGCGCGGTAATCTTATCGATCTCTATCCAATGGGAAGCAAACTTCCATATCGGATCGATCTGTTTGATGACGAAATAGAATCTATTAGTTATTTCGAACCAGAATCACAACGTTCTCTCGAGAAAGTGGATGAAATTCGACTATTACCTGCACGTGAATTCCCGCTAGATGAAGAAAGCATTAATAAATTTCGTCAAACCTTTCGTAGCAGCTTTGACGTTAATCCAAATTCAGCTCCTTTATACAGAGATGTAAGCCAAGGCATTTCATCGGCCGGTATCGAATACTATTTACCCTTGTTTTTTGATGAAATGGATAGCCTGTTTAGTTACCTGCCCAAAGACTGCCTATTCATATCAATTAATGACACTAACGATGCGGCACAACATTTTCATGATGAAGCACAGCAACGCTATGAACAACGCTGCGATGATCTTGAACGTCCAATATTAAAACCCGATTCATTATTTCTTGATTGCAACACCATTGAACAAGAAATAAATAAATTTAAACATATCAAACTACAACATTTTGAATTGGATGCGGGCGATAACATAGATAATTTTGCAACATCCGCAAGCACATCACTGGCACTTAATGCCCGCGCTAGCGATCCTGCAAAATTAATAAAAGAATTTATTGCCAAATTTAACGGTCGAATCTTAATTGCTGCCGAGTCACCTGGGCGCAGGGAACTGATTCTTGACACCTTGCGTGAGTATTCCATCTCACCAACAGTTACGGATGATTGGAATAGCTTCATTGGAATAGATGCACCTCTTGCAATCACCGTTGCACCACTTGAACATGGTTTGCTACTTGAAGACCCTCGTCTTGCAATTATTTGTGAAGCGCAGATATTTGGTGAACAAGTTCGACAAACGCGACGACGTAAACGTTCCTCACAAGACAACGATGCTGTTATACGCAACCTCACCGAGCTTAATATCGGTGCACCTGTTGTGCATGAAGAGCATGGTGTTGGACGTTATCTCGGATTACAAATACTTGATGTCGGCAATATTAAGCAAGAATTCCTGACACTTGAGTACTCCAGTAACGATAAGCTTTATGTACCTGTTTCTGCGCTGCATCTTATTAGCCGTTACACCGGCAGCTCACCTGAAACAGCACCACTGCATAGACTCGGCTCCGAAATATGGGGCAAGGCTAAAAAACGTGCAGCAGAAAAGGCACGCGATGTTGCTGCTGAATTACTTGATATCTATGCGCGTCGTGCTGCACGCAAAGGCTTTGCCTACCCTGCTCCCGATGAACTGTATAATTCCTTTACCGGCAGTTTCCCCTATGAAGAAACACAAGATCAAGAAACAGCTATTGCCGATGTAATTCACGACATGACTCGTGACCAGCCAATGGATCGACTTATTTGTGGCGATGTAGGTTTTGGCAAAACCGAAGTTGCAATGCGTGCGACTTTCTTAGCTACACAAGCGACCAAGCAAGTTGCTGTGCTCGTGCCTACCACTCTACTCGCACAACAACATTATGAAAATTTCAAAGATCGCTTTGCAGATTGGCCTGTACGTGTTGAAGTTTTATCACGTTTCCGGACTGGCAAAGAACTCGACAAATCGATAACCGATCTTGCCAATGGTAAAGTTGATATTGTTATTGGCACACATAAATTATTACAGAACGATATCAAGTTTAAAAATCTTGGTCTCGTCATTATTGATGAAGAGCATCGTTTCGGCGTGCGTCAAAAAGAACGTTTTAAATCATTACGCTCTGAAGTAGACGTATTGACTTTAACTGCCACGCCAATACCCAGAACATTGAATATGGCCTTATCACAGATTCGTGACATGTCGATCATTGCAACGCCTCCTGCTAATCGTCTTTCCATTAAGACCTTTGTTCGCGAATGGGATGATGGGCTACTTAAAGAAGCCTTCATTCGTGAGATACGCCGTGGCGGCCAAGTTTATTTCTTACACAATGAAGTGAAAAACATTGAGAAGATGAAGAAACAACTTGAAGAACTTGTGCCAGAAGCAACGATTCGAGTTGCGCATGGCCAAATGCGTGAACGCGAATTAGAACATGTCATGCTCGACTTCTATCATCAACGCTTCAACGTGCTGTTGTGTACAACCATTATTGAAACCGGCATTGATGTGCCAAGCGCCAATACCATTATTATGAACCGTGCTGATCGTTTTGGACTCGCACAACTCTATCAACTTCGTGGCCGTGTTGGACGCTCACATCATCGCGCCTATGCTTATTTAATTCGACCTGAACGCCGCAGTATGAGTAAAGATGCGATAAAACGTCTTGAAGCTATAGAGTCACTTGAAGAATTAGGCACCGGCTTCATGCTCGCAAATCATGATTTGGAAATACGTGGCGCAGGTGAATTGCTCGGCGACGGCCAAAGTGGTCAAATACATGAAATTGGTTTTACCATGTACACCGAACTACTTGATCGTGCTGTGCAAGCACTCAAAGAAGGTAAAGAGCCAAATCTCGATAAACCGTTACACAGCGGCACTGAGATTAACTTGCATATGCCAGCCCTCATTCCAGATGAATACCTCGCCGATGTGCATTTGCGCCTGATTATGTACAAACGTATTGCCAATGCCGCTGATAATGAAGAATTACGCGAGTTACAGGTAGAAATGATTGATCGCTTTGGTCTACTGCCTAATGCTGTTAAAACACTATTCAGGGTTACTGAACTGCGTCTATTAGCAACGCCAATGGGCGTTAATAAAATTGATGCGAGTGTCGACGGTGCACGGATTATCTTTGATGATGCACCTAATATTAATACGACGCAGCTGATTAAAATGATACAAATACAGAGCCGACGCTATAATTTTGACGGCAAAAAGACCCTGCGTATAACTGACTTACTCCCTGATGGAGATCGAGCCGACTCAATTGAGAAAGTTTTGGATACCCTACGCAACCATGTTGCGGCATAATGACGCTATGACGAATAGAAATCGACTTTTACCACTGCTTGCACTCATCAGCGTTTTCGCTGTAATCCTGCCATTGCATGCTGTTGAGCCCATTGAGCCAGCGACGACTGAACCTCAATACGAAACCTGGTATCAAATTGAAGTGCTTGTTTATGAACCGATTGAACATGCCGTTGCTAATGAAAGTTGGCCAGCAACACTGGGTGAAAATAAATTTGAATCATTGATCGAACTCGCGCCTATTACAGATTCAAGTGCGCTTGATGCAACCAATACGATTAACACTACAGATGCCTTTAACAATACAATCGACGCGTTTCAACAACTCCCTCCTGAAAATTTAACTCTTGCCGAAACAGCAGGAAAACTTACTCAAGCGGGAAACTATCGCATCATCACATTACAAGGTTGGCAGCAACCGGTTAAGCAACGTCATGAAGCAGAAGCAGTGCATCTAACCGACAAACAAGAGATATCTAACGAACCAGACGAAACCATTCCGACAACGCTTACACCACAAGGTGAACTAGTGCTTAACTCACCAACAGAAGAGCTTATTGCTCCACTTGAACCTCTGATTGATGAAAATGGTTTTGTTGTTGAGGAAATACCTGCACGTATTAATGGATCCGTAAAAGTTAGCTTATCAAGATACTTGCACATGGCTTTAAATATTCGCTATTACAATCCCGATGTTTATCTTGCCGAGCAAATCGCACTGCAGAAGCCTGATGAAATTATTATTGATACATTTGAATTAAGGCAATCGCGCAGAATGCGCAGTACCGAAGTGCATGTATTCGATCACCCTTACTTCGGGGTTGTCGCAACTATTATTCCTGTTAAACGAATTATCGAAGAGGTTGTAGAGCCCCCTGCTCTGCCATTAAATACGACAGGTGGGCAATAATACTTCGAGTAGTTTTTCAACTTGTTGCATACCACTAACAAGATTTTCTTCTATTTCAGCAATCGTAATTTCACCATCACCTCTCCCTGCCGCGCGATTAGCTACCACCGCACAACTTGCGTAACAAAGTTCTAACTCTCTCGCCAATGCAGCCTCGGGCATGCCTGTCATACCAACCATGTCAGCACCATCTTTTTCAAGGCGCGTTACTTCCGCCGCGGTTTCAAGCCGTGGTCCTTGCGTTGCGGCATAAGTACCACCTTCACTCACATCAAGACCCGCTTGTTTTGCAGCATCAATGGCAAGCTGACGCATTGATTCACAATAAGGCCAAGTAAAATCAATATGCTTAACAGGTCCTTCTCCACGATCAAAAAAGGTGTTACCTCTCGACCATGTGTAATCAATAATTTGATCTGGAATCACCAACTTACCAGGAACAAGATCTTCACGGATACCACCAACAGCCGCAACTGCTAAAATATTTTCTACGCCAATGGATTTTAACGCCCAAATATTTGCGCGATAATTAACATCGTGTGGTGGAATAGTATGACCATACCCATGTCGTGCAAGAAACACCACGTTATGCCCACAAAGCATGCCGTGAGTTAGTGGTCCAGAAGGCTCACCATAAGGTGTGCTCACCATTTCGCGACGCGTGATCTCTAAAGACTTAATCGAGGTAAGTCCGGTACCACCAATAATTGCGATATTTGACATAAATTATTCCGTTTCAGGTATTGCGTAAATGCCCATGACATTACGCAAGTAGCCTTTGTAATCCATACCACAACCAAACACATAACGATTGGGTACCACTAGGCCTTTAAAATTAACTTTTAATGTTGATTCCTTCTGACAATCTTTTTCTACAAGTATAGCTGAGTATACTTTTTTCGCGCCGGCTGCCATACAGTCTTTAATAAGCGCTTCAAGGGTTAAACCCTCATCAAAAATATCATCAACAATCAGCACCACGCGATCTTTCAGGGATTCTGTTGGGCGTGCGATCCAGTACAGTTCAGCACCGACCATTGCACCGCGATAACGAGAGGCATGAATATAATCAATCGTTAAAGGAAAACTTAAACGTTCGAGTAATTTTCCAGTTGCAATAATACCGCCAATCATCGTACATAAAACCAATGGCATTTCATCAGCCATTTCTGCAGTAATCTCACTCGCCATTATATCGACTGCAGCATCAACTTCTTCTGCTGTAAAAAGACAGTCTGCCGAAGCAAGTACATCACTCACTTCTTTCGAACTCAATTTAATAGATTCAGACAATTATTTGTCTTTTTTAGGTGTGGCTAACGACACAACCACTTTTTCTGGCTCATCAGTAAAACGTGGGCGGTGCATCATGGGTGAAAGTTCATTCTCACGCGCTGTAATCAATCCTAAACACTGGCGAATATCAGTAATCGTTTCGTTAGAAAGAGGATGTTTCATACCCGGTTCCGTCGTAGTGTCTTTAATTACGTTGGTAATAACCATTTTAACTGCACGCAATACTTTCATCTCTTTATCGGCGCTGTTTTCTTGGCCTTGTTCGTCACTCATACTCACTCCTAAAATTCTGCTTAATCTGCTTTTTGACCCGGCACGGGATCTGCTATATGTATAGTCGATGTCGGGAAGGCTATCTCAGCCCCATAGCCGCTAATAATAGCATTTATTTTCAATAAAACGTCCTGCTTTACATCGTGAAACTCTGTCCATACGGTTGTCTTCGTGAAAGTGTAAATAAAGAAATCTAGTGATGATGGCGCATAGCTATTGAAATTCACCATTAAGGTCTGTGATGAATCAATATCTGGATGATTTTGCAACATCGTCTTTATGTCAGTAACGATGTCTTCTAGCTTATCCACATCATCATAGCGAATGCCGATGGTTTCTTTAATACGCCGATGTGACATACGCGATGGGTTTTCTACCGCAACACTCGCAAACACAGAGTTAGGAATATAAAGTGGCCGTTTATTAAACGTGCGAATGCGTGTTAACCGCCAACCGATTGCTTCAACCGTGCCTTCGATATTTCTATCTGGTGAACGTATCCAATCACCAACCGAAAAAGGTCGATCAAGAAAAATCATTAACCCGCCGAAGAAGTTCGACAATAAATCTTTTGCCGCGAAACCAATCGCAATGCCGCCGATCCCACCGAAAGCCAATACACCAGAAATACTAAAACCTAATGTTTGAATCGCCACCAGTGCTGAAGTAATTAAAACCGAGATGCGCAATAAACGACTAATGGCATCCGCAGTCGTTTTATCAACCTCTTTACCCGCAGTGCGTCCAGCATCAAGAATGTTTTTCTCAGCCACTTTTATAAAACGAATAAGAAACCACGTTACTGCCGCAATAACACCCACATCTCTGAGCGGCGCGATCGTACTAAAGATAACCGCATCGGAAACACCCTTGGCAATTTGTGCGGCCAAAGATAAACCCACCACCCAAACGAGTAACCGTAATGGCTTTCGTAATGCCTGAAGAAAGGCATCGTCCCAGGCATTTTGGGTTTTCTCAAAGCGCTTACCAATACGCGTCAGAACACGCATTAAAATAAAATTGGCCAGCAAAACACAAAAAACAACGATGAACACTTGGTACACCCAAGCCTCATCGCCACCAAAATTCGTGAGTTGTTTTAATATTTTCTCGAAATCCATTATTCATCCAATCTTATTTATACAAGCTAACTTAATTTATTTTACCACAGCCATTTATAGTTCTAAATCTAAGGTTTCCTTAAGGCTATAACTCTCAACCGCCTTAGCGGCTTGGTGCCAACGTTGTGTATCACGCACAGCACCCGCGTGTTCAGCTCTTCTGCCCTGCAAACGTAATAAACGACTATTCGATGCGGGGTTAACCTCATGTTTAACCGCATCTAGCACCTTAATAGCAGCATCACGATCATTACAAACCAAGAACATATCACAACCGGCTTCTAAGCTGGCTTGCGCACGAGCAACAATATCACCCAGTACTGCCGCACCTTTCATAGACAAATCATCCGTAAAGATCGCACCTTGAAAATCGAGCTCTCCACGCAAAACATCACGCAACCAATATCCAGAAAAACCCGCGGCTTGATCGTGGCACTGTGAATAAATAATATGTGCGATCATAATCGCTGGCATTCCGAAATGAATCATGCGTTCAAATGCCAACATGTCTTCATTACGAATATCATTAAAGCTGCGTTCATCAATGCTAATGGTTTCATGCGAGTCTGCTTCAATCGCACCGTGACCTGGAAAATGTTTACCCACCGCCGACATGCCCGCTTGTTCCATGCCACGCATATAACTGTGTGCAATATCAGAAACCACCTCAGGACTACGATGAAACGAGCGATCACCGATCACACTGCTTGTCGCATAATCCAAATCGAGTACCGGTGCAAAATTAAGATCTGCACCTACTTCTCTTAATTCTGCGGCATTGATCCAACCTGTCTGCTCTGCAAGTTCTACAGCTAAGTTACGATCTTTGTTATACACCACGCCTAAATCAGCAGCAGCTGGCAGGCGCGTAAAACCTTCTTGAAAACGCTGCACTCGACCACCTTCTTGATCAACCGCAATCAACAATGGCGTTTTACGCAATTTATGAATTTCTTTAATTAAAGATTGCACTTGCCGTGGATTTTCATAATTCCGCGAAAACAAAATAACGCCGCCCAATAATGGGTGCGCTAATATTTCTTTGTCTTCGCTGATTAACGATGTTCCAGCGACGTCCAACATCATTGGGCCAAGTGACATACTTACTATTCCTAAAGTGATCTATAAAACAACATCATTCGCAAATCAAAACATCTGTGCCAACCGGTAGCAATTCAAATAGTGTAACAACATCCTTATTGGTCATTCTTATACAACCATGTGACGCGGGTACACCCATCTCTGTTCCATCAGGACAACCATGGATGTAAATATAACGCCGCATCGTATCAACATTTCCGCCGCGGTTAATACCCGACTCACAACCACTTAACCAAAGTATGCGTGTCAGTATCCAATCTCGTTCAGGGTATTGTTGCTGCAGGCTTTCTGAAAAAACTTCGTCGCTTGGTCTGCGCGCAACAAACACTGTATTTAGATCGCAACCTTCACCAATTTTAGCGCGAATAATATGCCGACCTCGTGGCGTACATTCACTGCCATTTTCCTCACCAGCACCATTTAATGCCGTTGACACTAAAGTATGAAACAGCACCCCGCCATCATCACTTACTTCTAAGCTTTGCTTGGTTATATTAATGGTTACTTGCAGATTGCTCACTCACCAATCCTTATACGGGTGTTGAATCAAACAAACATTATAGTAACGTGGATCGTCTGACACTTCTTCACCAAGCCATGCTGGTTTATGAAACGATTCATTTTCATCTTGTAGTTCAATCTCGGCAACAATCAGACCTTCATTCTTACCTGCAAAGACATCAATTTCCCATGTATGGTTTCCCACAACCACCTTGTAGCGCGTTTTTTCTACCAACGGTCGCTCGCAAAGTGTTTCGAGCATTTTCTCGGCATCATGCCTGTCAATAGGATACTCATATTCCTGCCGACTTATTCCCAGTTCATAACTCTTTATATTGAGGAAGGCGTGCTCATTATCAACTCGAATACGGATAGAAGCGAGTCGCTTACTCGCTTCTGGCCCAGCAAAATATCCTTGGCGCATGGTATTACCCGCATCGGCTTGTTCACGCCACGTTTCATCCAAAAGGAGAAATTTACGTTCTATCTCTATTGCCATGTTCGTACTCAGTCAAAAAGACGGCTAAACTCGTCAAGATCAGGTTATTTAGACTCTAAATACTACTAATAATGACATTAACTATCTTCACTATCATATTGTTATTACTCATTACTGAAGTTTACATCATTAAATAGCATACATAATACGTTATAAACATTACTAGACAGCATCTTGGCCCGCGCCCTACGCGGGCACCTTTTTCACTATGCTAATATAACCACCAAACTAAGCCACACAAAAATAACATGAAGCAAATCGACCTCTTATTACAAGCTCGCTGGATCATCACAGTCAATAGCAATAACGACGTACTTGAAGATCACTGTCTTGCTATTGATAACGGTATTATCGTTAATATATTGCCAGCTCAGCAGGCACTGCAGCAATACCAAGCGGCATCGCATCATACACTCGATGAGCATGCCCTAATCCCAGGTCTTATTAATAGCCATACTCATGCAGCAATGAATCTATTTCGCGGGCTTGCTGATGATCTGCCACTCATGGAATGGTTGCAATCACATATATGGCCCGCTGAACAAGCACACACCAATCAAAATTTTGTCCGCACCGGCTCTAAATTAGCCATCGCAGAAATGCTGCGAAGTGGCACAACTTGTTTTAACGATATGTATTTCTTTGCTGATGAAACAGCGAAGGTCGCCAGCAAAATGGGCATACGTGCCTGTCTTGGTCTAATTGTTCTCGACTTTCCCACCGTATGGGCAAATGATGCCGATGAATATATAACGAAAGGCCTGCAACTACACGACCAGCTACGCAATAACCCGTTGCTAACAACTGCCTTTGCACCCCATGCTCCTTACACCGTTTCGGATGCTCCACTGCAAAAAATACTCACCCTAAGTGAAGAACTGGATATCCCTGTACACATGCACGTTCACGAAACTGCCGATGAAGTTAACTCAGCAGTCGATGCAACAGGCATAAGACCACTGCAACGACTTGAAAAACTCGGTGCACTCACACCAAAATTAATCAGCGTGCACATGACGCAACTAAATGATGAAGAAATTGAAAATATTGCTGCACAAGGTAGTCACGTTATTCATTGTCCTGAATCAAATCAAAAATTAGCTAGCGGATTATGCCCAGTGCAAAAACTCATCGATGCGGGTGTTAATGTTGCCCTCGGTACCGATGGCGCAGCCAGTAATAACGATCTCGATATGTTGGGTGAAATGCGTTCAGCTGCCTTGTTAGGAAAAATTACTAGCATGGATGCTCAAGCCGTTAATGCAACCACCGCATTACGAATGGCAACCATTAATGGTGCGAAAGCACTCGGTCTGGATACCATTACTGGCTCATTAGAAATTGGTAAAGCCGCTGACATTACCGCAATTAATTTAAACACCATTGAAACACAACCACTTTATGATCCCGTATCACAAATAGTTTATGCCGCAGGTCGCGAGCAAGTAACGGATGTTTGGGTTGCCGGCAAACAAAAGCTCAAAGATCGCCAGTTAATCCATCTTGATGAAAAAGAACTGTTAGCCGAGGTTAAAATCTGGCAACAGCAAATTAGTGCTACTGAATAGAATAGCCGCGACGTGACAATTGTTTTAATTCAGCATCACCATTAGGTACAAATTCTATAAAACTGGGGATGTCATTTTTCTCAATACCAAAATCTTTCATAGCAGTTTCACACATCTTCAATTCAACCACATTATAAGCATCGAGCTTGGCCGCTAAATCAACCACATCTTTATATTGCGCATATTGACCAATTGAAAAATATTTAATTTCAGGACCGTGCAACATAAGCGCAATATTGGCAGGCTGACTTGCTGATTTTGGTTGCTGAGCCAATGTTTCCGCATGTTGTAAAACATCACGTAACTCATCGATGGTATGCACCGAAATATCAAACGCAACGCCATCGGCTGCCGTTTGAATGCTTACTGGCTGCGTATCCTCTGCCCTCACATCACTTGAATCAAGTGAATATAGGCTGACAGCAACGCCGACCACCAAAAATAGATATATAAGACCCCTCATACGCACACTATCACCGATGTTTATCTTAAAGACAAGCATCCATCATCGCCCAGCATCGTATATAATGGTGTGATATTACATAGAATGTGAGCAATAGCCTTATGGCAGCAGAAATCACCATTGAACATAACCCCTCGCCAGCCAAACTGGATGTTATCGGCGTGTATGACTGGCCTGTTTGGGAAAAGGAAGTCTCTACTTTCCCTTGGACTTACGACAAACAAGAAAAATGTTACATCGTTGAAGGTGATGTTATTGTGACGCCGGATGGTGGAGAACCTGTCCACATTCAAGAAGGTGATTTTGTTACCTTCCCCGCCGGACTCTCATGTACTTGGGAAATCCGTGAAGATGTCGAAAAACACTATGATTTTGGTTAAATAATATGCAACAAACTAATGTCGATGCGGCCGAAGTCGCAAAATTTGAAAAACTCGCTCACCGTTGGTGGGATCCGCAAAGTGAATTCAAACCACTGCATGAGATCAACCCTCTGCGGCTTGGTTATATTGAAGAACGTGCCGGTTCACTCGATGACAAACGTATTGTCGATATCGGTTGTGGTGGCGGCATACTTTCAGAAAGTATGGCAGCCAAAGGCGCCGATGTATTGGGTATCGATATGGGTGAAACACCTCTCTCCGTTGCCAAATTACATAAGCTCGAATCAGGCGTCGAATTAGAATATCGCCAATGCACGGCTGAAGCCTTAGCGGAAGAAATGCCGCACAGTTTTGATGTTGTTACTTGCATGGAAATGCTCGAACACGTACCGGATCCTGCATCGGTCATTAAAGCCTGTGCAACATTAGTTAAACCGGGTGGCAAAGTGTTCTTTTCAACGATTAATCGCAATATGAAAGCTTATCTATTTGCTATCGTTGGTGCTGAATATGTTTTACAAATGCTGCCTAAAGGCACGCATGATTATGCAAAATTTATTCGTCCTTCCGAAATGGAAGCATGGGCACGTGATGCAGAATTGAAGTTCACCAATATGGTTGGCATGACATACAACCCATTAACCAAGAATTATGCGCTGGGTAGTGATGTTAATGTGAACTACCTTGTCTGCTGCGACACTGAATAACCCGCCTTGAACAAAGCAACCGTTACACTACGTTCTGTTCTTTTTGATCTTGACGGTACTTTATTAGACACCGCACCCGATCTTGCCGCTGCGCTCAATCACGTTCTAAGCAGTAATGGCAAACAAGCACTACCCTTTAAAACGATACGTCCATGGGTTTCACATGGCGGCCTAGTACTCATTAAAAATGGCTTTGGCATTACTGAAGATGACTCGCAATTTGACGAACTTCGCCAACAATTACTCGATTACTACCGCAACAACCTCAGTGTAAAAACAACATTATTTCCAGGCATGGCCGACGTTCTAGAACAATTAGAAGCCGCGGGCATACTTTGGGGCGTGGTGACCAATAAACCAGCTTGGCTCACCGAACCCTTACTAGAAGAACTTGGTTTAATAGAACGTAGCAGCTGTGTTATTAGTGGCGATACGCTAAGTGAACGAAAACCTCACCCTTTGCCTCTGCAACATGCCTGTAAATTAATGGACTGCGATGTAACTGAAAGTCTTTATGTTGGCGATGCGCAACGAGATATTGAAGCAGGCTGTAATGCCAATATGCCTACATTGGTTGCCTTGTTTGGTTATATTGATGAAGGTGATTACCCTCATCAATGGGGTGGAAATGCCCTAATCGAATCACCATCGGCTATACTTGATTGGATTCATAAAAATCGTATAACGGCTTCGCCCACTATATAAGGAATAGCACTTAAGTAACCTTTAATACGGTCGCTAACTAAGCCATGATCTCTGCTGAAGAACAATTCCAACAAACGCTCGATAAACTCCAGGAACAATTTCTGAGTGGGCTACCAAATAAAATCAAAGAGTTACATAGCCACTGGCGTGCAGTAAACCATGCTAACTGGTCAACTGATGCAAATAGTGCCTTTTGCTTAGTTGTTCATAGCCTTGTTGGCACATCCGGCACCTTTGGCTTTAATGAGATATCAAGTTCCGCACGGCAACTCGAAAGCCTGATTAAAACCATATCTGAACAAGGCACTGCTCCAACCCAAGAAGAAGTCGAAATAATAGAACAAATTTTCTTAACACTTTGTAATGAAATGATGATCAACCCTAGTGAAAATAAAACATCATTATCGACCGATGAAATCTCCGAGCAAGGCAGAAAAATACTTATTGTCGATAATAATATCGAGATAATAAATACAATTGCGAATCATTTAAGGTTGCAAGGCTTTACCATTGAAACATTAACGCACCCCGCAACGCTTATGAATACCGTAAAACTATTTCAACCATCACTTATCATCATGGACATGGCATTTCCTGAAAGTGATCTTGCTGGCGCAGCCGCAATTGAATCTCTTCGCGATAATAATAATATAACACCGGTTATTTTTATCTCTGCTAATGAAGACATGGCATCACGGCTTAATGCAATCCGAACAGGTGCATATACATATTTAACTAAACCCGTCGACCTCAACCTGCTTGTGTCAAACATTAAGGCCGCCTGCAATATTAAACCCGACTTACCTTATCGCGTTCTTATTGTTGACGACGATGAAGAAATCGCTCAACTTCACGCGGAAGTACTTAAGAATGATGGAATGGAAGTAGTCGCCATTTCTGATCCCATGCAAACACTCGACAAGATGAATGAGTTTAATCCCGAGCTTATTTTACTCGACATGCATATGCCGCAATGTTCTGGCCTTGACGTTGCAATGATAATAAGACAAAACAGCCAGCATGATAAAATCCCAATCGTATTCTTGTCTTCTGAACAAGACGTTAGCTTGCGCATGATGGCGATAAAATGCGGCAGTGATGATTTTATATCTAAACCAGTCAATTTGGATTACCTTAAACGTGCAGTTCAAGCGAGAATAGAAAGATCAAGAAGACTATCTGAATCAAGAAATACTGATAATGTCGATGTCACCAAAATCATCGAAGAAAAAGAATCAGCTGAGCACGCTAATAAAGCAAAATCAGAATTCATTTCTAAAATGAGTCATGAACTAAGAACACCTTTGAACTCAATTCTTGGCTACACGCAATTGCTTGAACTAGATCACGATGGCACGCTCACTGAACAACAGCAACAAAACGTGCAGTATATACTTGGCTCCGGCTGGCACCTGCTCGCCCTCATTAATGACGTACTAGATATTTCAAAAATAGAATCTGGTCACTTGTCATTAGTTAATAGTGAAATAAATCTCAGCATGGTTATTGAAAAATCTGTTGACATGAATGCAAAATCTGCCGAAGACAAAAAGCTAAGTATCACTATTAACAATCAATGTGATACTGACATGATGGTCTATGCCGATGCGACACGATTAAAACAGGTTCTTGTTAATGTTTTATCTAACGCCATCAAGTTCAATGTCGACAATGGGAAAATAGACATCACCATACACGCAGATAATGACAACACCTGTAAAGTCACTGTCACAGATACTGGTCGCGGGTTACCTGAAGATAAAATCAATACCTTATTTACTCCTTTCAACCGTCTTGGCCTTGAAAACAGCCAGATTGAAGGCAATGGTATCGGTCTGGCGCTTAGTTCACAGCTTATTGAACTCATGGAAGGCAATATTGGCGCTTACAATAACCAGGGTGATGGTTCAAGTTTCTGGTTCTCGCTAAAACAATACACGCAAGATAAGAACTCATCTGACAATAGCAGCAACAACGTTCATAAAATAAAAGTGCTGTATATTGAAGAAAACAATATGGAAATCGAATTAGTTCGTCAATCATTAACAGCACACCGAGATGTCGAATTATTTACCGCACGCGATGCGGAATCAGCACTCCATGTTGCAACTCAAATTGTACCCGATCTTATTCTTCTAGATATAGAGTTAAGTAGTATGGATGGCTTAACGATGCTTCATGCACTGCGTTCTAAAAAACATCTAAAACAAACTCCAATTTGCGCACTCTCATCTAAAGACATTCCCACTGAACAGCAGTCATTAAAAGAAAATGAATTTTATTGTTATTTCAGCAAGCCCTACGACATGGCTAAGTTACTCGAATCTATCGATAACGCCTTATAAATACCTACAACTTAATAGCCCAATAATGCTAAAGTAGTGTCGTGAATATGATGACATTACTTACCGTTGCCGTTGTCGGCATATTAGCAGGGATCGCCGGATATCTTTTCGCGTATATCCGTGGCCAAGCAAAATCTAGCCTATTACGTGAGCAAATGGCTGAACTTAAAGCGACACTTGAACACCAGCGCATTAGCCACGAAGAAAAACAAGCCTCTCTCGAAAAAGATCGGGCAAATCTTAGCGAATCATTCGCTGCCCTTTCAAGCAAAGCGCTCAAACATAACAGCGACGAATTCCTTAAACTCGCTGAACAAAATCTAAAACAATTCCAAGTGTCAGCAACATCTGAATTAGATAAGAAAGAACAATCTATTGCCGATCTTGTTAAACCCATTCGTGAAGCTCTCGATAAAACAGAGAAACAGGTTCGCGAAATGGAAAAAGATCGCAGAGAGGCATACGGTTCACTAAAACAACATATTGAATTGATGTCTCAAGATCAGGCCAAATTACAATCAGAGACGCGTAATCTTGTACAGGCACTGCGTCGTCCAGAAGTTCGTGGTCAATGGGGTGAGATGACACTCAAACGACTCGCAGAATTAGCCGGCATGGTTCAACATTGTGATTTCTATGAACAAGAGTCGATTACAACGGATGAGGGTCGACTACGACCCGATATGATCATACGTATGCCTGGCAAACGGGCTGTTATTGTTGATGCAAAAGCACCTCTTGATGCCTATATTTCTGCCGTCGAAGCAACGGATGATGCAAGCCGTGAAGAACATCTTATGCGGCATACTAAGAATGTTCGCCACCGTGTTCGTGAATTGGCTGCCAAATCTTACTGGAGTCAATTTAAAGACACGCCTGATTTTGCTGTGTTATTTATTCCTGGCGATCAATTCTTAAGTGCCGCACTAGAACGTGACCCATCACTGCTCGAAGATGCCATGAGCGATCAAATCATTCTTGCTACACCAAGCAGTTTCGTTGCCCTACTTCGTGCCGTCGCATTTGGTTGGCGACAAGAAGTCCTCGCCGATAATGCTGACAAAATACGTAGCTTGGGCGTGACCTTATACGACCGAATAGCGGCTTTCAGTAATCATCTTGGTAATGTCGGTAACAGCCTGAATAAAAGTGTTGAGCATTTCAATAAAGCAGTCGGTTCATTTGATAGCCGCATTTTGCCGAGTGCCAAACGCTTTACAGAAATGGGAATCAGTGCAAAAAAAGAAATTAAAGAACCGGCTCCCATTGAAATGATTGCTCGCGACATCAATGAGCGACCAAATGACTAGCCAAATTGTGCCGCTATTTGAATTCCTCATTAAAGGCGTCACGTGTTTTGTCGTAAAAACGTCCCGCTTTGTCACCAAATTCTTGCGAAGCCGACTTTTCTTCAAAGGGATTACTGGTAATCGGTACATCACGGCCGATATTTACCCCTGCCCACAAGCCGCCAGCTATTCCTAAAATTAAACCGATCACGATGCCATTAATTGTTTTCATAAAACCCTACACCTACGCGTAAATATTTTGACTACTGTACCGCAAAATATCGAATCAGCCTATCAAGTTTGTCATGAAACCGCTCTTGCGCATTATGAAAACTTCCCCGTTGCCTCGAATCTCTTGCCCAAGCATTTACGACGTCCAATTAGTGCTATTTATGCCTTTGCACGTACAGCCGATGATTATGCCGACGAAGGCGATATGGATGATGAACAACGAATCGCCGCACTCCAAAGCTATTTAGAAAAACTTGAATCTATTTTGTCTGGAAAGAACGCCAGCGATCCGGTATTTATTGCACTGTCTGATACCATTTCAAACTTCCAGCTTTCAGCTGAGCTTTTCACTGATCTTCTTGATGCCTTTCGCCAAGATGTGCATAAAACTCGTTATGCAAACTTTGATGAGGTGCTTTCTTACTGCCGGCGTTCAGCCAACCCAGTTGGTCGTTTACTACTAGAACTGGTGAAGATTAATGACTCACAATCACTACAACAGAGCGATTTAGTCTGTACCGCACTACAACTGATTAACTTCTACCAAGATATTGGCCAAGATTATGATGAAAGTAATCGCATTTATCTCGCCCAAGATGAAATGCAAGTAGCTAATATTAGCGAACAACACCTTGCCAAACGGCTCAGCGACACATCATTTAAGCATTTTATGACCATGCAGATATGTCGAGCAGACAATATGCTCATTTCAGGATATCCGCTGTGCAGTAAAATCGGCGGCAGATTAGGCCTCGAGCTAAAACTAACTATCCATGCTGCCCATTTAGTTGCTGAAAAAATGCTCACTGAAAATGATGTCTTTCAGAGACCACGCTTAAATAAGCGTGATTGGCCGAAACTCATTCTTAGAACACTCTTTAATATAAAACCAAAAGCGTTGAAGGACTGTGGCGAATCCGCTAAAGTTCCATCATAAAGTCAAACAATTAAATATATGAACGCCGAAGAATATTGCCAAGAACAAGCTGCAGGAAGTGGGTCAAGCTTCTATTATAGCTTCCTATTTTTACCTGCAGAACAGCGTCAAGCCATTACTGCCCTCTATGCATTTTGTAGAGAAGTTGATGATATTGTCGACGAGTGTAGCGAACAAACTGTTGCGCTGGTTAAGCTCAATTGGTGGCGCGAAGAAATTGCACGTATTTTCCATGGCCAGGCCCAACATCCAGTCGGCATTGCATTAGCCAAATCAATTCAGAAATTCAATCTAGAAGAAAAGCATTTCTACAGTATTATCGAAGGAATGTTAATGGACACACAACAATCTCGCTATCAGGACTTCGATGCATTATCGACCTATTGCTACCGCGTCGCGGGTGTTGTTGGATTGCTTGCGATTGAAATTTTTGGTTATAAAAATCAAGCGACAAAAGAATATGCTGAAAAACTAGGTCTCGCCTTTCAACTCACTAATATATTAAGAGACGTGCATGAAGATGCCACTCGCGATCGTATCTATCTGCCACTCGATGAATTAGAAAGGTTTCATGTTTCTGAGCAAGATTTGCTCAATGGAAAAATGACCGACAATGTTCGAGAATTATTCGCATTCCAAACCAAACGTGCAGAAAAATGTTACCAAGAAGCTTATCAACTTTTACCTACAGAAGATCGTTTTTCACAACGAGGCGGACTTGTTATGGCCGCCATCTATCACGCACTCTTAGAACGCATACAAAAAATAAACTATAACGTGCTAAATAATTCGATTCGTCTTTCCCCATTACGAAAATTGTGGATCGCATGGCGTGCATATCGTAACGAAGTGAAGTTAAATAAAGCTTCTTCTGCGCCGTGAGTAATAGCTCAAGAAAGATCGCCATCATTGGCGGAGGCTGGGCCGGGTTATCTGCAGCCGTCAAATTAACCAATCACGGACACCACGTCACCTTATTTGAATCTGCAAAGCAACTTGGTGGCCGCGCACGGTGTGTCGCATTTGGTGAACAGCGTGTTGATAACGGACAGCACCTTTTACTTGGCGCATACACAGAAACATTAAATATGCTCCAGCTTTGTGGTGTTAAGATTGATAATGCTCTTTTACGCAGCCCCTTAAACATTAAAGTTATCGAACGACAGGGGGCAGAATTCAATTTATCACCAAGCCGCTTGCCCGCACCATTAAACATTCTTACTGCCTTACTAACACTACCAAGCTTATCAATAAGAGAACGATTAAAAACCATTTGGTTCCTATTAAAGCTACGACTAAGTGGATTTAAGATAAGGCGCGACATTACGGTTCGGAAATTATTACGTCACCAACCAGAAATTATGGTAAAAATGTTTTGGGAACCACTTTGCATTGCCGCATTAAATACAGCCATTAATGACGCATCTGCAAAAATATTCCTCAACGTTTTAAAAGATAGTTTCACTCAAAAGCCAGAGGCATCCGACCTACTTATTCCCAAAGTCGATCTAGCTAATTTATTTGTTCACCCTGCTATGCAATATATTGAAGAACACGGTGGAACACTGTTACTCGGAAAAAAGATCAATTCCATTCAAAAAATAAATTCTAAATACACAGTAATTGATGCTGATGACCACCAGTATGATGCAGATGATATTATTCTCGCAGGCTCTCCCAAAAGCACCCTCGCTTTATTAGAAAAGTCTGCGTTACTTGAAACAACTCAAGAACAATTACGTCAGCTTATCTACGAACCTATTTGCACCATCTATTTACAATACGCAAATGACATTCGCTTACCATTACCAATGATTGGTCTAACCAACTGCACCGGGCAATGGATATTTGATCGGCACTTCTGTGGTCAAGCCGGTTTAATGGCCGTGGTGATTAGTGCCAGCGGCCCGCATATGCAATTAGATAAAATGACGTTGGCACAACTTGTCAGTGATGAACTTACTGAGCTCTTCGATTGGCCTGATGCCAATTCAAGCTTAGTAATCCGCGAGAAGCGCGCTACCTTCAAGGCTCACGTCGATATCGACAAACTTCGCCCTAATGTAACCACTTCTGAAAAAAATCTGTGGCTTTGTGGTGATTACACCGCTAGCCCCTACCCCGCAACACTCGAAGCCGCGGTGCAGAGTGGGTTACAATGTAGCCACGAAATAATTCATTACATGAAATAAAAAAGGTTCAGCCTAATATGTCACTCCCGAATAATTATCAGCCTGCCACTTCATTACTTAAAGACCGCGTAATTTTAGTTACAGGTGCAGGCGATGGAATTGGTAAAGCTACAGCTAAACTCTATGCACAGCATGGTGCTACTGTAGTATTAACTGGCCGAACCAGCCATAAGCTGGAAGCTGTTTACGATGAAATTGTCGCCAATGGGGATAACGAACCGGCAATCTTCCCTCTTGATCTCTCAACCGCAAAACATGAAGACTTTCTCGGTCTTGCTGGTGGTATTAACCAAGAATTTGGCCGCCTTGATGGACTATTAAATAATGCAGCTGAACTTGGCACGCTAACCCCAATTGATCATTACCCGTATGACTTATTGCAACGCGTCTTAACGGTTAACCTAGAAGCCCCTTTTGTCCTTACGCAAGCCTGTTTACCCCTATTACGGCAAGCAACTGACGCCGCTATTCTCTTTAGTTCTACCGAACCCTATGAAAAATCATCTGCTTACTGGGGGGCTTATGGGATTTCCAAGCAAGGGCTCGATGCCTTTATGCTGATTCTCGCCGATGAATTAGAGAACAACACCCATATCCGCGTTAATTCTATTAATCCTGGCCCTGTACGCACTCGTCTTCGCAACTTAGCCTATCCTGCTGAAGATATGAGCAACCTCGTTATGCCTGATGATGTCGCCTTACATTACCTATATATGATGAGCCCTGACAGCCAAGGCCTCCACGGGCAGATTATTGAAGCCCAAACACGTAAATAACCGCGTAATAAGCAAGTGATAGTGGCAGCTTTTAGCCGGCACTTGCCGTCGGATTGTGTCAATTATCCGTCGTATCTTTGGCTTGAAAAACAAACATTCTGTAACTATATGTTTTATATGTAATTCGTGTATCATAAATAACTGGCATGATATTCGCATTAGTAACAAACAAGACATACAGTTTTGAGGATGTACAGGATCATGGCACAACTACAAAATATAGAAGCGAAAATACTCGACAGCCATTTTATTGATGGGCAACGTTCACAATTCGCTGATGCAAAACCATCACAATCTGCGAAAAAACCACATAAATTTCAGTGGGAGTTAAACCGTCAACTGCAAACTAGCCTCGATATTAACGATATCTTGAATATTTTCTTTGATGGCATACAAAAAGAATTTCACTGCGCCCAACTCATCTACGAGAATAAGGCTGCCAATTTCAATACAACGCTTGGTGAAAGGTCTGCACGTCATAGCTGTAATTACCAAATAGAAATCGCCAATGAACCACTCGGTAAACTCTGCTTTACACGCCTACAGCGCTTCTCTGAAAGTGATTTACACTATTTAGAAGAACTACTTTGTTTACTCGTCTACCCGCTTCGTAATGCCTTGTTATATAGGGATGCACTACAAAAAGCGATGCACGACCCACTTACTGGTGCGCTTAATCGTGCCGCACTAGATACAATGCTGGATAAAGAAATCGACCTTGCGCATCGTCATGAAAATTCACTTTCAGTATTAATGATCGATGTTGACCATTTCAAAAACATTAATGATAACTACGGCCATAGTGTCGGAGACCAAGTGTTACGCATGCTTGTTGATAAGCTAAAAAACCAAATTCGTACCTCAGATGTTCTATTCCGTTACGGTGGTGAAGAATTTACAATCATTCTTAGTAACACCAGTAGTGCAGGCGCAAATCTTTTAGCCCAACGTGTTCGCTGTGGTATTGAAGAAATGATCTATCAACATCAAGAAACAGCTCTAAAATTCACTATTAGCATTGGTATGGCCACATTAGTGGAGAATGAAGTCGCTAAAGAGCTTCTTGATCGTGCAGATGAAGCATTATATTCAGCTAAAAAATTAGGCCGTAACTGCGTAATTCAATCATAACACCTTAAAATCAATGGCTTACACGCGCTAATGGCAAAAATGCTAACTAGTTCACATTTTTGACACCCTATATCAATTAGTCTTACACTTCTTTTCTAAATAATGATTAGATGACGAGCCATAAGATGATTGATCCAGCACTGGAAAAAATTAACCAGCTCACTGAGCAGAACTATCCGATAGTGTATTTTGAAACACTGCGGAGTGTTCACATTGTTAAATTATTCAAGAATCTGTCGCTCGCAAGTAGCAAAGCCATTTATCATTGGCAACCAGAAACTGGCATGTATCGTATGGACGCGAGTCACATCATGATACCCCGTTCAGTTGAACCTGAAGATCTACTTAATACAATCAATAGCATGGCGCACTTTGGTGTTTTTGTACTGACCAATTTCGATCAACACATTAAAAATAGACGTGTCGTTGAATTGTTGAAAAAAATATCAGCGATGCACAAAGTAAATCCTAAAATGGTTATCCTACTCGGCAGCAAATTAGAAATACCAGATGATCTACGTCCGGCTGTTGCACATATTCGACATACTATGCGCTCTACCTCAGATGATGACGATGAAAGAAAGGTTGGCTAAGTAACAACTCCTAACTTTTTGCACTTCGTCTGCAAACAACATTCATTACAAAGCGGGCGCGTTTTACATACTTCTTTCCCCTGCATAACAATCAATGCATGGTATTCATTAAATATTTTCACTGTCTCGGCATGTAGCTCATTTTCAAATACAGCTCGCAATGATTCATAATCAATAGACTCCTCAACGAATCCTAAGCGACTAAATAATCGCCGCGTATAAGCATCAACAACAAACACCTTACGATTAAATGCATACAACAAAATATCATCTGCTGTTTCAGGACCAACACCTTTAACCGATAACAACATCTCACGAAGTCTAGCTGTACGTTTATATTTCAAACCATCGTATGAATCATGCTCAAGATACCAATGACAAAACTGTTTTAAACGCTCGGCTTTAATATTGAAATAGCCCGACGGTTTTAACCACTGAGCTAATACGTCGTGATTCGTTTCTATTATTACCTTAGGTGATAAAGCAGTGGCTTGCTTTAGATTGTTAAGGGCGCGTTCAACATTCAGCCATGCGGTATTTTGTGTAAGGATCGCACCGACCATGACTTCAAAACGGCTATCTGCTGGCCACCATTTTTGACGACCGTATTTTTTAAAGAGGGATTGATATACGCCTTTTAAGCGCATGATTATTTCTTACGAGATGGGCGGCGCTGATGCTGCGACGATTTTCCTGAACGAGACTGGACTTTTCCTGAACGAGACTGCGATTTTCCGGAACGAGAAGGTTTCTTATCTTCACGTGGTGTGACCTGACGGCCAGTGACTTTATTTGGCATACCAACAGCTGCATACAACGCGGTTGCTTCGGCTTTATCAAGATCTCGGAATGTGCCCTTTCGTAGACCACGTGTTAATCCAATTGGTCCGAATCGAGTTCGCATTAAGCGGCTAACCTTCAAACCTTGCGACTCCCAAAGACGGCGTACTTCTCTTTTACGACCTTCTTTTAAGACAACACTGTACCAATGATTGGCTCCCGTACCACCAACATCGGTAATAGAATCAAAACGCGCAAAGCCATCTTCAAGTTCAACACCTTTTTCAAGGTTCTGTAACACTTGACCATCAACATCACCAAGAATACGTGCAGAATACTCTCGATCAATTTCTGAAGAAGGATGCATCAAGGCATTGGCTAATTCACCATCAGTAGTAAAAAATAATAAACCTGACGTATTGATATCTAAACGACCAACAATAACCCAACGAGATCCTTGCAACTTCGGCAGTTTAGAAAACACATCTTTACGGCCTTCGGGATCATCACGTGTGCAAATCTCACCTTCAGGCTTATTGTAAATAAGAATGCGGTGCTGTTGATCGTCAAAATTTAATTCAATAACATTATCATCAAGTGAAATCTTGTCATGCGCATCGACACGATCAGCTGTTTTTGCTTGCTTACCATTAATCAACAAGCGGCCATCTTCGATCCAGCGTTCCATTTCACGACGCGAGCCATAGCCATTGCGGGCAAGAATTTTGTGAAGTTTTTCGCTCATGATTTTCTATATTTACTCCGCAGGTGTCGATTCTTTGTCATCTGATGCTTCTTCATCATCCGTAACGTCATCGTTAGCATCTTCTACCACTTCTTTATCTGATGCTTCTGCATCATCCGCAACTTCATCATTAGTATCTTCGGCTACTTCCTCAGCAGCAGAATCTGTTGGCGCTGCATCAACCTTATCTTCTGGAGCAATTTCAAGACCTGGCAATTGAAGATCAAGCTCGGCATTAATAGTTTCAAAATCACGCAACTCAGCCAGTGAAGGCAACTCATCAAGTGATTTAAGATTAAAATAATCTAAGAATTCTTTTGTCGTACCGTACATAGCAGGCTTACCCGGTACATCACGGTAACCAACTACTTTAATCCACTCACGTTCTGTTAGTGTTTTAATGATATTGCTACTCACTGCAACACCACGTACGTTCTCAATCTCACCACGTGTAGCGGGTTGGCGGTACGCAATTAAAGCCAGCGTTTCTAGTAGTGCACGCGTATAACGTTGTGGTTTTTCTTCCCACAAACGAGATACCCATGGCGCCATATCTTCACGTACTTGCATACGAAAGCCACTGGCAATTTCTTTCAACTCGACACCACGATTAACACAGTCATCACTTATTTCAGTGAGTGCTTTACGAATATCATTTTTCTCAGGTTGAAAATCACCTTCTGCAAATAAATGCATGAGACGATCAATATTCAGAGGCTTACCTGAAGCAAGCAGTGCTGCTTCAACAACTTTTTTTACTATTTCAGGATTCATCGTTATCTGTATCCAACGTGGTTTCAGAAAGTTCGGCCTTGCTACTCGACGAGGCTGATTTTACATAGATAGGACCAAATGGTTCGTTCTGTACCATTTCAATTAATGATTCTTTAAGTAACTCAAGAATAGCGAGTAGTGTTACAACAACACCCGAGCGCCCTTCTTCTGGTGAAAATAATGCAGAAAAATCAGTAAAAGAATCGGCTTTAATATTTGTTAATACAATCGACATACGTTCACGTACCGACAGCGGTTCCATTTCAATATGATGGTGCTGAAAATTTTCAGCACGCTTCAACACTTTTTGAAATGCCGCCAACATATCTTGAAGACTAACGTCAGGGGCTGCTCGAACAACCGCTACTTCAGGTGTATCGATCTCAATTTCATAAATATCACGATTAACACGTTTCAGGTTATCGATATTTTCCGCGGCTTCTTTGTATCGTTCATATTCTTGTAAACGACGTACTAATTCTGCACGAGGATCTTCTCCTTCCTCGCCTTCTTCTTCGCGACGCGGTAACAACATACGCGATTTTATTTCTGCAAGCATCGCTGCCATAACAAGATATTCAGCCGCCAACTCAAGCTGTATATCTTTCATAAGATCAACGTACTCCATGTACTGAATCGTAATTTCAGCAATCGGAATATCAAGTACATCTAGATTTTGTCGGCGAATCAAGTAAAGCAATAAATCCAACGGCCCTTCGAATGCATCTAAGAACACTTCTAGCGCATGCGGCGGGATGTATAGATCCTGCGGCATTTCCGTCACTTTCTCACCTTGCACAACAGCAAATGGCATTTCAGCCTGTTGCGGTGCAGCAGATTTCTCTGCAACTTGTTCTTGTTCAGCGTTACTGTCTGTCACGACTTCAGCTGCCTCTGATTTATTTGAAGTTTCAGTCATAATCTTATTTATAAGACAGGCCCATCACCTGACGCACCTCTTCAAGTGTAAGTCGTGCTATATCGCGCGCCTTATCACTACCTTCATTAATAATACTTCGTACCATATCAGGATGCTCAATAAATTCTTGAGCACGATCATGCATCGGTGCGAGTTCTTCAACCACGGCATCAATAATAAATTTCTTACAGTCGATACAACCAATACCGGCGGTCTTACAACCTTCTTCTATTTCTGCACGAATAGCATCATCGCTATAAACCTTATGCAGTTCCCAAACAGGGCAATTAGCAGGATCACCTGGGTCAGTACGTCGTACACGTGCGGTATCCGTTGGCATGGTACGAATTTTTTGATCAATCAAACCGGGATCTTCACGTAAAGAAATTGTATTGCCATAAGACTTAGACATTTTCTGACCATCTAGACCTGGCATCTTCGATGTAGGCGTCAATAAAGCTTCTGGTTCCGGCAAAATTATTTTACCAATACCTTCTAAATAACCAAATAGGCGTTCACGGTCACTTAGCGTAATATTTTGTTGTTCTTCAAGTAAGGCCCGCGCTGTTTCAATCGCTTCGTGATCGCCTTCTTCTTGGTAACGTCTACGAAGCTCGCGATAAAGTTTGGCGTTCTTTTTGCCCATCTTCTTCGCCGCCGTTTCGGCTTTTTCTTTAAAGTCCTTTTCACGTCCGTACAAATGATTAAAACGACGTGCGACTTCACGCGTCAATTCAACATGTGCAACTTGATCTTCACCAACCGGTACCTGACTCGCTTTATAAATGAGAATGTCGGCGCTTTGTAATAATGGGTAACCCAAGAATCCGTAAGTCGCAAGATCCTTTTCTTTTAATTTGAGTTGCTGATCTTTATAGCTTGGCACACGTTCCAGCCAACTAAGCGGTGTCATCATCGATAACAATAAGTGCAACTCAGCATGTTCAGGTACACGAGACTGAATAAATAAAGTGGCACTACTTGGGTTAACACCGGCAGCCAACCAATCAATCACCATATCCCAAACACTGTCTGCGATAACAGTTGGATCTTCATAATGCGTTGTTAGGGCATGCCAATCCGCAACAAAAAACAAACACTCGTATTCGTGCTGCAACTTGAGCCAATTTTTGAGTACACCGTGATAATGACCGAGATGAAGTTGACCTGTGGGCCGCATGCCAGATAGCACACGGTCTTGGTGACCGAGGATAGAACTCAAAATGCCTCCATAAATCCCGCATTGCTAGCGAGTATCAATTATTGTTTGCCGAGTCTCACGACTAGACCGCGCTGATTATACCTTGTTTATGTTCATTTTAGGACAGTGAAAGCAGATTCGAATAATTATTAACTATTGAAGCATTATTTAATAATATCAAGAGATTAATTAAATATGTTAATGTTAATTATTGAAATCATATTCGCCTTTACCCTGTCTTGTTACCATCACATTACCATCAGAAAGATCCACCACGGTGGTTGGCTCAATTCCGCAGTTGCCGCCATCAATAACCAGATCGACAAAATGCTCTAATTGCTCTCGAATCTCAAAGGCATCCGTCATCGGTAATTTCTGATCTGGCAAGATAAGCGTCGAGCTCATCATCGGTTCATTAAGTTCTTCAAGTAAGGCATGCGCAATGCTATTTTCCGGCACACGCAGGCCAATTGTCTTCTTTTTAGGGTTTTGTAGACGCCGAGGCACCTCACGGTTTGCCTTGAGAATGAAGGTATACGGCCCTGGTGTGAGTGATTTCATGAGTCGATAAGCCGAGTTGTCAACTAAGGAGTAATTCGAAATTTCCGACAAATCGCGACACATAAGCGTAAAATTGTGCCTGTTCGATACATTTCGTATCTTTGCCAAGCGTTCCATGGCACGTTTATCGCCAATATGACAGCCCAAGGCGTAGCTCGAATCGGTTGGGTAAACAATCACTCCTCCCTCGCGCACAATCTCAACACCACGGTGTATTAAGCGCGCTTGGGGATTATCTGGATGGATTTCGAAAAACTGGCTCATACACTAGGCTCTGCTGGCCAATATTCACTTTCCCACACCACATCACAACCTTCAGGCATCGCATGAAGCCGCCCTAATTCAACCCATTTGTTCTCTGGCCCATGATAATCACTGCCTTGAGAAGCTAAAAGCCCTGCACGAATGGCATGCGCGGCCATGGTATTGCATTCATCCGGGCTATGACTGCTCGACACCACTTCAATACCAAGACCACCCAACTCTTTAAATTCAGCAAATAGCGTGCGTAAACGCCCCGCAGTTAAACGATAACGCGCCGGATGCGCAATAATAGGTATACCACCTGCACCGAGAATCCAATTAACCGCATCTTCCAATTCAGCCCATTTACCCGGCACATATCCCGGGCGACCGCGCACAAGGTACTTCTTAAAGACTTCGCGCATATCCTTACAGTAACCTTCGGCAATCAAAAAACGTCCGAAATGCGGTCGCGCAATCAGAGAGCCTTTGGCAAAAGCTTTCGCCCCCTCGTAAGCACCCTCAATACGTTTTTTAGCTAGTCGACGACCAATTTCCTCAGCCCGCCAACCTCGATATTCACAGATCTTTTGCAAGCCATCACGTAGTGGCTGATAAGTGGGATCAACATTTAGGGCAACCACATGGATAGTTTGTCCCTTCCACATAGTCGAAATCTCAACACCATTGATCAATCGTATACCTAACCGCTTCGCGGCCTCCGCCGCCTCTTCAAGACCATCGACGTTGTCATGGTCAGTGAGAGCCAAGACATCAACCTCTTGCTTTGCGGCATGCGCAAGCAGCTCGCTCGGCGTCAGCGTGCCGTCAGAAATCGTGGTATGTGAGTGAAGATCAATAATCATTGCGCGCACATTGTATAGGGATTACACGAAAACACGAATCTTTCCTCACTGTAGGGAAATTCAGGCAGACAGACCCCCGTCTGCTCGGGCATAATACTGCCCATATTTAGATAAACTTGGAGTACGTGGCCCACGGCCACAGTTCACTATTATGAAAATGTTGTTCGACTTTTTTCCGATCTTATTATTCTTTATTGCTTTTAAGACCTACGATATCTATGTAGCCACTATCACCGCGATTGTGGCAACGTTTGTTCAAGTGATTTTGTTCTGGTTGAAATACCGTCGCTTTGAAAAGATGCATGTCATTACATTGGTTCTGATTAGTGTATTTGGTGGAATTTCTATCTACCTACAAGATCCTCTTTATATAAAATTAAAGACAACCTTATTAGAATGGATCTTTGCGATTGTATTTATTGGTAGTCAATACATTGGTAAAAAAAGCATTGTCGAACGTATGATGGGCAATGCCATGACAGCACCCGATGATGTGTGGAAAAAACTCAATTACGCATGGGCAGGTTTCTTTACATTGGTTGGTTTTATTAATCTTTATATTGTTTATAACTTTGATACTGAAACATGGGTTAACTTTAAAACCTTTGGTCTATTAGGCCTGACGATTACATTTATAATTATACAGGGTGTATTTATGGCCAAGTATGTTATTCAAGATGATGACGATAATGAAGACGCCAAAAAGGAAGCTGAATAATGCTTTACGCCATCATCAGTGAAGACGTTGCCGACAGTTTAGAAAAGCGTATGAGCGTACGCCCTGATCACATCGCACGTTTAAATAAATTAAAAGATCAAGGTCGTTTGATTTTAGCCGGCCCACATCCCGCTATTGATAACGAAGATCCAGGTCCTGCTGGTTTTACTGGTAGCCTTGTTGTTGCTGAGTTTGATTCACTTGAAGATGCGCAACAATGGGCTGATGCCGATCCTTATATAAAATCAGGCGCATACAAACACGTACAAGTTAAACCATTTAAAAAGGTATTACCGTGATCGACAATAGCGAACGCATCCCTCGCATCAAACAATTGCTAATGGATAATCTAAAAGCAGATAGCGTTGATGTGATTGATGAAAGCCACAAACACGCAGGTCATGCCGGCGCCAAAACAGGCATGGGTCATTTTGAAGTGCATATCGTGGCTAGCGCCTTCACCGGAAAATCAATGTTACAACAACACCGTATGGTCTATGAGGCACTCGGTGACATGATGCAAAAAGACATTCATGCGCTCAGCATAAAAGCATCAACACCTTCATAAATATAATTAATTTATAAACAGGGACAGACATGAAAAAAATAACAACATTAGCTATCAGCTTCGCCCTTTGCGGTTTCCTTACTGCTTGTGGTGGTGGCGATAACGCATCGGCAAAGTCTGATGACATGAAAAAAGATATGGCCATGGATAATGGTCCAACCATGGCAGAAAAAGATGATGACATAATCGCTACGGTTAACGGCAAACCCGTATTAGGTATCAACTTTAAAGCCTACGTTAAGCAACGTAAATTAGGCCGACCTGAAGCTGATAAAATTTCAGATGCTCGCATGCTCGACGAATACATTAATTTCGAACTGGCCCTGCAGGATGCTGAAAAAAATAACTTACAAGATAAAGCCAGCGTTAAACAAGAGATTAAAAACCAACGTCGCACTACGCTTGTTAATGCCGCATTCAATAATTTCACTACGCAGAACCCACTGACCGAAGCTGAAATGAAGAAAGACTACGAAGCAAGAATGTCTGAACTCACTCTCACTGAATACAATCTGCGCCACATCCTGTTAACGAATGGGGATGATGCAACAACTGTTGTGAAGGCCCTTAATAAGGGTGGTGATTTCTTGGCATTAGTCGAACAATATTCAACTGGGCCTTCATCGAAAGACAAGGGGTTACTAGGTTGGCAATCAGAATTTGATTTACTACCGGAGTTTCGCGCACCTGTATCTCAATTAAAAAAGGGTGAATACGCAAGAACACCGATTAAAACACGTTTCGGCTGGCATATTGTTTACCTTAATGACAAACGCGTTAGCCCGCCACCTGCATATGAAGAAGTAAAAGATCGTGTGCGTACTGTTTTGCAGCGCCAACAAGTTGAGAAATATTTTTTACAACTACGTACCACAGCAGAGATTAAGATTACTGACTTTGAAGCGAATATTCCTGCTATCCCTGAACATCAAGGTGTGAATATTAAGCAGTACTCGAATAACTAGAACGTTAGTACAAAGCTCGGTGACAACTCTGTTACCGAGCTTTTATTTATTAAGCTAATTTAGAAACATCCCCAGCAAGAATTTTTACTAACTCCGTTTCATCTAGCACCAAAACCCCTAAGTCATTTGCCTTAGTTAGTTTCGAACCAGCATCTGCGCCTGCAATAACCAACGAGGTTTTCTTTGAAACGCTACCGCTCACCTTTGCGCCCATTGCTTGCAACTTATCTTTTGCTTCACCGCGCGACATTGATAGCGCACCGGTTAAGACAATTATTTTACCTGCTAATAATTGCTCAGCCGATTCAGTTACATCAATATCATCCCAATGCACGCCATTAGAAATTAACTTATCAATCACATCACGATTATGTGATTGATGATCAAAAGTTTCGATATTACGCGCAACCACAGGGCCAACATCGGGCACTTGTTCAAGTTCTTCGCTCGTTGCCAGCATTATTTTTTCGAGATTACCAAAATGATTCGCCAAGCTTCGTGCAGTCGCTTCGCCTACTTCGCGAATACCTAATGAAAATATAAAACGAGGTAAAGTAATTGCTTTACTCTCTTCTAGAGCGATAAGTAAGTTGTTCGCCGATTTCTCACCCATCCTTTCCATACCAGCCAATTGCTCTGCGGTTAAGGTATAAAGATCAGCCGCATCAGAAATCAACTCTTCGTCAACAAGCTGCTCAACTAATTTGTCACCTAAACCTTCAATATCCATCGCTCGGCGTGAGGCAAAGTGTTTAATACTTTCTTTGCGTTGTGCTGGGCAATACAGGCCTCCAGAACAACGTGCCTTTGCTTCGCCTTCAATGCGAACCACTTCTGACGCACATTCAGGGCATTGACTCGGGAATTTAAACTTGCGTGCGCCCTTCTTACGTTTTGAAGTAACACTGCCCACCACTTCGGGAATAACATCACCCGCACGACGTACAATAACGGTATCACCAACACGCACGTCTTTACGTTCAATTTCATCTTGGTTATGCAAGGTCGCATTCGTAACGGTTACACCACCCACCTCAACTGGCTCAAGTCGTGCAACTGGTGTTAATGCACCCGTACGCCCTACTTGAATATCAATCGCGAGTAGTTGAGTAGTTTTTTCTTGTGCAGGAAATTTATGTGCAGTCGCCCAACGTGGCGCACGAGAAACAAAACCTAGGGTTTGCTGTTGATCAAAACGATTAACCTTATAAACGATGCCATCGATTTCATACGGCAATTTGTCTCGGCGTTCTAATAACTTCTCGTAATATTTGTAGCAACCTTTCGCGCCTTGCACCACAGCATGTTCATGTGAAACGCGTAAGCCCCATGCACGAAGTTGTTCGAGTACATCACTGTGCGTATCAGCAAGCACGCCATCGCTACAAGCACCCACCGCATAGCAATACATCGTCAGTGGTCGTTGTGCAGTAATACTCGAGTCTAATAAACGTAACGAACCTGCGGCGGCATTTCGTGGATTTGCAAAGGTCTTCTCGCCTTTGTCTCGTTGGCGTGCATTTAATGCTTCAAACCCATCACTCGATATATAAATTTCACCACGTACTTCAATAACATCAGGAATATTCTTTCCGCTCAGGCGCAATGGAATCGCACCAATGGTTTTCACATTCGCCGTAACATCTTCACCGGTTGACCCATCGCCACGGGTTGCGGCACGAATAAGTAGGCCTTCTTTATATAAGAGACTGATCGCCAAACCATCTAACTTAGGTTCAGCAACATATTCAATATTGTCGTTATCGAGCCCTTCTCTGCAACGACGATCAAAGTCATTCAATTCATCCTCAGAAAACACATTGCCCAACGACAACATAGGTACTTCGTGTTTAACCTCAGAAAACTTCGATAATGGAGCAGCGCCGACACGTTGCGTAGGCGAATCTGGACTACATAGTTTCGGATACTGTGCTTCAAGATCCTGTAACTCTCGCAGCATCATGTCGTACTCAATATCCGGTATCTGCGGATCATCCAGCACATAATAACGGTGATTATGATAATTCAGCTGCTCGTGAAGTTTAGCTGCGCGCTCAAGTGTTTTTTTAGGAATGCTCATTGCGTACTTTTTATTTGTATCTTTGTCTCTATTTTTACTCATTATACCGCGTCGGTATGCCCACGTAACGCCCTGATGTATACTCGCTTCGAGAAAATAACCAGTAAATCAGGGTGTCATTAGTGCAATTTGTCCACGGTCTTCATTTTAATAATATTCGCGGTGATATCACCGGTGGTTTAACCGCTGCGGTGGTTGCCCTTCCCCTTGCACTTGGTATGGGTGTTGCCTCAGGCGTTGGCCCAATTGCAGGTATTTATGGCGCCATTTTTGTTGGCCTATTTGCTGCTCTGTTCGGAGGCACGTCTGCACAAGTTTCTGGCCCAACCGGCCCCATGACGGTGGTGATGGCCCTCATATTCATGGAGTATTTTGACAAATTCCCAGATGATCCTGCCTATGCCGCAGCCATCGCCTTTACCGTGGTAATTATGGGCGGCCTATTACAAATACTATTCGGCATCTTAAAACTCGGTAAATACATCAATCTGATCCCTCACCCCGTTATCTCCGGTTTTATGACAGGCATCGGCGTCATCATTATCTTGTTACAAATTGGCCCCTTATTAGGTCATGCTCAACAATCAGGAACACTTGCTGCGATTAATGCTATGCCGGACGCAATAAGTTCGCCTGTTTACTCTTCTCTAATGATTGCTGGACTCGCCTTACTGATTGTCTATTTCTTACCTAAACGAATTAGTAGCATCATTCCATCACCTCTGGTTGCCCTTATAACGGGTACCCTAGTGCTGTATTTTTGGCAAAGTGGCGACATCACCAGCAGTGTTGCCAATGGTAAAGACCTCTACCTTATGGGCAGCGTTTCTGTTCTCGGTAATATCCCAACCGGCATCCCTGTGCCACAACTACCTGTTTTCGAATTAGAGTTACTCGGCAGCATGCTTAAGTCGGCACTCATCTTAGCGGCACTGGGTTCTATTGATTCATTACTCACCTCACTGGTTGCCGACAACATGACGCGTACCTACCATAGATCAAACCGTGAGTTGATTGGCCAAGGTATTGGTAATACCGTTGCTGGACTCTTTGGTGGTCTTCCTGGTGCAGGTGCAACAATGCGAACAGTCGTCAATATTCGTGCCGGTGGTTCAACCCCCATATCTGGTGCATTGCATGCCTTAGTTTTGCTTGCCATCATTTTAGGTGCAGGCACAGTTGCACGTTATATCCCACATGCACTCTTAGCCGGAATCTTAATCAAAGTCGGCACGGATATTATCGACTGGGATTATCTAAAACGCATCAAGACCGCACCCAAAGCAGGCATGATGATCATGTTTACGGTTTTATTCTGTACCGTATTTATAGATCTCATTATGGCCGTCGCCCTTGGTATGATCATGGCGTCCTTCCTGCTCATGCAACGTATAACCACACTGCAAATGAAATCGACAACCACGGCGACCTCTGCTGATGACATTAAACATCTTAGCGAAGAAGAAGCCGCGATTCTTAATGACGCTGATGGTCGTATTCTCTACTTCCATATCAAAGGCCCAATGAGTTTTAGTGCTGCAAAGAGCATGGCAAAAGGTATTGTTGATTTTTCTGGTTACGATGCACTTATTATTGATCTATCCGACGTGCCACAAATTGATTACACATCAACGCGTGCCATTGATGATATTTTGCATGATGCCCATGACAGTGGCCGGAAAGCCTACCTAGTTGGCTGTAAAGAACAAGTTTATAAAATGCTAACAGAGCAAGGTGTTATTAAACAAGAAGATACCGATGATGCAAAACTTTCATTGCTTGATGCGCTGAAGAAATCCTTGCATATCGTTAAAGAAAATTAATATTAAAGGCCAAACATGAAACATCCTATTATTGAGGATCTCCTCTGGAGACATGCCACCAAAAAATACGATGCAACAAGAAAAATTCCGCAACAAGATCTTGATGTTCTATTCGAGGCAATGCGCCTCTCTGCTTCATCCATTAACTCGCAACCATGGCGATTTATCGTTATTGAGGGCAGTGCAGCAAGAGAACGCATGAGTAAAACATTTATTCATAAACATGAATATAACCAACCTCATGTGTTTGACAGTTCACAAATTATACTCTTTGCTTACAACCCACATTACACACGTGATGATTACGCCAAAGTCATAGACAAAAGCATTGAAGATAAACGAATCACACAAGAAGATCGTAACAGTGCCTTTGATGTGTTTGTATTTGCCGAAGTTAATACCGATGAAGCCGGTGACACAAGTTGTTGGACAAAAGCTCAAACCTATCTCGCTTTTGGCAACGTCCTGCATACCTTGGCTCGTCTTAGAATAGATTCCACACCGATAGAAGGCATTGATATTGAGTTAGTAAACGAAGAGTTCAAAAAAGAGCTTAATGGATATCAGTGTGATGTGGCGTTAGCAATTGGTTACCATCATCCCGACGATGACTACAATGCAAAACTTCCAAAATCACGACTAAATTTAAACGATATTTTAGTGCGCATATAATAGATACAACAAATAATACGACACCGTGCCTCTACTATTCGCTTGGTTTAGAAGACGTCAGGTATAACCAAAGAAAACCTGCGCCACCAGCAAAAATAGATCCTATAAGAATGCCTGTTTTCGCCATGAGAAGAGCCTCGGCTTGATGAGCGAAGCCCAATTCAGCAATAAATATCGACATAGTAAAACCAATACCACCCATTAAGCCCACGCCGATTATATGTTTGAAATTCAAATCATGCGGCAATGTTGTTAAACCAACCTTTACCGCAAGCCAAGCAAACCCGGCAATACCTATTAATTTCCCAATAACCAAGCCAGCGGCAATACCCATTGATACCGGGTGCGTAACAACACTTGACAACGATGACCACTCAATGGGAATACCGGCATTGGCCAAGGCAAATATCGGTATAATAAAATAAGCTGAAGGTATGTGCATCTTACGCTCCATAACTTGTGCTGGCGCTTGTACTAAATGCACCCCCTCACCCAATGACCGCACGCGAAAGCGCAATTCATCATTTTTAATAATATTTGGTTCACGTTTATATGCATGCTGAATCTTCCCAATCAATTCATGAATGCGCGATAAAAAGCGAGCCGGATCATATTTAGGTCGCATAGGAATAGTAAAGGCTAAAAAGATACCGGCAAGCGTTGCATGCACACCACTTTTTAACATCGCAATCCAAAGTATCATGCCAAAGAAAACATAAGGAGACGAACGACGAATTCCACCAAGATTTAATGAAATTAATATAAACAACATTATTGCTGCAACCACTAATGCAGATACACTGATTGTTTCTGTATAAAACAAAGCAATAACAACCACAGCACCAAGATCATCCACAATAGCTAGCGCAACTAAAAAAGTGAGTAAGCTTTTAGGAATTCGTTTGCCAAGTAATGCCAACGTTCCCAAGGCGAAAGCAATATCCGTTGCCATTGGTATGCCCCAGCCATCAAGAGTATTTCCACTTGGATTAATACTGACGTAGATTAAAACCGGCACTAACATGCCACCCACTGCAGCAATGATTGGCAATAAAGCTTTTTTGGGATCGGCAAGCTCGCCAACTAAAATTTCACGTTTAAGCTCTAAGCCGATGACGAAGAAAAATAGTGCCATTAATCCGTCATTTATCCAATGATGAATTGACTTCGATAACTGGAACTCTGGTACGCCTATCGTAAAAGGTATTTGCAGCAGATGGTGATACACTTCATTCCACTGGCTATTGGCAAGATAAAGAGCGATAGCACCACACAGCATAAGCAGGACGCCACTGGTAGTTTGCCGATGAATAAATTCATCGAACGGAGTTAGGACTTTATCAAAAGCCTTTTCCCATGGCGCAGTGTATTCATTTTTAAATATTTTTTTCATTAACTCGATATCTCGTTAAACCATATTATTAATTTCAACATGTTCCGCAAATCCGGCACCTGCTTCAGTATAAATATTGAACACCGCCGTCGCACCTGCTTGTTGTAGCAACTTCACCTCATCTGGAAACCGTGCTGTGGCAGCAACACTACCAGTAAAGGATATTTTCTGTAATTGCTCCAGCGCATCCAAATTTGCTTGAAGGTTCGGCAATGCCAGCATAACAAGTTTTATGCTGTGGTCTCTCTCTATTTTATCCCAAAAGTCTGCATCACTTGGGTCACCATGTAAAACTTTTCTACCCATTAACTCGTGTCCATGAATAAGTTCGGCATCAAAATCAATACCTACAACTGTTTCACCATGAAGTTCACGCATTTTATCATATGCACCACTACCAACCCTGCCCATACCAAAGACGGCTATGCTTGCCCCCGATGTATCTAATAAAATATCATCAGAAAGCCGTTCTTTACATTGAAATTTTCGCCAAAAATTTCTGTAGGCGTTGTAAATTCTGTCATCTTTGCTATTTAATGGTGCAGCAATAATAAAAGAGACAGAAAGTGTAATGGCAAAAATCACTAACCATTGCCCATCCATCCAACCATTAGTCACACCAATAGCGACAACGATCAAACCAAATTCACTGTAATTACTCAGATTTAATGTTGCTAATAAGGCCGTTCGCGCGCGTAATTTGAATCGAGTCATTAAGGAAAAAATCAGTGCTGATTTCACAAAAACGAATGGCACCAACAGCAAACTAATATACAACGCTTCCAATGAAAGTTGTCCTGACATGCCAATGGTTAGGAAGAAGCCTACAAGAAATAGATCCTTGAACCCAAGCAAGGATTTTGCCATCTCATTTGATTTTGGGTGAGTTGATATCAACACGCCCATAACAAGCGCACCCAGATCATCCTTCACTCCGCCTAACTCAAAAAGTTCTGCCCCACCCAAAGCCAGAACGAGACCATAAAGAATTAATAACTCGCCATGTCCTATCTTTTGTAAAAAATAATGAAACATTGGACGTAACGGAATAAGCAAAAATAATAGTAATGCCCACAGAGATGGAAATGCACCGGTGGAGGCGGCTAGGAAAATAACAGCTGCTAAATCCTGTATAACCAAAATACCGATCGCAATACGCCCATGCAAGGATCTCATCTCTCCTTTTTCTTCCAGTGTTTTCACTACAAATACAGTACTTGAAAAACTTAATGCAAAAGCAAGCATTAGCGAAAGTTTAAGATCCAAACCAGAAAAAAGAGGAGCACCTAGTAAAACTAAACCAAAGATAGCTGCACCAAAAAGTCCAACAATTAATGCAATATGTATTACCGTCACTGACCACACCTGTGGTCTTATTAACGTTTTCCAATTGAGCTTCAAACCAACGGTAAACAGCAATAACGTGATACCCAAATCAGCAAGTTTTGCTAGCATCTCCCCGCTTGTAATACCTAAGTAATTAAGTACAAAACCGGTAACTAAAAAACCAACCAATGGAGGTAAACTAATCAGCCTAGCTAAAAAACCTAGAAAAAAGGCAAGGGAAATCCAGGAGACATCACTAAATGCTATGGCAACCCATTCAAAGTCCATGGTCGTGTATTTCCTCAGCCCTATTTAGGAATCAAATACCTAAAAGATCAGAATTGGAGATCATTATGTAAATAATGGTTTGAACAGTGTCCCGCGTCAATGATTTCCTAGCAACACATCAACAAAGGCATCAGCAACTGGGTTTTGAATATTGGCACGGCTCCGTGCAATCCAGAGTGTTCGTTTAATATCCAAGCCTGTCGTTTTAATATGATACAAAGATCCCGCATCAAGTGATTCTTGTACGGCAAAACGTGGCAAGAAACTCACATAACGCCCTCGGCCAAGAATTTCGACAATCGTATGCGTTGACCCCACTTCCATTGCGGTTGGAATTTCTTCAATGCCTATCTCACGCAAGGCCTTATCTAATCCCGTACGCATTGATGATTTCGTTTCACGCAATACATAATCAAGATTCACAAGTTCAGACTTATCAAGCGCGCCTGAACCCCATAATGGATGATTTGGACCACAGACCAAGAGTAATTCATCATCAAGCCATTTTTGAACCAATATATCAGGGTGATCGGGGGCTTGTTCTAATAAGGCCATGTCGGCCAGACCTGTCGCAAGGCGGGTTTGAATACGGCGGGTATAGCCTAATCGGCTTTCAATACGATATTGAGGCCAAGTTTCAGCAAAACGCAGCAATTGTTCAGGCAATACATGTTCACCAATCGCAAAAGTGGCCTCCAAACGGAGCTTATTCTGCCCTGCCCGTAGCTGATCAAGATCATCCATCAGTGAGGTTTGGTGGTCAATCACCAGCCTCGCATACTGATAAACACGCTCACCTGCTGAACTTAGCTCTAATCGGCGCCCTTCTCGGAGCATTAATGGCACGCCATAACAGTTATCAAGTGCCCGCAAACGCTTAGTCACAGCAGGTTGACCAATATTAAGCTCTTTCGCAGCCTCATCAACACCACCCAGTTCAACCACTGCTTTTAACGTGACTAAACCTTTTAGATCGGGAAGTTTTTTATATTCCATTTTGGAATATTAGTATATTTTGATTCATTTGTATAGTTGACGAAAAGTCTCTAAATTACGCGTCCTTGCAGGGATTTAACTGTCCCTCATTATTTTGAGCAAATCTGTATCCAGTCTTATTGTTTCCTCTTGGGAATATTCGAACTGCCCATATAAAGCTGGGCATGGTGTTCTATATATAGAGCGTCACAAGATGCGATTTGCGCGTAGCTATTTACATCAATACCGCAACCAACTTTTGTTATTAAGGATTCGAAATATGATCGCCCTGGCCGATGAAGAACAAACCCGCGCCCCAACAGGCCTAAGCAAGAAGCAAGTAATTGCTGCCGTACTCTTTACAGTACTGTCTCTTTATTTAGCTTGGGTTGTACCGACAATTCAAATTGCTTGGGTATGTACAATTTTAGTTCTAACTATTTATTTATTCGCCTTTGAAATTGTTGGTGTTGATGTTGCTGCTGTATCGATCATGGTGATACTCGGGCTCACTTCCCTGCTCGCCCCGCTGATGGGAT
The DNA here is from genome assembly GCA_023134145.1 of Sulfuriflexus sp. GTDB lineage: Bacteria > Pseudomonadota > Gammaproteobacteria > AKS1 > AKS1 > Sulfuriflexus. Next base: position 3,242 of record JAGLUW010000023.1, on the reverse strand, counting down.
TAGAACAAGGTCTTGTCGATACACAACATATCTTTGATGGTTTCGCTTCTAACGCGGTTATGTCGATTATTGCGGTGATGATTATTGGTGCAGGCTTAGATAAGACCGGCTTAATGAGTAAGGTTGCTGCTTTTATTCTTAAAGCCGGGGGTACATCTGAAGCTCGTATTATCCCAATCATTTCTTCAACGGTTGCGATCATTTCTTCATTCATGCAAAACGTCGGTGCTGCAGCTTTATTCTTACCGGTTGTATCGCGTATCTCGGCACGTTCTGGTTTACCCATGTCTCGCCTACTTATGCCAATGGGTTTTTGTGCGATTCTTGGTGGCACGGTGACCATGGTTGGTTCAAGCCCACTAATTTTGCTTAACGATTTAATCCTTACTTCTAACCAAGCATTACCTGCTGACCAACAAATGGAAACATGGGGTTTGTTTTCGGTTACGCCAATTGGCTTAGCCTTAGTTGCTACTGGTATTATTTATTTTGTTGTTGCAGGCCGTTTTGTTCTACCTACAACTAAAAGCGAAAGCAGTACCACTGGCGCAGATCCAATGCAGTACTTCCGAGACATCTACAAAGTAGATTACTCAATGTCTGAAATTGTTGTTACCGATGGTAGCAAGCTCGTTGGCATGGAATTAAATGATATCGAACGCGCTAACCGCATTCGTGTTATTGCTAGCAAACGTACGGGTGGTGATAGCCGCGTTGGTCCAGGTTCATTAGCACGTGATACACAAATTGAAGAAGGTATGGTTTTAGGTGTTGTTGCTGATCCTAATGACCTTAATGACTTCGTTGCGAAATTTGAATTAAAGAAACGTAAATCACTTCGTTCTTTCTCAGATTCACTTGCACCAAGCAAAGCCGGTATTGCTGAAATTGTTATCCCACCTGGCTCTAACTTAATTGGTAAGAGTGCCTGTGACCTATGGATGCGTAAAACATACGGCCTCGCCATGATCGGTTTACATCGTGATGGCGAAACCATGCGCGAAGGTGATGATATTCGTAATATTCCATTCCAAGCGGGTGACACCTTAGTCGTTCATACTCATTGGGATATGCTGGAACGCCTTGAAAGCGATCGTAACTTTGTTGTTGTTACAACCGAATATCCTCGCGCAGAAAAACTTCGCCCTGAAAAATTACTTTGGGCAACATTCTTTTTCACTATCGCATTAAGCTTAGTATTGTTTACTGATCTACGTTTATCAATTGCCTTATTAACTGGCGCAGTTGGCATGATCTTGTCACAAGTTCTAACCATTGAAGAAGCCTATGAAGCAGTAAGCTGGAAAACAGTATTCTTGCTCGCATCATTAATCCCGCTTGGCCTTGCCGTTGAAACATCAGGCACAGCAAAATGGATTGCTGAACAAGTTCTCTTAGTTGTTGGCGATCAACCAATCTGGGTCATTCAAGCTGCCGTTGCCGTACTAGCAACGTTCTTCACCTTGGTGATGTCGAATGTTGGTGCGACAGTATTACTTGTTCCTCTAGCGGTAAACATCGCTATCGGTATTGACGCAAGCCCAGCTATGTTTGCATTGACCGTTGCCATTGCGACATCGAACTCATTCTTGATTCCTACCCACCAAGTTAACGCACTTATTATGGGGCCAGCAGGCTACCGTGTAGCTGACTTTATGCGTGCGGGTGGTATCATGACCATTCTATTCCTAGTCGTTATGATGGTAATGATGAACCTAATCTTCTAAAGGACTGTTATGAACTTATCTAATCCTATAATGAAGTCTGTACTCTTCGCCCTACTTGCCATGCTACCCGGCATGGCGGTGGCGGTGGATGCAATGCCAGTAGATTTAACTAATAGCACAGTTGGTTTCTTTGCCATTGGTATCTTTGTTGTTGCCTACATTTTCGTTATGGCTGAAGAATTCACGCATTTGCGTAAATCCAAACCCGTTATTCTTGCAGCCGGTATTATCTGGGGAATGATTGCGTGGACTTACCAAGCCAGTGGCTTGCCTCCAGAATTACCAGAACACGCTATACGTCACAACTTGCTTGAATATGCAGAATTGATGTTGTTCCTACTTGTTGCAATGACCTATGTTAACTCGATGGAAGAGCGCCAAGTATTTGAAGCACTACGTGCTAAGTTGGTTGCGTCTGGTTTTGGTTTCCGCGCACTGTTCTGGATCACGGGTATTCTGGCCTTCTTCATATCACCTGTTGCTGACAACCTGACTACTGCATTATTAATGTGCGCGGTGGTACTTGCCGTCGGTGGTACAAACACCAAATTTGTCAGCCTTGCTTGTATCAATATTGTCGTTGCAGCCAATGCCGGTGGTGCCTTCTCACCTTTCGGCGACATCACAACATTAATGGTATGGCAAAAAGGCATCGTTGATTTCGCAGCATTCTTTGCATTATTTATTCCATCTGCGGTTAACTTTGTTGTTCCGGCGGCCATCATGCATTTTGCGGTTCCCAATGAGCACCCAACATCTACAGGTGAAGCGATAAAAATGAAACGTGGCGCATGGATGATTATTGGTTTGTTCTTAATGACCATTATGACTGCCGTGTCATTCCATAACTTCTTACACCTACCTCCTGTTATCGGTATGTTAACTGGTTTGGCTTACTTGCAGTTCTTCGGTTACTACCTAAAGAAAACGGCTCACAAAGAAGACCCTCCAGCTAGCATAGATTCTTGTGCCGATATTGGTACACCGGCTGCATTCGATGTTTTCCAACCTGTTGCCCGTGCCGAGTGGGATACCTTATTTTTCTTCTATGGTGTTGTTGCCTGTGTTGGTGGTCTAGGCTTCTTAGGTTATCTAAGTGTTGCTTCTGAAATCATGTACACACAATGGGGCGCAACCAATGCCAATATCGCTGTTGGTGGTATATCCGCAGTCGTTGATAACATCCCAGTGATGTTTGCAGTACTTACCATGAACCCAGACATGTCGATCGGCCAATGGTTATTAGTGACGCTTACCGCAGGTGTTGGTGGTTCAATGCTATCGATTGGTTCTGCCGCAGGTGTTGCTCTTATGGGACAAGCTCGTGGACAGTACACCTTCTTTGGTCATCTGAAATGGATGCCAGTGATTGCGCTTGGTTATGCGGCAAGTATCGCGACACACTTTTGGGTTAACTCGGCGTTGTTTTAAACTTTAGAGTTTTCGCCAAAAGTTAAATAAAAACGGAGCCTATTGGCTCCGTTTTTTATGTCTGCTTTCGGCGGTGGCCTCAAC